>NZ_VITO01000002.1:0-585380 GCF_007828025.1 Nitrospirillum bahiense
CTGAAGAGCCGTGCTAGACCAGCACGTCAATAGGTGGCATGTGGAAGCGCGGCAACGCGTGAAGCTAAGCCATACTAATCGCTCGTCCGGCTTGAAACACCGCCTCCCCCGCGCAGCGGCAAACCCATTGCCCAGGCGCATCCAGCAATACAGACAGAAGCACGGGTTACACGAGAGCAGCAAAGCCCAACCGCACATGTGTGCGCCTGATCGATCTGGTGGTCATAGCGGGGGTCAATACACCCGATCCCATCCCGAACTCGGCCGTGAAAACCCCCAGCGCCAATGGTACTGCGTCTTAAGACGTGGGAGAGTAGGTCGCCGCCAGGTCCATCAGTCGCACATATCGCGCCCAAGCCCAGCCACAGCTCAACAGACCCTCATCGCAATGCCCGCCACTCCCAGAACGCATTCCCGCGGGGTGGAGCAGCCCGGTAGCTCGTCAGGCTCATAACCTGAAGGCCGCAGGTTCAAATCCTGCCCCCGCAACCAAACACAAACCCCCGCCCGCGTAAGCCGGCGGGGGGTTTGCTTTTGGGGCCGCGGTCCGGCCGGGAAGCCGGCCGGCGGCGCTCAGGCCGGTTCCAGCCGGGCCTTGTCGCCATCGCCGGCGCCCCCTTCGGCATCCATGGACCCTTCGGCATCCACGGACAGGGTGTGCAGCAGCCACGCGCGGGCTTTGATCCAGTCGCGGCGCACGGTGCGGTCGGTGATGCCCAGAGCCTGGGCGGTTTCCAGTTCGCTATAGCCGGCGAAGAAGCGGCATTCCACCACCCGTGCCAGGCGCAGGTTCAGGACGGCCAGACGGCCCAGGGCGTCGTTCACCTCCAGGATGCGGGCGTCACTCTCGGCAGACCCGTGCGCCAGCAGGTCATCGTCCAGGGGCAGGGCGGCGGCCCCGCCGCCCCGCTTGGCGGCCAGACGGTCACGGGCGCGGTTCACCAGGACATGGCGCATGGCCAGGGCCGAGGCGCGCAGGAAGTGGCTATGGTCGTTAAAGCCGGCGGTCCCGCGCAGCTTCAGATAGGCCTCATGGATCAAGGCTGTGGTCTGCAGGGTGTCGCTGGCCGGCAGGCGCCGCCGTTCCCGTCGCGCCAAGCGGTGCAGGTCCTCATAGAACAGCGGCAGCAGGGCGTCGGCTGTGCGGACGACTTCGGGATCATCGCTGGGGACGATCAAATCCTGGAGGGTGTCGGACATGGAGCGGCCAGGGGTGGCGGGGTATGGAATGCGGCGGATAGACACCGCAGAACTAGCATAGCCACACTCTACCGCGGTGCACCAACATCCGCGCCCCTTCCGATGGCAGACCCCCGTTTGGTCAAGCCGGCCCCATGATCCCCCTGTTCTACCGAAGACCCCGCCGCCACGCCCCCGGCGGCTTGCCGACATGCTGGGTGAAGACACGGGTGAGGTGGGACTGGTCGCTGAAGCCGCACACCATGGCGATCTCCACCAGGGGCATGGCGGATTCCGCCAGCAGGCGCTTGGCATGTTCCAACCGGCAGGCCGTCAACCAGCGATGCGGCGTTTCCCCCACCGACTGGCGGAAAGCCTGCAGGAAATAGCCGGGGGACAGGCCCAGCCCCATCGCGATTTCCCGCAAGGACCGCCCATCCTGAACGGAGGCCAGCAGCATCTCCTTGGCCAACCGTTCCTGGCGCGGACTGAGGCCGCCCCGCGCGCGGACCTGGTGCTCCAGTCCGCCATAACGCTGGGCGATGTGGGTGCAGAGCGCCAGGATGACGTGTTCCACGAAGAATGCCCCGCCGGCGCCCTTCTTGAGGGCGGGCAACAGACAGGCACCCAGGCGCAAGGCATCCTCGTCCACCTTGCCGCCCGGGCAGGCCAGGGTGGAGATCAGCCGGGCGTCATAACGCCGGGACAGCTCATTCAGCGCCGCGCGGGGCACGCAGATTGCCAGCATGTCGAAAGCGGTGGTCATCAGCCAGCGCGGCTGCTGTTCCAGGTGGACGATGGAAACGCCGCCGGTGGCATAGGCGCCGACGGACGCCTCCCGTCCCTCCCGCCAGGCGCGATGGTGGGGCAGGGGGGCCAGTTGCAGCAGGACGAGGAAGGTGTCCTCCGGATCGAAGGGCAGGGTGGGACGGTGATCGTCAGACGGCGAGTGCAGACGCGTGATGCTGAGGCTGGCGTCTGCATGACGGCAATCCACCGACAGACGGGGGCCCGCCGGCAGATGAAAGCGCCGTGCCAGCTGGGCGACCTGGCCGCTGGTCTTACGGCCCCCAAGGCCAGCGCTATCACTGACAGAGGGGACCACGGCATCGTTGGCGCCCCCATCGGCGCTATCGTTGGCGGGAAAAGCGCGAGGCAAGCTCAAGGCGGCCGCTGGATAGTCGGCCTGAAGGGCGGGATACGACATGTCCGGGACTTCCTTCCAGATGGCGCCGAGGTTTCTTTGCTGGGCACTCTGTTCGGCGGGTGAACACACCCGAAGGAAAACCCGGTGGCCGGATCAAACCGGACAGGGGGCATATAAATTTTTTAATGCGCCTGGTTTTTCTCCTCGGCAGCGGCCACCGCATCGCGGGCCTGGCGGATGAGCGGGCTCTCCGGCGCGTCGGTGCGTTGGGCGTCGGCCAGCGCCGTGGCCGCGTCGTGCACGGCGCCCTCCCGGTTGCCTGCAGCCAGGCGCACCGCGCTGCGGGTCAGCAACAAGGTGGTGTGGATGCGGACGTCGTGTGCGGCGCGCAGGCCGTCATAAGCAGCCTGGGCGTGTTCGATGGCAGCCTCCGCTTCCGCCACATTTCCTTGGCTCAGCATCAGTCGCGCCCGTCCGGTCCAGGCCAGGGTCGGCGTGATGGACGTGAGGCGCAGCCGCGCCTCATCACGGATCGCATCGTCGAACACCTGCGCCGCTTCCCCCATGTTCCCGTGGGAGAGCAGGTACCATCCCCACTGGCCGCGCAGGTCCTGCGTGTCCTGGCCATTGGGTTCCTTGGCCATGTTCTCCGCCAGCAGCTGGGACAGCAGGACGCGCGCATCGTCCCGGCCCAGCTGGGCGCTGGCCAACGCCAGCGCCAATCTCAACCGCCGCATGTCGCGCGGATCATCGGGCTGGCTTTCAAAGATGGGCCGTAGCCGTTCCAGGATGGGTAGCGCGTCGGCCGCGCGGCCTTCCGCCGTCAGGCTGTTGGCGTACACCAGCTGGACCTGGGCGGCGGTGGTGCGGATGTGGGGTGAACCCGGCGTGGGGTCGTCGCGGATCTGCGCCAGCAGGGTGTCGTACAGCGCCAATGCCTCAGCGCGCCGGCCCAGCTTGTGCAATAACTTCGCGCGCTGGGCCAAGGCAAACCAGTAAGAGGGACCGACGCCGCCCGCCGCCAAGGCCAGGGGGCCAGCCCGCTCATAATTTCCTAGCGCCTCCCCGGTGCGTCCCAGACGCTCGAAAACGACGGCTTGGTTGACCAGGATGGGGGCGATTCCGACGCCGTCGGCCTCATCGGTCGCCAGCCGATGATCAAGGGCCTTCTGATACAGCGCCGCCGCCATGGCATAATCACCCGTCTGCATGCGCAGGATCGCCGCGTTCTGCAGGGCCCGGATATAGTCCGGGTCGTCTGGGGCATGCCGTTCATAAAGCGCAATCGCCTGGTCCAGCGCCTGCCGCCGGGCCAACTGGCTGTCGGGCCCGCTTTTCAGCAAGGCTGCCTGCGCCATCCACCACTGGGCGCGATAGGCTGTCTCGTCGCGGCCGGAGGTGCGCAGCACGGCGTCCAGGGTCGCCATGACCTGCCGCGCCTTGCCCATGTCGTAAGCGGTGATGGCACCCCAGACCTCGTCAAACAGGGAGTCGATGACGATGGGATGATCGTTGCCGTAGAGCTTGCGGCCCAGGTCGGTTCGTTGGGCGGCAATCCGGGTGGCGCTTTCGGCGTCGTCCAGGGACTGATAAAGCTGACGGGTGATGCCGTACAGCTCCAGGGCCAAGCCGGGGTCTTGCCCGAATTCTTGCTCTATTCGGCGCGCGCCCAGATCCACCAGCTTTTCCGCCGGCACGTCGCGTCGGCGCCGGTCGGTGGGGAAACCCGCGTCGGTGGCGCCGAACAGGCTGACGACGAAGGCCTTGATGGTCTCCGCCCGGGCCACGGCCTTTTGCGCACGCAGATACTGCCAGGTGACGCCGCCCAAGCCGCCCAGCACGGCCAGGGTCAGCAGCCCCGCGGCCATGAGGGGCAGGCGATGGCGCTTCATGAAGCGCCCCAGGACGTAGCGTCGCGAACCCGACCGGGCGGAGACCGGCAGGCCGTCGCGCATGCGCTCCACATCGCGCGCCAGGGCGTCGACGGTCCCGTAGCGCTGGGCCGGCTCCTTGCGCAAGGCCTTGGCGACGATGGCGTCCAGGTCCCCCACCAGCTTCCTCATCGGCACCGGCGGAGGGCCATCGGCTCGCGCTGCGAATTGCGACAAGGGCGGCGGCACCTCCTGCAAGGCGGCGCGGACGGCCAGCGCCAGGGGCATGCCTTCCAGCGTCCAGGGCCGCGCGCCCGCCAGCAACTCATAGAGCAGCATGCCCAGGGCGTAGGCGTCGGTGGCCGTGCTGACCGGGCCGCCCAGAAGCTGCTCCGGCGCGGCATACCCGGGGGTGAGGGGCGCCAGCAGGGTCTCGGGGTCGGCCCCCTGGCCGCTGACGATACGCTTGGCGATACCGAAATCCAGCAGCTTCACCTGTCCCTGGGGCGTCACCAGGACGTTGCCCGGCTTCAGGTCGCGGTGGACGATCAGGTTGCGGTGGGCGTAGGCCACCGCGTTGCAGACAGCCAGGAACAGGGTGAGGCGGCCGTCCAGCCCGATCCCACGATCTCGGCACCAGGCGGTGATGGACTGGCCCTCCACCAGTTCCATGACCATGTAGGGCTGGCCGTCATGCAGCCCGCCATCCAGGATGCGGGTGATGGCCGGGTGCTCCAGGGTGGCGAGGATCTGCCGCTCTGCCTGGAAGCGGTCGACATGGTCGATGGCCTCCCGCCGGATAAGCTTCAGGGCCACCTGTTGCTCGAAGTGTCCGTCGGCGCGTTCCGCGCGATAGACCTCACCCATGCCGCCCCGGCCGATGACGCCGATGATGCGGTAGGCGCCGACCCGCTGGCCCGGCGCCAGGCTGGCGAAGGGGGCAGCCGGGGCATTCCCGGGTGGGTCGAGGGGCCCCGGATCCTGAAGCGCGGGCCGGTCCAGCCAGGTGTCCTCGCGGGCCATCTGGTCCAGCAGTCGCCGCAACTTGGCCAGCAGCCCAGCGTCGCCCCCGGCCAGATGCAGCAGGGCCATTGGTTGCTCGGTGGCGGGGAGGTCCAGCAGATGGTCCAGCGCCGCCTCCATGCGCCCCCAGTCCTGGGTCGCATTCGTTGTCATGGTCATAGGCATTCGCTTTCCCTCACGCCCCGGCCGCGGCCACGGCGTCGCGCGCCTGGCGGATGACGGGGCTGCCCACCGCGTCGGTCCGCTGGGCGTCTGCCAGCGCCAGGGCCGCGTCCTGCCCGGCTCCCGTCCTGTCGCCGGCGGCCAGACGCACCGCGCTGCGGGTCAGCAGCAGGGTGGTGTGGATACGCACGTCGTGCAGGGCGCGGAGTTGCTGGTATACGGCGAACGCCCGGTCTACCGCGACCTTCGCCGCCGCCACGTTTCCCGAGGCCAACGCCAGCCGGGCCTGGCCGGCCCAGGCCAGCGTTGGCGCGATGGAGACCGTGGCCATCGGGCCCGCTTCGGCCACGATCCCGTCGAAAACCCCAGCGGCGCCGGGATCACCCTGGTCCATCAGGAACCAGCCCCACCGGCCGCGCAAATCCTGCGCCTCCGGATTGGCGGGGGTGGCGGCGTAGGCCTCGAGGGCCTTCTGGAACTCGCCCCGTGCCTGGTCGGGCCGGCCTAGTTGATCGTAGGCCTGCCCCAGCAAGGCATGGACCCGCCGCGCCGTGGCGCCCAGGCCGCCGGCCGTCATCAGGCGCGCTTCGAACTCTTCCAGAAAGGGAAGGGCCTCGGCCGCCGCACCTTCGACGATGAAGCGTTCGGCATGGATGAGCCGGGCGATGTTGGAATAGTCCGCCGGCGACGGCGGGTTGCTGGGCAACACCTCCAGCATCTTGGCGAATTGCGCCATGGCCTCGGCCCGCGACCCCCGCAGCTCCAGCATCCGGGCCAGCTGCGCGAGACTCATCCAATAGGGCGCGGAGACGCCCTGGGATTCCAGGGCCAGGGCCGACACCCTTTCCAGGTTCTTGCGCGCGTCATCGAGACGCCCGGTGCGCTGCAACACACTGACTTGGTTATAGAGCAAGGTGATCAGGGTGTCGTTGTCTTGCTCGGCGGCCGGCAGGGCATTGAAATGGTCCAGGGCTTGCTGGAACAGGGCAGCGGACTTTTCGAAATTCCCGACCTGTGCCTGCGCCAGTCCCGCCGCCTGCAACGCCGTCACATGGAACAAATGGTCGGGCGCGTAGCGTTCGAAGGATTTCAGTGTCTCATCCAGGGCGGCCAGGTGCGCGGCGCTGCCGGCTTCCTGCTTGGACAACATCTGCGCCTTGTTCAGCCACCAGCGCGGGCGGATGCCCTCCGCACTCTTGCCTGCGGCGCGGAGCAGGACGTCCGTCTTGTCCAAAAGCCGTTGCGCTGCGGCCAGGTCGCCGGCTCGCCACGCATCCGCGCATTGGGCCAGCATGGCGTCGATGACGATGGGGGTCGCCTCCCCATATGCCTCGCGGGCCGCGGCGACCTTTTTCTCGATGATTTGCGCCGCCCGGTCGCGGTCGTCCAAGGCCTCGTAGAGCTGGGCCGTCAACGTGTACAATTCGATTTCCAGTTCCGGGTTTCCTGAGAACTCGCGACCGATGCGGTCGGCGCCCAGATCCAGCAGCTTTTCCGCCGTCACGTCGCGGCGGTTCTTGTCCTTGGGGAAGCCGGGATCGCGGCCGCTGTACAGGCTCAGCACGAAATTCTTGATGGTTTCGGCGCGATTGGCCTGCTGTTGCGCCCGCAAATATTGCCAAGTGACGCCGCCCAGGCCCCCCAGGATGGCCAGGGTGAGCAGGCCGGCCGCCGCGATGGGCAGCCGGTGGCGCTTGACGAAGCGGCCCATGACATACAACCGGGATCCCGCGCGCGCGGAGACCGGCCGCCCCTGGCGCATGCGCTGGACATCGCGGGTCAGGTCATCGACGGTCTGGTAACGCTGGCTGGGCTCCTTGCGCAGGGCCTTGGCGACGATGGCGTCCAGGTCGCCCGTCAGGTCCTTCACGGGGATCGGCGGGGCGCCATCGGACCGCGCGGCGAACTGGGACAGGGGCGGCGGCACCTCCTGCAAGGCGGCGCGGACGGCCAGCGCCAGGGGCATGCCTTCCAGCGTCCAGGGCCGCGCGCCCGCCAGCAATTCGTAAAGCAGCATGCCCAGGGCGTAGGCGTCGGTGGCCGTGCTGACCGGGCCGCCCAGAAGCTGCTCCGGCGCGGCATAGCCGGGGGTGAGGGGCGCCAGCAGGGTCTCGGGGTCGCCTTCCTCGCCGCTGACGATGCGCTTGGCGATACCGAAATCCAGCAGCTTCACCTGTCCCTGGGGCGTCACCAGGACGTTGCCCGGCTTCAGGTCGCGGTGGACGATCAGGTTGCGGTGGGCGTAGGCCACCGCGTTGCAGACAGCCAGGAACAGGGTGAGGCGGCCGTCCAGCCCGATCCCGCGATCGCGGCACCAGGCGGTGATGGGCTGGCCCTCCACCAATTCCATGACCATGTAGGGCTGGCCGTCATGCAGCCCGCCGTCCAGGATGCGGGTGATGGCCGGGTGGTCCAGGCGCGCGAGGATCTGCCGTTCCGCCTGGAAACGGTCGATGTGCTCAACCGCCTCGCGGCGGATGAGCTTCAGGGCAACCTGCTGCTCGAAGTGACCGTCGGCGCGTTCCGCGCGATAGACCTCACCCATGCCACCCCGGCCGATGGGCGCGATCACCCGATAGGCGCCGACACGCTGGCCCGGCGCCAGCCCGTTGAAGGAGGGCCCGTTGAAGGGGGACGGCGCAGTGCCGTCGACAGGGCCAAGGGCGGCCGGGCTAAGGGAGGCCGGCCGGTCCAGCCACGTTTCGTCCCGCCCCGCCTGCGCCAGCAGGGTGCGCAATTCAGCCAGGACGATGGCGTCATCGCCGGCCAGACGCAACAGGGCGGCCGAGCGGCTGCTTGTGGGCAAATCCAGCAGCTGGTCCAGCGCCGCCTCGATGTGGGGCCAATTGGTCTTGGCGGTCATCGACGTGGATATCCCTTCCCGGTGAACGGCGGCAACTTCCCACCATATCCGGGTAGGAATATTGGAATCCCTAGATTATTCCGGGAATGAGCGTTGCGCCCGGCGAAGCGATTTTTCTCACCCATCGCTTCCCTGGGCACTCATGTCGCGCCCAAGTGGGCTCAGCTGGGAAAGAGATAGCCGCAGTCGGTATCGGCCGGATCGTGGGCCATGATGCGGTCATACAGCGCGCCCTGGTCGGCCAGCAGGCTGTCCGCCTCTTCCGCCAGCACCCAGCCGGCGGCGACCTCGCGGGCGATCGCGGCCTTCGCCTTGTCCAGGAAATCCTGGCGGGTGGGATAGCGGGCGGCCAGCGACGGCCGGGGATCGTGGGCCGCCGCCCGCTCCGCCTCCGTGCGGGCGAAGGGCACGAAGGACCCGTCGAAGCGGCCCTGGTAGGCGCCGAAGCCGGTCTCCGGCGCCCGCAGGTTCCAGCCGGTGTGCGTGCCCAGCGGCACCTCCAACTCCACTTGCCGGATGCCGCCCCGATCGTTGCCGTCGGCGTCAGGCGCGGGCACGCGGGTGGGGAAGGGCTGGCCCCGCACCGGGGGCACGGTGTCGGCGATGCCCTGCGCATAGCGCGGACCGAAATCCAGGCGCGGCGGCATCAGCGGGCTGAGCGGTGGGGTGAGGCCGGGCACCTTGGCGAAGGCGGCCTTGTAGGCATCGGTGCTGATCAGGGTGCCGTCCGCCAGCCTGGGCACGGCGCTGTCCGGCGGCGGCGCCTTGCCCTGCACCCAGTTATCCAGCGCCACCACCAGCGCGCGCTCCACCGGATAATGGTTGGTGGTGTTGACGCAGGCGGTGTAGGGCCAGCGCTCGTGGCTGCGGCCGACATAGTGCTGCGATCCCGCCAGCATGTAGATGCGGGCGGAGGGGTCGATGGCGGCGTCCGCCGCGCCGTCCGGCGTGATGTGCAGCAGGGAGGCGGAGCGGTTCCAGTACTCCGCCGAGGTGTTGGCGAAGATCATCTTGGGCAGTGGCCCCGCCGCCCGCGCGCCATCCAGCAGGGACCCGGTCTGTTTCGTTACCGGGTCGGTGGAGGGTGTGGTGGTGAAGGGGAAGGCGTCGGAGAAGTAGATCTGCTCCACCAGCGGGCTGAAGTGGCGGGTGGCCATGCCGAAGCGCTGGTTGAAGGCGCCCTTGCCGGCGCCGGGCACCTGGGCATAGGCGCCGTCGAAGGCTGGGCGGCCTTCCTCATCCCGGTTCCAGCCATTGTAAAGCATGGTGTCGATGACGCGCCCGGACTGCGAAATGCCGAAGATCAGGGCGCGGTCCAGCGGCTGCTGCCCGGCGAAGGGCTGGGTCTTGAAGAAGGACAGCAGGTCGCGGATGCCGGCCAGGCCCACGCCCACCACGTAGGGATCACGGGAGGGGACGACCACCTCATAGATTTTGCCGGTCTGGAAGCCGCCCTTCATGCGCACCTCCACCGGCAGGCCGCCGTCGGGGTTTTCCACGAAGGTCCAGGCGTTGCGCGCGATGGGACGGCGGGGGGCGTCCGGGGCGTCCCGCTCGGTCAGCACGGCGTCGGGGGCGCCTTCGGTCGCGAAGGGGTAGGGGACGCCCTTCATGCCGACGTAAGCTGCGGTCTCGGCCGGCTTATCGACGATGAACTCATAGGCCGCCTTGCCCAGGATGGGCTTGCCGTCCCTTTCCCGGGCCACCGGCGGCTTCAGGATGAAGGGCTTGTCGCCTGGCCCGCCCCTTTGAACGTCCCAAGTCCAGGCGGACCACAGCAGGGTATAGCCGCGCTTGAAGAAAAAGCCGTTGCCGGTGTCGGCCAGGGTGGTGGGATCGTTGTGCGCCGGACCGTGACCATTGACCTGACCCAGGGCCGCGATGCCGCCCCGGTTGTTGACGTCATAGAACAGGGCGCCGTTGCGGCCGGCCGCGTTGGTGGGACGCAGCATCAGGAAGTCGGTGGCGAAGACGACATGGCCATGACCGTCCTTGGGCGCCAGGCCCAGGTCGGTGATGCGCGCGTTGGCCGGCAGGGCGGGGTCCAGCGCGATCCAGGCCGTGCCCCGGATCTTTTCATAGGGGCCCACGGTGCCGAAGGGGACGCCGTCGGCCAGCACCGTGTGCTCCGTGACCTCCACCCGCTCCACCGCCGCCAGGGCGGGCGTGGCCGTCAGCAGCCCCACCAGGACGATCAAATGCCGCATTGTCACTGCCCCTGTTTATTGCTTGTGCGGCGAGGCTAATGCGGCGCCAGGCCGGGATCAACCGGGATGGCCTGCCGTGCCCAGGGCCCGGTCCAGTTCCTGGATGGCGCAGACGATGTGGTAGAAGCTGCTGGCCGGGGCGGCCTCTTCGACGAAGAGGCCGTCCGGGTTCAGGCGGTCGCGCCACAGGCCCTTCACCGGCGTGTCGAAGTATTTCATCAGGCCGCGTCCGCCGTTGGCGGCCATGGTCCAGTAGGTGTCGCTGCGGTCGGCGTCGTCGCGGGTGGCAAGCGCCGCCAGCACGGCGCACTTGATGCGTTCCGTCTGCGGCCACAGGCGGGCGACGGGGTCGTGGGGGGTCAGGTCGTCCAGCAGGGCGTTCATGGCCACGCCGCGCGCCGGGTCCACGCCTGGTCCTTCGCCCACCGCGATCATGCGCCAGGCGGCGTCGGCGGCCGCCTTGCTGCCGGTCAGGGAGGCCCAGCGCAGCATCAACCATGACCATTCGAACTGGTGTCCCGGCTCGACGATGCGGCCGGGGGTGCCGGCCTGGGGCCGCCAGTCGCCGTCGAAGAATTCCTTCAGCCCGCCCATGTCGTCGTCGATGAAACGGGTGAGCGCCAGGCCCACGATCTCTTCCGCCAGGTCGCGCCAGCCGCCGTCGCCGCCCTGCTCCATCCAGGCCAGCGACGCCTCCAGCATGTGCATGTGCGGGTTGGACAGCAGAGGCAGGGTGCGGGGATGGCTCTCCTCGAACCCGCCCTGGGCGTGGTGCAGGGTGTCCAGCAGCCGCTGGCGCAAGGCCACGGCCATCTCCTCCGCCCTGCGGTTCTCCGGCGTGGCGCTCTGCGCGGCGGCCAGCGCGAACAGGGCGAAGGCCTGGTCGTACAGCACCACGGTGTCGTCCAGGGCGGTGCCGTCCGGCGCCACCTTGGTGCGGAACAGGCCGTCGGGCCGGCGGTAATGGTTCAGGAAGAAGGTCAGGCCGTGCTCCGCCGCCTCGCGGACCGGGCCGTTCCAGCCGGACTTGGCGGCGACGGAATAGGAATAGACCTGGCGGGCCTGCACCCGGGCGCGGCGGGCGTCGTTGGTCGGCTTGCCGTCCAGCCCCAGCTTCTCATGGAAGCCGCCGTTCACCCGGTCCGCCCCCGCCTCCCACCACAGGGGATAGGCTTGCTCCACCAGCCAGGCCTTAAGCTGGCCCCGCACGGCGGCGGCGTCGAGGAGAGCTGCTGATGGCATGCGAACACCCTTTGGTATGCGTCCCTTTTATGTTCTTCCGGCGTTGTCTCGCACGCGGCAATCGATACGGCCGGCCAGTGAGGGGGGACCATAAAACGAGGCGGGAAAAATTAAAATTGAAATATTAATCTTTAGATTGCCGAGAATTGCCCCTCGAGGGCCCATCAGGCGGCGGCCGTTTTCATCAGGGCGGTGCGCGACGGCAGCAGGCGGTCATTGAAGGGCAGGATGGCGGCCCCCACCGCCGGCGCGTCCATGGCGGTGGCGGCCCGGTGGACCGGGGCGATGACGGGAATGGTGCCGGCATGGGCCTGCAGCCGCTCGGTGATCAACTGGGCCAGGCGGTCCAGCTGGGTGGTCGGCAGGCGCCCACCCAGGAAGACGGCTTCCGGGTTCACCAGGCAGCTGACGGCGATGATGGGCACGGTCAGCAGTTCCGCCGCCAGGTCCAGCCACTGTGCGACCAGGGCCTGGCCGGTGGCGTCCAGGCCGGCCAACTCGTCCGGCTGGCACAGCGGGTAGCCGTTGGCCTTGAGGAAGCCGAACAAGGCCGACAGCGACACCGCTTCCTGCAAGGAGGTCGCCGGCGTGCGGGGGGACGAGACGGGTAGGAAGCCGATCTCACCGCTGCGGCCCTGGGCACCGCGGAAATACTGCCCATCGATGACCATGCCGCCACCCAGGCCCCGGCTGATCAGGATGTAGAAGAAGCTGGGATCGTGCAGGCCGTGACCGAACTGCAACTCACCCAGGGCCGCCGCCGCCGCGTCGTTCTCCAGAAACACCGGCAGGGGCAGGATGGCGGAGAACAGCCGTGCGACGTTGACGGTGTTCCAGGCCTCATAGCTGGCGGGGCGGTTGGGCAGGTTCACCCGCCCCAGGTCGTCGGGCATGGCGACCCCGATGCCGACGATGCGGTCCTGCGGGAAGGTGCCACCGGCCTGCAAGGCGTCCACCTGTTTCTTGAAAAAGGCGGCCACGGTGTCGGGCAGGGGAAAGTCCACGTCCAGGGTGGCGCGATGGCGCACCTGACCCAGAAGGTCCAGCACAAGCACGGTGACATGGTCGCGGTCGATATTGACGCCGATGGAGTAGCAGCCGTCCGGATTGATGGCCAGGCGCATGGCCGGCTGGCCGCGCGCGCCGTGCAGGCGCCCCACTTCCATGATCAGGCCGTCGTTCAGCAGGCGCTTGGTGATGTTGGCGATGGCTGGCGCCGTCAGGCCGGTGATGGTGGCCAGCTCCGCCCGGGTGATGGGGCCGCTGACGCGGATGGCCTGCAGCATGACCCGCTGGTTGTGGTCCCCCGCCCGCTCCAGGTTCGTGCCCGACAGGCTGGCGCCCAGCGATGGGTGCAAGTCGGCGGTGCGGGGGGGCACAGACGCGGGCATCCGGGCAATTCCTTATTTAAATTTACAAAGTTTATGGGGCGGGATGGTGGTGCATCGTCCTTCTGGACACAATGCGCATTTTCAAGGATCCCCAAAACCGGGGACGGTCGCCGCGACTCCGCCCAGGGTCCAGAGCCGTGGCGGGAGGGCGCTTCCGCCCACTTTGCCCGTCCAAACCCGCTTTTGGACCCCATGAGGCGGCTTACACGCGCCGAGGGTGGGGGCCTGTGACATGGCAAGCTGGCTGCGCGTCATAACCCTGATGGCGATGAACGCTATGATTGCCGATCCGCCTTGACGCCGCCACAAAGCCGCCGCAACGATCGAGCGGCGCGGCACTTCCGCCGTCCGCATCCTCCCTCATATCCCGGGGTCTCGCATGAGACGCTGTGCCGCGTTCGTCGCCCGCCTGGTCACCGCCGCCCTGGCCCTGGCCACCCCCCTCATGTGCGCGCCGGCACTGGCCGCCGGGCCCTTGGCGCCCTCGGGCAACTTGGCGCAAAGCGACACCGACGCCACCGGCGCCTGCGTCTGGTTCAATGGCGCGCTGGCCGAGAACCATGGCGACCTGTCCGGCTTCGTGGCGGTGGAGCCGGCGGGGGACGTGGCCGTCACCGCCAATGACCGCCAGCTGTGCGTCAGCGGGCTGGAGCCGGGCAAGGCCTACACTGTCACCGTCCGTGCCGGCCTGCCCGCCGCCGACGGCAACACCCTGCCCAGGAACCTCACCTTCCACCTGACGATGCATGACCTGCCGGGCAGCGTGCGTATCGCCGGCACGGGTTACGTCCTGCCGCGCGTGGGCAACGCCGGCGTTGCCGTGGAGACCGTCAACATCGCCCGGGTGACGCTGGGCCTCTATCGCGCGCCGGAGACGGCGCTGGCCAACCTGTCCCTGAACCAGGACCCGACGGGCTGGAGCGTGGAAAGCCTGGTGAACGACAAGGTGCGACCCGTCTGGACCGGCACCATGGAAACCAAGGGCGCGCAGAATAAGCGGACCATCACCAACTTCCCCCTGGACCAGGTGCTGAAGGACCGCCAGCCCGGCGCCTATCTGCTGGTGGTCGAGGATGAAAAGCTGGCGAAGGATCGCGACAGCGCGACCTATGACCAGCGTGAGGCCCGCACCGCCGCCCGCTGGCTGGTTGAGACGGACATGGCGCTGACGGCGTTGACCGGGGGTGACGGCCTGACGGTCGTCGCCCGTTCCCTGGCCAAGGCCACGCCGCTGGCTGGCGTCCGGGTGGTGTTGCTGGCGCACGATTCCGGTACCTTGGGCGAGGCCAAGACCGACGGCGACGGCATCGCCCGCTTCCCCATCGGGCTGCTGCGGGGCAAGGGCGGGGCGCGCCCGGCACTGGTGGAGGCCTTCGCCGGTGGCCCCTCGCTGATCCCCTTCGCCAGCACGCCGGCCGACTTCGCGGCCCTGTCGCTGGAGCGGGCCGCTTTCGACTTCAGCGCCCGGGGGGCCGACGGCCGTCCGGACCCCGGCCCGTTGGACGCCTATGTCTATACCGAGCGCGGCGTTTATCGGCCGGGCGAGACCGTGCACGCCGCCTTCGTGCTGCGCGACGCCCAGATCCGCACCGCCGCCGTGGACATGGTGGCCGCCGTGGTCCGCCGCAGTGACGGGGTGGAGGCCGCCCACCTGACGGCCAAGTTGAGCAGCGGCGCCGGCACGGTCGACATTCCCATCAGCGCCGCCGCCCCGCGCGGCGAATGGACCATCAACCTGTACGTCGCCGGCGGCGACGCGGTGGTGGGCAGCGGGACCTTCGACGTGCAGGATTTCGTGCCGGAGCGGCTGAAGGTCGCCATCGGCAAGCCCGCGACCCCGGCGCTGGCGGCGGGCCAGCCGGCCACGATGCCGGTGGAGGCGCGCTTCCTCTATGGCGCCGCCGCCGGCGATCTGCCGGTGGGGGGCGAGGTGCGGCTGGAACGCGACCCCAAGCCTTTCGCCAAATGGTCCGACTTCGCCTTCGGCCGCGACGATGACAAGTTCGAGCCGCAGACGGCCCCGGCGGTCGACACCCACACCGACGGCGCCGGCAAGGCGGCGGTGGAATTCCCGGTGCCGGAGGCCGGGACCGCCACGGCACCCCTGCACGCCGTCATCACCGCCGCGGTGGTGGAGCCGGGCGGGCGGGTGACGCGCGACCAGACGGCCCTGCCGGTCACCTATCGCGCCGGCTTCGTGGGCATCCGGCCCCTGTTCGCCAACCACCGGGTGCGGGAAGGGGGCAGCGCCGACTTCGAGATCCTGGCGGTGGACGCCGCCGGCGTGCCGCAGGCGGCCAAGGGCGTGCGCTATGTCCTGGCCCAGGCCGACCGCCACTACACCTGGTATCGCAGCGGCTTCCAGTGGTCGTACAAGACCAGCGTGCAGTACCGCACGGTGGCCAACGGCACGCTGGACCTGGACGGCGCCAAGCCCGCGCGCATCAGCCAGCGCCTGGAGTGGGGCGAATATCGCCTGCTGGTGGAGAATCCGGCCACCGGCGCCGTCACCACCCAATCCTTCTACAGCGGCTGGTACATGGCGGGGGCCAGCACCGACGCGCCGGACGTGGTGCCCTCGGCCCTGGACAAGGCGGCCTACGCGGCGGGGGAGACGGCCCACCTGCGCATCGAGCCGCCCTTCGCCGGCCAGATGCAGGTGGCCATCGCCGGACAGGAGGTCCGCATCCTGGCCACGCGCGCCACGGGCGCTGAGCCGGTGACGGTGGACATTCCCGTGAAGGCAGAGTGGGGGGCGGGCGCCTACGCCCTCATCTCCTTCATCCGGCCGGCGGACAAGGATGTGGGCCACCAGCCGGTGCGGGCTGTGGGCCTGGCTTGGATTCCGGTGGATTCCGGGGCCAAGGCGCTGGCGGTCAGCATCGACGCGCCCAAGACCCTGCGTCCCCGGCAGAAGGTCGATGTGCAGGTGACGGCGGCGGGGGCCAAGGCCGGTGCCTACGTAACCGTGGCGGCGGTGGATGAAGGCATCCTGCAACTGACCCGTTTCCGCAGCCCCGACCCGCTGGCCCATTTCTTCGCCAAGCGCAAGCTGGGGGCGGAGATGCGCGATGATTACGGCCGCCTTCTGGAAAGCCAGGCGGGGCAGACCGGCGTGCTGCGCCAGGGTGGTGACGGCGGTTCTCCCGGGGGAGTGGGCCTGCCGGTGGTGCCCACCCGCACCGTGGCCCTGTTCTCGGGCCTGGTGGCGCTGGATGACAAAGGCCACGCCAAGGTCACGCTGGATATCCCCGACTTCAACGGCAGCCTGCGCCTGATGGCGGTGGCCCTGGACAAGGACCGCATGGGCATGGCCGAGGGCGCCATGACGGTGCGCGACCCCGTGGTGGCGGAGGTCATCCTGCCGCGCTTCCTGGCGCCCAACGACACCGCCGCCGGCACGCTGCTGTTGCACAACCTGGAAGGGGCGGCGGGCGACTACCGCGTCACCCTGACGGCGGACGGCGCCCTGAAGCTGGCGGGGGATGCGAAGCGCACCGTCACGCTGGCCTCCGGCCAGCGGGTGGTGCAGCCGGTGGCCCTGGCGGGCGGCCCGGCCGGCATCGGCGGCCTGACCCTGTCGGTTGAGGGGCCGGGCGGGGTGAGGCTGGAACGGTCCTGGCCCATCACCATCCGCCCGGCGGAGGCGCCCATCGTCATGGCCGAGCAGCGCCAGCAGGCCCCGGGCGAGGCCTACACCCTGCCGCCCAACCTGCTGGACCTGTTCCTGCCCGGCACGGGCAGCGTCGCCCTGTCCTATTCCAACCTGCCCGGCATCGACGTGCCCGGCCTGATGAAGGATCTGGACCTCTACCCCTATGGCTGCACCGAGCAGACGACCAGCCGTGCCCTGCCGCTGGTGGCCTTCCGCGACCTGGCGCGTCAGTTGGGCTTGGAAGGCAACGTCAAGGATCCGGACAACCGGGTGAACACGGCCATCGACCGGCTGCTGCAACGCCAGGACAGCACCGGTGAGTTCGGGCTGTGGTCCGCGGGCGACGGCCTGGGCGGACCCTGGCTGCAGATGTATGTGTTCGACTTCCTCACCCGCGCGCGGGCCGCCGGCTATTTCGTGCCGGACGTGGCCATGCAGTCCCTGGCCGACTGGGTGACGCAAGCGACCGACCGGGGCGTGGACGCGCGTGGGGCGGACGGCGAGGCGATGGTCTACGGCCAGTACCTGCTGGCCCGGGGCGGCCACGCCACCCCGGCCAACCTGCGCTATATCCACGATGTGACGGCGGAGCAGCTGTCCAACGGACCGCTGGCCTACGCCCAGTTGGGCGCCGCCCTGCTGGCGGCAGGTGACAAGGCGCGGGCGGAGGTGGCGTTCGAGCGGGCGCGCAAGCGCCTGGGCCAGGGCTCGCACGACTATTACAGCAGCCCGCTGCGCGACGCCGCCGCCACCCTGGCGGTGGCGGCCGAGGCGGGCAACGCCCCCCTTCAGGAGGCGGCGCTGCACCTGGCGCTGACGGGCCTGAAGGAGCCCTGGTATTACAACACCAATCAGAAAAGCTGGCTGCTGCTGGCCTCGCAGGCCATCCTGGCCAAGGGGCAGCCCATTTCCCTGACCACCACCGGCTATGCCAAGGCCGCCACCGGCCGCGCGCTCAGCTACAGCCCCACCCCGGCACAGCTGGCCGCCGGCTTCGGCGTCGTCAACAGCGGCACGGCCGCCGTCTGGCGCACCGTACAGATGCGCGGGGTGCCCAAGGAGAGCCCGGGCCCGGTGTCGGAGGGCATCAGCCTGACCAAGGAGGTCTACACCATGGATGGCAAGCCCGCCGGTACGGACCACGTCGCCCGCAACACGCGGCTGGTGGTGGTGCTGACCGGTGTGCTGCAGCAGCATGTGAAGCGCACCCTGGTGACGGTCGATCCCTTGCCGGCGGGGTGGGAGATCGAAAGCGTGCTGCGCCCGGCCAAGAAGGGCAGGAAGGCGCTGGACTGGCTGAAGAACCTCAGCCGCGCCGCCGTGGCGGAGGCGCGCGACGACCGCTTCGTCGGCGTGTTGGACGCCGGCCAGCCCTCCTGGATCTACCGGGACGAGGATGAGGACGAGGATGACGGCGGCGAGGCGGATGAGGATACCGGGCCCAGCCAGAACTTCCGCTTCGCTTATGTGGTGCGGGCGGTAACCCCGGGGCAGTTCGCCCTGCCGCCGGCCTCCACCCAGGATATGTACGACCCGGCGGCCATCGCCCGCACCGCGGCCGGCCGGACGGTGGTGGACGCCGTGCCGTGACGCCGGAGTGGCGTGCCCGATTGGTCCGCTGGGGCTTGGTCCGTTGGGGAAGGCGCCTGGGCGCCGGGCTGCTGGTGCTTGCCCTGCTGGTCGTGGCGCTGGACCGGCTGTTTCCGCCCGACCTGCGGCGCTGGCAGGAACGGTCCACCCTGGTGACGGACGAGGGCGGGGAGGTGCTGCGCGCCTTCATCACCGCGGACGGCGCTTGGCGGCTGCCCATGAGTGCCGCCGAGGCCAACCCCACCTATTTGGCGATGCTGCTGGCCTATGAGGACCATCGCTTCTATCACCATCCCGGTGTCGATCCGCTGGCCCTGGCGCGGGCGGCGGGCCAGGCCCTGCGCCATGGCCGCATCGTCTCCGGCGGGTCCACCCTCACCATGCAGGTGGCGCGCCTGCTGGAACCGCGCCCCCGAACCGTGGCGTCCAAGCTGGTGGAGATGGCCCGGGCCCTGCAGTTGGAGGCGCGCTATTCCAAGAGCGACATCCTGGGCATGTACCTGACCCTGGCGCCCTTCGGCGGCAATCTGGAAGGCGCGCGGGCGGCATCATTGGCCTATTTCGGCCGACCGCCGGCGGCGCTGACCCCCGGGCAGGCGGCTTTGCTGGTGACCCTGCCGCAATCGCCCACCAAGCGCCGGCCGGATCTGGCGCCGGCGGCGGCCCGGGCCGGGCGCGATGCCCTGCTGCGCCGCATGGCGGCCAAGGGTGTGCTGAGCCGGCAGGCGGCGCGCGAAGGCATGTCGGAGCCGCTGCCGACGGACCGCCGCCCGCTGCCCTTCCTCGCGCCTCACCTGGCCGATCGCCTCCGCCGCGCCGCGCCGCCGGGCAGCGTCATCGCCAGCACGCTGGACGCCGGCCTGCAGCGGCGGGTGGAGGCCACGGTGCGGGGGACCCAGGATACGCTGGAGCCGGCGGCGGAGGTGGCGGTTCTGGTGATGGAGATCAGCAGCCGCAAGGTGCGCGCCTATGTCGGCGGCAGCTTCACCGGCCCCTTCGGCCAGGTGGACATGGCGGCGGCGCCGCGCTCCCCGGGGTCGGCGCTGAAGCCCTTCCTTTACGGCCTGGGGTTCGAGGCGCTGCCCCTGCATCCCGAGACGCGCATCAATGACGTGCCCACCGTGTTCGGCGACTACGCGCCGCGCAATTTCGATGGCGGGTTCCACGGCCTGGTCACGGTGCGCGAAGCCCTGCAGCAGTCGCTGAACGTGCCGGCGGTGAAGGTGCTGGATCGGCTGGGGCCCGCCCGCTTCCTGGGCCGCCTGCGGGAGGTGGGCGCGCAGGTGGTGTTGCCCCGGCCGGACGCGGCCCCCGGCCTGCCCCTGGCGCTGGGTGGCCTGGGGCTCAGCCTGGCCGATCTGACCAATCTCTACGCCGACCTGGGGGATGGCGGCCAGGCCCGGCCGCTGCTGCTGACGCCGTCGGAGGCGCCGGGGACCAAACGGCCGGCCAAGCGGCTGATGGGCGCGGTGGCCGCCTGGTACGTGGCGGACATCCTGTCGGGCACGCCCCGGCCGGACGGGCGGGCGGCGGTGGGCGAGCGCTGGGTCGCCTACAAGACGGGCACGTCCTACGGATTCCGCGATGCTTGGGCGGTCGGCTTCACCCCGACCCATGTGGTGGGGGTGTGGGTGGGGCGGCCGGACGGCACGCCCCGGCCCGGTGCGGCCGGCCGCGACATGGCGGCCCCCCTGCTGTTCCGCCTGGTGGACCTGCTGCCCGACCGGGGCATGCCGCCCGAGCCGCCACCCGGGGTGCTGGAGGCCGGGCCCGGCCACGCCCTGCCGCCGGCCCTGGCCCTGTTCGACCGGGGGACGGCCGGGGGCAGCCTGGCCGCGGCCACCGCCCCGCTGCGCATCGCCTTCCCGCCGGATGGGGCGGAGGTCGAGCGCACGCCCGGCCGCGATGGCGCGCCCGTGCCGGTGCCGCTGGAGGCTCTGGGCGGTCGGCCACCGCTGCGCTGGCTGGTCAATGGCCTGCCGCTTCCGGACAGCGCGAGCGGGGAGGGGGCGGATTGGATTCCCGACGGCATCGGTTTCGCCGACATCGCCGTCATCGACGCCGCCGGCCAACGGGCCAAGGCGACGGTCCGGGTTCGCTGAGCGGCGCGGATGTGCGAGGCTGGTCCCCTTGGCGATGAAGGCCCGTTGATGATGCAGAAGGACCACCGACCCATGACGCGCCCTTCCATCCGCTGGCACCGCCCCTGGCGCGCCATCGGCCTGTTGGCGATGATCTGCCTGCCGGCCCCGGCCCTTGCCCAGGGTGTGTCCCCCACCGCCGCCACGCTGACCCCGGCGCAGATGGACGCCGCCTGGCGCCAGGGCTCCGCCAAGGCGGCGCATAAGCGCGAGGTTCTGCTGCGGAAGGTGGCGGCGGGCGATGCCGCCGGGCCCTTCCGCCCGGACTGGGAATCCCTGCGGACCTGGCGGGTGCCGGAATGGTATGCGGATGCCAAGTTCGGCATCTTCATCCACTGGGGCGTCTATTCCGTGCCCGCCTTCGGCAGCGAATGGTATTCGCGCCGCATGTACATCCAGGGCAGCAAGGAATACCAGCATCACCTGGCCGTTTACGGTACCCCGGACAAGTTCGGCTACAAGGATTTCATCCCTCTGTTCAAGGCGGAGAAGTACGACCCCCGCGCCTGGGCCGCCCTGTTCCGGGCGTCCGGCGCCCGCTACGTGGTGCCGGTGGCGGAGCATCATGACGGCTTCGCCATGTACGCCACGCGCTTGTCCGACTGGTCGGCGCTGCGCATGGGGCCCAAGCGCGACCTGATCGGCGATCTGGTGCGGGCGGTGCGGGCGCAGGGCCTGCACCTGGGCCTGTCGTCACACCGGGCGGAGCATGACTGGTTCTTCGGCGAGGGGCGCAAGATCCCTTCCGACGTGAACGACCCGCGCTACGCCGACCTCTATGGCCCGGCGGAGGCGCGCCTGACGGCGGAAGACACGGGCGACACCCAGCTGACGGGTGACTTCACCTATGTCTCGCAGGCGTGGTTGGACGACTGGACGGCGCGCACGGCGGAGCTGGTGGAGCACTACCACCCCGACCTCATCTATTTCGACTGGTGGATCAGCCACCCGGCCTTCCGCGCCACCCTGCCCAAGTTCCTGGCTTATTATTACAATACCCAAGCGCGTCGCGGCGCCTCGGCGGTGGTGAATTACAAGGAGGGGGCACTGGCGGCGGGCAGCGGCGTCGCCGACGTGGAACGGGGCCTGATGCCGGACATTCAGCCCCGCGTCTGGCAGACCTGCACCTCGCTGGGCGACTACAGCTGGGGCTATATCGAGGGCGAGCAATACAAGTCGCCGGAGCGGATCATCCACCTGCTGGCCGACATCGTGTCCAAAAACGGCAACCTGCTGCTGAACATCGGTCCCCGCGCCGATGGCACCATCCCGCAGGAGGCGCAGGACAGGCTGTTGGCCATAGGTGCCTGGCTGAAGACCAATGGCGAGGCGATCTACGGCACGCGGCCCTGGCGCCAGTTCGGCGAGGGGCCCGCCCGGATGGCCAGCGGCTCGTTCAAGGAAGGGCAGACCGACAGGCCTTTCGGACCCGAGGATTTCCGCTTCACCACCAAGGGCGACACCCTCTACGCCATTGAGCTGGGCTGGCCCGAAGGCGGGGAGGCCACCATCCACGCCCTGCCGGCGGGGGTGGCGGTGAAGGCCGTCACCCTGCTGGATGGCGGGGCCGGGCAGGCCCTCTCCTTCCATCAGGATGAGGATGGCCTGCACTTGGTGGTGCCGAAGCGGGCACCAGGTGATTACGCCTTCGTCTACCGCATCGAGCGTTAAGTCGGGGCCTGGCCAAAGGGCGGCTCGTCGCAATTTTGTCATTATTATGCAATGTGGGCTAGGGCGAAGGGGCGGTGGCCACACCATTCGGGGGCGACCTATAAAATACCTGGAATAATCCAGGCGCGGCGCGGCCGCTTTACGAACAATATGCAAACAATAAAATTTGCTGATGATTGGCAGTGGCGTGGGCAGGCGGCTGGGATAAGACAAGGGGCGGATGCGAACCCGCCTCGCGTTACCATCTGCGCCATCGTCAAGAACGAAGGCGCCTTCCTGTTGGAATGGGTGGCGTACTATCGCCTGATGGGCATCGAGCGTTTCGTCATCTACAACAATGGCAGCACCGACGACACGCGTGCCGTGCTGGACCGCATCGCCGGCAGGGCGGGCATCACCGTGATTGACTGGCCGTCCGCGCCCAGCAGCAGCGCGCTGGCCTTCTTCGAGGCACGGGACCTGGTCCTGTCGCTTCCCGATCTGCGGGACTTCAACTGGTGGGGCGACATGATGGTGGGACCGCAGTTGCGGGCCTACAACCATTTCGTGACCTACTACGCGGCGGATACGGACTGGGCCCTGTTCATCGACGCCGATGAATTCGTCGTCAGCCGGGCGGGGCTACCCTTGCCCACGCTGGCGGCGTCATACGGCCGGGATTCGGCCGTGGGGGCGGTGGCGCTCAACTGGCGGTATTTCGGATCCAGCGGCCATCAGGAACCCGATGGGCGCCTGGTGATCGAGCGCTTCACCCGCTGCGCTCCGGCGACGTACCACGGCCATGTCCATATGAAGAGCCTGGTGCGGACCGCGGCGCTGGATCGCATGATCATCCATTCCGGCCGCCTGCGGGATGGTTTCCATTATGTCGATGATGGAGGGCAGCCGATCACATTGCGCGACGACGGGTTCACCCCCGCCATTTCCCATGATTGGCTGTATATCCACCACTACTCCGTCAAGTCGCGGGCCGAGTTCGAGCGCAAGCGGGCGCGGGGACGCGCGCCGGTGGCCGATGGCCATCCGCACAAGCGGGAACAGTTGGATGACGAGTATTTCCGCCGCCAGGATCTGAACGACGAAGAGGACCGGACGCTGTTGCACCAGGCGCCGGCCGTGAAGGTGGAGATGGCGCGCCTCCTGGCCTGACCCCGCAGGTCCAACATGGCGCCCCTTTCAGACAAAATATCCCTGAGGCGTGCAAGAACGCCCCCCGCCACCTGGGGTAGCTTTCCCTTGCGGCGACGGGATGTCCCCCCACTCCCCATCACCCGTCGCTTTCCTCCCCATGGGCGGTACCTGCGGCCCCCCGCCCGCACCGCCATACTGGATGCCCGCGCCCCGTTCGAGGCGCGGGCATCTCTTTGTTCGCTCACTTCGGCGTGCTGGCGTCGGAGGAGCGCTGCCAGATGTTCAGGCCGGTGTCGACGGCGTGGGCGTCGATTTCCGCCAGTTCCGCGTCCGTGAACGCCAGGTTGTTCAGGGCGTCCAGGCTGTCGTCCAATTGGGCCACGGTCCGGGCACCGATGAGGGCGGAGGTGACGCGGGCGTCGCGCAACACCCAGGCGATCGCCATCTGGGCCAGGGTCTGGCCCCGCCGCTCGGCGATGGCGTTCAGGGCGCGTACATGGTCCAGCGCCTCGGGCGTCAGCAAGTCTTCCTTGAACGACCCGCCCTTGGCGGCGCGGGCGTCGGCCGGCACGCCGTTCAGGTACTTTTTGGACAGGAGACCCTGCGCCAGCGGGGAGAAGGCGATGCAGCCGATGCCGCTGCCCTTCAGCGTCTCCAACAGACCGCCCTCGATCCAGCGGTTCAGCATGGAGTAGCTGGGCTGATGGATCAGGCAGGGCACCCCCATTTCCTTCAGCAGGGCGGCGGCCTTGGCCGTCATGTCGGCTGAGTAGGAGGAGATGCCGACGTACAGCGCCTTGCCCTGGCGCACCACCTGGGCCAGCGCGCCCATGGTCTCTTCCAGCGGCGTGGTCGGATCCACCCGGTGGGAATAGAAGATGTCGACATAGTCCAGGCCCATGCGGCGCAGGCTTTGGTCCAGGCTGGCGACCAGGTACTTGCGCGATCCACCGATGCCGTAGGGGCCGGGCCACATGTCGTAGCCGGCCTTGGTGGAGATGATCATCTCATCCCGGTAGGGCTTGAAGTCGCCGGCCATGACGCGGCCGAAGTTCTCCTCGGCCGAGCCATAGGGCGGGCCGTAGTTGTTGGCCAGGTCGAAATGGGTGACGCCGCGGTCAAAGGCGCGGCGCAGGATGGCGCGGCCAGTCTCGAAAACGTCGGCGCCGCCGAAATTATGCCACAGGCCCAGCGAGACGGCGGGCAGATCCAGGCCGCTGCGCCCGCAGCGGCGATAGGGCATGGTCTCGTAACGGTCGTCGGCGGCGCGGTAAAGGGACTGCATTCCTACGGGCTCCTGCAAAGGGGCGGTAACCGGTGGCACCATACGGGTATCGCCGGCGCCCTCCAAGGTGGGAGTTGGTTAAGGCCATTCGGTCGCGGTGCCGCGTCGCCAACCGCGGCAAACCAACCAGCACTTTCAGCCGAAATCCATAATTGCCACCGGTGTCAATTATGCTCTAGCCTCCGCATCTACAAAAAGAGCCGATCGCCGCCATCCAATCCTGCGGCGCCCGGAACCCAGGGGAGGGAATATGTCCGGGATGACCAAGGCCGGCCGGGCGCTGGCCGTTTGTCTCTTGTCCACCACCACCGTGTCGGCCCCGGCATTGGCGGCGCCCGATGCCTCCGGCCTGCTGTTCCGCATGTCGGCCGACAGCGGCTTTGTCGCTGACGTGGCTGGCGGGCAGGCGGTGCCCAACTTCCAGGACAAGGTGCGGATCGTGCCGACGGGCATGTCCGGCGGCGCCATCGAATGGCAGGACGACGGCGTGCTGGCCTGGGACGCGCCAGGCAATATCTATGCCCAGCGCGGCACGCTCTCCCTCTTCTGGCGGTCACGCTATCCCGTGGGCGTCGCGCCTTTCGTCATCTTCCGCGTGGGGTTTTCCGACCATACCAGCTGGGACATGGCGTGGCTGCGCATCGACTGGAACGGCCACGGCTTCGACGCCTTCGTCACCGATGCCAACCTGGCGCGCACCCGCGTGTCCTTCAAGTTGGACACGCCGCCGGCACCCGACGCCTGGACCCACATCGCTTTCGCCTGGGATGAGACGGCGGGCGTGCGCCTGTATCTGAATGGCAGGGAGGTGGCGCGCCAGGATGCCAAGGGCGATTACGACGTGGGCCTGGACCAGTTCGGCCTGGCCGGCCGCACCATCTCCCCCCACCAGGTGCAGAGCCGCTACAGCTTCATGCGCGGTGGCGACCTCGATGAGATCCGCGTCTACGACCACATGCTGGCACCGGCCGACATGGCGGCCCTGGCACGCAACGAGATGCCGGGCGCGGCACCTGGCCCGGGGCCCGGCGCGGCCATGCGCCAAGCCTGGCTGCACCGTTATGGCTGGGAGGACAAGGCGCCGCCCCTGCTGACGGCGCCGGTGACCACCATCCGCAAGGTCGAGTTCGCCGACGCCAAGGACAAGAAGGAATGGATGTGGAAGGCCACCGACGGCATCAGTGAGACGACCTGGCCGGGCGTCTACAACCGGTCCCGCCTGCCCGGCCGCAATGACTATTTCACCCTGCCGGACTGGAACACCTATGTGGAGGGTGGGCAGGCGCTGGACCTGGTGCTTCCTGATGAGTCTTTCAACCGTGTGGAGATAAGGGGGGCCGCGTACGGCAGCCTGGACTATGCCGGCGCCGACGGCGTGTTCAAGCCGCTGGCCAAACGCCGCCAGGGGCCGGTGCGCACGGTGGACCAGTTCGACAGCCGGCGGGGCGGGCGCCTGCGCTTCACAAACGTGGCCCAGGAAACCCCCATCCAGGAGATCTGGGCCTACAACGTGACCGAGGGGGTGGAACCGCAGGGCACGGTGAAGCTGAGCTACACCATTCGCAGCGACGCCGCCCCCGATTACGACAACCTGGCGGCCTTGCGCGGCTACATCGTCGGGCGCTATCCGGCCAATGAACGCAGCACGGTCGTGGCCCTGCCCAACGAGGCGCCGATGCGCAAGCGAACCACCGATACGGCGCCAACCCTGCCCATCGTGCATGTCCTCATCCCTTCCGGCTTCGGTGATCCGCCGGTGGCACAGCCGTTGATGCGCGCTTGGGCCTATGGCTGGGAGAATATGCACGACGGCCTGGACGGCATCGCCATCGACCTGCCGGCGCTGAGCGTCACCCCGGGCAAGGACGGGCTGATACCCCTGAACATCCAGATCAAGGACCCCATCTGGCTGGACCGCGACCTGATCGACGTCTCGGTTTCGGTGAAGCCGGGGCAGACGCGCACCCTGTGGCTGGACACGCGCGACCGCATCCTGACCAACGACAGCCTTTACCTGACCGTCGCCTCCGCCGCCCCCGACTTCACCGCCCGCAGCCTGGATGGCGCCCGCATCCGCCTGGTGTTCAAGGACCGGGAGCAGGCGAAGGTGGAGCACGTCGCCGACCGTCTGAACCAGGTGAAGGACAACTGGGGCTTCCTGGTGGAGGAGCACACCACCTCCAAGCGCCAGCGCCTGTACCGCCGCCTCTTCGGTGACGTCAGCGACCTGCTGCGCGTGGATCCGGACAACCTGCTGGGCCGCTATTACTGGGCGGACATGAGCTATGGCGCGCAGGGCTGGCCCGCCTTCACCCAGCCGCAGGCGCCAGCCGGTGTGCCCCTGTGGGCCTTCCGCCAGGTGGAGGACATGAAGTTGATCCGTCGCTTCGTCGACTGGTGGATCGACGAGCGGCAGGTGCCCTACGGCGATTTCGGCGGCGGCATCTCCGACGACACCGACCTGACGGAGCAGTGGCCCGGCCTGGCCCTGATGGGGGTGGAGCCGGACAAGATCAACACCTCCCTGCGCGCCCTGATCGACGCGCAGTACCGCAACGGCATGATCACCAATGGCCTGGGAACCATCGCCACCGATGAGCTGCATTCCTATGAGGAAGGCATCAACAGCAACAGCGAAGCGCTGTACCTGAACTGGGGCGAGCCGCGCACGGTGGAGCGGCTGATGGCCACCACCAAGGCGCTGGCGGAGCGCATCATCCTGCCCAATCCCAATGGCCACATGCACTTCGCCACCAACTGGTTCAGCGGCACCCTGGCTTACCGTGAGGGGCCGTGGGAGTGGCAGAAGCCCCATTCCTTCATGATCACCCACCCCGCCATCCTCATGGGCGTCTACAACGCCAACCCCGAGGCCCGCGCGTTGATCCAGGGGCTGGCCGACGGCTATCTCGCCCACGGCAAGCCGGGTGGCAAGGACGGCACCCTGTCCTTCCCGGCCGAGATCAACTGGCGCACCGACGCGGAGCGGGATGGCGATCTTGCCAAGGCGGTGGGGGAGGTCGGCGCCATGCAGACCTTCTGGGCCAGTTACCGCTGGACCGGTGACGCCAAGTACCTGGGGCCCATCCTGTCGCGCGTGGCACAGGCGGGTCCCCGCGCCATTGACGAGCTGAACGAGAACGCGTTGGATGTGCTGGGCCGCCGGGACGATTGGGGGAAAGCCATGACCGCCCAGGCCGACAAGGCCGGGCCCGCGACCCTGCGGAGCGACAGCGGGTTCGCGCCCTACATTGCCTGGCAGATGACGGGTGACAAGCGCTGGCTGGAGGAGTTGCACGCCGCCGCCATTCAGTCCAAGTCGCAGACGATGTACATGAACACCGAAGGGCACTGGTGGTCCGACCGGGTGGACCTGCCCAACGACGTCCTGCAGCGGGAGCGCCTGGGCGGTGTGGCGCTGCGCCGCAACTATCTCTACCCCGGCCACACCGTCAGCTGGCGCTTCGCCGAACCGGATGGGGCGGAGCAGGTGGCGATCCTATTGCCCGGCGCCACGCGCGATCATTTCAAGGTGGTGGCCCATAACCTGTCCGACCGGCCGCAGGCGGCGCGCATGACCACCTGGAACGTCACGGCCGGCCATTGGCGCATGGTCAGTGGTGCGGCGACCGGTGAGGGTGACGCCATCACCGGTGAGGCCACGACCAAGGCGGTGGATCTGGAACGCAGCGCCGGCGTGGACCTGGTGTTCCAGCCGCACCAGACCACGGTGCTGGAGTTCACGTTGGACCAGGCGACCACGCCGGTTGAAAGCCGGCCCGACCTGGGCATCGGCCGGGACGACGTGCGGGTGGAGAGGGGCGTGCTGCATGCCACCGTGCACAGCCTGGGCGGTGCCGCCACGCCAGCCGGCACCCTATGGCTGGTTGACGCCGGCGGTAGGATCGCGGCGTCGGTGCCCGTACCGGCCCTGGCCGCACCCCTGGACCTGATGCCGCGCACGGCTGAGGTGACGCTGCCTTTGCCTCGGGGCTTCAAGGCGCAGGGTGCCACCGTGCGGGTGGGGCTGGAGCAGCCGGAACTGACATTGACCAATAACGTGGTGCCGCTGCCCTGACAGGGTGAGCCCGGCGGGGTGATCGCCCCCGCCGGGCTCCGTTATCAAGCCGCCTTGATGGCCGTCAGGAAGCGGCTGACGTGGTCCTGCAGCACGCCGGATTGTTCCGACAGGTCATGGGCGGCGCCCAGCACCTGGGTGGCGGCGACACCGGCCTGGCCGGCCGCCTGCGTCACAGCGCCAAGGGCGTCGGCGACATCCTGGGTGCCGGAGGCGGCCTGGCCCACGTTGCGGCTGATCTCCGTGGTCGAGGCGCCCTGCTGTTCCATGGCGGCGGCGATGGAGGTGGAGATGCTGTTCACCTCCTCGATCACCGCGCCGATGGCCTGGATGGCGGTGGAGGTGCGGGATGACACCTGCTGCACGGCCAGGATCTGGGCGGCGATGTCCCCCGTCGCCTTGGCCGTCTGGTTGGCCAGGCCCTTCACCTCCGCCGCCACGACGGCGAAGCCCTTGCCGGCCTCCCCGGCGCGCGCGGCTTCGATGGTGGCGTTCAGGGCCAGCAGATTGGTCTGTTCGGCGATGGTCTGGATCAGGGTCACCACTTCGCCGATGCGCTGGGTGGCGTCGGTCAGCCCGGCGACGGTGGCCATGGTTTCGCGCGCGTCCGCACTGGCGCGGCCGGCGATGGCCTGGGCGTGCACCACCTGGCGGTTGATCTCCGCAATGCTGGCCGCCATCTCCTCGGCCGCCGCGGCCACGGTCTGGACGTTGGCGGTGGTCTGGTCCGCGGCGGCGGCGGCACTGGCCGACTGGCGGTTGGTTTCCTCCGCCACGCCGGACATGCTCTGCGCGGCGGTGTCCAGCTCGGCGGCCGCGCCGCTGAACTGGCGCAGGATGTGGGAGGATTGGCGGTCGAAATCGCTGACCAGGCTATCGATGGCGGCCACGCGGCGGGCCTTGGCCGCCTCCGTCTCCCGCTGCGCGGCGGCCAGGCGCTCGGCCTCCACCAGGCCGTCGCGGAACACCTGGACGGCGCGCGCCATGGCGCCGATCTCATCCTGGCGGTCGGCGCCGGGAATTGCGGTGTCCAGCTGCCGCTGGCTCAGACGTGTCATGACCGCCGTCAGCTGACGGGTGGGCCTACCGGTGGTCAGCACCATGACGGCGCCGGCGGCAAAGGCCACGGCCAGTGCCACGGCCAGCGCCAGCAGCGTGCCCAGGCGCGAGATGCCGGTGGTGCGGCTCAGCAGGGCGTAGGCGTCCTGGCCGGCGCGGTAGTTTAGATCCGCCGCCTCGGTCAGGACCTTGACCAGGGCGCGCGTCTGGTCCCGATTCTCCCCGGCGTACAGCTTCAGCGCCGTTTCCCGGTCACCCTTGTGCAGGGCGTCGATGACCTGGGTGGAGGAGGCAAGGAACCGCGGCCACAGTTTGTCGAACTGGTCCATCTGCGGGCGTTCGATGGTGATCAGCGGTTCATAGGCCTGGCGGCCCTTGGCCACACGGTCCAGTTCCTGGGTCACCGTCTTTTCCTGCTCGGCCCGCGCCGCATCGTCGACGGCCAGCAGCATGCCTTGCTGAAAGCGGCGGGCCTCAAGCACGCCCTGCAGCAATTCATTGCTGGCGACGATGGAGGGCAGGGCGTCGGTTCCCAGGTCGGCGGCGGCCGCCTCGATGCGGGAAAGGCGCTCCAGCGCGAACAGTCCCAGGCCCAGGGTCACCAGCAACACTAAAGCGAAGGCTGAGAATATACGGGTGCGCAAGGAAAGATCGACAAGACGCGGCATGGCGGCTCCTGGAGCGGATTGCGCTGGGGCCCCTATCTCTTCCCACAAGAGATACCCCATTATAGGAATAGGACATGGGGCTCACCTGTCCAATTGCCACCCCCGTTAACCTTGTATCCTGTCGCGTGCCGGTGGGCTGCGGCGTTCTGCCGCTATCTTGCAGCAATTACACAGCATTTTATTTAATCAGAACTGGTCAGGACTGTTGGCTTTACTGGGCGGATTCCGACAGTTCCGCCGTTTCCACCTGGCGCAACACGGTGCGCAGGGTCAGGGCGTTGCCGCTGCCGAAGGCGTGCTCGAACCGCGCTTGCGCCTCCGCCCACAGTGGCTGGGCCTGGGCGATCAGGTCCCGCCCCTCCGCCGTCAGCACCAGCACCCGGCGGCGCTTATCCGCCGGCGTGATTGTCAGGCGCACCAGGTTGCGCTTCTCCAGCGGGCGCAGCAGGTGCCCCAGGGTGGACCGGTCCATGGCCAGCAGGGCTGCCAAATCCTGGATGCTTCTGGGGCCATGGCGGTTCAGGCGGGACAGGATGGAGTACTGGTTGATGCCCAGCCCTGTGGGCGCCAGGGCCGCGTCATAGAACTTGGTCAGGCGGCGGGAGGCCTGGCGCAAGGCGGCGCAGTTGCACTGTGTGGGTTCGGACGGGTCGGCGGCGAGGGGGGCGGTGTCAGGCATGGATGGTCCTGGTGAAAACGGGCGCCAGCGTATCAGGCGCGCCCGCGGCGGCGCTGTCAACGATCATATGGGCAATTACCCGTAAATGCGGCATGCTCGTGTTTGGGTGTCCCGTTCGAGGCCACCCACAACCGGAGGAACACCCATGCCGCTCGCCCGTATCGACTTGGTCAAAGGCAAGTCCGCCGAATACCGCCACACCATCGGCGAGGTGATCTATGGGGCCATGCTCAGCACCCTGAACGTGCCTAAGGACGATCGTTTCCAGATCATCACCGAACATGGTGACAGCGACTTCGTGGCCGACCCGACCTATCTGGGCATCCACCGCACCCGCGACACGGTGATCATCCAAGTCACCCTGAACCTTGGCCGCACGCTGGAGGTGAAGAAGGCCTTCTACAAGGCGGTGGCCGATGGCCTGCACGCCCGCCTTGGCCTGCGGCGCGAGGACGTGTTCATCAACCTGGTCGAGGTGCCCAAGGAGAACTGGTCCTTCGGCAACGGCGAAGCGCAGTACGCGTGATCCAAGGAAAGTGGGGCGCCAGCCGCCCCGATGGCGCCCCTGGCCAGCGACCGCTGGCCCCGGAGTTCTCTGGGGAGCGTAAGCGGACTGGAGAACGAGGATAGCCGAGCGGCCGGATGGCCGCGCCGGCGCCTGAGGAGAAACTAAAATGACTCAAAAATCGGCGCTGATCGTTGGCGCGGGCAAGGGCATCAGCGCTTCGCTGGCCCGCCTGCTTGCCAGGGAAGGGTTCCGGGTGGCGCTGGCCGCGCGCAACACGGACAAGCTGGCCGACCTGGTGGCGGAGACGGGCGCGCAAGCCTACGCCGTCGACGCCGCTGAACCCGAGGCGGTGGCCCGCCTTTTCGAACAGGTCGACACCGACCTGGGCGTGCCTGAACTGGTGGTGTTCAACGCCAGCGCCCGCGCCCGTGGGCCGGTGCAGGACCTGGACCCCGCCCAGGTGCTGGAGTCCTTGCGCGTCTCCGCCTACGCCGGTTTCCTGGTGGCCCAGGCGGCGGCGATGCGGATGCGCGTGCTGGGCCGGGGCAGCATCCTGCTGACCGGCGCCACCGCCAGCGTGAAGGGCCTGGCGGGTTCTACCCCATTCGCCATGGGAAAGTTCGCTTTACGCGGCATGGCGCAAAGCCTGGCGCGCGAGCTGGCGCCGCAGAACATCCACGTTGCCCACTTCGTCATCGATGGTGGTGTCGCCAGCAGCTGGTCCAAACCCGGCGAAGACGGGCCGGCGGACAAATGGCTGGACCCCGACGCCATCGCCCGGGAATACCTGCACATCCACACCCAGCACCGCAGCGCCTGGACCTGGGAGGTGGAATTGCGCCCGTGGGTGGAGAAGTTCTGACCTCAGCGTCCCTGGGCCTAGGCCCAGGGACGCTGTAGGCCGCGACGGCGGCCGCCGGAGCATTCTGGGGAGCGTAGCGGACCGGAATGTGAGGAAAAGCCAAGGCCACGGATGTGGCCGCCCGGCATTTGAGGGAACACGACAGGTTCCGGCGCCACTCAACGGTCTCATTGAGAAGACTCGTTTGTGTGGCGCCGGTCCCGCCCGGATGCTGACCGCCTCGATTTCAGCGGAGGCGATCATGAGTGCGGGCAAGCAGTTGAAACTGGGCTTCATCCTTCACGGCGTTGGCCGCACCTGGGGGGATTGGCGCCACCCGGACGCCCAGCCCGACGCTAGCACCAACTTCGCCTTCTACAAGCGCCAGGCGCAGGTGGCGGAGAAGGGCAAGTTCGACTTCCTGTTCGTGGCCGACAGCGTCTACATCACCGAAAAGTCCAGCCCCCATTACCTGAACCGGTTCGAGCCGCTGACCATCCTGTCGGCGTTGGCCGGCGCCACCAGCCATATCGGCCTGGTCGGCACCCTGACCGTCAGCTACAGCGAGCCCTATAACGTGGCGCGCCAATTCGCCTCGCTGGACCATATCAGCGGCGGCCGGGCGGGTTGGAACGTGGTCACCAGCTGGCTGGAGGGCAGCGCCGCCAACTACAGCAAGGCCCAGCACCTGGCCCATGACCAGCGCTATCGCCTGGCGGCCGAATACCTGGATGTGGTCCAGGGCCTGTGGGACAGCTGGGAGGATGACGCCCTGGTCCATGACAAGGAAAGCGGCGTCTTCTTCGACCCGACGAAGCTGAACACCCTGGACCATAAGGGGGAGTTCTTCCAGGTGAAGGGCCCCCTGAACATCGCCCGATCGCCGCAGGGGCAGCCGGTGATCTTCCAGGCCGGCGCGTCGGAGGACGGCAAGAACTTCGCCGCAAAGCACGCCGACGCCATCTTCGTCGGCCAGGATGATCTGGCGGAGGCGCAGGCCTACTACGCCGACGTGAAGGCGCGCGCCGCCGGCTTCGGTCGTGATCCGGAGAAGGTGTTCATCCTGCCGGGCGTAGCACCGGTGGTGGGCGCCACGGAGGCGGAGGCCGAGGCGAAGTACCAGGAACTGGCCAACCTGGTGTCCATCGAGAACGCCCTGTCCATGCTGGGCCGGCCGTTCAACGACCACGATTTCAGCCAGTACGACCTGGATGCGCCCTTCCCGGACGTGACCGCCGTCGGCCTCAACAGCAACCAGAGCAGCGTGTTGAAGATCGTGGCGGCCGCCAAGGCGGACAACCTGACCCTGCGCCAGGTGGCCCAGCGCTTCGCCACCCCGCGCGGTAACTTCGTCGGCACGCCGGAACAGATCGCCGACAAGTTCCAGCAGTGGCTGGACGCCAAGGCCGCCGACGGCTTCGTCTTCTTCGAGGCGCTGCCCAAGCAGTTGGACGTGTTCGTGGAGACGGTGGTGCCCTTGCTGCAGGCCCGCGGCCTGCTGCGCCGGAAGTATGAGGGCGAGACCTTCCGCGACAATCTGGGGCTGGAGGTCCCGGTCAACCGCTTCACTGCCGCCAAATCCGCCAAAGAGGTGGCGTGAACGAGGGGGCGGGCGGCGTCGGTGCCGCCCGCCTTCATGGCTGTGTCACCCCACTCCGTTGGCGGCGCTGAGCACGGCGCGGACGGAGGCGGTAGCGACGTCGGTGTCGATGCCCACGCCGAAGACCTTGCGGCCATCGCCGGTGCGGCACTCGACATAGGCCGCGGCGCGGGCGTCGCCGCCGTGGCCGATGGCGTGTTCCTGGTAGTCGACGATGTCCAGGTCCACGCCGCAGTCGGCTTTCAGGGCGGCCAGCACGCTGGACAGCAGGCCGTTGCCCCGGCCGCTGATGCTGCGTTCCTCGCGGCCGACGCTGACCCGGCCGGCGAACATGCGCTCCTTGCTGCCGGCGGTGCCCGTTTCCTGGTAGTCGATCAGCTCGAAACGCTGCAGGCCGGTCAGGCAGTAGGTGTCCTGGAAGATGGACCAGATGTCGGCGGCGGTCATCTCGCGGCTGGTCTCGTCGGCATAGCCCTGGACCACCCGGCTGAAGTCGATCTGCAGGGCGCGGGGCAGTTTCAGGCCCTTGTCCTGTTCCATGACCCAGGCGATGCCGCCCTTGCCCGACTGGCTGTTGACGCGGATCACCGCCTCATAGCCGCAGCCCAGGTCGGTGGGGTCGATGGGCAGGTAAGGCACGTCCCAGACTTGGTCGTTGCGGCCGGCCTGCGCCGCGAAGCCCTTCTTGATGGCGTCCTGGTGCGATCCGGAAAAGGCGGTGAACACCAGCTCACCGGCATAGGGGTGGCGGGGGTGCACCGGGATCTGGTTGCAGTACTGGACCGTCTGGACGACCGACTGGATGTCGGAGAAGTCCAGGCCCGGGTCCACGCCCTGGGTGTACAGGTTCAGGCCCAGGGTCACCAAATCGACATTGCCCGTGCGCTCGCCATTGCCGAACAGGCAGCCTTCGACACGGTCGGCACCGGCCTGCACCGCCAGTTCCGCCGCGGCCACGCCGGTGCCCCGGTCGTTGTGGGGGTGAACGCTGATGATGACGCTGTCGCGGCGGCTGATCTGGCGGCAGAAGCGCTCGATCTGGTCGGCGTAGATATGGGGGCCGGCGGCTTCCACCGTGGCCGGCAGGTTCAGAATGACGGGCTTGTCCGGCGTGGGTTGCAGTACGTCCAGCACCGCCTCGCACACCTCCAGGGCGAAGTCGGGTTCCGCCGTGCTGAAGGTCTCGGGCGAATATTCGAAGATCCAGTTGGTCTCGGGATACTTCTCCGCCTGCTCGCGCATGATGGTCACGCCCTTGACGGCGATGTCCTTGATGCCGGCCCGGTCCATGCCGAAGACGATGCGGCGCCAGGCGGGGGAGATGGCGTTGTACATATGGACGATGGCGCGGGGGGCGCCCCGCAGGCTCTCGAACGTGCGCTCGATCAGGTCGCGCCGCGCCTGGGTCAGCACCTGGATGGTGACGTCGTCGGGGACCTTGCCGCCTTCCACCAGGCTGCGGACGAAATCGAATTCCGTCTGCGAGGCGGAGGGGAAGCCGACCTCGATCTCCTTGAAGCCGATCTTCACCAGCATGTCGAAGAAGCGCTGTTTCTTCTCCGCGTCCATGGGATCGATCAAGGCCTGGTTGCCGTCGCGCAGGTCGGTGGACAACCAGCGCGGCGCCTGGGTGATGGCGCGGGACGGCCAGGTGCGGTCGGGCAGGTCGGCGTGGGCGAAGGGGCGGTACTTGGTGGACGGATCGCGCAACATGGTCAGGGCGTCTCTGCTTTAAGTATTCAGTCGGGGGAGGTGAATACGGCCAAGGGTACAGCCGCCGGATGGCCGTCAGGCCCGGCGACCGCCGGTAAGGAGCAGGCGCGCGGCGAGGGGCAGCGGCTGGGCGCTGGCGGCGATGCTGGTCTTGGCAGAAGAGCCCCGGGGGGCGAAATGACACGACATTTGGAAACTCAGCGAACCTTGCGCAAACTTATGACGAAATCCCCGGTCCTCTCAGGAGGCCGGGTTCATAAGAAGCAGCAGGGTGGTCGCGGTGTCGGTCATGATGGGCAGGATAAAAGCGGCATCCGGCGGGCGTGTCAAGCGAACACGCTCACGAAATTTCAAGGACGGCCATGCGCCGGCATCAAAGGGTCGACGCCAGGGCGTCCGCGACAATCTTTGGTCGCTTCGACGGTGGCGAAGCGAAGCGATCAGGCCCCGACTGGGGCCGCCGGAAGTTTCCGGGGAACGCAGTGGACTGGAAACTGAGGAAGCCAAGGCGGCGGCGCCGCCGCCCGGCAATTGAGGCAACTTCAAAGATCAAGCGTGGCTGAGAAGCGCACGGTGGCCGGCATGCCCGAGTAGAGCGTGGGGCCGCCGGTGGCCCAGTACCGCTCATTGGTCACGTTGTCGGCGTTGACGCGCAGGGTCAGGCCATTGCCCTGCACCTGGGTCTTGTAGCTGGCCCCCAGGCTCAGCGTCGTGTAGGCGGGCAGGGTGGCGCGGTTCTGCGCATCCGCCGCACGATCGCCGGTGTAGTAGACGCCGGCGTTCAGGCCCACGCCGTCCAGGAAGTCCGGATGGTATTCCGCGAAGATGGAACCGGACCAGCGCGGCGTGTTCTCCACCCGCCTGCCATCCTGGTAGATGCTGCCGGTGTTCTCCTGAAGGGCGTTCAGGTACTGGCCGCTGACCATGATCGACAGGTCGGGCAGCACCTCCCCCTGGACGGAGGCTTCGACGCCCTGGTGGATGGCCTGGCCGTTCAGGACGTAGGTGTTGTGGATGTCGGTGTAGGCCAGGCCCCGGTCGATATGGAACCAGGCCAGCGACATCATGGCGCCGGCCACTTCCATGCGGCCGCCCACCTCCACCTGCTTGCTGACGATGGGGTTTAGGATGCTGCCGGCGTTGGTGGTACCGTCCGGCGCCGTGCCGGCACTCTCCAGCCCTTCGATGTAGGTCGCGTACAGGCTGGACTTGGGCGTCAGCTTGTAGACCAGGCCGGCCGTGGGGGTGACCGTCTGGACGGCATAATTGCTGGCGGCCGAGCTGGTGTCATAGTCGACATAACGGGCGCCGGCGATCAGCAGCCAGCTTTCGCCCAGGTGCGCCATGTCCATGATGTAGCCGCCGGTGTCGATGTTCACGCTGCCGGCCAGCAGGCGGGTGGTGGTGAACTTCAGCGTGTCGTAGGCGACATCCACGGGATCGTACAGGTTCTGCTTGATCGCGGTGTAGGACTGCTGGTGCTGGTCCTCCTGCGTCTGGCGGTTGCGGCTGAAGCCGATCAGCAGCTCATGGCTGATGGGGCCGGTGTCAAGCTTGCCGGACACTTCCAGGCGCAGGTTCTGGTTGCGATATTCCTGGTCGGGCGTGTAGGTGCCGGTCACCGTGCCGGCGCCGGTGGCCAGGTTGACGCCGCCCAGGTTGGCGATGGTGCGCTGCCGCCGGGTGGAAGCGACGCCGAATTCCGCGCGGGCCGACCAGTCGTCGGTGATGGCGTAATCGGCGCGGCCCACCACGTTGGTGGCCCAGGTGTTGTAGGGTGCGTTCAGCGGGGCGAAGCGCAGGCTGGGGTCCGGGATGGACGGCAGGATGATGGTGCCGCCGTTGCCGCCCTTGGCACCCACGGCGGTGGGCAGGGTGATGCCACCCGGCTCATCCATTTCGCGGCGGTAGTATTCGGCGTCCAGCTTGAAGGTCAGGCGCTCGCTGGCGCGCCAGTCGAAGGCGCCGCTCATCAGCCAGCGCCGGCCGTCCACGTCGTTGACCGGCGTGCCGATGCGCGAGGCGTAGCCGTTGACGCGCGCGCCGTATTCGTTGTGGTCGCCGAACTCCCGCCCGATGTCGAAGCCACTGCCGAAACTGCCGTTGTTGTCACCGTTCAGGGTGAAGGAGGTGACGGGGTCGGACCCCGCCCGCTTGGTCACCACGTTGACGATGCCTGACGGTGTGCTGATACCGTAGTACAGCGCCGACACACCTTTCAGCAGCTCAACCCGCTGCTTGTTCTCGATGGGGATGGGCCCCAGGTTGATGATGGGCAAGGACCCGTTCAGGCGATAATTGGTGCGCGCGTTCATCAGCACGCCGCGCGAGACGAAGTTGTTGCTGGTCAGGGGGCTGGTGGATTGCTGCGTCACGCCGGGCGTGTTGCGCAGCGCGTCGTCCAGCCCCTGCGCCCCCTGCGCGTCCAGCAGGGCGCGCGGCAGGATGGCGACGGTCAAGGGCGTGTCCAGCAGCGACTGGTTCCGGAAGGCGCCGACCTGCACCACCTCCGCCTTGAAGGAGGGGGCCTGCGTGCCGCTCACGATGATGTCGTCCAGGGCCTTTTCCTGGCCGGCATCGGTGGAGGCTGCCGTCGTGTCGACGGCCGCCTCCATCGCTTCCGTGGCCTGGGCCCGCAAGGGGGCCTGCATCGCCGCCAACAGGGCAAGCATCGACACGGCGCACTTTTTCATCGTGTTTCCATTATTCAGTCAGGATCGGTTGGCACCCTGATACTGATAATGAGAAACGATCGCAATATCGATTTTAACAGGATCGTTAGGCGCTTTTGACAGGGGCGGGGATGAACCGGCGCTCGGGACCGATCAGGTCAGGAAGGGATTGGCGCCTCAAAGTTCGTGCGGATTGGGAGTGGGTTGCTCCCTCCCCAGCTCCGCAACAGCTTCCCGGGCGGCCAGTTCCGCCCGCCTGCGCATGTCCTGCTCCGACGGAGCCGGCAGCCCAAGTAGCACACGATAGTCATCGAGACCGACCAACCGCTCAAAGAAATCATGGCCGATCTGGCGCCGTCGCTCCGCTGGCATACCGGACGTCTCGGCCCGAGTTGACAGAAAAGAGTCCAGCCTTTCGACGTGCGCGTTGATCAGGCCATCGTACGCCAATGCACCAAGGTGCGGAAATCGCCGTATCTCGGTCATGACGACCCGGAGCAGGTTGGTCGTCTTCGCGCCGCGAATGCGCTCCTGGAACATCACGCCGATAAAGAGAAGAATGTCCACGAGCGGCTTCTTCAAAGCCTCCTCGATCTTGACCGACTCTTCCATATCGACCGGATGGCACGCGCTTTCCATTATCGCGGCGAAGAGATCGTCTTTGGTTCGAGCATGGCGGTACAGCGTCATGATTGAAACGCCAGCCTCCCGGGCGATGCTCTCCATTCCGCTGCCGGCGTAGCCGTCCCGCACGAACGCCTGCTCGGCGGCCGCCACGATCGCAGCGCGCTTACGCGCCATCACTTTCGCTCTCGGATGATCGGGGGACCAATCCCTCATGCGTGTTGACTCCTAACGATAGTCGTCATTACCGTTATGGCGATAATGTGCGTTATTGTTACACGAAAGGCAGATCAATGGCCCAGGCTATCGAAGGCGGGAACGCGCTCTTGGCGCGGATGCGTCGCCGCCCGATCAACAGCACGCTGATCGGGCTCGCGATACCGCTCTTGGGGGCGCTGCTTTGGTTCGCCTGGACTTTCGCTCCGATCCGGCTCGACGTGCCGCAAGTCGATGTCGGGGCGCTGCCGCCAGCCACACCTCCGGCGGCCATGTCGATCAGCGCGATGCCGACAGGAACATACGAAACCCCCGCGGCGTTGGCATTTCGGGGCGGTTCGTGGAGTGAGAAGCGCGCATTCGCCGCGAGCGGCGTCCTCGTGCGGCATCCCAAGGGAAACCTGCTGATCGACACGGGGTTCGGGCGGAATGTCGAGCAGCAACTCAAACTGCTGCCATCGCTCCAACAGTCGCCTCACCACCTTGGCACGCCCATCATCGATCAGTTGGCCGGGGTGCAGGCCGACACGATTACCGCGATCATTCCAACCCATGCACACTGGGACCACATCAGCGGCGTGGATGATTTCCACGGCATACCCGTACTGGTGGACGATGCCGGCCAGCGCTTTATCGGCTCGCATGGTGAGGGCACCGAGGTGCTCAACAGCTTCCACGGGGTCACCTATCAGGCCTATCGCTTCGACGGCGGTGCCTATCTCGGTTTCCCAAGCAGCCATGACGTCTACGGCGACGGCTCGGTCGTGATCGTACCGGCGCCCGGCCATACGCCGGACTCGGTCGTCGTCTTCGTCAACCTGCCCTCGGGCAAGCGCTATGCCTTTGTCGGTGATCTCGTTTGGCAGATGGAAGGGCTGACGCGGCCAGCGGAAAAGCCTTGGATGATGCGGTTCCTGATTGGCGAAAATCGCGCCGAAATACAGACGGCCATCGCGCGCATCCGCGCCGCAACCACGCTCTATCCCCAGATCACGGCCGTTCCCGCGCATGACCGTCGCGCGTTCAGCTCTATCGCCGTCTATCCAGCATCAACCCGCTGACGCGGTAAAAGTCGTTTGACTCAAAGACGCGCCGGATGCGGGGGTGAATCGGCGTGGATTATTTCGCCGCCGGTGTCCCGCCGTCCGGGGCGAGGACGCTGGTCTTGAGGCTGTCCAGCATGTGGGTGGCGATGGTGGCGCGCTGCAGGCTGCCGACCGCGTCCGGGGCGACGGAATAGAGCCTTTCCAGGCGGTGGCGGCGGCCGTCGTGTCCATGGCGGCCTCCATCGCTTCCGTAGCCTGGGCCGGCAAGGGGGCTGGCATCGCCGCCAATAGGGCAAGCAATTTTAACAAAATCGTTAGGCGCTTTTGGCGGGGACGGCGGTGCGGTCATGCCGGTTGGTTGAGTGCAGCCATATACGCTGAGGACGTCGCGGGTCTTATCTGGTCGCGCCGATTTCCGGCCCGGTCGGCTTCGCCCGGGTCAATGGCCATTGGGAGGCCGCGGTCCGGTAGAGAAACGCTGTTCATGCGAACCTGGAGGCTCGCCGTGAGTTTCCTTTGTGTAAGTAAAGCGCAGATGAGCGATTGCGATTCTAATGCGTGACACTTGCCGTAATAACAAGCGGTTGAGGTTGCACCATGAAGCAGCAGGCGACGAAAACAGTCGATACAGAGTTTTTGCGGATAGCATATCTGGAGGACGGCCCGTCAGACGGCTGGCCAGTTATACTGGTCCACGGCTATCCATATGACGTCCATGCTTTCGAGGCCGACGCTGGAATTCTCGCGGCTGAGGGGGCGAGAGTACTCCGACCTTATGTACGTGGGTACGGTCCAACACGCTTTCTATCCGACGAGACGAGGCGAAATGGGCAGCAAGCTGCCCGCGCGCTCGACGTGATTCAGTTTTCGAGCGCCCTTGGACTTGCGCGGCCGATTTTAGGAGGCTTCGATTGGGGCGGTAACGCGTGCTGCGTGGCCGCTGCCCTCTGGCCGGATCAGGTGGGAGGGCTCGTCTCTTATGCGGGTTACGACGTGATCGACGTTGAGAAGCAGAGGTCTCCCGTCGAGGTGTCGCTAGAACGCGTGTGCTGGTATCAGCACCTCTTCCAGACGGAACGTGGACGGATGTGCCTGCAGAAGAGCCGGGCTGACATCGGCCGCACCTTATGGCGTGAATGGTCCCCCAATTGGGCGTTCGATGAGGAGACCTTCGAGCGGACGGCCGCGGCCTTCGACAATCCGGACTTCGTGGACATCGTAATAAGCGCATATCGCATCATGCATGGCAATGAACGCGGCGATCCGCTGCTGCAACCGCTGGAGGACCGACTAGCGCAACATCCTCCTATAATCGTTCCGTCGATCACCATCGATGGGACTGCCGATCCGCTGAAGCCCGGCGGAACGGCTGATCATGCCTATTTGTTCACGGGCCCACACGAACATCGAAGTCTGTCTGTCGGGCACAATGTCCCGCAGGAGGCGCCGGGCGAGTTCGCGAAAGCCGTTTTGAAGATCCGAAGAGGCATGGTGGATTAGCCGATGACGCACGATGAACTGTTGAGCGCTTACTGACAGAAGAGCAGGGTCCCGGTTGGCAGCGGCCGGAACCCTGCGCTCAATACAATTCCTGCCGATTGTCAGGCTGTTAAGCGCGATCAAGCTCAGGGCGCCCTTTGGGTTCTGACGCAACGTGGTGATCGGCAGATCATCCGGCGCCGATGGCGCGGGCCTGGAGCAGGTCGAGTTTCCCGCATCCATTTTGAGTCGGAGCCTTATTTCGCCGCGGGTGTCCCGCCATCCGCGGCGAGGATGCTGGTCTTGAGGCTGTCCAGCATGTGGGTGGCGATGGTGGCGCGCTGCAGGTTGCCGACCGCGTCCGGGGCGACGGAATAGAGCCCCTCCAGATAGGCCTTGTCCGCCGGGCTCAGCGACCGGACCCGCTGTGCCGACGGGCAGGCGTCGGAGAACAGGCTCAGGATGCTGGGCAGGGGATTGCATTGGCCCACGGCGCTGGCGGGCTGGGCCAGGACCAGCATGGCCAGGTAATCGGCCAGGCTGCCGAACGTCTCCCCCTCGATCTTGGTGGTGTCCACGATGACGACGATATTGTCGAAGACGCTGGCCATGTCGTGGGACAGCCGGCTGCCGCCGTTGCCGTGGAACTGGTCCTTCAAGGGATCGTCGGAATGCATGCCCGAGGCGTAATACGGGTCGTCCACCACGGTGACCGCGCCGTCGCGCACGGCGGTCACATACCATGCCTGGATGGCCTGGGTGACCTTGCTCAACGCCTTGGTCTGGTTGACGAAGTGATAGCCCAGCAAGAATGAGCGTTTGTCCGCGACGGCATCCATCACGGCCTGGGGCGTGTCGGAGAAGATGATCTCGATATCACGCTTGCAGCCATCCCGGGTCGGCGCTCCCACTTGGGCCGCCACCGTCCTGATGCGGGTGGTGAGGAAGGCGGCCACGTCGGCCGGCACGTTGATCGCCTCCGGACAGACGGGACGTTCCCACCGGGTCAGCTGGTTCAACCGGGGGGAGGGGTGGCCGTGATCCAGGACGAAACCTTCCGTCGCCCGGGTCAGCGTCTCGACGGTGAAGCGGTTGCCGGTGATGGTGACGGTCGGCGGGCTGTCGGCTGTGGCGGGCGTGTCGGTGGCGGTTTGCGCCGCCGCCGGCAAGGATAGGGCCGGCAGGGATAGCAAAAGAAGCAGGGCCGCCGCCATGCCCACCCGATGCGCCCGCGCCCACCCCCCCGCCATACCCATCACCCCCCCCCTTGCCCCATTACTTGTCCCGTTACACGCTTACTTGGCCGCCAGCGCCGCCTGCAGTCCCGGCGTGAACTGCGCCCCGTCGGGCACGGTGATGCTGGAGCCCTTGAAGGCGGCGCCGAAGGGCTCCGCCCGGCCGCCCAGGCAGGCGCCCAGGAACTGTTCGGCGGCGGCGTTGAAGGCGATGCTGTTTTCGGGCCGGGCGAAGCCGTGGCCCTCGTCGGGGAACAGGATGTAGGTGACGGGGATGTTCTTTTCCTTCATCGCCTTCACGATCTGGTCCGACTCCGCCTGGTTGACGCGGGGATCGTTGGCGCCCTGGCCGATCAGCAGCGGCTTCTTGATATCCGCCGCCTTGAAGAGGGGGGAGGCGTCGTGCAGCAACTGGCGGCCGTCCTCCGTCGTGGGGTCGCCCATGCGCTTGTAGAACTGCTGCTTGCCCGCTTCCCAATAGGGCGGGATGGTCTTCAGCAGGGTGGCCAGGTTGCTGGGGCCCACGATGTCCACGCCGCAGGCGAAGGCGTCGGGGGTGAAGGTCAGGCCGGCCAGGGTGGCATAGCCGCCGTAGGACCCGCCCATGATGGCCACCTTGTCCCTGGTGGTGATGCCCTGCTTGACCGCCCAGTCGACGGCGTCGATCAGGTCGTCATGCATCTTGCGGCCCCATTGCAGGTTGCCGGCGGTGATGAAGTTCTTCCCGAAGCCGGTGGAGCCACGATAGTTGACCGACAGCACGGCATAGCCCCGGTTGGCCAGCCACTGGTGATAGCCGTTGTAGCCGTAACCGTCGCGCGCCCAAGGACCGCCATGCACGAACAGCACCATGGGCAGGGGCTGGTCGGGATGCCCATCGCCCTTGCCGTCGCTGCCCGCCGGCAGGGTGAGGTATGACACCAGCGTCAGGCCGTCGCGCGCCTTGATCTCCACCGGGTGCATGGCGGCGAGGTCGGCGCCTTCCAGCTCCGGCCGGTTCACGAACAGCTTGGTCAGGGTGTGGGCCTTGCGGTCGAAGCGATACGTTGCCGCCGGCGCTGTGACCGGGTCCACCACCACGATCCAGGCGGCGTCGTCGTCGGTGCGGCTGGTGACATGGATATCGCCCTTCAATTGGGTCTTCAGGAAGTCCAGTTCCGCGCCGATCTTGGAATCCAGCGCCGTCCATTCCGTGCGCAGGTAGTCGACGGCATAGGCCTGGACCACCCCCGTCTTGGGATCGGCCAGGATGTCGCCCACATCGGCCTTGGCGCTCTGGCCCACCACCCGGGTGGCGCCGGTGGCGGCGTCCTGGGCGATCAGGGCGGCGGTGTCGCGGCCGCGGCTGTCGATCCAATACAGGGTTTTGCCGTCCTCGGTATAGCCCAGGGGGTTGGTGGTCAGGCTGTCGTCCAGCCCGACCGCACCCAGCGGCTGGGCTTCAACCTTATTGTCGGTCACGCGGAAGAAGTCGGTTCCGCCATCGGAACGGGATTTGCCGACCAGCCGAATCTTGAGGTTCTCGTCTGCCGTGACGCCGGCATACCCCTCGTTCTTGAACACCAGGCTCAGGGTGCCCTTAGCCAAGTCCAGGCTGTAGACGTCGAACCATTTGGGATCGCGGTTGTTCAGGCCAACCAGGATGCGGTCCTTGATGTGGTGGCTGGTGCCGATGATGTCGACGCGCGTCTTTTCCTGCGGCGTCAGGGTGCGCTGTGCGCCGGTGGCGACGGTGACGCCGTAAAGGACGAAATTCTCATCCCCGCCCTTGTCGTTGACGAACAGGATCATCTTGGCGTCGGGGGACCAGAAATGCTGGCGGATGGGGCGGGTCTTCTCCGCCGTCAGGGCCTTGGCCTTGGTGGGGTCGCTGGCGGGGGCCACCCAGATGTTCAGCACGCCGTCGCGCGGCGCGATCCAGGACAGCCACTTGCCGTCGGGGCTCAGCTTGCCTTGGGTGCGGCTGGGGTTGCCGAAGAATTTGGCGCGCTCGATCAGGGGGGCGGCCGGGCTGGTGGCCGGCGGGGGCGGGGCCGCCGCCGTGAGGGAGGTTGTGCCCAGGATCACGGTCAATGCCAGAACGGCAGCGCGCATCGCTTACCCCAATCGTTGTTGGCCGCCGGCATCCCGGGGACGCCGGCGGCGGAATGGACCGAAGATGGGGCCAAGCCCATCACCGGGCAAGTACCTGTTGGGCCAGGATAAAGCGGACCGCCCTTATGCGCCGCCCGAGGTAGCCTTATCGTAGAAGGCGTCCAGGTCGGCGACCAGCTGCTTCAGCGCATCCGGGTTCAGGTAGATCATGTGCCCGGACGGATAGTACTTGAACGTCACGTTCTTCCGCTGCGCCGGTTCCAGCGCCATGTGGTTGATGTCGTACTCCGTGTTGAAGAACGGTGTCGCCATGTCGTAGTAGCCGTTCAGCGACAGCAACTGCAGGTGCGGGTTCTGGCGCATGGCCAGGCTGAGGTCCAGGGCCACGTCCGGCACTTCCAGCTTGCCGACGTTCGGCACCTTGTGGTGCCAGTCCCACTGGTCGTTGGCCTCGTCGGACCCGGCGCGGTATTCCAGGTCCGTCTTATAGCCCAGGTCGCCGGCCAGGTAGGCGCGCAGGCTGGAGATGAAGGCGCTGTTGATGGCGCTGTCGGACGGGTCGTACTCCGGCCCCTCGCCGGCGGCGTCCGTGTCCACGCCCAGGAAGCGGCTGTCGAAGCGGCCCACGGTCTGCCGCTTGTCGCGCAGCAGCTCCTTCTGGAAGCGGAACAGGTCGATGCGCAGCTTGGCGCGCTTCAGGTAGTCCGGGGACAGGCCGGTGAAGGTGGCCAGCTGCTTGGCCACCGCGTCCTCTTCCTCCGCCGATATGGTCTGGCCCTTGGCCAGGGCGGCGGCATAGGGGCCGCGCGCGAAGACGCGGGCCTGCTGCACGAAGGCGGCCAGGTCGGCCGGCTTGTTCGGGATGCGGTTGTGGTACCAGGCGGTGGCGGCGTAGCTGGGCAGGAAGGCGATGTAGCCCTCGTCATAGCCCGGCTGCAGGATGCCGTAGTTCAGGATGGACGACAGCAGGATGACGCCGTTCAGGTCCATGCCGTCCTGCTGCAGCCGATTGGACAGGGCCGCCGACCGCGTGGTGCCGTAGGACTCCCCGAACAGGAATTTGGGCGAGTTCCAGCGGTTGTTGAGGCTGACATAGCGGCTGATGGCGCGGGCGAAGCCGTCCACGTCCTGGTCCACGCCCCAGAAATCCTTGCCCTTGGCCTCACCCAGGGGACGGGAATAGCCGGTGCCGATGGCGTCGATGAACACCAGGTCGGTCTTGTCCAGCAGGCTGTCGTCGTTGGCGGTGAAATTGTAGGGCGCCGGGGCGTTGTTATCCGGGCTGGCCGTGCGCACGCGGATGGGCCCGAATGACCCCATGTGCAGCCACAGGCTGGCTGAGCCGGGGCCGCCGTTATAGAGGAAGGTCACCGGCCGCTTGGCCGCCGGCGCGCCCTCGGCCGTGTAGGCGACGTAAAAGACGCTGGCCGTGGGCTTGCCGTCATTGTCGCGGATGGTCAGGGTGCCGGCCGTCGCCTGATAGCGGATGCTCTTGCCCTTGATGGTGACGGTGTGCGACGTGGTCTTGGCCGTCTCGGTCACGGGTGCGCGGGCGGTGGCCGCCTCGATCTGTTCCGCCACCTTGCCCTTGGGCGCGTCATCGTCGCCGCCCTTGTCCTTCTTGTCGTCCGGCCCATTTGCAGCCCATCCGGCCACGGCGACGGAGGTTAGCAGCATCGCCGTCAACGCCACGATCGTCTTACGCATCCCCAGCTCCCTATTGCGGGTTGTCATCAAATTGTTTGATGTTTGATGACAAGCCCGCTGTCCAGCCCGTTGCTTGGGGGGCGACATCGTGACCTTATTTTAGTGTTCCCTCATGCGCCGGGCGCCAGCATCCGCTGGCTTGGCTTCCTCGCTGCGCCCTGCGGTGCTCGCTCCGGCGCCCGCAGTCGCGGGCTACCAGCGGCATGGCTCCCATGCCGCTGGCTGGTCCCGGCGCTTGGGAAGCCTTACGGGGCGGCTGGCGCTGCCTTGTCGTAGAAGGCGTCCAGGTCGGCCACCATCTGCTTCAAGGCGTCGGGGTTCAGGTACACCATGTGGCCCGAGGGGTAATACTTGAACGTCACGTTCTTCCGCTGCGCCGGTTCCAGCTGCATGTGGCCGATGTCGTATTCCGTGCCGAAGAACGGGGTGGCCATGTCGTACCAGCCGTTCAGCGACAGCAGCTGCAGGTGTGGGTTCTGGCGCATGGCCTGGGCCAGGTCCAGGGCCACGTCCGGCATCTCCATCCGCCGGTTCTCAATCTTGTGGTGCCAGTCCCACTGGCCGATGGCGCCGTCGGCGCTGCGGCGGTAGTCCAGGTCGGTCTTGTAGCCCAGGTCGCCGTTGATGTAGGCGCGCTGGCTGGAGATAAAGGCGCTGGTGACCGCGTTGGAGGAGGCGTCGTACTCCGGCCCCTCGCCGGCGGAATCGATGTCCACGCCCAGGAAGCGGCTGTCCAGGCGGCCCACCGTCTTGGCCTCGTCACGCAGCAGTTCCTTGCGGAAGCGCTGCAGGCTGACGCGCAGCTTGGCCTGCTTCAGGAAGGGAACCGGCAGGCCGGTGTAGGCCGACAGCTGCTTGGCGACAGCGTCCTCTTCCTCCGGGGTGATGTCCTGGCCCTTGGCCAGGGCCACGGTGTAGGGGCCGCGCGCGTAGTCCCGTACCTTCTGCAGGAAGGCCGCCAGGTCGGCGGGCTTGTTGGCGATGCGGTTGTGGTACCAGGCGGTGGCGGCGTAGCTGGGCAGGTACGAGATGAAGATGTTGTCGAAGCCCGGCTGGCGGATGCCGTAGTTCAGGATGGACGACAGCAGCACGACGCCGTTCAGATCCATGCCGTCCTGCTGCAGCCGGTTGGCCAGGGCGGAGGAGCGGGTGGTGCCGTAGGACTCGCCGAACAGGAATTTGGGCGAGTTCCAACGGTTGTTGATGGTGACGTAGCGGTTGATGGCGCGGGCGAAGGCATCCACGTCCTGGTCCACGCCCCAGAAATCCTTGTCCTTGGCGTCGCCCAGCGGGCGGGAATAGCCGGTGCCGACGGCATCGATGAAGACCAGGTCGGTCTTGTCCAGGATGCTGTCCTCATTGGCGGAATAGACGTAGGGCGCCGGCGGCGTGTTGTCCGGCGCGCTGGTGCGCACGCGCACCGGCCCCAGCCCCATGTGCATCCACAGGCTGGCCGAGCCTGGGCCGCCATTGTAGAGGAAGGTCACGGGCCGCTTGGTCGCCGGCGCGCCGTCGGCGGTGTAGGCGACGTAGAACACGCTGGCGGTCGGCTTGCCGTTGTCGTCCCGGATGGTCAGGGTGCCGGCGGTCGCCTGGTAGCGGATGCTCTTGCCCCGGATGGTGACGCTGTGGGCGCTGCTCTTGGCCGTCTCCGCGATGGGCGCGCGGGCGGTGGCCGCCTCGATCTGCTCGGCGATCTTGCCCGGCTTGGGCGCGTCTTCGCCGCCCTTGTCCTTCTTGTCCTCGGCCCAGCCTTGGGCCGCCACGCCCGTCATCAGCACCGCGGCCAACGCCGCCGCCCATTTCGCTCCTGCCATCTTTTTCATTCCCTGCTCCTGCCCATGGATTTTGTATCCAATAAAAATTTGATGGTGGAAGCAGGTACGTTTGTCCAGCCCGGACCCTGCGTCACGTCGGCACGCAGCCCGCGGCCGTCAGGGCGGCGGCCACCGCCACGTCCAGCGGCGTATGGGGTTCGGCCCCCAGGAAAGCCTGGAGCTTGGCGTTCTCCAGCCGCACCGGCCGCTGCCACAAGTAACGCATCTCCCGCATTTCGCGGAACACGGTGACGAAAGGGGAGGCCAGGGTCACCAGCCACCAGGGGAAGGCCGTGATGGCCGGCCGCGCGCCGCCCCGCGCCACCACCACCCGCTGGATGGATGCCGCCATCTCCACCCCGGCCTCCAGCCAGTGGCCACCGAAGTGGAAGGTCTCGAACGCCGCCAGGTCGCCTTCCCGCGCCAGCAGGCGGGCCACCGTTTCCGCCACGTCGGGCAGATAGGCCCAGGCGTGGCCGACGGCGTGCGGGCCGGGGTAGGGAATGGACGTCACCGCCTTGCCCGGTTTCACCAGCCCCTGGCCGAACCAGTTGTTGCCGGCATGGGGCCCGAAGAAGTCGCCACAGCGCAGGATCAGGACGCGGGCACCCTCGGTCGAGGCCTGGCGCAGGCGCCGCTCCATGGCCACGCGGATGCCGCCTTTCACCGTGACGGGGTTCTGCGGCGACTCCTCGGTCAGGTCGGGCTGGGCGTCGGGGCCGTAGTTGTACACCGTGCCCGGCAGGACGATACGGGCGCCCACGGCCTTGGCGGCGGCGATGGTGTTGTCCATCATGGGCAGCACCAGCTTGTCCCAGTCCTTGTAGCCCGGTGGGTTCACGGCATGGACGATGACATCGGCGCCGGCGGCGGCCCGGGCCACGTCGGCGGCGTTCATGGCGTCGCCCTGGATCCATTGGGCGGCGGCCAGATCGGGCCGCGTGGCCTGGCCCCGCGCCAGGGCCTTCACCGTCCAGCCATCGGCCAGCAGGCGGGCCGCCACCGCGCCCCCCACGCCGCCCTTGGCCCCGATCACCAGAACCGTCTTGCCGTTCGTCCGCGCCATCTCATCCTCCGTCCGCAGCGGTTGCGATGCCAGGAAGGTGAGGGCGCGGACAGCTAAACGGAATTGCGCAATATCTTTGGATTGATATACATAAATTTATGACCAGATCCGAACCCGGCTGGGAACTCTACCGCTCCTTCCTGGCGGTGCTGCGCGAGGGCAGCCTGTCGGCGGCGGGGCGCGCGCTGGGGCTGACCCAGCCCAGCGTCGGCCGCCATGTGGAGGAGCTGGAGCGCGCGCTGGGCGCCACCCTGTTCACCCGCTCCCCCCAGGGCCTGACGCCGACCGAAACGGCACTGGAGCTTCGCGCCCATGCCGAGGTGATGGCCGCCGCCGCGGCCGCCCTGCTGCGCGCGGCGTCGGGCCCGGCCGATGAGGTGGCGGGCAGCGTGCGTGTCACGGCCAGCGTGGTGGTGGGGGTGGAGGTGCTGCCCCCCATCCTGGCCGCCTTCCGCCGCGACCATCCCAAGGTGGCGATTGAGCTGTCCCTGTCCAATGAGACGGAGGACCTGCTGCGACGCGACGCCGACATCGCCGTCCGCATGGTGCGCCCCACGCAGGGCGCGCTGGTGGCCCGGCACCTGGGCGTCATCGCGCTGGGGCTTCATGCCCACCGCGATTATCTGGAAACGCACGGCACCCCGGCCTGCTGGGACGATCTGGCCAACCACAGCCTGATCGGTTTCGATACCGAAACGGCTATCATCCGCAGCCTGCGCGCCCGGGGGCGGTATTTCGGACGGGAGCATTTCGCCTTCCGCGCCGACAGCGACGTGGCCCAGCTGGCCGCCATCCGCGCCGGTTTCGGCATCGGCATCTGCCAGGTGGGGCTGGGGCGGCGCGACCCTGACCTGGTGCACCTGCTGCCCGGCACCCTGGGCTTCGACCTCGACACCTGGCTGGTCATGCATCCGGATCTGAAGTCCAGCCGGCGCGTGCGTCTGCTGTACGATCATCTGGCGCTGGGTTTGGCGGATTATATCCGCAACGGGCAGTAACGCGGGGGGCGCCATGAAAGGATCGGCGTTGCCAGCGGTGTCAGATTGGAAGAAAACTGCGACCGCTAACAGAGCGCCTTTCTAATCAGGGACAGGACTTCCCATGAAGCTGCTGCGTTACGGCCCGGTGGGCCAGGAGAAACCCGGCCTGCTGGACGCCGCCGGCCAGATCCGCGACCTCTCGGGCCATGTGGCCGACATCGGCCCCGCCCAGCTGTCGGCCGAGGGCTTGGCCGCCCTGGCGGCGCTGGACATCGCCAGCCTGCCCGTCGTGTCCGGCAGCCCGCGCCTGGGCGTGCCCTACACCGGGACGCCCAAGTTCCTGGCCGTGGGCCTGAACTACGCCGACCATGCCGCTGAATCCAACCTGCCCCTGCCGAAGGAGCCGGTGCTGTTCACCAAGGCCATCAGCTGCCTGAACGGCCCCAATGACGACGTCATGCTGCCCCAGGACAGCGTGAAGAGCGACTGGGAGGTGGAGCTGGGCATCGTCATCGGCAAGACCGCCCGCTATGTCGACGAGGCCGACGCGCTCAGCCACGTCGCCGGCTATGTCCTGGTCAACGACGTGTCGGAGCGTGAGTACCAGATCGAGCGCGGCGGCACCTGGGACAAGGGCAAGGGCTGCGACACCTTCGGCCCCGTCGGTCCCTGGCTGGTGACGGCCGATGAGATCGCCGATCCGCAGAACATCGACCTGTGGCTGGACGTGAACGGCGCCCGCCGCCAGACCGGCAACACCGGCACCATGATCTTCGGCGTGGCGACGCTGGTCAGCTACATCAGCCGCTTCGTCACCCTGCAGCCGGGCGACCTGATCACCACCGGCACCCCGCCGGGCGTGGGCATGGGCGTGAAGCCGGAGCCGGTGTTCCTGAAGGCTGGCGACGTCATGCGCCTGGGTTCCGACCTGCTGGGCACGCAGCAACAGACGGTCATCGCCTGGCGGCGCTGAGCGCGTCCGGCACAATTGGTGTAAAAGCGGGGGACGGGGAAACCTGTCCCCCGCTTTGCTGTGAGGGGCCCATGCGCATCCTGGTCACAGGTTCCTCCGGCCCGCTGGGCGCCGCCGTCGTGCGCCAGGGGCAGGCGCACGGTTGGGCGGTGACGGGGCTGGACATCCGGGCGGGCGCCACCACACACATCCAGGCCGACGTGGCGGATGCCGACGTGCTGGCACGGGCGGTGGAGGGCCAGGACGCCGTCATCCACGTCGCGGCGCTGCACGCGCCCCAGGTGGGGCGGCTGCCGGACGCCGACTTCCACCGGGTGAACGTCCAGGCGACGGCGACGCTGCTGCGCCTGGCGGCCGAGGCCGGGGTGGGGCGCGTCGTCTACACCTCCACCACCTCCCTCTACGGTCATAGCTTGGTGCCGCCGCCGGGCGGCCTGGTCTGGGTGGATGAGCAGGCGCCCGTTCGGCCGCGCGACATCTATGACGAGACCAAGCGGGCGGCTGAGGATCTGTGCGCGCAGGCCAGTCCCCGCTTCGCCCGGGGCCTGGCGATCCTGCGCATCGCCCGCTGTTTCCGCGAGGCCGCGCCGGTGCGTGCCGCCCATCGCCTGCACCGGGGGCTCAGCATGGCCGACGCGGCGGCGGCCCATGTGCACGCGGCGGCGGGCACCGTCCCCGGCACCTTCCTCATCTCCGCCCTGACGCCTTTCCGGCGGGAGGATGCCGGGGCGCTGGCGACGGATGCGGCGGGCCTGATCCGCGCCCGCCTGCCCCGGGTGGCGGCCCTGTTCGACCGCCGGGGCTGGCCGCTGCCGGCGCGGCTGGACCGGGTGTACGACGCCGGCCGCGCCGCCACCGTGCTGGGCTTCCGCCCGCGCTTCGATTTCTCGCGGCTGTGAGCGCCTACCAGATCCGCACCCTGTCTTCCGGCCGCAGATACAAGGGGGCGCCCGGCCCCACGCCAAAGGCCTGGTACCAGCCGTCGAGGTTGCGCACGGCCTGGTTCACGCGGCAGGCGTCCGGGGTGTGGGGATCGTTGGCGACGTCGTTGCGCAGGGCTTCCGGCCGGCGCTTGCCCCGGCGCAGCTGCGCGAACCCCAGGAAGAAGCGCTGGTCACCCGTCAGGCCGTTGACCACGGGTGCCTCCCCCTCCGCCAGGGCGGCGTGGTAGGCCTCAAAGGCCAGCTGCAGGCCGCCCACGTCCGCCAGGTTTTCCCCCAGGGTCAGGCGGCCATTGACTGTCAGTCCGGGCGCCACCTGGCAGGCACCGTAAAGGCTGACCAGGCGGTCGGCCAGCGCCGTGAAGCGGGCGGTATCCGCCTTGGTCCACCAATCCCGGGCATGACCGGCCGCGTCGAACAGGCGGCCCTGGTCGTCGAAGGCATGGGTCAGCTCATGCCCGATGATGGCCCCGATGCCACCGTAAATGACCGCGAGGTCGGCCTTGGCGTCAAAGGCGGGCGGCTGCAGCAGGGCGGCGGTGAACACCACCGTCATGGCCGCGCCGTCGTTGTAGGCGTTCACCGTCTGCGGTGTGATGGCCCATGCCTGCGGGTCCACCGGCTGTGCCAACCGGCGCTGGTCCTGCTCCCAGGTGAAGGCCGTGGCCCGCACCACATCGCCGTACAGGTCGTCCCTGCGCATGACCAGACCGTCGTACCGGTCGCCCGTGGCCGGCGCGCCGATCAGGACGCGGTAGGCGTCCACCTTGCGCGTCGCCTCGGCCTTGGCTTGCCCCGACATCCAGGCGGAGGCGGCGATGCGCTCCTTCACCGTGGCCTTGATCCGGTTGACCAGCGCGGCCAGCGTCGCCTGCGCCGCGTGATCGAACCAGCGGGCGGTATAAAGCCGCCCCACCGCGTCGCCCAGGGCGCCCCGGCTGTGGGCCATGTCCTTCCAGCCGCCGCCCGACACCTGGGCCAGGGCCTGGCGCCAGCGGGGCGGCGGTGCCTTCTTGCCCTCCACCGTACGGCCATGCAGGTCGAACCAGGCGTCGGCATACTCCTTGGCCAGGAACGGCGCCGCGTTGTCCACCAGATGGAAGGCGGCCCAGGCGCGCAGCACCGGCAGGGGCGTGACGGCGAACAGGTGTGCCAGGACCGGCACGGCGGTCCGCTCGACCACCACGATGCGATCCACGCCGGCCAGGCCGGCAGCCGCGAGATACGCCGTCCAGGGGAAGCCGGGCGCCATGCGTGCCAGCTGCGCCGGCGCCATGGGGTTGTAGATGGCACGTTCGTCCCGCTGTTGCGCCGGGGTCCAGCTGGCGGCGGCGATCTTCGTTTCCAGCGCCAGGACGTCCTCGGCCCGCGAATCCGCCTGCGGCCACCCCGCCAGGGTCAGCAGCCGGGCGATGTAGGCGCGATAGGCCGCGCGCCGGGGCGCGTTGCCAGCCTCCATGTAAAAGGCCCGGTCCAGGCCACCCAGCCCACCCTGGCCCAGGTACAGGGCATGGCGCGTGGCGTCGCGGCTGTCCCGATCCACCGACAGCTGGAACCACGAACCGTGCAAGCTGGCGTTGGCCTGGCCCATCACCTCCGCCAGCGCCGTGCGGGTGGCGGCCAGGCGCAGCCGCATCAGGTCTGGGCGCAGGGGGCGCCCGCCCAGCGATTGCACCCGCGCCTCATCCATGAAGGCGGCATAGTAGGCGCCCACCTGCGCTGTCTCGCCGTCCGCCGACGCCCCCGCCTGGGCGGCGCCCTCCAGCAGCTCGTGCACCCGGGCTTCGGCGGTTTCGGTGAGCTGGGTGGCGGTGGAATAGCCGGGGCGATCCGGCGGTATGGCCACCTCGTCCAGCCAGCCGCCATTGGCGTGGCGGAAGAAGTCCTGTCCGGGGTCGACCTCGGGCGCGCCGCCCGGCCAGGGCGACGGCCGGGCGATTGTCGCCGCGGGCATCGCCAAGACCAGGCAGAGGATCAGAACGGGAAGGCGCATCGGCTGCCACCACCGGCGGGAAGAGGATACCATTCTAGCGAAGGGTCCACCCCTCCGCCGCCATCTCGATCACATCGGCGGCGTCATCCAGGCCCCGGCGGCGGGCGGCCTCGGCCGGGGTTTGGCCCAGGGGGTTGCGATAGGTGGGGTCGGCGCCGAAGGACAGCAGCAATTCCGCCAATTCCACCGACGTCTCCTGGTTATCCGGCAGGCAGAACAGGGCGGGCTCGCCCGGCCGGTCCTGCCGGTTGGCGCGGTCAGGCTCCTCGGTCAGCAGCGTGCGCAGCCGATCAACCTTGCCGGCGAAGCATAGCCCCCGGAAATTGCGGCTGTGCCCGGCCAGGAAGTCCACCATCTCCCATTGCCCATGATAGACGGCGTGGGTGAGGGGGCTGCCGCCATAGCGCCCGTCGAAGGGATCGACCTCCGCGCCCCGGGCGATCAGCAGCCGCGCCACCGCCACCGCACCGGCATGGGCGGCGAAATGCAGGGCGCGGCAGTTGTGGTCGTCGGCCACGTCGGGCGACATGCCCAGGTCCAGCAGGACCTCCACCATATCGGTGCGGCCGGTGTCGAGGGCGACCTTCACCGGGGCGATGGCCCGCAGGAACTCCGGATGCGCCGTGGCCAGCCGGCGCAGGGTGGCGGCATCGCCGGTGGCGACGGCGGCCACGAACACCTCGTCCTCGGTCAAATTAGGACGCGGCGCGCCATGCCGCACCAACAGGTCCACCATGGCGGCATGGCCACCCATGACGGCATGCTTCATGATCGGCTGGCGGGAGTAGAAGTTGATGTCGTCCGCCCTGGCGCCATGCTCCAGCAGCCATTCCGCGCGGCGCAGGTGGTTGCTGGCCACCGCGTTGCCCAGCAGATAGGCGACGGCGCTACGGGATTTTTCTCCGCCCAGGGCTTGGGGCGCGGGGCCGGTCCACCTTTCCGTCTCCCCCCGCTTGGCCGATTCCGCCCACAGGAATTCCAGCCAGGCCGTGGAATCCTCCCGCAGCGAGGTGTTGTACAGCGCCTGCGCGGCCAGCGGGTCGGCGCCACGATCGATCAGCAGGCGGGCGAACGCCTCGGCCTGCGGGTGGGGCGCCTGGCCGCCCTCACCGTCGCCGATGACCCCGACCAGGGGCGTGAACTCGGGGCTGTCCGACCAGCCGGCGTCCGGATCGGCGCCGGCGTCCAGCAGCAGGGTGGCGAGGACCAGCGCGTTGGGCTCCACGGTTTCCAGCGGCAGGCGCGCATAGGCCAAATGGGCCAGGGGCGTCCAGCCGTCGAAGTCGCTGCGGTCGTGCGCCAGGCCGGGGTCCTTGTCCAGGAAACCACGCACCGCGTCCAGGTCATGCGCCACCACGGCGGTATGTATGCTGGCCCGCGCGATCTCCGGATGCCGCGCCAGCAGGCGGGCGGCGACAGCACCCCGGCTGCCGCCATCGCGCTCATAGTCACCCCATTTCCGGGTGGCGGGATCGGTGCCGTAGCGGTTGACCGCCTTTTCCAGGAACAGGCGCACGCGCTGTTCCATGGTGCGGGCGCGGTCCGCCAGTTCCTGCGTCAGGGCGGCCCAGGTGGGGAAGCCATGCTCACGCGCCAGCGCGTGCTGCACCTCGCGCAGCCTGGGCGCCGCGGCATGCCCCGGGAAGACGGTGAGGAAACGCACGGCGGCGGCGTCGCCGGCGGCGATGGCCTTCAGCCAGCGCTTGGCCTCGCGGCGCAGGCCATCGATGGTGGTGCGATCAGATAGGGTGCGGGAAGACATGGGACCTTCCTTCCGAAAAACGCCCGATGTCCGCTTCATGGGGCCGGAAGAAGGGAAATGTGAGGTACGGTCGAAACCGACTGGGTGGAGGCCAAGCCCCCTTGCCGCGGACAGGTGGCGCCCCAATGCGCACTGGCATTGAGAAAACGTCGAACGCCGCCGGATGTCAACGGGGAGGAAGGACGCTGGAGCCGTTTGGCTGGGGGACTTGGATTCGAACCAAGGTTGACGGAGTCAGAGTCCGTAGTCCTACCGCTAGACGATCCCCCAGCAGGACGGGCCGCGATGGCGCCTGGATCGGCGCCGGTGCTCAGGCAAGCGGAGCTGTCGCGGAAGAAATTGGCTGGGGGACTTGGATTCGAACCAAGGTTGACGGAGTCAGAGTCCGTAGTCCTACCGCTAGACGATCCCCCAGCAGAACGAACGCGGCGGCGCTCGCCACCATGTCCGTCGGACGGCGCGGCTTATAACACCCCTCTTTGGGGATGTGTAGCCCTTTCTTGGAAATTTTTTGACGGTTCGGTCAGGGGCGGGGCCAAGGGGGCGGGGCCAAGGGGGCGGGGCCAAGGGGGCGGGGCCAAGGGGGCGGGGCCAAGGGGGCGGGGCCAAGGGGGCGGGGCCAAGGGGGCTGGGCCAAGGGGGCGGGGCCAAGGGGGCGGGGCAAGCGGCGGAACATGCGGCAGCGGCGCGCGCGCCGGGGAACGGTGAGGCGAGGTGGGGATGCAAGGCCCATCCATGGTCGAATTGCGGGGCGCAGACGCGTGCGCGAGGGTGGTGGTGCGGCGGCGCTCTCATAGTCTAGAGTGATACCCGTGTGCCGCAGCGGCGCCGGGGCGCCCCCGAAGACCATCCGGTCCAGGGCGGCTGACCGGGTGCCGGCCTGGCGGCGGTGATGCCCCCGAGGGGCGTACCCAATGGCCGTGCCTGATGGGCATGTCCGCTGGGTGTGAAGGAAAAGGCTGGTTCGGCGATGAGTGAGACGGGCGTTCAGCCCCTACCGGAAACCCGCGCCCCCCGGGGCGCTGGCCCGGGTGAGCCTGTGCGGCGGCCGGTTCTGGCCGCCTTGGACCTTGGCACCAACAACTGCCGCCTGTTGATCGCCCGCCCGGGGCGGGAGGGCTTTCGCATCATCGACGCCTTCTCCCGCATCGTGCGGCTGGGGGAGGGGCTCAGCCGCACCAACGCCCTGTCGGATGAGGCCATGGCCCGCACCGTGGCGGCGCTGAAGATCTGCGGCAACAAGATGCGCCGGCGCGGCGTCACCGACGTGCGCGCCGTGGCGACGGAGGCCTGCCGCCGCGCCGCCAACTGCGGCACATTCATCGACCGCGTGGCGGAAGAGACCGGCATCCGCATCGAGATCATCTCGGCGGAGGAGGAGGCGCGGCTGGCGCTGGCCGGTTGCGCCGCGCTGCTGAACCGCCGCATCCCCCGCGCCCTGGTGTTCGACATCGGCGGCGGCTCCACCGAAATCATGTGGCTGTCCTTCAACCGGGGCCGGCCCACCCTGATCGACCAGGTCTCCGTGCCCCAGGGCGTCGTCAGCCTGACGGAGACCTTCGGTGGCGACCGCGTGCTGCCCGAGGCCTATCGCGGCATGGTGGACACGGTGGGCGCCGCCCTGGCCGACTTCGACGCCCGCAACGATATCCGGCGCGAGGTGGCGGCCGGCCGGGTGCAGATGCTGGGCACGTCCGGCACCGTCACCACCCTGGCCGGCATCCGCCTGGGCCTGACCCGCTATGACCGGTCGCAGGTCGACGGCTCCTGGCTGGGGCTGGACGAGGCGCGGGCTATCAGCAAGTCGCTGCTGTGCCTGGATTATGCCGGCCGCTCCGCCCATCCCTGCATCGGCCATGACCGGGCCGACCTGGTCATCGCCGGCTGCGCCGTGCTGGAAGCCATCTGGGAGCGCTGGCCGGTGGAGAATTTGCGCATTGCCGACCGGGGTGTGCGCGAGGGCATTCTCACCGAGTTGATGGCTGCCACGCGCGGGAGAGGTTGAGGTTTCACTTGCCTTTGGCGGCGCCGGCACCAATATGCGCCGCTTCGAATCGATGTCGAGAGATGACGGGGCCGTGGGCCCGGTCCGCCAAACCGGGTGTTCACCATGACCAAGTCCAAAGGCACGGGTAGCCAACTCAGCGGTCGCGGCCTGACCGTGCGTGTGAAGACGGCGGCCAAGCGCTCCGTCTCCTCTGCCCGCTGGCTGGAGCGCCAGCTGAACGATCCCTATGTGGCGGAGGCCAAGAAGCGCGGCTATCGCTCCCGCGCGGCCTTCAAGCTGTTGCAGCTGGATGAGAAGTATTACCTGCTGAAGCCCGGCACCCGCGTGGTGGACCTGGGTGCCGCGCCTGGCGGCTGGACCCAGGTGGCGGTGGAGAAGGTGCGCGGCGCCAAGGTCGTGGGCCTGGACATCCTGGGCATGGAGGACGTGCCCGGCGCCATCACCATGCAGATGGACTTCCTGCTGCCCGAGGCGCCGGACCAGCTGAAGGCGGCCCTGGGCGGCCCGGCAGACGTGGTGCTGTCCGACATGGCGGCACCCACCACGGGCCATCCCAAGACCGACCACCTGCGCATCATGGCCCTGGCCGACGCGGCCTATGCCTTCGCGGCCGAGGTGCTGGCCCCCGGCGGCGCCTTTGTGGCCAAGCTGTTCCAGGGCGGGGCGGAGCGCAGCCTGCTGGACCTGCTGAAGCGCGACTTCGCCGTCGTGCGCCACGCCAAGCCACCGGCCAGCCGGGCCGACAGCTCGGAAACCTATGTCGTCGCCACCGGCTTCCGCGGCACCACCACCCGGCGCGACGATGACGCCGCCGAGGGTGGCGAGGACTAAATCCTTAACCTTTCCACCCCGCGAGGGGTGAGGCGCGCGCAAGTCTGCCATAGCGGATTTGACCCATATGTGGTGGGTTCACAAGCGGGCAAGCGCGTGTATAGTGCATCGAACCTTAAGCCCTGGATGACGCGGCCGGCCCCATGTGTGGGGGCGGACGGGTCGTCCCATACCCGTATCTGACGCCCGGGCCCGCCTATGTCCCATGGCCGGCCCGCCTAGGGAGATGGTTCATGACCCGTGCGCTCCAAATCCGTGAAGCCCTGACCTTCGACGACGTCCTGCTGGAGCCCGCGGCGTCCAGTGTGATGCCGGCCGAGGTGGACACCCGCACGCGGCTGACCAAGACCATCGAACTGGGCATCCCCCTGATGTCCGCCGCCATGGACACCGTGACGGAATCGGCTCTGGCCATCGCCATGGCCCAGGCCGGCGGCATGGGCGTCGTCCATCGCAACATGGACATCGAGCGCCAGGCCGAGGAAGTGCGCAAGGTGAAGCGTTTCGAGTCCGGCATGGTGGTCAACCCCATCACCATCGCGGCCGACGCGACCCTGGCTGACGCCCTGGGCCTGATGGCCCGCTACCGCATCTCCGGCATCCCGGTGGTGGAGAACGGTGGCGCCGGCAAGCTGGTCGGCATCCTGACGAACCGCGACGTGCGCTTCGCCACCAACCCGCGCCAGCCCGTGTCGGAGCTGATGACGCACCAGAACCTGATCACCGTGCGTGAGGGGGTGGGCAAGGACGAGGCCAAGCGCCTGCTGCACACCAACCGCATTGAAAAGCTACTGGTGGTGGACGATAGCTACCGCTGCATCGGCCTGATCACGGTGAAGGACATCGAGAAGGCGCAGTCGCACCCCAACGCCTGCAAGGACGAGAAGGGCCGCCTGCGTGTGGCCGCCGCCACCGGCACCGGCCCGGACGGCCTGGCCCGTGCCGAGGCCCTGTTCGATGCCCAGGTTGACGTGCTGGTGGTCGATACCGCTCATGGCCATTCCAGCAAGGTGGCCGACCAGGTGCGCGCCGCCCGCGCCCTATCGAACTACACTCAGGTCATCGCCGGCAACGTCGCCACCGGTGACGCCGCCCGCGCCCTGATCGACGCCGGCGCGGACGCCATCAAGGTGGGCATCGGTCCCGGGTCCATCTGCACCACCCGCATCGTTGCCGGCGTGGGCGTGCCCCAGCTGACCGCCGTGATGGACGTGGTGGACGCCTGCCGTGAGCGCGGCATCCCCGTCATCGCCGACGGCGGCATCAAGTATTCCGGCGACCTGGCCAAGGCCATCGCCGCCGGTGCCGACGTCGCCATGCTGGGCAGCATGTTCGCCGGCACGGACGAAAGCCCGGGCGAGGTCATCCTGTACCAGGGCCGCAGCTACAAGAGCTATCGTGGCATGGGCTCGGTGGGCGCCATGGCCCGCGGTTCCGCCGACCGCTACTTCCAGGCCGAGGTCACCAACACCCTGAAGCTCGTGCCCGAGGGCGTGGAAGGCCGCGTGCCGTACAAGGGCCCGGTGGGCAGCGTCATTCACCAGCTGGTGGGCGGCCTGCGCGCGGCCATGGGCTACACCGGCAACGCCACCCTGCCGGAGATGCAGCAGAACTGCCGCTTCGTGCGCATCACCAACGCGGGCCTGCGCGAAAGCCACGTCCACGACATCCAGATCACCAACGAGTCGCCGAACTACCGTCCGGGTTGATTTCGGCCGGTGTTCCCGCCCCCCCCCCGCTGCGCAGCGGCATGAGAGACACATGCCGCTGTAGGCTGCGACCGCAGCCATCGGAGGTTTCCGGGGAACGAAGCGGACTGGGAACCGAGGATAAGCCAAGGGCCGGATGGCCCGCCGGCGTTTGAGGAAACGTACTTATGACCCCGACCGCCCGCCTGCAGGCGGCCATCGACCTTCTGACGGAAGTTCTGGCCACGCCGCGCCCCGCCGATGCCGTGGCCAGCGCCTTCTTCCGCGCCCGCCGCTACATCGGCGCCAAGGACCGCACTGACGTGGCCGAGAAGGTCTACGGCATCTTGCGGCGCTGGGCCCGGCTGCACTGGTGGCTGAGCCGGTCAGGCTATGGTGGAGAGGGCCAGCCGGCGGTGGACGCGCGCGCCCTGCTGATCGCCGACGAGCTGCTGACCCGGGGCCGCAGCGCTTCTTCCGTGGCGGAGCATTTCAATGGCGGCAAGTTCGCGCCCCTGCCGCTGGAGGCGCATGAGCGCGCCCTGATCCAGGCGCTGGAGACCCACACGCTGGATCATCCGCAGCAGCCCGACGCCGTGGTGGCGGAGGTGCCGGACTGGGCGGCGGATACCTTGCGCAATGCCCTGGGCGAACGTTTCGTGCCAGAGATGCAGGCCATGCTGGGGGTGGCCCCCATGGATCTGCGGGTGAACCCGGTGAAGGGCACGCGGGAGCAGGCGCTGGCGGCCTTGGCCAAGGCCGGCGTGCAGGCGGAGCCGACCAAGATCTCCGCCCTGGGCATCCGGGTGCGCAACCGTTTCCCTATCGCCACGCTGAAGGCCTTCCAGGACGGCCTGCTGGAAATCCAGGACGAGGGCTCGCAGTTGGTGGCCTTCGCCGCCAATCCGCAGCCGGGCCAACAGGTGGTGGACTTCTGCGCCGGCGCCGGCGGCAAGACGCTGGCCATCGCCGCCATGATGAACAACAAGGGCCGGGTGGTCGCCTGCGACGTGCTGGACGGCCGGCTGAAGCGGGCGCAGGAGCGGTTCCGCCGGGCCGGCCTGCACAACATCGAGACGCGGCCCATCAAGTCCGCCCGCGATCCCTGGGTGAAGCGGCACAAGGGCCGCTTCGACCGCGTGGTGGTGGACGCGCCGTGCAGCGGCACCGGCACCTGGCGCCGCAACCCCGACGCCCGCTGGCGCCAGCTGGGCCCCGGCCTGTCGGAGCTGCTGCCCCTGCAGGCGGAAATCCTGGACAGCGCCGCCCGCCTGGTACGCCCCGGCGGCCGCCTGGTCTACGCCACCTGCTCCCTGCTGCCGGAGGAGAACCAGGACCAGGTGACCGGCTTCCTGGCCGGCCATCCGGACTTCACCCTGCTGCCCATCACCGAGGCCTGGCCCGAGGGCATGGGCACCCCGCCCAGCACCAACGGCATGCTGTCGCTGTCCCCGGCCCGCCATGACACCGACGGCTTCTTCGCCGCCGTCATGGTGCGCAAGGAGGCCGCCGCCGGTACCGCCACCGCCGATGAGCCGGAAGGGGTGGAACAGGCGGGCGAGGACGCCGCCGAGGCCTGACCAGCCGCCCGGTACTGTCCTCCCGCCACCATCCTTGTTCCATTTGGGTTCCGTTTGGCGCGTCCCCCTCTGGCGGGGCGCGCGCTTCTGCGGCAGGATGGTGGGGACGGTAACGGGAACGAGGGGCGGCGCATGGCTCACGGTCCGGCGGAAATCGGTTTGGTGCGGCCTGCCACCGTGGCGGACGCCGCGGCCATCGCCCGCGTCCATGTCGCCAGCTGGCGCACGACCTATCCGGGGCAATTGCCTGACGATTACCTGGTGGGCTTGTCGCCGGAGGCGCATGCCCAGCGCTGGCGCGGCTTGCTGGCCGGGCGCCAGCGCCGCACCTTCGTCGCCATGGGGGAGAACATCGCCGCTGACGGCCTGCCGGCCACGGGCGTGGTGGGCTTCGCCACCTGCGGGCCCCAGCGCACCGACATGCGGGGGTACGAGGGTGAATTCTACGCCATCTACCTCTACGACCACGCTCAGAACCAGGGCCACGGCCGCCGCCTGATGGCCGCCATGGCGACCGAGCTGATGAGTTCAGGCATGCGCTCCGCCTGCGTTTGGGTGCTGCGCGACAACCCCGCCCGCTGGTTCTATGAGCGCTTGGGGGGAAGTCGTTTGGCGGAACAGCCCATCACGTTCGCCGGCGCCCGCCTGACCGAGGTCGCCTACGGTTGGCTGGACTTGGCGCCACTCGCCCGGCTGTCGTCGTACAGCGAGGGTTGAGCCGGTAGGGTCAGAGTCGCCGCAATACGATGAAGTGCACAGCCCGCCGCACCCGGAAGCCCAGCTTCTCATAGACGCGCTTGGCGCCCTCGTTCTCGGTCTTGACGTGCAGGAAGGGTGTGTCGCCCTCCGCGACGATACCGGCGGCCACGGCGCTGACCAGGGCCAAGGCCAGGCCCCGGCCCCGGAAATCCGGATCGGTGCAGACGGCACTGACCTCGCGCAAGCCGGGCAGGCGCATGCGCTGGCCGGTCATAGCCATCAGCCGCCCGTCCGGGCTGCGCAGGCCGAAATAAGCGCCCATGCGGATGGTGCCGTCCAGGAAGGGCCCGGGCTCCGTCCGCTTGGCCAGGTCCATCATGTCGGGCACGTCGTCGGCGGTCAGGTGGATCACGGGGGTGGCGGGCTGGGGCGCCAGGGACTGGCACACCATCTGGTCCACCTCCCGGGCGCGCAGCACCTGCCAGTCGCCGGGCGGGATGTCGAGGGCCGCCGGGCTGACCAGGCCGATGCCCTGGCCCGCCGGCACCAGGGCCGCCAGGTCGGCCAGCGCCGCCGCCGTGGGCTCGCCCAGGCCGGCGAGGGGGGAGATATCGTCCTGATAGCGCGCGGCCAGGCCGTGGACCTGCCCAAGGGACTGGTGGGCTGTGGTCAGCGCGTTCCAGACGGGATTGTCGAGCAGGCTCAGGTCGGCCAAGGCGGGTCCCCCAATCGGTTTCGCTATGGATGGGGATATACCTGCCTGGGCGCAAGGGGCGGTTGCTAATTCCCCGCCGCCGCCTTGTGGATGAAGGCGGTGATGGCGTCCATGACGCCGGGGGCCAGGGGTAGGGTGGGATCGGCGTATGTGGCGATGTTGGCCTTGGGCTCGGCCGGTGCTGCCTTCAGCATATGGTTGGCGCCTGGGATGAGGGCCAAGGTGGCCGCCGGTTGCGCCTGGGCCAGCAGGCAGGCGTCCTCGACCGTGACCTGCAGATCGGTGTCGCCTTGCAGCACCAGCAGGGGCACCGTCAGGGCCGCCGCCGCTTGCGTCGGGCTGACGGCCCCTTGGGAGATGACATAAGGCTGGATGGCGGGGCGGTAGAGCACCTGCAGGGCCGGCGGCACGTCGTCCACCGTGCGGCCTTCCTTCAGCGCCGCCTCGATCGCCGCCACCTTGTCCAGGATGGCCGGCGGGGCGCCCCGGTCGCGGATCTGCTGCAGACGGATGTCGCCGAAGGGCCGGCCGGCGCCGGACAGCGACAGCACGCCGCAAACCGGTACCTTCTCCTTGGCCAGCTGGGCGGCGGCCAGGGTGGCGATGGTCGCCCCCTCCGAATGGCCCAACAGCATGACGCAGCGCACCTGGGGTTGGCGCGCGAGATAGCGGGCCCAGGCCGCCATGTCATCGACATAGGTCGAGAAACGCAAATTGTCCTCGCCGGGGCAGGCGGCGGCACTCTTGGCGATGCAGCGCTTGTCCACCCGCAGGCTGGCGACGCCGTAGGCGGCCAGCCCTTGGGCGATCAGCTTCAGCACATTGCCACGCACCGTCAGCAGGGTGGAATTGCCGTCGCGGTCCGAGGGGCCGGACCCCGCCTGCATCAGCACCGCCACCCCGCCTTTCCAGTCCGCGGGCCGCATCAGGGAGCCATATAGGAATGAACCGCCGCCACCCCCCAGGCTGACCTCGGTATCGGACGTGTCGGGGGATTGGGCCAAAGCCATCGGCGCCGTGAGGATCAGCGCGGCGGCCAGCAAACGACGGAGGAGGGGACGCATGGATGCTCCACGGGAAAGGCTATAATTCGTTATTTAGCAAAATAACAAATCAGAGTCCAGCCAGTCCAAATCCGGCCGGTCCGTTCTCCCGCGTTCGGCGCGGGGGCCCCTTGCCTGTCCAACGCTTGCCGTGCCGGGGTGCCTTGGACTAGCGTGCGGCCACCCTCGCAACCCCCAATGATAGGGATAAGCCCATGGCCACAGAGACGACGTCCGATCGGGTCCTCATTCTCGATTTCGGGTCGCAGGTGACCCAGCTCATTGCCCGGCGGGTCCGCGAGGCGGGGGTGTACTGCGAGATCCACCCCTATTCCATGAGCGAGGCGGCCATCCAGGCCTATGGGCCCAAGGCCATCATCCTGTCGGGAAGCCCGGCCTCGGTGACGGAAGAGGGTAGCCCCCGCGCGCCCGGCATCGTCTTCGCCGCGGGCGTGCCCGTGCTGGGCATCTGCTATGGGCAGCAGACGATGTGCGAGCAGCTGGGCGGCAAGGTCGAGCCGGGTGAGACCCGCGAGTTCGGCCGCGCCTTCGTCGATGTGAAGGAGCCCTGCGCCCTGTTCGAGGGCGTGTGGCAGGTGGGTGCGCGCGAGCAGGTGTGGATGAGCCATGGCGACCGCGTCGCCAAGCTGCCGGAAGGCTTCCGCATCGTGGCGACGAGCGAGGGCGCGCCCTATGCCATCATCGCCGACGACAGCCGCCGCTTCTACGCCGTGCAGTTCCATCCGGAGGTGGTGCACACCCCGCACGGCGACGCGCTGATCCGCAACTTCCTGTTCTCCGTGTCCGGCCTGTCGGGCAGCTGGACCATGGCCGCCTTCAAGGCTCAGGCCATCGAGAAGATCCGCGCCCAGGTGGGGACCGGCAAGGTCATCTGCGGCCTGTCCGGCGGCGTCGATAGCTCCGTCGCTGCCGTGCTGATCCATGAGGCCATCGGCGACCAACTGACCTGCATCTTCGTCGATACCGGCCTGATGCGCGCCGGTGAGGCGGATGAGGTGGTGACGCTGTTCCGCGACCACTACAACATCCCGCTGGTGCACGTGGACGCGGCCGACCTGTTCCTGGGCAAACTGGCCGGCGTCAGCGACCCGGAGGTGAAGCGCAAGACCATCGGCGCCACCTTCATCGAGATCTTCGACGCCGAGGCCAAGAAGATCGGCGGCGCCGGCTTCCTGGCCCAGGGCACGCTGTACCCCGACGTGATCGAAAGCGTCAGCTTCACCGGTGGTCCCAGCGTCACCATCAAGTCGCACCACAATGTGGGCGGCCTGCCGGAGCGCATGAACCTGAGGCTGGTGGAGCCGCTGCGCGAGCTGTTCAAGGACGAAGTTCGCCGCCTGGGCGTGGAACTGGGCCTGCCCAAGGCCTTCATCGGCCGGCACCCCTTCCCGGGCCCGGGCCTGGCCATCCGCATTCCTGGCGAGATCACGCCGGAGAAGCTGGAGATCCTGCGCAAGGCCGACACGGTCTACCTGGAGGAGATCCGCAACGCCGGCCTGTACGACGTGATTTGGCAGGCCTTCGCCGTGCTGCTGCCGGTGCGCACCGTGGGCGTCATGGGCGACGGCCGCTCTTATGACTATGCCTGCGCGCTGCGGGCCGTCACCTCGGTCGATGGCATGACCGCCGACTACTACCCCTTCAGCCACGAGTTCCTGGGCCGCGTCGCCACCCGCATCATCAACGAGGTGCGCGGCATCAACCGCGTGACCTACGACATCACCAGCAAGCCGCCGGGTACGATCGAGTGGGAGTGATTTGTGCCTACGCGCCGGCACTCGGCAGCACTCTAGAGTACGACATAAAACACTGAAATCGCTTAAATAATCCGTCGCCGTCTATCAAGGCCGATCACCGGGCTAGCCTCGCAGTTGACGGTCTGGCTGACGGTATGTCGGTTGTTGCCGACAGCGCCGAGTGAAGATACCGTCAGGGGTGATCAAGCTCCTGACGGTATTTTTTTTGACCTCAGTGTGTTGAACTAAAAGGATAAAATGCCTGTGCACCGAGGCCCTTTTGGGCTGACGGTATTTTTTGGCGGCGCTATCGCGCTTTTGGCGATGTCGGAGGCCCAGAATGCTGACGGACGCTGGTATCAAGGCACTGAAACCAAAGGGTAAAGCGTACAAGGTCTCGGACCGTGACGGTATGTACGTCGTTGTCCAGCCATCGGGCACGATTGTGTTCAGGCTGGACTATCACCTGAACGGAAGGCGGGAGTCCGTGACGTTGGGTCGATATGGCGCCGCCGACCTATCCCTGGCGCGTGCCAGGGATAAGGTGATCGAAGCCCGACGGGCGGTTTTGGAGGGACGGTCGCCAGCCCAAGAGAAGCAGCGGGAAAAGCGCCGCCTCAAGGAGGCCAAACGCTTTGGCGAGTTTGGTGAGCGCTGGCTGCAGGAGGCCCGAATGGCCGATAGCACGCGCGCGATGCGGCGGATAATTTATGAACGGGACATCCTTCCCACATTCCGGAACCGACTGCTGACTGAGATCGAGCCGGATGATGTCCGTGCCATGTGTGCGAAGGTGAAGGCGCGCGGCGCTCCCGCCACGGCCGTGCAGGTCCGGGACATTGTGAAGCTCATCTATGGCTTCGCCATCCTGCACGGCGAGAAGGTGGCGAACCCTGCCGAGAGCGTCAACCCGGCGTCCATCGCTACCTTTGTCCCGAAGGACCGGGCGCTGTCACCGTTGGAGATCCGGCTCATGCTGGGGCAGTTGGAGCACGTTCCCACGCTGCCCACCATCCGGCTCAGCCTTAAGTTCATCCTGCTCACCATGGTGCGCAAGAGTGAACTGCTGGACGCAACCTGGGACGAGGTCGATTTTGAGAACGCGGTCTGGGCTATTCCGAAAGAGCGGATGAAGCGGGCCAAGCCGCACAATGTGTACCTGGCGCAACAAGCCATCGATATCCTGATCGCGCTCAAGACCTGCGCTGGTGGTTCGCGGTACTTGCTGCCCTCGCGCTATGATGCGGATGCGCCGATGTCGCGGGCGACCTTCAACCGGATCACGACAGCGGTCGTGGCGCGCGCGGAGAAGGAGGGACTGCCGCTGGCGGCCTTCACCGTTCACGACCTTCGGCGGACGGGCTCCACCCTCCTGAACGAGTTGGGCTTCAACCGCGACTGGATAGAAAAGTGTCTGGCCCACGAGGACAGCCGGTCCTCACGCGGCACGTACAACCGCGCGGAATACGAACACCAACGCCGGCACATGTTGCAGGAATGGGCCAACTTGGTCGACGCTTGGGCGGCAGGGAGGAAATACCTCCCGAGCCTGCTGCCGCCGGCAATGGACCTTTTGGCGCCAGAGCCTACCGCTTGACGGGCCTGGTCTTTCGCAGCTTCACGTCAGGGGCTGGGGCACGATTAATAGTTTTGGCCCGTGACGCTTGTCGGCGTGCCTCAAGCCAGGCTTCAACCTCGCCCAGATCCCACACCACGCAGCGTGATGTGAGGTAGAAACGCTGCGGGAATTCACCACGCTGCTCCATGTCATAGATGGTCGTATCTGCGAGCGGTACGATTTCCCGCAATTGATGCCGGCGTATCGTCCGCGTTTGGACGTGACTTTCCAATCGTTTCATGTCGTCCACCTCTTGATGACCTGAAGCGATTGAAGCGGATTATTCAGGTCAAGTGCGAGAATTCTCAGGATATAGAGAGTAATTGGCGGGCCTGTCGTAAAACTGGCATGTGTCCGCGCTCATGACGATGTGAAGGTCCCACAGTTTTCCTGAGGCTCTCCTTTCATAGGGGAGAGGGGGCCCTCCGCCCCCTCTCCCCCGCGAGTGCCGGGCGCCGACCGGCAGGGCCGCGGCCGCGCAGGCCCGGCGTCAAGCTCATGATGACGGGCGCCGCGACGGTCCCGCCCGTTCTGGCAGCCCGGCCGGGCGCGTCGGCGCTCGCCCCCCTCTCCCCCCGCGCGGTCACCCGCCTCCGGGAAGCACGCACGGGTGCTTCCCGGCGGGATTTTACCGATGGAGACGATCATGGGAGAGCTCTTGACCCTGCCCCTGTCCAAGCTCAGCGCTTCGGACGCCAACATGCGCAAGACCGCCCGCGATAGCGGGCTGGAGGAACTGGCGGCCAGCATCGCCGCCCACGGCCTGCTGCAAAACCTCACCGTCCGGCCTGTCCTCGACGGCCAGGGGCAGGAGACGGGCCGCTATGAGGTGGTGGCCGGCGGGCGCCGGCTGGCGGCGCTCAAGCTCCTGGCCCAGCGTAAGCGCCTGCCCAAGGCGGCCCCCATCCCCTGCGCCCTGCTGGGGACGGCCAACGCCCTGGAGGTCAGCCTGGCCGAGAACAGCTACGTTCCGCCCCACCCGGCCGACCAGTTCGAGGCCTTCCATCACTTGCATGTTGCCGAGGGCCTGCCGGCTCTGGAGATCGCGGCCCGCTTCGGCGTGGCTGAGCGGACGGTGAAGCAGCGCCTCAAGCTGGGCGCCGTGTCCCCCCGCTTGATGACGCAGTACCGCGAAGGGCTGATGACGCTGGAGCAGTTAATGGCCTTCGCCCTGACCGACGACCACGCCCGCCAGGAACAGGTTTGGGGCGACCTGACCTGGAACAAGTCGGCGGAGACGATCCGCCGCCTGCTGACCCAGGCCCATGTCCCCGCCACTGACAGGCGCGTCCGTTTCGTCGGTATCGCCGCCTATGAGTCGGCGGGCGGCCCGGTGTTGCGCGATCTGTTCAGCGCCGACGACCAGGGGGTCTACCTGGAGGATGTGCCGCTGCTGGACCGGCTGGTGGCCGAGAAGCTGGAGGCCGAGGCGGTTGCCGTGCGCGCGGAGGGGTGGAAATGGGTGGCCGTCCATCCGGAATTCGCCTATGGCCTGGCTGCGGGCCTACGCCGTGCCTACCCCGTGCCCGCACCGCTCGACGCGGACGAACAGGCCGCCCTGGACGCGTTGGAGCGGGACTATGAGGCGCTGTCCAACCGTCTGGAGGGCGATGCGTCCCCTGAGGCGGATACCGCCTTTCAGGACCTGGAGGCCCGGATCGCCGCGTTGCGTGATCGCGAGGCCTATGATCCCGATGACATCGCGCGCGGCGGCGCCTTCGTCTGCCTGGGGGCTGATGGTGCGCTTCGGGTGGAGCGTGGCTTTATCCGGCCGGAGGATGAAGCGCCGCCCGAGCCTGTCCCTGAGCCCGCCTCGCTGCCGGCTGCGCGGGACGAGCCCGAGGCAATCAGTGCAACCGCCGAGGAGGAAACGGACGGCCTGACGCCGCTATCCGAGCGCCTGGTGGAGGAACTGACCACCCACCGTACCGCCGGACTTCAGGCGGCATTGATGGACCGGCCCGACGTCGCCCTGGCCGCCGTGGTGCATGCCTTGGCGCTGCCCTTGTTCCATGGCGGCGGTTACCTACCGCAAAGCTGCCTGCGGCTGGAGACGGCGCCCGTGGTCTTCATCAATCCGGTGGCGGACGGTTCCGCCGCCCGCGCCGTCGCCAGTCGCCATGACGACTGGGCCCGGCAATTGCCGTCCTCGCCGGATGAGCTTTGGGTCTGGGTGCTGGCGCAGGAAACCGCCGTCCTGGCTCGCCTGCTGGCTTTCTGTGTGGCCACCCTTGTCCATGGCGTGCAGGCGCCCTGGAGCCATGACCCGCGCCGCCTGGCCCATGCCGATGCCCTGGCCACCGTCCTGGACCTGGACATGAGCCGGCATTGGTCCGCCACGGTCGACAGCTATCTGGGGCGGGTCACCAAGGCCCGTATCGTGGAAGCGGTGGGCGAGGGCGTATCGGTGCGCGACGCCGAGGCGATCAGCGGCTTGAAGAAGGGGGAGATGGCGGAGCAGGCGGAACGCTTGCTGGCCGGCAGATCCTGGCTGCCCGCCCTGTTGCGCACGGCACGGCGCGAGCCGGCGCCGGCGTTGGATCAGGCGGCGGAGTAACGAGGTGTCGGGAAGGCGGGGCCGGGATGACCGGCCCCGCCGGCCTTACGCCGCCTTCTTGGCGGCGCGCTTCCTCTTGGCCGGTTCCGCAGCTGGGGTGGCCACCGTGTCGCGCTGGGCACGGGTGCCCAGGCCATTGGCCTTGGCCAAACCCGACCGGCGCTCGGCGTAATTGGGCGCCACCATGGGATAATCCGAGGGCAGGCCCCACTTGGCGCGATATTCGTCCGGCGTCAGGTTGTAGGCCGTGCGCAGGTGGCGCTTCAGCATCTTCAACTTCTTGCCGTCTTCCAGGCAGACGATGTGGTCGGGCGTCACCGAGCGGCGCACCGGAACGGCGGGCGTCAACGGCTCCGGCGTGGCCGCCTCCGCCGGCGGGTTTTCCAACGCCACCAGTTTGTCATAGGTGGCCTTCAGCAGGGACGGCAGGTCCGCCACATCCACGCGGTTGTGGGAGACATAGGCGGCCACGATGTTGGTGGTCAGGTTCAGGGTCGAGTCGGACATTTGTATTCCATCGCCATTCGGGTTCGGCACGAGCAGAGGCACCATGCTGAAGTAAGTCCATGATCCTGCAAATCAAGGCGCAGGAATAGCCCCAATATAATTAAATGATACCCATACTCGGTATTGATGGCATCGGAGCCAAGGGAGCGCCGGAAATGAGCGCTTCTGCGACGAAAATAAAAATGGATTTGCTCAGTGCAGCCGATGATGCGGTGCCCGCTCCCCTCCGCGCCAAGGAATGGAATTCGACCGCTCCGCCTTTGGCGCCAGCATGAAGACACCCATCACGGAAATCGGCTTTTCCTGCTGGATATGAAGAACTGGCAGAGCCAACAGGCCCAAGACCTCTTGCCGGCTGGGGATTTCATCATAGGTAGCGACCGCCATCTTGCCGGCGTGATAGGCGGGGGCACCGGGCAGGTTGGCGCTGATGTCGAAACGGCTGGCCAGCAGGTTGCCGGCGCTCCAGCCGACGTCATGCCAGCGGGGTGGGGTCGCGTGCAGATCGGCGACCACCAGAAAATCGCGGTAGAGGGCTTGGACGCGCTCTCGCACGGTTGACCAAGCGGGATAGCCGTCGTCCACGCGCGCCCGCATCCAGGAGACCAGCAGGTTGAAATGCCCGGCGTGGCGGATTCCCCGCACCTGGGGCGCTTGAGCCAGCGCCAGGGCGAAAACCATTGGGTCGGTGTAATGGGACAGGGGCATCGTCCGTCTCCCATGCCGGCAGGGGTTTACCGAGAGGGACAGAGTGCAGAATATATTCTGCGTTTTCAACCGTGAGATCGTGCCGCGCCACTGATGCCGACGTGAGTGATCGCACTCACCTGAGACGCGGTAAGGTTCCAATATTGATGTTTGGCAAACGGGTTTTAAGTCGCTCTATGGCTTGATCAGCAAATAAGCGTCGACATTAAGAGCAGTCGCGATTTGTTCCAATTTGTCGAGACTGATGGAGTTTCGCTTGCGCTCGATCAGGCTGATGTAAGTACGATCAACCTCTGACAGGCCGGCGAGATCTTCCTGTGACAGGCCCTTGTCTTTTCTCAGTCGCCGAAGGTTCTCGGCGAGGATGGTTCGCAGGTCGCTCATGGTTAGAACATGAACGGCTGTCGAATATGTTACCACGGAACATATTCTGAATCATGCTTCGCGTTAATAGCTGATCCTGGTGCCCTGAGGGAGGTAGGCATTCCCCTTTATTGATCGTTCCTGATCATTTTCCTTTTAGGGCAGAGGAAACACCCTGACCGCTCCGGCTCGGTCCACCTCGAACAACTGCCCGGCGGCGGGTTCCCCGGCCTGAAGGCGGGCCTCGACCGCCTCCGCGAGGATGACGGTCAGCGCCACCTGCTGCTGGCGGCCCACGGCGTCCAGCAGTATAGCCAGCCCCGGATGGCCAGGGCTGGCCCGGCCCAGGCGGCGGAAGTCGTCGGCGTTGCTGGTGACCACGATGTGCCGGCGCTCCATTGCCCAGGCCAACACCGCGTCGTCTGGCTGGCCGCTCAAGCCCACCTCGTTCACATGGGCGGCGTCATATCCCAGGGTGTTCCGCAGATGACGGGCCACCTGGGGCGACAGGTTCTCATCGATCAGGAAGCGCGGGGCCACAGCTTGCCGCTCGGTCGGCCCCGCAAGGGGTTGGCCTTGGCGTATAGGGCCGCCACCTCCAGGGTGTCGCGGTCCAGGGCGGGATAGTCTTCCAGGATGCTGTCGGCATCGTCCCCGGCCTCCAACCGGCCCAGGATGGACTGGGCGGTGATGCGGGTCCCCTTGATCACCGGGGCCCCGCCCAGGATGGCGGGGTCCTTGACGATGATGTCAGCCGCCCGGTCATACAGCGCCAGGCGTCGGCGCGTGCCTTCCAAGGCCTTGGCAGCATCGATGCGGACGACCTCGCCCAGCACCACGTCGCGCCGCTGCGGGTCTTCCCGCAACAGGTTGTAGACCGTCGCCGGGGAGAGGCGCACCTCCGCCGGCAGGGCCTCCAGTAGGGCGAAGGCCAGCAGCGCCGTCTCATTGAGCTGCCGCCGGCCGGTTTTGCCCATGGCCCGGGCGGGGATGGCCTGGCGGGTGATCGCCCGCTGGATGGCGGCCAGCGGCGCGCCGGTAATGGCAGCGGTCTCTTGGGGGCTGTAGCTGGGCAGTGGCATAATTCGTGTCCTCGTGGACATCAATTTAGGCCTTGTCCCTGCCAGCGGCAAGGGACTTGGCCGCAGAGGGTAGGAAGGGGGACGGGGTCGCAGTGCCATCGCGGCACCTTGGCAAAGACGGCGGCCATCGCCAGCGTCTCCGGGAACACCGGTGCCAGGGCCACCCGTCACGGCCTCTCGTCAGGTGACCCTGGCCGAAAGGGAAGCTCCGTCCCGCAACGGCCGGCGGGGCGTTTTATTCCCCAGCGCCGCTGGGCGGCGCCTCCTCGCGCACCAATAAAACGCCCCGCCAGCCGTCCTTCGCTATCGCTGCGGCCGCCAGGGCGGTGCGGGCGCTTCCCCCTCGGCCGGTCGGATCACCATCGAGGCCGCGACCGGCGGCCCCGGACCCTCCCAGGAGACGACATCATGGCGACCATCGGCACCTTCACCAAGGACGAGAACGGCAACTACACGGGCTCCGTCCGCACCCTCACCGTCAACGCCAAGGCCCGCATCACCGCCGAGGCCGATAAGGCCAAGGACAGCGCCCCCGACTTCCGCGTCTACGCCGGCTCCGCCGAGATCGGCGCCGCCTGGAAGAAGACCGCCCAGGACACGGGCCGCCCCTACCTCTCCCTCAAGCTGGACGATCCCAGTTTCGCCCAGCCCATCTACGCCAGCCTGGTGGAGATGGACGACGGCAAGGGCTACAGCCTCATCTGGTCCCGCCGCAACGGCAACTGATCCCTGATCCCACCAGCGGCGCCCCGTCCACCCCGGCGGGGCGCCTTTTCTTTTCCGTAAAGCCGCTTCGGCGCAAATCCAGGTTTCAGCAAATCCGGGGGGCAGGATTTGCGGAGAGCCGGGATTCCGGCTCGATGCCGTGTCAGCCCCGCACCGCCAGGGCGGTCGCGGGGCCGTTGTTGGGAGGGAGGGCCCTGGGCCCTCCCTCCCCGCGAATGCCGCCTGGCGCCCGGCAGGGCTGCGGTGCCCTGGGCGGGCCGAGGCCCACCCGTTCCCCGCAAACCCGGCCGGGCCATGCCGCATTCGCCCCCACCCACCCGCGCGGTCACCCGCCTCCGGGAAGCAGCAGCCGCTGCTTCCCCTCGTCATCTTACCTGCAAGGAGACAGATCATGAGCCTGGTGACCCAAACCCTCGACGCTGCCCCGGTGGCCGCCCCCTTCAAGGTGGACGTGACGCGCGGCCGGCGGGTTGGCCGCGTGTCATCGGAATGGTTCTCACGCCCGGCGGACGAGCGCTATCTTAGCTTGGCCGACCTCTATGACGCGGTGCGCGACCGTGCCGACCGCTCCCGCACCCGCACGGTGGAGAGCCGGCATATTCTGGTGGAGGCCCACCGCGACGACCCGGACAGCCTGGCCTTGCGCCTGCCGGGGGAGGGGGCCGCCCTGGCGCCGACGCACTGGAGTTTCGGCCAGCTGGCGGGCCTGGTGGGCGCGCCCGCCGGCTATCTGCGACAACTACCGGCCCCCTTGGCGGGCATCAACCTGCAATACGGCCTGACTCATCATCGGGCGGAACAGGTCAAGACCCTAGAGACGGACGACGGCCGGCTTGAACTGCGGGCGGTGACGGGGCCGGATTATGGCCGCATCCACGACCATGAACTGGTGGCCGCCGTGCGCGCCATCGCCGGCAACGGCACGGGCGACACCCGGTGGAAGGTGCCGGGGACGCTGGACTGGTCAACCATGACCCACAACCCCCATGTCGACATCAGCGCTGAGACCACCACGCTGTACGCCAGCGACCGCGACGTCTTCCTGTTTCTGGTGGACGACACTCACCCCATCGAGGCCGGGCGTTTGGCCGATGGATCACCGGACCTGTATTTCCGGGGTTTCTATTGCTGGAATTCGGAGGTCGGCAGCAAGACGCTGGGCATCGCCTCTTTCTTCCTGCGGGGCGTCTGCCAGAACCGCAATCTTTGGGGCGTGGAGGGCTTGGAGGAGATCACCATCCGCCATAGCAAATACGCCGCTGGCCGCTTCGCCCACCAGGCGGCCCCGGCCCTGGAGCGCTTCGCCGCCAGCAGTCCCGCCGGCTTCATTGCCGGCATCAAGGCCGCCCGCGACACCATCGTCGCCACCAAGGATGAGGAGCGCACGGACTTCCTCAGCCGCCGCGCCGGCCTGGGCCGCCAGGATGCCGCCCGCGTCATCGAAACCGTCTTGCGGGAGGAAGGCAAGCCCCCGGAAAGCGTGTTCGACTTCATCCAGGGCATCACCGCCGTGGCCCGCGCCAAGGGTCACCAGGATGCCCGCTTGGACCTGGAGCAGAAGGCCAAGCGCTTGATGGACCGGGTGGCCGCGTAGGGGAGAACAGGGGGCCGGTATAATGCCGGCCCCAACCTTCACAGGCTTGGATCCTGAGGGCTGGCGCGAAATTTGCGCGCCGGCGGGGCCGGCGCGGGATCAAGGCCCGGGATCACCCACGCTTTCGTCAAAAAATTCGACAGGCCGAACCTGCAGGGCCTCACAAACCGCCCAGAGCGTGGTCAAGGTGACGTTCTGCAGGCCACGTTCCATCAGGCTGACATGGGCCCGGTCCACGCCCATGCGCGCCGCCACGGCCTCCTGGCTGAGGCCGGCGCGATCTCGCAGGCGGCGCAGGTTCGCCCCAAAGAGCCGTCGGATGTCCATCCCCAGGATGGAGCAGGATCGCGTATTCTAATGCGACGTACTATAATACGCGCTCCTGATGTCCTGACCTGTTCGTCCCCCGAACGCCCCTTCGCCGGGCAGGGGCACCCATGGCATACTCCCAGCGGAGAAGCAGGACCACCTGTCCCATCAGCAAGGGGCCCCAATCCGTGACCCGATCCCCCGTCAACCCAGGGCCGGTGGCCGACCTGGCGCCGAGCGACACCACGATCACCGACTACGACCGTAAGCATTTTGCGACTTACCTGATGCTGCTAGACGCGGTACGGGATGGCAGGGCCGTCGACGACATCATCCGGGAAGTCTTGCAAATCAATCCGCAAGGGGACCGGGCCAAAGCCTTGCGCGCTTACGACAGCCATCTGGCCCGGGCACGCTGGATGGCCGAGCATGGGCGTGAGCAACTGCATAAAAGTGGGCGGGACCGCCGGGTGGAGTAAATCCGTGGAGCCGCTTTTACGGATCCACGGCTCTACGCCTTTGGGGGCAGGGGGAGCCTCTTCAGGTCAAACGGGCGGTAATTCCGTCTGTGGCACCTACGCCCGCCGACCTAGACACGACGCTTCGCGCTGGGCATTGTTCGTTGGGGAAGGTGCCTTCACTGATCCGCGCTAACGGTGCACGGAGAGGGCCATGCGCCCGTTTAAGCGAGAACGCCTCGACGCCGACTACCGCTATATCGAGGGCCTGGACGATGACGGGCTCGCCTGGGAATTCCTGCGCCGTTCGACCGCCTACCAGGCGGACCACAAGGCTGAAAAGGCGGAACCCGCGACCGTGATCCCGTTTGACCGCGCCGCCCGCTGGGGGCTGCGATGTCCTGGCCGACCCCGCCCTGACGGCCCAGGAAGCGTTCGTGTTCTGGCGCGCCGACGCGCTGGCCCGCCTGGTGCGGTTGACCCCGGCCCCGCTGGCCGCCGGGTGCTTGATCCATTTTGACCCTGATCGATGGGGCGGTCGCCAGGCTGCCTTGCTGACCCCCGATGGCTATCAGTTGATCGTCTCGCCTCGCCCGGGGTTGGCGCACCACCTGCTGCTGCCAGGCCCGGATCCGCCTGCCGCCCGTGCCGCCTTGGCCCCCCAGCCTCTGTTTGACGCCTGGCATCCCCAGCGACTGGCCTCAACGCTGGCGTTCTGGCGTTATGCCCAAAACCCGCGTATCACCCGGGCGCCGCCTGTGCCGGCTCTCAAGCCGACCGGCCGCACGCTGGAATCCACCTTCATTCTCTGGGCGCTGGACCTGGCCGCCGCCGGGGCATCCGGCCGGGAGGTGGCGGCGGCATTGTGGGGAGCGGTGCCAGCGGATTGGTCCGACAGTCCGATGAGGGCCCAGGTGCGTCGGGTGCTGGCGACGGGGCGCCGCTTGGTCAATGGCGACTATCGCGCCCTGTTGAGACGCTGACGGGACCAACAGCGAACGGCGGAATCCCTTTACGGCGTTTGCACCGCGAAGAATAGGCAGATGCTGAGTAAGGTCAGCCCGACAGATAATCGCAGTAGGATGGTCAAGAATGGGCGACGATAGCCGAAGGGTTTTCCGGGAAGGTCGGCGTGCAACAAAAGACCCCATGTTCCAATAGAGGCGATGGCCGTTCCCAACGCGGCATAGTCATACCGTTTGTCGCCTTGGGCGAAAAAGCCCAAAAACCAACCGGCCACTGTCAGCCAGCGACCGTACTGGGCGACCCAGCTGCGGACGGCCAAGATGGTCACTGCAAAATTCTTCAGTTTATATTCCGCGACATAACCAGGGGGTTAAAATTGGCCGTCATTACGGCCTTTCGACGGCGTAGAACAAGCACAAGTACAATAAGGTCAAGGCGATGGCCAACCAGAACAAAACGGTCAGGAAAGGTCGGCGATAGCCGAAAGATTTTCCCGGCATATCGGCGTTGAGCAATAGTCCCCATGTACCCAATGACGCGATAGCCATTCCTAACGTGGCGTAGTCATACCGCTTATCTGCCTGGGCCAGGAAGCCGAAAAAGCCGCCGGCCAATATCCACCAGCGGCCATATCGCGCAATCCAACTGCGGACAGCCAAGACGGTCACCGTAGCAGTCTCCGATTATATTCCGCCACGTAACGGGGCCACAGCCTTCCTGCTCGAGCGGCTGCCAAGGAATTGCCGGGCATCAGACGGTTTGTGACCGCGCCTGCCAAATTGCTGATGGCGGCTCGGGCTGCGGTTGTTCCAAAGGCGGCACTGCTCAAGGCTGCGGCACCGGCAGCCTCTGGGATGAAAGCGGTGGCGATCATCCCCACAAAGACACCGCCGAAGAAGGAGCCAATGTCCTGGCCCAAGGCGGTATAGAAGTTGGGCGGCTTGTAAATACCTTGGACGTCACCGATTTTGCCGCTGAACTCCTTGGTGGCATAGTAATCGAACTCCCGGTCGGTGAGCGAGAACGGGTATTCGTCCGGATTCTCCGTCACCTGGAACTTGGTCATGATCATCCAGGAATAGAACGGCCCCCAACCGGGGGTGTGCCGCAAGGTGTCGAGTTCCTTCTCGAACGCGAAACGGAAATTGTCGCTCATGCGGATGAGGCAGAGGCCCGCCACCAGCGCGCGGGCCTTCTGCGGATCGGGCGTCTGGTTGAGCATGCCAAAGTCACAGGACGCCTCGCTCAAGAGCAAGGCCATGGCATCGTCCCGGAGCCAGCGGTGGCTCACGGTCAGGGTTTCCGCCATCTTTGCGCTCCTCGGCTGAACCGACTGGCGGGACCGGTGTCCCGCGCAATCAAATACGCGCCGCCCGTGTATCGGCAAGCTGCCCATGCGGGCCTCTGCCGAAGGCATGAGGTGCTTGGCCGGCGTCTCCCCCTTACGGGCAGGTCGTCCCGCGTCGATCCCGGGGTGGACGTTTTCCGCACCCCCCGAACTTCGTCCATCCCCAAGGGGGTGGCGGCCCGCCGATGCTTGCCGGCGATGCGGCCCCGTTCCCGGTGGGCCGCCTGGCCATGCCGGGGTGCGCCCATGCTCGATCCTTATCCTTCCTTGCCGCCGCGCTATCTGCGTACGCCCGAGGCCGCCCGGCTGTTAGGGCTGTCCGGCCGTACCCTGGAGAAGCACCGCACCTTCGGCACGGGGCCGGTCTATCGCAAGATCGGCGGTCGCGTGATCTACGCCGTCGACGATCTGCAGCGCTGGGCCGACCAGGGCCGGCGGACCTCCACCACCGACGTCACCCCCACCACCGTTCGGCCGCCGCGCCGGGCAGCGTCGTTGGGAAGGCGATGACCCATGCGCGGCTTTCCCGCCATCCATGCCGGGGCCCCGGTGCGCGATGCCATCGACCTGATGGTCTGGCCCTGCTTTTCCTTGTCCAAGCGGCCCCGGCATCGGCCGCTGTCGCACCGGCGGGCGGGCGACCATCTGCGGGTGTCGATCCAGGCCGCTGGGCCGGGCCTCGCCACCCTCTGGGATGCCGACCTGTTGATCTGGGCGGTCTCGCAATTGGCCGAGGGGCGCGATCGCGGGCTGGAGCCGGGGCCGCTTTTACGCGCACCCGCGTTTCAGGTTTTACGCTTTCTCGGGCGCGGCACGGGCCGGGCGCAATATGCCGCCCTGGTCCAGGCGCTGGAGCGGTTGGCGGCCAGCGAGGTGGAGACCACGCTGGGTGCCACCACGGCCGAGGGGCAGCGCTTCCATTGGATCGAGCGTTGGACCGCTGACGGCGACGGCTTGATCATTCTGCTGCCGGAATGGCTGTGGACGGCGGTCGTCGTCCGCCGCCGGGTGCTGCGGATCGACCGCGCCTACCTGCGGCTGACCGGCGGGGTGGAGCGTTGGCTGTGGCGCCTGCTGCGCCGGCATGCGGGGTTATCCACCGGCTGGACCATCACCCTGGCGGACCTGCAGGCCCGGTCCGGCAGCCTGGCCCGCCCGGTCGATTTCATCGCGGACCTGCGTGGCATCGCGCGCCGGGGCGTATTGGCGGGTTATGTCCTGACCCTGGTGCGACACCACGGGTGGGAGGCCCTGCACGCCGCCCGATCCACCGAGTCCGTCCACAGTGCCGCCGTGGTGCCTGGGGATAAGCCGGGGGTTTCATCCACAGACGGGGAGGGTGGGCTGTGAATCCTCTCGGTGGATTAGGCGTGCCGCCACGGTGGAACAGGCGTGATTCGACGGTGGATCAGGCGTGGGGGTGGTCAGCAAGCCATTGGCATCAATCAGTAATTCGCGCTGGCCGAATCCCTGACTCTATGACTCTTAATAGACTCTTGGTTGTTGTTGAGGGTAGTGCCCTACATCCGCGCCCGCGCGCGAGGCGGCCATGATCGTCGCCGTGCTGACGCAGAAGGGCGGGGCGGGCAAGACCACCTTGGCCCTGCATCTGGCCGGAGAGTGGGCGCGGTCCGGCGCGTCCGTGCTGCTGGTCGATGCCGATCCCCAGGCCTCCGCCCAGGATTGGGCGGAACAGCGGGCACGGGCGGGGCGCCGCCGGCTGTTCGGCATGGTGGGCCTGGCGCGGGAGACCCTGCACCGCGAGGTGCCGGACCTGGCCCGGGGCGTCGCCCACGTCGTCATCGACGGGCCGCCACGCACCACCGCCCTGGTGCGCTCCGCCCTGCTGGCGGCGGAACGGGTGCTGGTGCCGGTGCAGCCGTCCGGCTTCGACGTCTGGGCCAGCCAGGCCATGCTGGACCTGGTGGCCGAGGCCCGTGTCTACCGCCCGGAGCTGAAGGCCCACTTCGTCGTCAACCGCCGCGTGGTGCGCACCCGCATCGCCCGGGAGGTCCAGCGCGCCATCGCCAGCCTGGGCGTGCCGGCGCTGGAGGCCAGCCTGGCGCAACGGGTGATCTACGCCGAGGCGGCCGGGTCTGGCCTGCTGGCGCGGGAGATCGACCGGGCGTCGCCGGCGGTGCGCGAGGTGGCAGCGCTGGCCGCCGAGGTGCTGCGGGGGCGGCCATGACCCGGCGGCCCGCCCCCCTCCTCGGCGCCCGTCCGCGCGACGATGCCCAGCGCTGGGTCGATGGCGACGGCAAGGGCCGCACCCCGGCCAAGGCCGAGGCCTACAGCGCCCGCCTGACCATCGACGTCACGCCGGCCTTGCGCGGCCGCATCAAGGTCGCGGCCTTCAACCAGGGCGTCACCGTGGCCGACCTCCTGCGGGCGATGCTGGAGGAGCGCTTCGGCGCGGGGGCGGGGCCGTCATGACCGCGTCGGCTTCCCTGACCAGCCCCCTGACCAGCGTGGAACTGGTGTTCCACCGCGACTGGATCGAGCGCTGGCTGCGCTTCGGTCATCCGGTGGCGGACCAGGTGCTGGACCGGCGGCGGCGCCTGCTGTTCTTCGCCCCCGGCGCCGTGTTCGGCTATGTGCGGTGGGAGGGCAACGCCCACGGCACCGTCCTCTCCCGCATCGACATCCTGCGGGCCTGTGCCGCCGGGGAGGGGCGCGTCACCGTGCCCGGCATCACCCCCGGCGGCGACAGCCTGCTGCGCCTATCGGGCTGGCCCCGGGTGAAGCGCACGCTGGAACTGATCGACATGCTGGAGGCGGACGGCTTCGACCCGGCGGCGGTGGCGCCGGACTACTGGCGCCATGCCCACAACCGCCTGGCCTGCGGGCAGGCCCCCCGGCGCTATGGCCGGGATCAGCATGCCGCCTGGTGCCGGCGCCGGGGGGTGGGGTCATGACGCGCCGGACCTTCCCCTTGCTGGCGGGCCTGGCCGCCGTGCTGCTGCTGGTCCTGGCTCCACCCGGCCGCCGGCCTGTGCTGGTGTGGAACGCCACCGCCAGCGCGCCCCTCGGCCTCTATCGCCTCCGCCCCCTGGGCGATGGCGGCCCGGCCCCCGGCACCCTCTTGCTGGTGCGGCCCGATGCCACCCAGGCCCGCCTTTACGCGGATCGCGGCTACCTGCCCTGGGGCGTGCCCCTGCTGAAGCCGGTGGCGGCGGTGGCGGGGCAGCAGGTCTGCGGCCGTGCCGGCTGGATGCTGGTGGACGGACGCCCCCTGGCACGAGTGCGGGAGGCCGATGGCCAGGGCCGGCCCCTGACCGCCTGGCACGGCTGCCGGCGGCTATTCCCCGGGGAGGTGTTGCTGCTGAACCCCGACCGCGCCGATGCGCTGGATGGCCGGTATTTTGGGCCGACGCCGCTCACCGCCGTCCTGGGCCAGGCGACACCGGTTTGGGTGAGGCGGGCCCCATGACGCCGCCCGTCCTTCCCCATCCTGTTGTTCGGCCCCGGGGCGACATCCTGTCGTCCCGACCGCCCTCCGGTCCGCCGCCGCGCGCAGCCGGGGTCAAGGTCAAGCGGCGCTTGGCCTTGACGCGGGCGAGCCCGGTGGCTGAAGGCCGCGCTCCGCTCGTCCCGTTGTCGCTGTTGCACTGGAGACAGCCATGTCCGTCCTGACCCTGGCCGTCGCCTGCGGCCTCGCCACCGCCAGCCCGCTGATCGCGCCGTTGCAACCGCCGCGCCCCTGCGTGACAGCGCCCCCCTATTGGCAGGCGGGGATCGCCTCGGAGGTAGCCCCCGAGATCGCCGAGGCGGCCGCACGTTTCCACCTGCCGCCGTCTCTGCTGACCGCCTTGGTGGCGGTGGAAAGCGCCGGTGACCCCGCCGCCACCTCGCCAGCAGGAGCCATGGGGCTGACGCAGCTCATGCCGGGGACCTGGGCCGCTATGCGGGCCCGCCTGCACTTGGGCACCAGCGCCTATCAGGTGCGCGACAACCTGCTGGCGGGTGCAGCGTTCCTGTCGGAGTTGCGGGAGCGCTTCGGGACCGTGGATGCCCTGGCGGCCTACCACGCTGGGCCCGCCCGTGTGCTGGCGCATTACCGCACCGGCCAGCCCCTTCCGGTGGCGACCCGGCGCTATGTCGCCCAGGTGCTGGGACGATGGACCCAGGCCCCGAGGGACCTGTCGATGCCGGACCGGGGGCTGTTCGTCGCGCTGAGCCACGCCGGGAGGATGCCGTGACGGGGCGGCGTGACAGCGGGGGCCGGGCGCTTAAGGGCGGCGAGGGGCAGGGGATCGACGCCAGAGAGCCCGATGGACGACGGACGGCAAGATTAAAGGCGGTGCCGTGGGGTGGGGTTTACGGGCTGTCAGGGGCGGATTGCCTTGCGTCTGGACGGTGCCAGGGTTCGGGCGCCGTGCCGCCTGTCCGCGCTGAGGCGCTGTTTTCCTGGGTTCCCCTGGCACGGGGACATCATGCCCCGCCGTGGTGACCGGGATGGCGACGCATTCCTGCGCCCCCGCCTGGGCCGCTTCCGGGCGGAGCGGCAGCCGCGCCTGTTCAAGGCCAAGGTGCTGGTGGCGCGCGACCAGGCGGGCGTCGTCTCCGCCCGCACCAAGCGTGGGATGGCCGGCCGGGGCGCCGGCATGGCCTGGAAACTCAGCCGAGGTCTGCTGGCCCAGCGGGGGCGCCGCGTGGTGGTCAAGGCCCGCATCGTCCGCCACGGCCGGCGAGGGGCGCCGCTGGGGACCCATCTGGCCTACCTACGCCGGGAAGGCGTGACCAAGGACGGCCAGCCGGCGCGGATGGTCAGCGCGGACACCGACGATGCCGATGTGCGGGCGTTCGTCAACCGGACGGCGGAGGACCGCCACCACTTCCGCTTCATCGTCAGCCCGGAGGACGCGGCCGATCTCACCGACCTGCGGGCCTACACCCGCGACCTGGTGCGGACCATGGAGCGCGACCTGGGCACCCGGCTGGACTGGGTGGCGGTCGACCACTGGAACACCGACAACCCCCACGTCCATCTGATCGTCCGCGGTAAGGACGAGGCCGGCCGCGACCTGGTCATCCACCGCGCCTACATCACCCAGGGCCTGCGGGCACGGGCCCAGGAACTGGCCACCTTGGAACTGGGGCCGCGATCGGAATGGGAGATCCGGACCAAGCTGGCGCGGGAGGTGGAGGCCGAGCGCTGGACGCAGCTGGATCGGACCCTGGCCCGGATCGCGGCGGCGGCCCAGGCCGGCGTCATCGACCTGGGGCCGGACGGGCAGGGTTCGCCGAAGGGAGGCGGCGTTCAGGGGATGCTCATCGGCCGGCTCCAGCGCCTGCAGGTTCTGGGGCTGGCGACGGCGACGGCGGAGGGGGTGGGACAGTGGCGGCTATCGGCAGCCGTCGAGCCAACCCTGCGTGCCCTGGGGCAACGAGGCGACATCATCCGCACCCTGAACCAGAGACTGGGCCGTGCGGTCGATGACGTGGTGGTCCATGGGCAAGAGGGACCGGCCTACCCCATCGTCGGTCAAATCACCGTCAAGGGCTTGGACGATGAGTTGACGGGCCGACCGTTCATCGTTGTCGAAGACCAGGAGGGGCGGTCCCACTACCTGCGCTTGGGTGCCGACCTCAATAGTTCGAGCTTGCCCGTCGGTGGCACAGTCCGGGTGACCCGCCATCGGACAGGTCTGGTGGTTTCACCCAAGGAGCCGGACTGGATCGCCGATTGGGGATTCCCCGTGGGTCGTGGCCCTACGCCGGGATAGCGGGATAGGGCAAAGGGGGTGTCAGGCGGGCCGTATCCGGGGAGACGCGGAGTAGGGATCGAGGGTGGTGATGCCCCGCCCGGCCACGTCGGCGGAATTGCGGGTCACCAGGATCAGCCGATGGATGCGGGCCGTGGCTGCCAATCCGGTATCGTCGGTATGTTTCTCGCTGGCGCCCAGCAACCTGCCCCATAGGGCCGCGATCTCGCGGTCGACCGGAAGGATCCGGTCCGCCAGGGCATCGAAGCTCGCCTGCACCCGGGTCTCGATTACCGCCGCGACGTCGGGTTTGGTGCGCCGGAGCTTCTCCACGCCCTTCATGACCTCACGCACGGTGATGGTGCTGAGGGCCAGATCGGAATCATCCACCTGCGCCAGCCAGGCCTTCACATGCTCGTGTGGCGCTGTCTTGCCGATCTCGCGGAAGACGTTGGTGTCGAGCAGGTATTTCATGCCTCGCTGGCCGGGCCGTCGAGCACCTCATCCAAGGCTTCCAGTCCAGCCCCTTGCAAGGCGCGCTTCACCGTCGTCCGAGGATAGGGGCGACCGGGCTTGGGATGGACGTCGGCATAAGCCTTGGCTGTGTCCACCATCGCAGGCGTGACCGAGGGATAATCGTCGCGGATTTCCTCAGCCGACAGGCCGCCGGCCAGCAGGGCCGCGATCCGATGCACCTCGATGGCGGTTCCCTTGAGCAACGGCTCGCCATCGGCGCGGAACTCGACCTTGTCGGCCAGCGCGGACAATTCCTGCGCCCGCGCCTCGACCTCCGCCTCGAACGCGTCCATTGTCACGCTCAGCCGGCCGAACCGTACCTCCCGGGTACCCTCCGCAGGACTCCGCTTCAGAGCCAGGTAGAACTCGGTCCGGCCCTTGGGCGTCAATTCCTCGCGCAGGGTGCGGACCGCGTGGAGATAGACCAGATCCCGCCAAGCGATGGCCCGCACCGGTCCGCCCGCCTTGGTGACCAGCCGGGCCTGCACCGGCCCCTCGTCCATGGCCTTGCGCACCGCCTTGATGGGTTCGCGCAGGACGAAGGCGGCTTCGGCGGCGGTGAACTCGAGCATGTTCGGCATAGCGATGTCTCCAATGCTGCCCCAATATTGGGGTTGCGTTGGCTGATGTCAAGTCGATGGACGGCATCCTGACGGGCCGCTCCGCCGACCGTTTCTATTTCTACGCTGCCCTACGATGGCGGCTGTTGGCTGTTGCGATAGCCTGAATCCGGTCTTCTTTATCTATCCCGCCTCTCACAAGCGGGACAGGACCGATGACCGGCGGGCGCATCCTCTGGGGTCAGATCGCGGCGGCACTGGCGTTGGTGCTGGCCGGCGTTTGGCTCGCCACCCAGTGGGTGGCCTGGCGCTTGGGCCATGCCCCCGCCTTGGGGCGGCCCTGGTTCTACCTGGGCGCCAGCCCCGTCTACCGTCCTGAGCTGTTCTTCCTCTGGTGGCTGCGCTTCGACGCCTACGCGCCGCGCGTCTTCCTGGTCGGCGCCTGCATCGCCAGTGCCGGCGGCGTCGGCGCCCTGCTGGTGGCCGTGGTCGGCTCCACCCTGCGTGCCCGCGCCGCTGGTGCGGTGGCGACCTATGGGTCGGCCCGCTGGGCGGCGGCCGAGGAGGTGCGCGGGGCCGGCCTGCTGGCCGATGCCGGGGTGATGCTAGGGCGGATGGGGCGGCGCTACCTGCGCCATGACGGGCCGGAGCACGTGCTGGTGTTCGCGCCCACCCGCAGCGGCAAGGGCGTCGGCCTGGTCGTCCCCACCCTGCTGAGCTGGACGGAGAGCGTCCTGGTCCATGACCTCAAGGGAGAGAACTGGGCGGTCACCGCCGGCTGGCGCGCCCTGTTCTCCCACTGCCTGCTGTTCGACCCCACCAATCCGCGGTCCGCCGCCTATAACCCGTTGTTGGAGGTGCGGCTGGGGGCCTGCGAGGTGCGCGACGTCCAGAACGTGGCGGACATCCTGGTCGATCCGGATGGGGCGCTGGAGCGGCGGAACCATTGGGAGAAGACCAGCCACGCCCTGCTGGTCGGCACCATCCTGCACGTCCTCTATGCCGAGGCGGACAAGACGCTGGCCGGCGTGGCGGCCTTCCTCTCCGACCCCGCTCGACCCATCGACCGCACCCTGCGGGTCATGATGCGGACCCGGCATCTGGGCGACCGGGTGCACCCGGTTGTGGCCCAGGCGGCGCGGGAGCTGCTGAACAAGTCGGAGAACGAGCGCAGCGGCGTGTTGTCCACCGCCATGTCCTTCCTGGGCCTCTACCGCGACCCGGTGGTGGCCAAGGTGACGGGGCGGTGCGACTGGCGCATCACCGACCTCATGGAGGGCGAGCGGCCGGTGTCGCTCTACCTGGTGGTGCCGCCCTCGGACATCAGCCGGACCAAGCCGCTGGTCCGCCTGGTGCTGAACCAGATCGGCCGCCGGCTGACGGAGAAGCTGGACAACACCGCCCGGCGCCGGCGCCTGCTGATGATGCTGGACGAGTTCCCAGCGCTGGGCCGGCTGGATTTCTTCGAGACCGCGCTGGCCTTCCAGGCCGGCTACGGCATCCGCGCCTTCCTCATCGCCCAGTCGCTGAACCAGATCCAGAAGGCCTACGGCGAGCACGACGCCATCCTGGACAACTGCCACATCCGGGTGTGTTTCGCCACCAATGACGAGCGCACGGCCAGGCGCATCTCCGACGCCCTGGGCACAGCCACCGAACAGCGGGCCATGAACAACTACGCCGGCCACCGGCTGGCGCCCTGGCTCAGCCACCTGATGGTGAGCCGGCAAGAGACGGCCCGTCCGCTGCTGACGCCCGGCGAGGTGATGCAACTGCCGGCCACCGACGAGCTGATCATGGTGGCGGGCACGCCGCCCATCCGGGCGCGCAAGCTGCGCTATTACGAGGAGCCGCAACTGCGGGAGCGCGTCCTGCCGGCCCCGACCCTCAACGACACTGTCTATCCCGACCGCCCCCCAGGCCGGCCTGACGACTGGTCGGGCCGGGCAGCCCTTGGCGGGCCCACCGGGCCCGGCGGTGGCGCGGGCGGTGCCGAGGACGAGGAGGGCGGCCTCCGGCAGGAGCCGGGCCTAGCGAGCCCCGACCAGCCCGCTCCGCCCCTGGACCCCTCCGACGAGTTCGCCGTGGCCGACGACGGGCCCGATGACGAGGGACCGCGCCAGCGCGTGATGGCCAGGCTACCCATCGCCCGCGCGGCGGCGCTCGACCCCGATGACGGCATGGAGCTCTGACCATGAAGAGCCGTCTTAACTGCTACTTCGATCCCAAGCTGGCCGACCAGCTGACCGAGCTGGCCCTGCGCCAGGGCGTGCATCGGTCGCAGCTGGTGGAGGCGGCGGTGGCCTCCTTCTTGTCGCCGGATGCGCTGGACCGGCGGGAGGCCGCCTATGCCCGCCGGCTGGATCGCTTGTCGCGGCAGTTGGAGCGGGTGGAGCGCGACCTGACCATCGCCATCGAGGCCCAGGCGCTGTTCGTGCGCTTCTGGCTGTCGGTGACGATGCCCATCCCGACTGAGCACCAGGCCGCCGCCAAGGCCCAGGGCACCCAGCGCTACCAGAACTACATCGCCACCCTGGGCCGCCGGCTGCAGCGCGGCGAGAGCCTGGTCCAGGAGATCAGCGTCGAGATCTGGCCGGAGCGCCACCAGGCCGCCAGCCCGGATAGGGTGGACGCCGAACCGGCGCCAGACGATGAACCGGCGGAGGCGGCCCATGTCTGACGGTTCCACCCTCGTGGCCGCCCGCACGGCCCGCATGCTGCGCAGCGCCCTGGGCCCGCATGCTGCGCAGCGCCCTGGGGCCGCTGCTGGCCGACCTGCTGCGGGCGCCGGACATCGTGGAGATCCTGCTCAACCCCGATGGCCGGCTATGGGTCGACCATCTGTCCGCCGGCCTGGCCGACACGGGCCATCGCCTGTCCGCCGCCGATGGGGAGCGCATCATCCGCCTGGTCGCGTCCTGCGCCGGAGAGGAGGTGCATGGCGGCCGCCCCTCCATCTCCGCCGAACTGCCCGTGGATGCCGATGGCCAGGGCGGGGAGCGGTTCGAGGGCCTGTTGCCGCCGGTGGTGACCGGCCCCACCTTCGCCATCCGCAAGCCGGTGGCCATGGGCCTGGGCCTGGACGATTACGTCGCCGCCCGGGTCATGACAGCCCGCCAGGCCGCCACCCTGCGCGCCGCGGTGGCCGAGCGCTGGAACATCCTCATCGTCGGCGGCACCGGCACGGGCAAGACCACGCTGGCCAACGCCCTGCTGCGGGAACTGGCGCAGACGGGCGACCGCATTATCCTGATCGAGGACCGGCGGGAACTGCGCTGCGAGGTGCCCAACGTGGTGCCTCTGCGCACCCGCCCCGGCGTCATGGGCATGGGGGACCTGGTGCGCGCCAGCCTGGCCCTACGTCCCGACCGCATTCCCGTGGGCGAGGTGCGCGGGCGCGAGGCCCTGGACCTGTTGAAGGCTTGGGGCACCGGCCATCCCGGCGGCATCGCCACCCTGCATGCTGGTTCCGCCCCCGGCGCCCTGCGTCGGCTGGAGCAACTGGTGCAGGAGGCGGTGGTGACCGTGCCCCGGCCGCTCATCGCCGAGACCATCGACCTCATCGCCGTCCTGGCCGGCCGGGGTCCGCAGCGGCGCCTGGCCGGCCTGTGGCGTGTCGCCGGCCTCAAGGGCGATGACGGCTACGCCTTGGAACCCCTGGGCGCCGGCCCCCTGGCGCTGCCCACCCCCATTGGACCTGGAGGTTCGTCATGAAGCGTTTTCCCTTGCGCTGGCTCCTGGCCATCGCGGCGCTCTTGCCCCAGGCGGCCCTGGCCGCCGGCACCAGCATGCCGTGGGAGCAGCCGCTGCAGCAGATCCTGGACTCCGTCCAGGGCCCCGTCGCCAAGATCATCGCCGTGCTGATCATCATCGGCACCGGCCTGGCGCTGGCGTTCGGCGAGACCTCCGGCGGCATGCGCCGGCTGATCCAGGTGGTGTTCGGCCTGTCCATCGCCTTCGCCGCCGCCAGCTTCTTCCTGACCTTCTTCAGCTTCTCCGGCGGGGCGCTGGTGTCATGACCGGCGACCTTCCCGGCTGGCTGGTGCCGCTGCACCGGTCCTTGACCGAGGCCATCCTGCTGGGCGGCATCCCGCGCGGCTTGGCCATCGCGCTGGGCACGCTGGCCGCCGCCATCGGGCTGGGCCTGCAACTGTGGCTGGCGGGGGTGGCGGTCTACGCCCTGGGCCACGGCGTGGCCCTGTTCCTGACCCGCCAGGACCCGCAGTTCCTGCCGCTGTTCGCCCATCATCTGCGGGTCGCCCGCCTCTTGCTGGATGTCTGACCATGCTCGACCTCCGCGAATACCGCGCCCGGCGCCGCGAACTGGCCGACTACCTGCCCTGGGCCGGGTTGGTGGGGCCGGGCCTGGTGCTGAACAAGGACGGCAGCCTGCAACGCACGGCCCTCTTCCGGGGGGCGGACCTGGACGCGGTGCCGGCGGCGGAGCTGATGGCGGTGGCGGCGCGCGTCAACAACGCGCTGAAGCGGCTGGGCGAGGGCTGGGCCCTGTTCGTCGAGGCGGCCCGGCGGCTGGCCACCGGCTACCCGGACAGCCGTTTCCCCGACCCGGTGTCGCGTCTGGTGGATGAGGAGCGCCGGGCGGCGTTTGACCAGGAGGGCGCCCAGTTCGAGAGCGAGCAGTTCCTGACGCTCTGCTACCTGCCGCCGCCGGAGCGCACGGCCCAGGCGGGCCAGTTGCTCTACGACACGGCCGGCCGGCGGCGGGAATTGGACTGGCGCTTCGTGCGCGACGCCGTCGTGGCGGAGGGGGACCGGGTGCTGGACCTGCTGGTACCGCTGATGCCGGTGTGCCGCTGGCTGGACGATGCCGAGACCCTGGCCTATCTGCACGGCTGCATCTCCACCCATGGCCGCCACCCGGTGACGGTGCCGCCGGTGCCCTTCTACCTGGACGGCCTGCTGCCCGATTGCGCCCTGACACCGGGGGTGGCGCCGCTGCTGGGGCGGGCGCATCTGCGCACCCTGACCCTGCGCGGCCTGCCCGACGTCACCTGGCCGGGGCTGCTGGACGCGCTTAACCATCTGGCCTTGCCCTATCGCTGGGTGGTGCGCTGGCTGCCGCTGGAGAAGGCGGAGGCGCAGAAGGAACTGGCGACCAAGCGCCGGCACTGGTGGGCCAAGCGCAAGGGCATCGCCGCCCTGCTGCGCGAGGTGCTGTGGCAGCAGGAATCCCGCTTGGTCGACAGCGATGCCGAGGCGCAGGCGCTGGATGCCGACATGGCGCTGCGGGAATTGGGCTCGGACGCCGTCAGCTATGGCTATTTCACCGCCACGGTCACCGTGTGGGATGAGGACGAGGCGGTGGCGGCGGAGCGGGCGCGGGCGGTGGGGCGGGTGGCGCGCGGCCTGGGCTTCGTGGCGGTGGAGGAGGGGCTGAACGCCGTGGAGGCCTGGCTGTCCAGCCTGCCCGGCCAATGCTACGCCAATGTGCGCCAGCCGCTGGTCTCGTCGCTGAACCTGGTGCATATGCTGCCGCTGTCGGCGGTTTGGGCGGGACCGGAGCGCAACGCCCACCTCAATGGCCCGCCGCTGCTGGTGGCGCGGACCGCCGGGGCGACGCCCTTCCGCCTGGTCACCCACCAGGGCGATGTCGGCCACACCTTGATCCTGGGTCCCACCGGGGCGGGCAAGTCCTTGCTGCTGGCGCTCATGGCGCTGCAGTTCCGCCGCTATCCCAGGGCCCGGGTGGTGCTGTTCGACAAGCGGCGGTCCTCCAAGGCGGCGGTCTGGGCCGCTGGTGGCGTGTTCCATGACCTGGCCTTGGGCGAGGGGCGGGCCATCGCCTTTCAGCCCCTGGCCCGTATTGATGAGGCGGCCGAGCGCGCCTGGGCGGCGGAGTGGATCGAGACCCTACTGGGGCAGGAAGGCCTGCCCCTGACGCCGGTGGCGCGCGGCATGGTGTGGTCGGCGCTGGGCAGCCTGGCGGGCGCCCCCTCCCCGGAGCGCACGCTGTCCGGCTTGGTGGCGCTGTTGCAATCCAACGCCCTGAAGGCGGCGCTGGAACCCTACACCCTGTCCGGCCCCTTCGGCCGCCTGCTGGACGCGGACGCGGAAAGCCTGAGCGATGTCAGCCTGCTGGCCATCGAGACGGAAGACCTGTTGGGTTCCAAGCGGGCGGCACGGGCCGTCCTGCTCTACCTGTTCCACCGCATCGAAGGCTGGTTGGACGGCCGGCCCACCTTGATCGGGGTGGATGAGGCCTGGGTGGCGCTGGACGATCCGCTGTTCGCCGCCAAGCTGCGGGAATGGCTGAAGACGGTGCGAGGCAAGAACGCCCTGGTGGTGTTCGCCACCCAAAGCCTGGCCGACATTCTGGACTCCCCCGTGGCGCCGGCGGTCATCGAAAGCTGCCTGTCGCGCATCTTCCTGCCCAATGCTCGCGCGGTCGAGCCGGAGAGCCGGCAGGCCTATGTCCGCCTGGGCCTGAACGACCGCCAGATCACCACCATCGCCCAGGCCGTGCCCAAGCGGGACTACTGGTTCCAGTCGGCCGCCGGCTGCCGCCTGTTCGAGTTGGGCATGGGCCCCGCCGCCTTGGCTATTTGCGGTGCCTCCCAGCCGGAGGACCTGGCGCAGGTGGACCGGGTGCTGGCCGAGGTGGGGCCGGAGGGGTTCGGTTCCGCCTGGCTGCGCGCCCGCAGCCTGCCCTGGGCGGCCGAGTTGGTGGAGGGCTGGTCATGAGGCGGCGCTGGACCGTTGCCCTGCTGGGCCTGGTGCTGCTGGCGCCGCCGGCGGGTGCCCAGTGGGCGGTCATAGATCACGCCAACCTGGTGCAGAACACGCTGGCGGCGGCGCGGGCGTTACAGGAGATCAACAACCAGGTCACCCAGATTCAGCAGTTGACCCAATCGCTGCAGTACCAAGTGCGCAACCTGACGACGCTGCCCTATTCCAGCCTGGCGCAGCTGCAGGCCTCGATGACGCAGCTGACGACCTTGGTAAGTCAGGCTCAGCGGCTGAGCTTCGACGTCAGCCGGTTGCAGCAGCAGATGCAGGTCCTCTATCCCGCTTACGACGGCGCCGTCACCCAGGCGGGGGTGGTGGCCGATGGCGATGCGCAACGCGCCGCCGCCGTGGAGGCGCATCGCCAGGCGCTGGCCGTGCAGGCCCAGGTGGTGCAGGGCGGGGCCGCCGACCAGGCGCAGATGGCGGCCCTGGTGGATCAAAGCCAGGGGGCGGTGGGCGCCTTGCAGGCCACCCAGGCCGGCAACCAGCTGTTGGCGTTGCAGGTGCGCCAGCTGGCCACCACCCAGGATCTGCTGGCCGCCAACGCCCGTGCCCAAACGGCGGAGGCCTTGCGTATCACTGAAGAAGAGGCGGCGGCGCAGGCGGAGTGGCGCCGATTCGTGGGCGTGGGGGTGGGGTATACTCAGATACCCGTTCAGGTGTTTGGAGGCTCCCCATGAAGACGCGCACTCTCGTTGCGGCGGTGGCCGCCGCTGCCGCTGTCACCGCCGGTTCCATCGCCCTGTTCGCCCGCGCCGCCGACCCCACCGTGGAGCAGTTGCTGGCCGACCATGCCCTGCTGCGCCAGGAACTGGATCGCTGCCGGGATCTGGGCATGAAGGCGGTGGACGATTCCCGCTGCAAGGTCGCCGATGAGGCCGAGCGGCAGCGGTTCATGGGCAAGGGCGCGGGCCAGTATAACCCGCTGCCGGTGAACCTCTTCCCCAATACTCCCGACATGCTGATTCCGGCCCAGCCTCCGCAGACCGCACCGCCGAAGACGGAGCCACCTCATGGCCAATGATGTCTCCGTTATCGATCACTTCCTGGATGTCTACGGCCAAACCATCGATAGCGGCTTCGGCTTGATCGCTGGGGACGTCGGTTACCTGGTCACCGTGTTGATCGGTATCGACGGTACCCTGGCCGGATTGGCCTGGGCATTGGGAGAAGAGGAGGTCCCGCAAGTCCTGGCCAAGAAGGTCTTGTCCGTAGGTTTCTTCGCGCTCCTGTTGAACAATTGGAAATTCCTGGCGAAAACAATCTTCGATGGCTTTGCCGCGCTGGGGTTGAAGGCATCGGGCGCTACTCTGAGTTATCAGGACTTCCTGCACCCCGGCCGTCTCGCTCATGCCGGCGTGGAAGGTACCCAGGTGCTGCTGAACCAGTTCCAGCGCCTGTCAGGCTTCCCCAAGGTGTTCAGCAACCTGAGCGAGGTGTTGCTGCTGACGGTGGCGATCCTCGTCACCCTGCTGGCCTTCTTCGTCCTGGCCATCCTGCTGTTCCTGGCGGTGATCGAGTTCAAGCTGACGACCTTGAAGGGCTTCATTCTGGTGCCCTTCGCCCTGTGGAAGGGCACGGCTTTCATCGCCGAGCCGGTGCTGGGCCAGGTGGTCACGTCCGGCGTCCGCATCCTGGTGTTCGCCGTCATCACCGGCATCGGCACCCGGCTCTATACGGAAATCCTGCCCACCGATCCGGCGCAGGAATTGAGCCTGCAGGACACGATGACCATCCTGTTGGCGGCCATGACCGTGGCGGGACTGGCCTTCGCCGCCAACCGCTTGGCGGGCGGCCTCACCTCCGGCGCGCCGCAGTTGGGCTTGGGGGCCGCGGCGGCGCCGGTGGCCATGGTGGCCGGCACGGTGGCCTTGGCGGCCGGGGGCGCCGGCATGACCGCCCGCGCGGCCAGTGCGAATGCGGATGCGGGGGCGGCGGGCGGTGGCCTGGGCCGGGGCATGGGCGCGGCGTCGCCCGGATCGCCGGCAAGTCCGCCACCCCCGTCGCCGGCCCCACCGACGCCCTCGTCGCCCGCCTCCGGCACCCCGGCATGGGCGGAGCGCCTGCGCCAGCAGGCGGTGGTGCGCGCCACCGATCATCTATCGCGCGATGAGGGCGGTGGCGGCTCCGCCATGCGGCCGCAGTTGAAGGGGGACGGGTCATGAGATGGCGCCGCCGACAGGCCCGGTATGGCAAGACGCCCGCTCCGGTGACGCCATACCAGCGGGCGGAGCAGCTCTGGGATGAGCGCATCGGCAGCGCCCGGGTGCAGGCCGCCAACTGGCGCCTCATGGCGTTCGGCTGCTTCGGCCTGGCGGCCGTGCTGCTGGGTGATGACGTGCGCATGCGGGCCCGGGCGGTGGTGACACCTTTCGTGGTGGAGGTGGATAAGCTGGGGGCGGTCCAGGCGGTGGCGCCGGCCATGGCGGACTATCGCCCCAGCGATGCCCAGATCGCCTACTTCCTGGGGCGCTTCGTCACGGAGGTGCGCGGCCTGTCGGTGGACCCGGTGGTGGTGCGCCAGGCTTGGCTCGACGCCTATGGCCAGATCACCAGCCGCGCCAAGCCGGCGCTGGACGCCTACGCCCACCAGGCGGATCCCTTTGGCCGGCTGGGCCGGCACGCCGTGACCGTGGACATCACCAGCGTGGTGCGGGCCAGTCCCGACTCCTTCCGCATCGCCTGGGTGGAGCATCCCTTTGACGACGGGGCGCCGCAACCGCCCCAACGCTGGTCGGCCATCCTGACGGTGGTGATCCAGACGCCGCACACCGAGGCCCGCCTGCGGCAAAACCCGTTGGGCCTGTACATCGATGCCATCAACTGGGCCCAGGAGTTGGGGCCGGGAGGATCGCCATGACGCGTTGGCTTTGCCTGGCCCTCAGCCTTCCCTTGGCCGCTTGCGCCGACAAGCCGCCGGCCATCACCTACGACGTCCCACAGCCGGCTCAGCTGGAGCCGGCACCGCCCAAGCCGGTGGAGATCGTCACTCTGCCGGAGCCCTTGCCGCTGCCAGGCCAGTTGAAACCGCTGGTGCTGGAAGGCACCTCAACGCCGGAGGCGGCGGACCCGGCCAAGCGGGTGCAGGCCGCCAATGCGGGCGCCAAGGTGCTGCCCACCCGTGATGGCTATATCAACGCCATGCAGGTGTTTCCCTACAGCGAGGGGGCGCTTTACCAGGTCTACGTGGCGCCGGTGCATGTGACGGACATTGCCCTGGAACCGGGGGAGGAATTGAAGTCGGTGGCCGCCGGCGACACCGTGCAATGGAAGATCGGCGACAGTGAGAGCGGCAGCGGCGGGGGCCGACAGGTGCATGTGCTGGTGAAGCCCCTGGCCGCCACCCTGCCCATGAACAACCTGGTGATCCTGACCGACCGCCGCAGCTATCACCTGGAGGCCCATCCCACCGCCACCACCTACATGGCCGAGGTCTCCTGGCGCTATCCGGCCGACGCCCTGGTGGCCTTGAAGGCGCACAACCGGGAAGAGGAGGGGCGCGCTGTCTCCCAGGCCGCCGATGGCGTCGATCTCTCGGCCCTGCGCTTCCGTTATGAGCTGAGTGGCGATACGCCACCGTGGCGGCCTATGCAGGTGTTCGATGACGGCCGCAAGGTCTATGTGCGCTTTCCCGCCGGCATCAGCCAGGGGGAGATGCCGCCCCTGTTCGTGGTGGGGCCGGACGGCGGCACGGCCGAACTGGTGAATTATCGGGTGCGCGGCGCCACCCTGATCGTCGACCGGCTGTTCGCCGCTGCGGAACTGCGCCTGGGCGCCGATCCGCAGCAGGTGGTGCGCATCACCCGCATCGACGGTCGGAGCTGACATGTATCCGACCCCGGAGCCCCCGACCAAGGCGGATCCGGCGGCTTTCGCCCTGCGGGCGCGGCCACGGCCGGTGACGCGGCTGTCGCGCCGGACCTTGGCTATCGCGAGCGCGGTTCTGGCCTTACTGGTGGTGGTGGCGCTGTGGTGGGCGCTGACCTGGAAACCGCCGAAGCTGACGGCTGACCAGCAGCTTTACGCCACCGAGGTCAAGCCGGACGACAGCTTGGCCGTACCGCCGCCCGGCTATGCCGACCTGACCCGGCGCCCGGCGGCGCCTGCTGCATCGCCGTCGGTGTTGCCGCCGCCGTCGCCGATGCCGGCGTTTACCAGCCCCGGCGGGCCGGCGAACCAGGCGGCGCAGGAGCGGGACCGGCAGCGCCAGCAAGCTGCGGCCTCGCCGGTGTTCTTCACCGTGACGGCCCGTGGTGCCGCTTCGCTGGAGGCGAGCGGGGCGCCGGGGCAGGGCGCAGCCGTCTCACCTGGCGAAGAGGTCGGCAATTATGACGACCCCAACCGGCAGGTCCATAAGCGCGCGTTCCTGCAAGGGCCGGCGGACACCGCGACCATGACGGCCCACCGGCTGCAGCAGCCGGCCTCCCCCTACATCATCCAGGCGGGCACTGTCCTGGCGGCGGCACTGGTGACAGGCTTGAATTCCGACCTCCCAGGGCAGGTCATCGCCCAGGTGACGGAGGACATCTACGACAGTGTCACCGGTCGATTCCTCCTAATTCCCCAGGGCGCGCGTCTGTTGGGCACGTATGACAGCGCCGTGACCTATGGCCAGTCGCGCATCCTGGTGGTGTGGACACGCTTGCTGCTGCCCAACGGCAAATCCCTGGTGCTGGACCGCTTGCCGGCCACTGACACGGAGGGCCATGCCGGCCTGGAGGACGAGGTCGATTACCACACCGGCCGCCTGCTGCGCGGCATGGTGCTCTCCACCCTGCTGGGGGTGTCCGGCGAACTGGCCAGTAATGGCGACACCCAGACCAGCGGCGGCGGCAACGTGATTGTGGCCGTGCGCCAAAGCGGTGACAACGCCGCCAACCAGATGGGTCAACGGCTGGCCGCCAAGGACCTGGGTATTCAGCCGACGCTCGCGGACCGGCCGGGCATGCCGCTGCGCGTACTGGTGAACCGCGACCTGGCGCTGGAGCGGTACTCTCAGGAGTAAATATCTTTGATATTTCCGGGCTAGTTCACCGAGAGCTGTTGCCCTGGGTGTGGCACGCCGTCCCGGCGGGTTCATAGGCGCTATCGACGCCGTTTGATGGACCTCCCCGCCGCCGGCCGCACGGCTCAGTTGACCTTGCTAGCCCGCCGGTTCTTCTGTGACGCGGTATTTTGCGGCCGGTGCGTCTTCACTGAACGGTTCGATCCGACCGTCCTGGCGCCCAGGGCCCGCCGGACAGCGCGGCTGGACAAGATCGTTCATCACCTGGGCTTGGCCCTGGGCGGCCGACCGGCGGCGGCGATGGCGCAACGGCTGATGATGCCGGTGAGCAATGACACGTTGCTGCGCGTGGTTCGCCGCCGAGGGAGTCCGAAATTCGTGCCGCCGACCGTTATCGGGGGCGATGACTGGGCTTGGCGACGTAACCAGCGCTACGGAACCTTGATCTGCGACCTGGAGCGCCGCCGGACCATCGCGCTGTTCCCGGATCGCGAACCCGCGACCGTCCAGGCCTGGCTTGAAGGTCAACCCCAGGTCAGCACCGTCGCGCGGGATAGCGGCGGCGGCTATGCGATAGCAACCGCCAAGGCCTTGCCGGACGCGACCCAGGTGGCCGACCGCTGGCACTTGATGGAGAACGCCAGCCGCGCCTTTCTGGATGCTGTGCGCAAGTCGATGAAACAGATCCGCGTCGCGGTGGGCGCCACCACCATCGATCCCGCCCTGCTGGCGGCGGCGGAGAAGTTGCAATACGACGGCTACGTCCGCCGTGAGGAAACCAATGCGGCCATCCAGCGCTGTCCAAGGAATGCCGGACGGCAATTCCATCGTGCTGGAACGACAGCCGGTCAAGATGAGCGTCGAGCTGCCCGCCGCCGCTGTGCATCGCGCTCTCGTCGCCTATGCTCAGGTGCTCGGCCGGACGAGCGGCCAAACGGCGCCGAGCCTTCGAAGCTCATCTGGGCTACTTCCGGATAGGTACGTTCTGCCGCTAGCGGCGAAGCATGGCTTGATCTGGCCTAGACCCGGTTCAAGCGAGCCTGACAAGGACTAACCCAACTAAATCACTCTAAAGCCCTGTTTACCCGAACAGAAGTAGCATAGATTGCGGCCAGCCGCCGCCATCTTGGCGGCGCATCACTGTCCGGATGCCGCCATGGACGACCGCTGGCTCTCTGTCGATGAAATCGCTGGTCATCTCGGTGTAGCCAAAGACACCATCTACACCTGGGTGACCTCCAAGGGCATGCCTGGACACAAGGTCGGGCGCTTCTGGAAGTTCAAGAAGAAAGACGTGGACGCCTGGGTGCGAGCTGGTGCCGCCGCCGCCGGCAGTGATGATTTGGATGACACGAAGCCGCGCGATGCCTAAGCAGCGCTCCGCACAGGACAACAACGATATGAGCGATCTGGATCAAGAAGCCCAAGCGCCTGAGAACGCGCTCGAAGAGGGCAAGGTCTTTGACTACATTACCGGCAACCCGGTGAAAGACAGCGACAAGGAACAAGTACGCCAGCGCATTGCTCGCGCCATCATCCATGAGTACGGTATCGCCGCTGAAGACATGGCGCCTGACTTCAAGGTCAAGGTGCTAGGCAAGAACCGCAAGCTCGACATCGCCATCTTCAAGCCAGGCCAAGCGCATACGGTGGACAACCTCTACCGCGCCGTGGTGGTCGAAAAAGAACCCAAGCTCGGCACCAAAGGGGCCTACCGCATGCGCGACCCGGAAGAGGCGCGCAAAGAGTTCGAGGTGCTGGAGACCGTGATGGCCGAAGTCGCTAGCTGCGACTATGGCCTGTGGACCAATGGCCTGGAGTTCTTCTTCTTCAAAAAGGAGGTCACTCGCTTCGACACCAAGTTCAAACCCATCGGTGACTGGCCCTTGGGTGACGACACCTTCAGTGTCGAAGGCCGTTCTATGGGGCGCCTGCGCCGCGCCGATCCGGTCATGCTGCGCACAGCGTTCCGCCGCTGCCACAACTACATCCACGGCAACGAAGGCATGCCCAAGGATGCGGCCTTCTGGCAGTTCCTGTACCTCATCTTCTGCAAGATGTATGACGAGCAGCAGCCCAACGATGCACGTCGCTTCTGGGTAGGGCCGTTCGAGCCGTTTGAAGCTGCTGGCCGAGAGCAAATCCGCCTGCGCATCAAGCCGCTTTTTGAGGCGGTGAAGAAGAAGTACGACGGTCTGTTCAAGGGCAACGAAGAGATCACCCTGTCTGACCGCGCCCTGGCCTTTATCGTTTCAGAGTTGGCCCGCTACGACTTTGGTCGCACCGATGTGGACGCCAAGGGCACTGCCTACCAAGAAATCGTTGGCACCAACCTGCGTGGCGATCGCGGCCAATACTTCACCCCGCGTGGCGCCATTAGTCTTGTGGTCAAGATGCTGGCACCCAAAGAGCACGAGCGCGTGCTCGATTCGTCCTGCGGTACGGGTGGCTTCCTGGTCGAGACCTTGAACTACCTGAACAAGGTCTTCCACGAAGAGAGGCGCATCAAGGCAGGCGACGAGAACACGGAAGAGTTCGTCTCCATCCGAGACCGGTTGGCTCACTTCGCAGCCAGCAACCTGTTTGGTGCTGACTTCGATCCCTTCCTGGTTCGCGCGGCACAGATGAACGTGATGATGGCTGGCAATTCGCTCGGCCATCTCTATCACATGAACTCGCTGGAGTTCCCGGCAGGCCACCTGCCGGGTGTGCCGGCTGCGAAGGCAGCCATCCCGCTAGGCACGATTGATGTCTTGATGACCAACCCGCCGTTTGGCTCGGACATTCCGGTCACCGAAAAGACCATCCTGGAGCAGTACGAGCTGGCCCGCCGCTGGGAGCGGCAAGGCGATGGCTTCGTCATGACCAACGTCATCAAGCCTGCAGTGGCTCCTGAAACGCTGTTCACCGAACGATGTGTCCGATGGCTCCGGCCAAACGGCCGGATGGGAATCGTTCTTCCTAATGGTGTCCTTGGTAATCCTGGTGACGAGTACATCCGGTATTGGATTCTTCGTAACTGTTGGGTTTTGGCAAGCGTCGAGTTGCCTGTGGAATCATTCATTGTCGAAGCCAATGTCAATATCCAAACAACTCTTTTGTTCTTGAAGCGGAAGCCTATTGAAGTTATCCAAGCGGAGGATTTAGGGCGCAAGCAGGACTACCCCGTCTTCATGGCTGTTGCCAACAAGGTCGGCTTCGACCGCAGGGGAAATACATTGTTTAAACGTGGCCCGGACGGCGAGGAAATTCTTGAGGATGTCCTCCACGAAGAGAAGGTGCGTATCGCTGGCGGTTTGCAGATTCGCACACTCCATCGAAAGGAACGGATCCTAGACGATGACCTGCCAGAGATTGCAAAGGCCTATGCCGAGTTCCGTGCAAAACATCCGGAGCCAGGCAAATGAGCATGCGCGTCATACAGCGAGAATCTTCCTCTCATGGTGTCAGAGTATGAAGTCGTCCGGATTCAAGAATGCACGCGTCGTCCGATCGAGTTGGTTGGAAGAAAGCGGAAGGCGACTTGACTGCAATCCATATATGTCAGGAGCGTTGGAGGCTAGAGACGCCTTGAAAGGAGTCCCCGTAACCGAAAAGCTCGAAGACCTAACTGAACGTATTTTTCATGCCGGTCGAGAGGGCCGAGTCTGGGTCGACGACCCTAGCTATGGGGTCCCATTTCTAGGTAGTACAGACATCCTCGCTGCTGATTTGTCTGCGCTTCCATTAATTGCTAAGAAGCAGGTAAATCGTAATCCGCTTTTTACCCTCAGAGAGGGGTGGACTCTAATAACGAGGTCGGGAACGATTGGACGCATGGCATACGTTCGCCCAGGCATGGCTGGCATGGCTTGTTCAGAACATGTGCTGCGGGTTGTCCCGAACAAAGAGCGCATTCCTTCCGGCTATTTGTACGCTTTTCTGTCCAGCCGTTTCGGCGTTCCGTTGGTCGTTTCTGGTACCTATGGCGCTATCGTCCAACATATAGAGCCTGAACATATTTCGAACTTGCCGGTGCCCAGATTTGACAGCGCGCTAGAGGCTCGAATTGATCAGTTGGTTTCATCCGCAGCTATTGACTTAAGTGAGTCACATAGACTCATCAACAGTGCAACGCGAATGTTGCTACAGAGCATCGGCCTACAAGATTTGCGAGATGATCTCTGGCATCAGGACCGGAGGGCACGCGGCTGGGAAAATTGCTCAGTGTCTACGGAAAGTCTGCGCGCTTTGAACTATGACCCTCGGGTAGTAGAAATCCGGCGCGAAATTGAGTCGAGGTCGTATTCCCAATTAGGGGATTTATGCGATCCCGCCCAATTTAAGGGGAAGATTATCTTTACGCGGATCGAAGCTGATCCAGAGTACGGCTACATGCTTCTGGGGCAAAGAAATGCATTTCAAGTTCGCCCAGAGGGACGGTGGATTTCGCGTAAATCGGTGACCGGATTGGGTTTGGTGGTTCCGCCTGGAACCACTTTGGTCCCTTCCCATGGGACGTTGGGTGAATTTGAGCTGTATTGTCGCGCCCTAATCGTGACCCAGCGAACAGCAAAGTATGCCTACAGCGGAGACTTCTTCCGTTGCGTTCCACTTGAGGGAGCCATTGAACCTGGGTATTTGTTCGCATTCATGAGGTCGAGGCTGGCTTTCCGCATGCTTCGATCTATCAGTACAGGTGGGAAGCAGCAGGAGCAGCATCCCGCAATGATGTATCGCTTACCCATTCCACGATTAGGCGACGAAAAAGAGCGCGAAATCGCGGCCTTGGTTAATGAAGGTTGTCAGCTGTATGACCGTAGTTTGGAGGCTGATGACCAGGCTCGGTCACTGATTGAAGAGAAAATTTCGAGCGGAGGAGTTTGATGGCCAAAGTGATCCCAGTTGGCCAGCCGGTTAACGATGCAGAGCGCAGCGCCATCGCTTACCTGCGGGATCGCTTGCCAGACAGTTTCGTTCTGCTTCACAACTTCGAGATCGAGCGGCAGGGCGAGCGCTTCGAGATCGACATCGCGTTGCTGACTCCGCACGCTCTTTACCTGATCGACGTGAAGGGCACGCGCGGCACCATCGATGTGTACGGCAACAAGTGGTACCCCGAGGGACGCGCGCCATATCCATCGCCGCTGGGCAAGCTGCGCGGCCATGCGCGCACGGTTAAGGGCCTAGTGACTCAGGCCAATCCCGGTCGGAATGAACTGGACGGTATCTATGTGGATGCCGCCATCCTGCTCACCGCGCCCGATGCTCACCTGAATGACCGCGAGCAACTGGATGCAGACCGGGTGGTAAAGCTGAAGGACGCAGAGCGCTACTTCAAGGACGCCACACGCATTCCGGCGCGCTTCTCCAAAAACATCTTGCAGCAGCAGGGGTTGATCCTGCATGCCTTGAAGGTGGTGAAGCCCGCTTCCGCCGTGCAGCGCTTTGGGCACTGGCAGGTGAAAGAAAAGCTCGGGGCGGCGGAGGCCTACACCGAGTTTCGCGCCGAGAACGCTTTCGCGGGTGGCATGGCCCGCCTGCGGGTATACCAGGCTGACCCCTACCAGCCTGAAGACATGCGCAAGGCGCAAGTCAACCGCATTGCCAATGCCTACCGGGCGCTGTCCAAGCTGCCGCTACACCCCAACATCGTGGCCGCGCGGGACTTCTTCCCGACCGACGACGACAAGTCTTTCATTCTCATCCTGGACGATGCGCCCGGCCAAGCGCTGACCGTGCACATGGCCCGGCCTCAGTTGGCGCTGACGCTGGACCAGAAGTGGCGAGTCGCCAAAGACGTGCTGGCTGCACTGGCCCATGCGCACCACCACGGCGTGGTGCATCGCAACCTTACCCCCGGCGCAATCTTGATCGGCCAGGATGGCACCACCCGCATCACTGACTTTGATTTCGCCAAGCCGGGTGTGGACCGCAGCCTGACGATTGCGTCGGACATTATCGATCTGGTGGAGAAGGCCTATGTGGCGCCAGAGGCGTTCCGGGAGCCGGGCGCCGCATCCGCCGCATCAGACATCTTTTCGGCAGGCGTCATCCTCTACGAACTGTTCACCGGGGAGCGCCCGTTCGCGGGCGAGCCGACCACGGTGTGGGATCGCGCAGGTGAGTTCCTGAACAAGCCCTCCGCGCTGCGACCGGAGCTGAATGACGCTTTCGACGGCTGGCTGCAAAGCCTGTGCGCATTTGACGAACACCAGAGGCTGACCGCATCGGCCGCGTTGGCGGCATTGAATGCCTTGTTGCAACCCGTGGCGCAACATGCAGCCGGGCCCGTCGAAGCGCCGAAGCCCAGGCCCGTTGAAGCGGTGGACGATCAAGCCGACTACTTGAACCTGGCAGCTGGCTACCGGCTGACCCACAAGTTCATCGTCGAGAAGAAGCTGGGGCGTGGCAGCTTTGGCGTGGTCTACAAGGTGATCGATACCTTGGGTGATGTCGCGCGCACAGTGAAGCTCATCGTCAGTGACCGGCATTCGACCCTAGAGCGCCTGAAGAAGGAATATCGCCATCTAGCGCATATCACAGATCATAAACACGTGGTACGAGTACTGGATGCGGATGTGATACCTGGCCGTGAAATCCCCTTCCTCGTGTTCGAATATGTGGAGGGCTCCGACGTTGGCGACATGATTCATGATCGCTTACTGTCACCGGCGGATGCGCTGGAGCTTGGCAAGCAGGTGATTGAGGGCCTGGTGCACCTGCATGCGCAGGGCTTCCATCACTGCGACATCAAGCCGCGCAACCTGCTGTGGACCCAGAAGGGCGCCAAGATCATCGACTTTAATGTCTCGGTGCGAGCCGACGACAAGGAATCGCGAGGTGGTGGCTCACGGCGCTATCTGCCGCCTGACTTCGACCCAGAGGTCATCCCGCACAATGGTGAACGCGCCGACCGTGATCTGTATGCCTTGGGCTTGACCTTGTATGAGGCACTGACCTCCCGCTACCCCTGGGACACGACCGAGCCTCCCATCAACAAGCCTGCGCCGGACCCACGCGAGCTGTCGGGCTTTACTGATCTGGCGCCGGAGTTGGTGAATGTGGTGCTGAAAGCCATCGCCCCGCGCCGGGCAGAGCGCTACCACACCGCCATTGATTTCCGGGATGCACTGGCAGAGGTGCGCCACGCGCGGCGCATTCAAATGGTCAGCCAGACTGTCATGGCGGCTGCTGCCAGCAGCGGCAATGCCGTTTTGGCCGAATCGGCGCCAAACAGCAATGCCTTTGTCTCGCATCTGCTGACGCTCTACAGCCAGAGCCGCCGCAGCAATGCCGGTACGCGTGGCATGGACGCACTGGGGTTCTCCGCCTATGTGGACACGGCGCTGGATAGGGCCTTGCTGCCCGCCGTGCTGCAGGGAGAGTTCCGGCTGGTACTGATCTCGGGTAATGCGGGCGATGGCAAGACGGCCTTCTTGCAACGCCTGGAGAAGGAAGTCGAGGCCCGGGGGGGCTCAGCCAATCGCAACCTTCCCAACGGCAGCGAGCTGACCTTGGCTGGCAAGCGCTACCTGATCAACTACGACGGTAGCCAGGATGAGGGCAACAAGGACAACAACCAAGTCCTATTGGATTTCTTGGCCCCATTCAAAGGCAGCGACGCCAATGGTTGGCGGCCGCAGGAGACCCGCCTGATCGCGATCAATGAAGGCCGGTTGGTGGATTTCCTGGCGACCCATGAACGGGACTTCCCAGCGCTTACGGCGCTGGTTCGGCGTGCGTTCTCAACCGGTGAAACTGCGTCTGGCGTGGCGGTGGTAAACCTGAACCTTCGCAGCGTCGTGGCCGATGCTGAAGGTGGCTCGATTCTGGAGCGCACGTTGCAAAGCATCGTGCAGCCCAAGAACTGGTCAGCTTGCGAACAGTGCGACTTGAAGGACAGCTGCTACGCGTTGCACAACGCACGGAGCTTCCAGGATGAGATCGCTGGCCCACGCTTGCTGGAACGCCTCAAGACTCTGTACACCATGGCGCACCTGCGAGGGCGCTTGCACATCACGATGCGCGATCTGCGCTCGGCCCTTTCGTTCATGCTGATTGGTAACCGTGATTGCTGCGAGATTCATGCGCTGTACTCAGCCGGCAAGCATGATGAAGTGGCCCGCAGTTTCTACTTCAACAGTTGGATGGGCGGTGGGCAACCAACTTCGGATCGATTGCTCACGCTGTTGAGCGACCTCGATGTAGGCAAGCAGGAAGACCCACGCTTTGACCGAGGGCTGGACTTTGTACAGCCCGACGACCGTGCCTTGTTCCGTTTTGAGCGCCGGGGGCAGTTCGACTTCGAGGTGTTGAAGCGCCTGTTCGGTGATCTGCCGCGTGGTCTGTCGGATTCATCGGTCCGTCAGCGTGCGCGCAAGCATCGGGAGTACGTGGCAATGGCTCGCCGCAAACACTTCTTCGAGCGGCGCGACACAAGCTGGGAAAAGATGCTGCCTTATCGCTCGGCCAAGCGCATGGTGGAGATCGTTCGGGGGGCAACGCCCATCGACGAACTCACGAGCCAAATTCTGCATGCGATCAACCGAGGTGAGGGGCTGCAACGTCCAGAGCGGCTGGGTGCCAGCTTGGCCTTGCAACTGCGACAGGTCGAGCATGGCACGGTGCGTAGCTACCGCCTATTCCCTGTCGAGGGGTTTGGGCTGCAGGTGCAAGACTTTGCGGCCAACGCTCCTTTCGTTGAGCACCTGCCGACAGGCCTGCTGCTGAAGTTCCAGGGCCAAGGCGCAGGCGCCATCACCAGTGAGTTGATCATCAACCTCGACGTGTTCGAGATGTTGGTGCGCCTGAATGAAGGCTACCGGCCGAGCGTCGAGGAGATGCAGGGCTTCTATCTCTGCCTCGGCGTCTTCAAGAACAGCCTGAACGCGCAGCCCTACCGGGAAATTCTGCTCACCACGACCGGCCACGACTTCTATCGCCTAGCTCGCCATGACGACGGCCGTGTTGAGATGCGTTTGCTACAGTGGCCGGCGACGGGCGTGCGCAAAGAAGAAGCCATAGAAAACGGCGGCAGGGGGCACTGATGGCATTGCAGAAGAAGGACAGAGAGTTCCGGCTCCCGAAGATCAGCTATCTCGACTTCAAAACCGTCGAGATGGACCGGGTGCTTACAGGCCTGTTTGAACGCCTGGAACACGGCGGCTACCCGAGCGTGTTCCGCGACAAGCGCGAGCTGACCGTGGACAAGTTCGTGGATGACATCCTCGACGCCAGCGACAAGTTCCTGGGCTTCACGCAGCACCGAGACATGGTGGAGCGTTGGGTGGAAACCCACCTGATGGATATCGTGAACCGGGGGAAGAAGAACGCAGCCGTGGCTGGCCCCCGGCCTCTGCACGGCTACACCTATCGCTTCCGCAACCCAAAGCACTCGCGAGACTACGGCGCAGCCCAGCATCTCTATCAGATGCTATACCACGCCAGAAATAGGTCTGGCCACAACGCTATTGACCATCTGAAGAGCTTCTTCTTTGATGGCTTTGACAAGGTCACGCGGGAGCTGAACGACAAGGCGCTGACGGACATCGAGACGGCCACCCTGCTCCATTTCTTGTCTCAGCGAAAGGACACGGCAGACACGCGTGCAGGAGGCGACCGCTTTGCGCCGGTGTGCATCGGATCGGCCGACTTGATGGCTGAGGATATCCAGCGACTGCTGTTCTACAAGCCCTTCATGCCGCGCGTGGTGATGGTGGAATACCTGAAGGTGCTGCTTTCATTCCACCTCTCGCTGTATCACCTGCGCCTGTTGAAGCTGCTGCCTGCCTGGCAGAAGCTGGAGGGCGCGAATTCGCTGTGCGCAGTATCGGCGTGCCCGATGAAGCCGCGTGAACAGCGTGAGCCTCAGGGCGACTGCCCTTACAAGCTGGGCTTGTTTGTTGACCTCTCGGGCAGCGCGGAGTCAGCCATGGCGGCGCTGGCTGAGCGCAGCGCAGATGGGTACTACCGGCGCATCCCCGGTTTCGTCCGCGCGTACTTCGTCGCCAAGAAGCTGGACGAGTTCTCGGAGCACCTCGTTCGACGCGGCAAGCTGATCCGCCCCTTGAATTCGGTGTTCTCCATTGGCGAGTTGTACGGGCTGCAGGGCGAACCCTTTGCGGAGGAGCGGGACAAGTTCTTCGGCGAGCGCTTGGCCGGGCTCCTGGAATCCCTGTCTGAAGGAGACGCGGGATTGGACGCTGAGGTCGAGGCTATTACCAAGATGGGGCTCTCGGATTTCGAGACCTACATCGAGATTCTGGTGGCCCTCCGTGGTGCCTTCCACCGGAAGTACATCATCGAGTCGCTGGATGCGACGATGTTGAAGAACAAGTCGGGAGCTTTGCTCGCCCAGACCCGTGCACGCAATGCCCCTAGGCGATTTGCACTTGAAAGTCGCTTGCTGGAGATGCTTCTGCAGATTGCGGTATTGCGCCCAGGCGGTGAGCAAGGCTACTTCACGGTTGAGATGCGAATCGATGATCTGCTGTCCTTCTTGCGTGAGCGCTACGGCCTCTACATCGACCAGCTGCCGCCTGGCGAAGGTTCCAGCACACCGACGATCGATGAGCGCAAAGCGCTGCGACGCAATGTGCAGGCCTTTACCGGGCGCCTTCGCGAGATTGGCTTCTATCGAGACCTGTCCGATGCCTATGTGACCCAAACAGTTGTGCCGCGCTACACGATTGCAGAACGAGCCTAAGGAGCGCGCGCATGAGCCAAGGACTGCGTGAACTCACCAGCCAGGAACTGAACGCTGCGCTGGAAACGGTCTTGCTGCCGAGGTTGTCCAAGCTGCTTGCGGCCCGAGACCTTGGGCATTGCATGCGGGTCACGGACTTGGATCGGGAACTGATGATTCGGTTGGCTGGTGGTCTGAGGGCAGCTGTTCCTTCCGCCACTGTCGTCGTTCTTGCGGATGACAGCCTGCGCACACTGGCGCCGGATTTGGCTGTTAGCAGTACCAAGCTGGTTGAGCTGCGAAATCCCCTGCCTAACGATGAGCTTCGGCCGCCTCTACTCGTGTTTGTGCCGAACGACCTGCGCGCTGCGGCGGAGGACTCCTTCGGCGTCGCGACGTTTGAAGAGGTGTCGATTGACGGCGCTTATGCCGAACTGAACGCGCAGTTGATCGCGCGGGTCCCGGCCAATCTTCGCGTTGCCGTTGAAGCATGCTTGGGTGAGCTGCGCCGGGGTGAGGTCCGCTGGCGATACGCCGATGATGCCGCCGTGGCCCGGTATCTGCTCACCTGCCAGGTCAACGACTTCGATCCGGATGCTATGGGCGCTGCTCTTTTCGAGCTGGCCCTCGTACCCGACTTTGAGCTGTTCCAGCAGGCCGAGCGCGCACCTGCGCGGGTGGCGCGTAACCGAGAGTGTGTCGAGCGCATCACTTGGTCTACCAAGACGGAGCGCGTTCGCGCCCTGGAATTGGGTTTGCTCGATCCTGTATTCTGTAAGCAGCTGGGGGGGTTCTTTTCGCGAGTGGGCGTTGCCAATCCCAGGGAGTGGACCCAGCTGATCGTCCGCGACCGTGTGAACTGGCCTCTCGCTTTCAACAAGTGGCTGTTTGAGGACGGGGGCGTCAACCCTGACGCCATCTACATCGGTGATGTCGTCCTGCCCGACTTGCCAGTGGTGAAGGATGACAACGAAGACCCACGCTTGGCTGAGCTGATTGGGCACAGTGTATTGCCCATCTCGAAAACCGGGCTCAAGAAGTTCAGTGTCTCTTTCTGTGTTGACCCCGTGCCCTCAAAGGTCGAAGGCTTGTCCCGGTTTGTGGCGGAGGTCGTTTCTCGCGACAACGGTCCAACCGGGCTGCGTCGGCGTAAATCGGCATGGGCCAAAGGTACTGGCTCGAGTGTCATCGCCTTTTCGTCGATTGGCAAAATCGACTGGGAAGAAGGCTGGCACTTCGTGCGCGTGTATGCGGAAACTGAGGACGGGGACCGCATTCCGCTAGCCGATGGCGAGGGCAATCCCGTGCGCTTTAACAGCGATGCATCGGAGACGCACGCCAATGCCAACGAGAGCGATCTCTTCTACGTGGTCACCGATGAACAGGTCGAGGTAGAGCCACCGCAACGCGCCGTGCCGCGTGAGTCGAGCTTGATGCACGCTTTGCTACGTGCGCGCTTCGCTGCGGTGGCTCAAGATCGCGATCCCGGTTCAGTCTCGATCACCGGTTGCGCATGGGTTGAGCGAAGCAGCAAGACAGCGACCAGCGGGGAGACACTGGAGATTCGACTGGGCAAGGAGGGGAAGGCGAACGTTCTGGTGTCGGGTCTATTGGCCAACCTGGAGCGTGCGTTTCTTGATGATCCGGACGGGCTCAACCGATTGAGGCTCTCGGTCAGCGCCTCTGGTGTTACCACACGCTCAACGACATCGTTCAAGTGGCCGATCTCGGATGAGGTTGCACTCTTCAGAGAAGCGCGAGCGGCCCTCTTTTCGGCAGTCTTGCAGGGCGATCAGCGACTGATCATGCAGGCGAGCGACCTCCTTCACCTGCAGGAGCCTGCTCAAAACTACGCCGCAGCTTATTTGGCTTGGATTGATGCTGCGCTGGTCCGATCCAGCTCAACCGATGCCGCTATCGCGCGCCAAGCAATGGATGAACTGCGATGCGCGCTCACCGTCGATTCTGTTGCTCTGGTGTTGGAGGACTATCAGGGTAGGCGGCGAGACGCTGTGCTGCTCGGCCCGACGCATCCGCTGCGTGCCAACTGGCATGTCGCTTGGAGCCAGCTCGGACAGACCTGGATGGAGCGGAGTCGGTCGAGCAGCAGGGAGTTCGTGGTCCCGACCCGTGACGCGGTAATCAAGCAGCTTGCACCTGCGGCCTTTCCCCCGGTGCTTCCCTTCGGCGAGGAGCTTGGGCGTACGGCGCTGGCAGTAGACAACATCAACCCGTTCTGGTCGCTGTACGCCGCGACCGATGAAAAAGACCCTCGTGGACTGGTCGGAGAGGTGTGTGCAGCGCTCGGATTGCCAGAGCCAGCTATCGGAGGGGCGACCATTGACAGCGCCTATCTGGCTGCACGCGTGCAGCGCTATCTGATTCAGCACCCGTATGTTGAGACTCTGACGATCAACGCTTTCAACGCTGGGCGAGCAGGGGCGTTGGCTGAAGTGCTGCTGGCACTGCAGTGTCATCCTGAGTTTGCCGATCTTCGTTACGACGTCAGGCTGTTTGTGCTTGACCCGGCTGCCCCATCGACGGGGGAGGCGTTGCTGGAACTGTTGGCGCCAGACTCTGGAACAAGTGCGAAGGAGGCGGATGCGTTTTCAACGCCGACCGATAGCCACCTACACCCGAAGTTGCGATTGGCTATCAGGGCGATCAACGAGTTCCGAGATGACCCGGACTTGCATGCGGCGCATCTGTCATTCCTGTTTGACCTGTTCCCTGCCGAGGAAATTCGAGCCGTAGATGTTCGAGACTCGGATGATTCCTCCTTCGTCCATGGCCTGGTTCAGCCCTTTGAAGTGGACTATCTGGAGGACGAGCAGTCCATCACTTGGCTTCGTTGCCCGCTACACGGTGTCGCGCAGCCGCTGGATGGGGCTGAGGCGTTGTCCGACCTAATGGGGGGAATATCACGTGCGGTATCGGTTGCCGTGGCGACCGTCGCACGCAGTCAATACCTGCCGCATGCACGCCCTGTGGTTGCGTTGAGCTTGTCGGCCGACGAGCGCGCGATGCTCCATCAGGTGCACGAGGTCAGTGATTGGGTGCTTACGATTGATCGGAATCTCGGCATTGAGTTCTTTGATCATCGGCGGCACCCCACACGCCCCGACTATCTGATTGATCACTCTCCCGACATGGCCAATGCGATAAGCCATCGCTTGGCGATCACTTCGCGCTCGGTCGCGGAGCTCGAGTCTTTGTTGGTGCCCATACTGGGCGAGTACGGTCTGCCAAGTACAGGTCGCCATGCATTAGTGATGCTAGATCAGTTGCGCTCGCTGTCTGGCCGCCTGGCCCTGAAGTTGTTGTCTTCGTCGTCGCAACGAGCTGAGGCGATGGGGCTCGCGCTCTCGCGCTTGTTCCTTGAACATCAAGGCGTTTTCCAGAACCAGGTTGTGGTGCCGTTGGACGCGCATCTGGAGCTGTACAAGGCGCTCCGGCAGAACGCCGAAGAGATGGGGGATGAGGTCAACTTCCGGAGAACTGATCTTGCGCTGTTTGATCTCGATCGATCAAGCCGTGAGGTGACTTGCCGATTGGTCGAGGTCAAGTGCTACAACCAAGTTGGTGGCCTGGCCGCCTACGCCCAATTGAAGGCGTCCATTGCCGAGCAAATTGCGCAAACGGAAGAGGTTCTCGCTTACCACTTTGACCCGAGGCGAGCTGAGGTAGATCGCCCTGATCGTCCGATCAAGAATCGTGACCTTGCAGCGTTGCTGGGCTTCTACTTGGCTCGCTCGGAGCGGTACGGCGTCGTCTTACCCGAGGCGGCCGAAGAAGCGCATTACTTCTTACGGCGCCTGGATGAGCGTCCCTACACGCTTAAGTTTACGCGAAGCGCTGTGGTGTTCGATTTCAGCAAACCAGGAACCGAGTCTGCCGAACGCGAGAACGGCATCGAGTTCTACCGAATCGGCAGCGACCTAATCCAACAGCTGGTTGAGTCGGCTGTTACCGACACCGAAACCATTGCCAGTTTGCAGGCCGCTCGGCCCGCAGCTACGGCATGGGAAGTCACCCAGGAGCTGCTACGTCGCAGGGAGTTGGCACCGGCCGTCCCGACCTTCGAGACCGCAGCTTTCTTGAGCCCGCCTCGTGATCGAACGCTGGCTTGGGATGACGGACCTCGGGTTACGTATCGACCGCCCGCAGTTGTACCTGGTCTGCAGGTCCACGAGCCCGAACCTGAAATGCAGGTAAGCCCGCCGATGATTGCAACGGCGCAGACCTCAATCGCCACCCCAGAACCAATGCCATCGCCTGTGGCCGAGCAGACTCCGCCTCCGATCTCGGTGCAAGTGCCGGGTCAGAAAGACGAAGTGGTAGTGCCTGAGGGCGTTACCGTTGTCGCCTCTCTCTCGCAAGAAGGCGCGGCTCCGAATGGGCGGGTTGCATACGACATCATGCTCGGCGCGACCGGTTCAACGCCTCAGTACGGCCTGCTGGGCGAGGTGTCCGGGCGCAAGGTTGCGCTGGACCTCAACCAGACCCACACCATCAGCCTGTTCGGTGTTCAGGGGGGCGGCAAGAGCTACACACTGGGCAGCGTTGCAGAGATGGCCTCGTTGGCGATCCCTGGCATCAACTGCTTGCCTGAACCGCTGTCCACGGTGATCTTCCACTACAGTCCGACCATGGACTACAAGCCCGAGTTCACGTCGATGGTGGGGGCGAACAGTGTTGAGGATCAGGTTAGGGCACTGAAAGATGTGTATGGTGCCGAGCCAAAGGCACTTGCAGATGTCTTATTGCTTGTGCCTGCGGACAAGATCGACGAAAGGAAGGCGGAGTACCCGGATATCGAGGTGCTGCCGCTGCAGTTCTCTGCCTCGGAATTGAAGGCATCGCACTGGAAATTCTTGATGGGGGCCGTAGGTAACCAAGCCACCTACATTCGCCAGATCATGCGCATCATGAAGGCGATGCGCGATGACATCACACTTGAGGGCTTGCGCGCGGGCATTGACGCTTCGCCGGTTCCTGATCACCTGAAGGAGCTTGCTCGGATGCGCCTCGACCTTGCCGCCGAGTACATCAACGACTCCACCTCGCTCACCGACGTGGTGAAGCCTGGGCGGCTGATCATCGTGGACCTCCGAGACGAATTCATCGAGAAGGACGAAGCGCTCGGGCTGTTCGTTGTGCTATTGCAGTTGTTTGCCGATGCACGGATAGACGGTCGCAGCTTCAACAAGCTGGTCGTGTTCGATGAGGCGCACAAGTACATCGAAAGTCCTGACCTGGTTGCCGGACTCATCGAGGTGGTGCGAGAGATGCGGCACAAGGGCGTGAGCATCATGGTGGCAAGCCAAGATCCGCCGTCTGTGCCGGTGAGTCTGATCGAGCTGTCCAGTCAGATCATCATGCACAAGTTCAACTCGCCTGCCTGGCTGAAGCACATCCAGAAGGCCAACGCTGCGCTTGGCAACCTAACGCCAGAACGCATGGCCCTTCTTAAGGCAGGTGAGGCCTATGTTTGGTCAAGCAAGGCAACGGACGAATCGTTCTCAAAGGGTGCCGTCAAGGTTCGCTGCAGGCCTCGGGCAACCCAGCATGGTGGCGCTACGCGGGTGGCAGTCAAGGATTGAGACCGAATTTTCGAATTTTGGAGCCATGAGTGAGAATCGAACGGAAGATCCCCAATTTGCAGTCCGTCGGAGACGGTTAGGGTATCTACACCATCAGTTCACGGCCGATATGGCGCGCTTGTTCGGTATAGGCCAAATCCTGCCCGGGATTTGAACCTGCGCATTGTGTTTGTTCCGATCGCGAGGAGACGCTTCAAGATCCGGTCTGGGCGATAGATGGTGGAAGGAAACTTTATAAGTTTATGGGGGGGGATCCCAGCAATTCCAAAAGCCATAATTTTAGGTGGCTTGGTTGGCGGTATTTTCTGATGTGAGGTGGAATTCTTGGCGTCATATCAACCTCTTAATGGGTTAATTGATAGTCGAGTGGGAGTGATTTGGGCTATCCGGGCGTATCCGAAACTACACCACGATATTCTTTACGGTACTTTTTCAGCGATAACCGGCTGATTCGCTGAAGCCCCAGAGCAAAATGTACAAAGTTTCGGCCCGGGCCGGCATGTAGTTCGGATCATGCCGCGCCCTTCGCTTAGTGACATTCGGGTGCTGAGCGCGGCGGATTGGCGCCGCACGCCGGGCGTTTAGCCATGCCTCCACTTTTGCCAGATCCCATACGACGTATCGTGACGTGAGATAGAAACGCTGCGGGAATTCGCCTCGCCGCCCCATATCGTAATCGTGCTGTCTGCCAGAGGCACGATCTCTCTTAGTTGTTGCCGGCGGGTTGTTCTGCGGCCCACCTGAGGTGCTTGGCTCATCTCTTCTCTCCGTCAATTCTGACCGAGAGAGAAGACGATAGATCATGCACGTTGGAAGACCCCAACTTTGGCGGTGCGGCAATAGCGTGCCAATCGGATAAGTGATGTCCGCTGCCAACTAGCTTGCATCGTATCGGACGCGAGCGTTTTGGATGTTCTCCTGATTGGTGTTCGCCCACGTAACGAGAGCCATTACTGGCGCAAGAAGCGTCCGCCCAACATCCGTCAACTCATAATCCACGCGTGGCGGAATAGTGGGGAACAATGTCCGCTTCACCAACCCATCGCGTTCCAATCCGCGCAAAGTGATCGTCAGCATCCGCTGCGAGATGCCGTCGATCTGACGCCTCAGCTCATTGAACCGCACTGGTCCATCTTTGAGCGTTGCGATGATGTACAGGCTCCATTTGTCGCCGACGCGATCAAGGATCTCCCGAACCACTCGACAGTCGTCACCTTTGCTCGGGGTGGGAAAATCAATGTCACTAAGTGTCATTGGAGTGCCTTCTTGCGAGGGACAGGACAGTCACCTTAATAGTGTTGGTATCAAGAGTTTACTATCCTGTTCATGTCGGAGCAATCATGACCAACATCCTCCTCGTCACCTCGAGTCCTCGTGGCGCCGAAGGCCTGTCCACGCGCTTTTCTTCCGAGCTCGCCGAAGGCCTGAAGGCCCGGTTGGGCGGTACCCTTTCAACGCGCGATCTGGCGGTCAACCCGCCGCCCCATATTACGCAAGCTTACATTGGCGGCCGCGTCGTTGGCCCCGACACCCGCACCCCCGAACAGGCCAGGGCGGTCGGCCTTGCCCAGCAGCTCGTTGATGAGGTGAAGGCGGCTGACGTGGTCGTCTTGGGCTCAGGCATGATCAATTTCGGCCCGTCGTCGCAGCTCAAGGCTTGGTTCGACCATATCACGTGGCCGGGAGTGACCTTTGATTATAGCGAAGCCGGCGGGCCACAGGGATTGCTGACCGGCAAGAAGGTTTATCTGGTCACTGCCGCAGGCGGCGTCTTCTCCGAGGGTGACTGGGCTCCCTTTGATTTCCAGACCGCCTATCTTCGCCACCTCTTGGGCTTCATCGGCCTGACCGACGTTGAAATCGTCCGCGTGGAAGGCACCGCCTTCGGGCCTGAGGCGGCCAAGGCCGCTATCGCCGCCGCCGAAGCCCAAGTTCGTTCGGTCTTGGGAAAGGTCGCCTAAAAGCGGAGTGGCTGCCAGAGCAGCAGCCCAGAAGGATGAGATAATGCTGCAAATCGATCTTTACACTGAGATCACCTGCCCCTGGTGCATCATCGGGCATCACCGTCTGGACAAGGTTCTGGCGGAACGTTTCCCTGAGCTGGATGTCGATATCCGCCAGCACCCGGTCCTGCTGCTTCCCGATGCGCCGGAGGAGGGCCTCTACATTCCCGATCTTCTCTTGTCGCGTTACGGGGTGAGGGATCCGAAGATCTCCTTCGCGCGGCCTGAGGCGGAGGCACGCGCGTCCGGTCTTGACCTCGACCTGAGCCGCCAACTCTGGACTTATAGAACACAAGCGGCGCACGGGTTGATCCTTGCGGCGCGCTCACGAGGGACGCAGCATCCGCTCGCCGTCGCGATCACTGATGCGCATTTTCTCGAAGCAAGGAATATCTCAGACGCCGATGTCCTTGCGGATATCGCCGTGGCCTATGGGTTCGAACGGGAAGAAGCTCGTGCGATAGTGCTTAACCCCGAGCAACATAGACGTGTCGAGCAGGAGGCGGCCCGATCGATGGCAGCCGGGGTCAGGTCAGTGCCTCACTTCGTCTTCGGCGGGCGCATCGCCATCAACGGAGGACGCGGCGAAGACGAGATTGCATCAGCCATCCGTGAGGCTGCTGCTGTTGCTCCCGCCTGATGGCGATCTGGCCGCCGTCGCAGCGGAGCATGTGAATTCAATCTATCAATTTCCTTGACGTAAAGCGTTCGCGACCCCTCGGTGCAATAAGAATAATTTGAGGAATATCGTAATGCCCGATTAGCGTTTGATCTTCGCTATCTGAGATTCGTAGGTCTTGTGGCTGAACATCCTTCAGGTAATCGGTGTAGGTGTGGATTGCGATAGACTGCGGGAATTCCGTCATCAATAGGGCGGCGTCCTGCTCTGAGGCACTGAATTTCAATCCCCTAAGTTTCTCTCTTGCTGTTGAGAACGACGGTATCGGCGCGTTTCGGTGGCGTTCTTGACACGGCTGGCTTGTCCGGAGATGGCGGCTACGCGGCGGACGCGATTCAAAGATATGTCACTGCCGGCCTCATGGTGCGCCCTGAGGCGGATGCCTCAGCGAACCGCCACTGGGCGGAACGGCTGCCTGGCCTTGTGCCTGGTCACTGCCGTGCCAACGGCTTGGGCTATGGTCCGGGCGCGGTCGTCGACGCCGGCCCATACGGCGCCCCGGACGCGGGGATCGACCTCCAGCAGCTTGACGCCGGCGGGCACCTCCGTACCGTCACGCACCACGCCGCGCAGGATGCCGTCGAAAGGGGCCTGGACGGCGGTAGCGCTCAGATAGCCGATGACATAGTCCTTGAAGACGCGGGAGCCGATCTCCATCGCCGTGTGCCAGCGGCCGGGGAAGGCGGAATAGGCGAAGCGTTCCGCCCCCCGGTTACCCAGGGGACGGACGATGCCGTCCGCGGGTTCCGTCGCGCCCTCGCGCACCAGGGCGCCCTGCTTGCCGGGCTTGGTCTCGATGGCGAAGTCGCAATTCTCACCGGCGGTGAAGCCGGGGCCGAGGCCGACGGTGACCTTGGCCAGGCGGCGCAGGTCAGGGGTGGTGCTGTATTTCTGCAGCCGGGCATCGACCAGCAGATCCAGCGTTCGGATGACGATCAGGTCCAGCAGGCCCAATTCGGTGATCACCACACCCTGGCGGCGGGCCAGGGCCGCCGCCGCGGCCATGCCGCCCTCCACCCGTTCGGCGGCGATGCCCGCCAGGATTACCGGGTCGTCAAACAGCGCGTCGTGGAAGGCCATCTTGCGGCGGATGACGGGGGGCGACGGGTCGTGGGACATGACCACGCCGTAACCCTGCTGGTGAAGCCGGATCGCCACGGCGGAGGCGATCTCATTGGTGCCCAGGATGATGGCGTAGGGCGCACGATCGGTCATCACGGCGTTCCAGTGCTCTTGGGGGTGGGGCAGGGGTAGTGCGGGTGGGAGCAGCCGGTGGCGACGGCCTCCAGGTCGGCCGTCAGGCCCAACCGGTCGCGCAGGCTCTCGAACCCGGCATGGCGCTGGCCCTCGACCTCCGCCAGCGGCCGGCGGATCAGCAGCGGATCGGCCAACATGAGGCTCAGGGCGGTGGCCGGGTCCAGGGCGGCCGGATCGACGGCTCCCGCCTTCACGGCGGGTGCCGCCGGGTTGAACCAGGTGGCGACGGGCGCCTGGCCGAAGAAGCCGCGCAGCCGTTCCGCCGTCCAGGGCTCGGCCAGCAGGTCGCGGACCTGCACCGTATGCCCCGCCGCCTCAAGCGCGCGGCGCTGGCGGGTATTGGTGCGGCAGCCGGGCTTTTCATAGAAGACAATGGTGCTCATGCCAGTTGCACCAAGGCGGCACCACCGGCGCGGCCCAGCACGGTATCCACCTTGCGGCGCACGTCGGCCAGGGCCAGCGGCTTGACCAGCGCGCCGTGGGCGCCGGCCGCCAGGGCCTGCAGCGCCAGCGCCTCCTCCGCCTTGGCGCAGACGATCAGCACCCGCACGCCGGGGAAGGTGCGGAGCAGGTCGCCCACCAGGCCCACGCCCCGTTCCGCCAGGAAGGCGGCGCCCAGCAGCACCACATCGGGTCTCAGCCAGTCCACGCCCTTGGCGTAGGCCTCCTCCGGCGTCGCCAGTTCATGCGCCTCGATCTCGTCATGCAGCATGAACTGCAAGGCGGCGCGGGTGATCTCATCCTGGTCCACGACGAAGACCCGCCGTTGGTCCACGGCCTTGGCGGTCTCGACACCAATCTGCATGACGCGCCCTTTCCAATGATGGGCTGCCCCGTCCCGGGCATTGGCGTGTCCACAGCAATTTCCGTTCCGCTGGCGCTCATGCCGCCGGGAAGCAGCGGGGCTGGGCTTTTCCCGGGTGGACGGGCGGCGCCGGCCTTGTTCCGTTTGCGACAGCCGCACACCGCCTGTCGGGTTCGGCACATCTTTGTCGGGAGCGAGGTGACCGATAGAGCAATAATAATATCAATGACTTATCAGAAATCCTCCACTTGGCACACCGGTTGCTGAAATACCGGTCGGCTAGTGAGGGCTGAGTGCACGCCTACGCGTTGTCGAGCGATGTGCTCCTTCCCGAAATCCGCGGGCCAGCTTCTGCGAACGAGGATCGCCCCGACCTCAACCGGGGCATTGGCAATCGGTTCAACAATCGGTTCAAGGAGACCTTGAATGTCGGCACTGCGACAGATCGCGTTTTACGGCAAGGGTGGCATCGGCAAGTCCACCACCTCCCAGAACACCCTGGCGGCCCTGGCTGAAATGGGCCACCGCATCCTGATCGTCGGCTGCGATCCCAAGGCGGATTCCACCCGCCTGATCCTGCACGCCAAGGCCCAGGACACCATCCTCAGCCTGGCCGCCGCCGCCGGCAGCGTGGAGGATCTGGAGATCGAGGATGTCATGAAGGTCGGCTACCAGGATATCCGCTGCGTGGAATCCGGCGGTCCGGAGCCGGGCGTGGGCTGCGCCGGCCGGGGCGTCATCACCTCCATCAATTTCCTGGAGGAGAACGGCGCCTATGAGGACATCGACTACGTTTCCTACGACGTGCTGGGCGACGTGGTGTGCGGCGGCTTCGCCATGCCCATCCGCGAGAACAAGGCGCAGGAAATCTACATCGTCATGTCCGGTGAGATGATGGCCATGTATGCGGCCAACAACATCTCCAAGGGCATCCTGAAGTACGCCGTGTCCGGCGGCGTGCGCCTGGGCGGCCTGATCTGCAACGAGCGCCAGACCGACAAGGAACTGGAGCTGGCGGAGAACCTGGCCAAGAAGCTGGGCACCCAGCTGATCTACTTCGTGCCGCGCGACAACATCGTGCAGCACGCGGAGCTGCGCCGCATGACGGTGCTGGAATACGCGCCGGACAGCGTCCAGGCCAACCACTACCGCAACCTGGCCACCCGCATCCACAACAACGCCGGCAAGGGCATCATCCCCACCCCCATCACCATGGATGAGCTTGAGGACATGCTGATGGAGCACGGGATCATGAAGGCCGTGGACGAAAGCATGGTCGGCCGGACCGCCGCCCAGCTGGAACTGGCCTGAGCTGGAACTCGCCTGATCGGCGACGGCCGCCGGTGCCGCCCGGTCCCTCCGCATGGGGGCCGGGCGCGCGCCAGCGGGCTTTCTTCACCGGGGAACATGAGGGCAGCGAAATGAGTATGTCGGAGACGCAGAGCGTTGCGGAGATTAAGGAACGCAACAAGGAACTGATTGCCGAGGTCTTGCAGGTTTACCCGGAGAAGACCGCGAAACGGCGCGCCAAGCATCTGAACGTGCATGAGGCCGGCAAGTCCGATTGCGGCGTGAAATCCAACCTGAAGTCCATTCCGGGCGTCATGACCATCCGCGGCTGCGCCTACGCCGGATCCAAGGGCGTGGTGTGGGGCCCGATCAAGGACATGATCCACATCAGCCACGGCCCCGTGGGCTGCGGCCAGTATTCCTGGGCGGCGCGGCGCAATTACTACATCGGCACGACGGGCATCGATACCTTCGTGACCATGCAGTTCACCTCCGACTTCCAGGAAAAGGACATCGTTTTCGGCGGCGACAAGAAGCTGGCCAAGATCATCGATGAAATCCAGGAGCTGTTCCCGCTGAACAACGGCATCAGCATCCAGTCGGAATGCCCCATCGGCCTGATCGGTGACGACATCGAGGCGGTGTCGAAGGCCAAGTCCAAGGAATACGAGGGCAAGACCATCGTGCCCGTGCGCTGCGAGGGCTTTCGCGGCGTGTCGCAGTCCCTGGGCCACCACGTCGCCAACGACGCAATCCGCGACTGGGTTTTCGACAAGAGCGCGGCCAAGCCGGCGGCGTTCGAGGCCAGCCCCTACGACGTGGCCATCATCGGCGATTACAACATCGGCGGCGACGCCTGGTCATCCCGCATCCTGCTGGAGGAGATGGGCCTGCGCGTCATCGCCCAATGGTCGGGTGACGGTACCCTGGCGGAGCTGGAGAACACGCCCAAGGCCAAGCTGAACGTCCTGCACTGCTACCGTTCGATGAACTACATCTCGCGCCATATGGAAGAGAAGTACGGCATTCCCTGGTGCGAGTACAATTTCTTCGGCCCCAGCAAGATCGCCGAGTCCTTGCGCAAGATCGCCAGTTACTTCGACGACAAGATCAAGGAAGGGGCCGAGCGCGTCATCGCCAAGTACCAGGCGCTGACGGACGCCGTCATCGCCAAGTACCGCCCGCGCCTGGAAGGCAAGACGGTGATGCTGTTCGTGGGCGGCCTGCGCCCCCGCCACGTCATCGGCGCCTATGAGGACCTGGGCATGGAGGTGGTGGGTACCGGCTATGAGTTCGGCCACAACGACGACTATCAGCGCACGGCCCAGCACTACGTCAAGGACGGCACGCTGATCTACGACGACGTGACCGGCTACGAGTTCGAGAAGTTCGTGGAACGCATCCAGCCCGACCTGGTCGGGTCGGGCATCAAGGAAAAGTACGTCTTCCAGAAGATGGGCGTGCCCTTCCGCCAGATGCATTCCTGGGACTATTCCGGCCCGTACCACGGCTATGACGGCTTCGCCATCTTCGCGCGGGACATGGACATGGCCATCAACGCCCCCGTCTGGAAGATGGCCAAGGCCCCCTGGAAGGGCGCGGCGCAACCCCGCCTGCTGGCCGCCGAATAAGGCGCTCCCGTACGACGTTCTTCGGAAAGGTTTCCATCATGACGCAGAGTGCCGAAAACGTGCTCGACCATTTCGAGCTGTTCCGTGGCCCGGAATACCAGGAGATGCTGGTCAACAAGCGCCAGCAGTTCGAGAACCGCCGCGATCCGGCGGAGGTGGAGCGGGTGCGGGAATGGGCCAAGACGCCCGAGTACCAGGAAAAGAACTTCGCCCGCGAGGCGCTGACCATCAATCCGGCCAAGGCCTGCCAGCCCCTGGGCGCCGTCTTCGCCGCCGTCGGCTTTGAAAGCACGCTGCCCTTCGTGCACGGCTCCCAGGGCTGCGTCGCCTATTACCGCAGCCATTTCTCCCGCCATTTCAAGGAGCCGTCCTCCTGCGTGTCGTCGTCGATGACCGAGGACGCGGCGGTGTTCGGCGGGCTGAACAACATGATCGACGGCTTGGCCAATGCCTATTCCATGTACAAGCCCAAGATGATCGCCGTTTCCACCACCTGCATGGCGGAGGTGATCGGCGACGACCTGAACGCCTTCATCAAGACGGCGAAGGAGAAGGGCTCCGTCCCCGCCGAGTATGACGTACCCTTCGCCCACACCCCCGCCTTCGTCGGCAGCCACGTCACCGGCTACGACAACGTCATGAAGGGCATCCTGGACCATTTCTGGGACGGCAAGGCCGGCACCGCGCCCAAGCTGGAGCGCCAGCCCAACGGCAAGATCAACTTCATCGGCGGCTTCGACGGCTACACCGTCGGCAACCTGCGGGAGATCAAGCGCATCTTCGGCCTGATGGGCATCGACTACACCATCCTGGGCGACACCAGCGACGTCTGGGACACCCCGACGGACGGCGAATTCCGCATGTACGACGGCGGCACCACCCTGGAGGAGGCGGCCAACGCCATCCATGCCAAGGCCACCGTTTCCATGCAGGAATACTGTACGGAAAAGACCCTGCCGTTCATCGCGGCGCATGGGCAGGAGGTCGCCGCCTTCAACCACCCGGTGGGTGTCGCCGGCACCGACCGCTTCCTGATGGCGTTGGCCCGCCTGACGGGCGCGGAGATCCCGGTGGAGCTGGAGCGGGAACGTGGCCGGCTGGTCGATGCCATCGCGGACTCCAGCGCCCACATCCACGGCAAGAAGTTCGCCATCTACGGCGATCCCGACCTGTGCCTGGGCCTGGCTGGCTTCCTGCTGGAACTGGGGGCGGAACCGACGCACGTGCTGGCCACCAACGGCGGCAAGGCCTGGGCGGCGAAGGTGCAGGACCTGTTCGACAGCTCCCCCTTCGGGAAGAACTGCCACGTCCATCCCGGCCGCGACCTTTGGCACCTGCGGTCCCTGCTGTTCACGGAGCCGGTGGATTTCCTGATCGGCAACACCTACGGCAAGTACCTGGAGCGTGACACGGGCACGCCGCTGATCCGCATCGGTTTCCCCATCTTCGACCGGCACCACCATCACCGCTTCCCGCTGTGGGGATATCAGGGCGGGCTGAACGTGCTGGTGACCATCCTGGACAAGATCTTCGACACGATCGACCTCAACACCAACGTCCCGTCCAAGACGGACTACAGCTTCGACATCATCCGCTGACGGCGGGCTTGGCCTCTCCGTGGCGCCTTCCCCAACGGCGCTCGCATCCTGGCCGCGCCGCTTGCCCCCCTGGGGTTTCCCATCGGGGCTGGCGGCGCGGCGCTTCTTGACCCGTTCAGGTGAGGAACACGGAAATGAGTACGCTGTCGGCCACTATCCAGGACGTCTTCAACGAGCCCGGTTGCGCCAAGAACGCCACCAAGTCGGCGGCTGATCGCAAGAAGGGCTGCACCAAGCAGTTGCAGCCGGGTGGGGCGGCTGGTGGGTGCGCCTTCGACGGCGCCAAGATCGCCCTGCAGCCGCTGACCGACGTGGCCCACCTGGTCCACGGCCCCATCGCCTGCGAGGGCAATTCCTGGGACAACCGGGGCGCCAAATCCTCCGGCCCGACCCTGTGGCGCACCGGCTTCACCACCGACATCAATGAGACGGACATCGTCTTCGGCGGGGAGAAGCGCCTGTTCAAGGCCATCCGCGAGATCATCGAGAAGTATGACCCGCCGGCGGTCTTCGTCTACCAGACCTGTATCCCGGCCATGACCGGCGACGACATCAACGCCGTGTGCAAGGCGGCGCGGGAGAAGTTCGGCAAGCCGGTCATCCCCGTCAATTCCCCGGGCTTCGTCGGACCCAAGAACCTGGGCAACAAGCTGGCGGGCGAGGCCCTGCTGGACCACGTCATCGGCACCGAGGAACCGGACGAGACGACGCCCTACGACATCAACATCATCGGTGAATACAATCTGTCGGGCGAGCTGTGGCAGGTGAAGCCCCTGCTGGATGAGCTGGGCATCCGCATCCTGTCCTGCATCTCCGGCGATGGGCGCTATCGCGAGGTGGCCTATTCCCACCGCGCCCGCGCGGCCATGATGGTGTGCTCCAAGGCCATGATCAACGTGGCCCGCAAGATGGAGGAACGCTACGGCATCCCCTTCTTCGAAGGGTCGTTCTACGGCATCGGCGACACCAGCGACAGCTTGCGCCAGATCGCCCGGCTGCTGGTCGACCGGGGGGCGCCGTCCGACCTGCTGGACCGGACGGAAGCGCTGATCGCGCGGGAGGAGGCGCGGGCCTGGGCCGCCATCGCGCCGCTCAAGCCGCGCTTCGCCGGCAAGAAGGTGCTGCTGATCACCGGCGGGGTGAAGTCCTGGTCCGTGGTCGCGGCCCTGCAGGAGGCGGGGCTGGAGCTGGTGGGCACCAGCGTCAAGAAATCCACCAAGGAGGACAAGGAGCGCATCAAGGAACTGCTGGGTCAGGACGCCCACATGATCGAGGACATGACCCCGCGCGAGATGTACCGCCTGCTGAAGGACGCCAAGGCGGACATCATGCTGTCGGGCGGCCGGTCGCAGTTCGTGGCGCTGAAGGCCGCCATGCCCTGGCTGGACATCAACCAGGAACGCCACCACGCCTACATGGGCTATGTCGGCATGGTGACGCTGATGGAACAGATCGCACGCACCCTGTTCAACCCGGTGTGGGAGCAGGTGCGGCGCCCGGCCCCCTGGGACGACCCGGCCAATACCTGGCAGGCCCGCGCCGACGCCCAGCTGGCGGCGGAGGCCGCCGATCCGGAGAAGGTCGAACAGGCCCGGCGGGCTGGTGCCGTCTGCACCTGCAAGGGGGTGGATCTCGGCACCATCGAGGACGCGGTCCGCGCCCATGGGCTGACATCGCTTGACGATGTGCGCCGGCACACCGCGGCGGGCACCGGCTGTGGCGCCTGCGCCAGCCGGGTGGAAGACGTGCTGGCCGCCCTGCCGGCCCTGGCGGCGGAGTAGGGGCCATGGCGACGGTCACCCACGTCAAGAAGGCCTGTACGGTCAACCCGCTGAAGATGAGCCAGCCCATCGGCGCCGCCCTGGCCTTCATGGGACTGCGCAGCGCCATGCCCCTGCTGCACGGGTCGCAGGGCTGCACCTCCTTCGGGCTGGTGCTGTTCGTTCGCCACTTCAAGGAGGCCATCCCCTTGCAGACGACGGCGATGAGCGAGGTCGCCACCGTGCTGGGCGGTTACGACAACGTCGAACAGGCCATCCTGAACATCCACAAACGCACCAAGCCGGAGATCATCGGCATCTGTTCCACCGGCGTCACCGAGACCAAGGGCGACGATGTGGAGGGTTACATCCGCCTGGTGCGGGAACGCCATGCGGAGGTCGCGGACCTGCCGCTGGTCTACGTCTCCACCCCCGATTTCAAGGACGCGTTCCAGGATGGGTGGGGCAAGGCCGTGACCCGCATGGTGCAGGAACTGGTGGCAGCCCCTCCGGCCGGCGCCGTGCGCGACCCGGCCAGGGTCACCATACTGCCCGGCTGCCACATGACGCCGGGTGATTTGGATGAGCTGCGCACCATCCTGGAGGATTTCGGGCTGAAGCCCAGCTTCCTGCCCGACCTGGCGGGGTCGCTGGACGGCCACATTCCGGAAGACTTCACCCCCACCACCATCGGCGGCATCGGCGTGGATGAGGTGGCGGGCCTGGGCGCCTCGTCCTGGGCCATCGCCATTGGTGAGCAGATGCGCCCGGCGGCGGAAGCCTTGCGGGACAGGACGGGCGTGCCCTTCCGCCTGTTCCCGCGCCTGTGCGGTCTGGAGACGACCGACGCCTTCATCATGTTCCTGTCGGAGATCAGCGGCCGGCCGGTGCCCGTCAAATATCGGCGGCAGCGCGGACAGCTGGTGGACGCCATGCTGGACGGACACTTCCACATTGGCGGCCGCAAGGTGGCCATCGGGGCGGAACCCGACCTGCTGGCCCATGTCGGCGGCATGCTGCACGCCATGGGCGCCCACATCACTGCCGCCGTCACCACCACCCATTCGCCCGTCCTGGCCGGGGTGGAGACGGACGAGGTGCTGATCGGCGACCTGGAGGATCTGGAACGGCGGGCGCGGGAGCGGGGGTGCGACCTGCTGATCACCCATTCCCATGGGCGCCAGGCGGCGGCCCGCCTGGGCATCCCGTTCTTCCGCATGGGCCTGCCCCTGTTCGACCGGCTGGGGGCCGGGCACCTGGTTTCCGTCGGCTACCGCGGGGCGCGGGATTTGATCTTCGCCCTCAGCAACCTGGTGATGGCCGACACCGAACAGCATCACGAGGCCACCCCCGACACCTGGCGGGTGGTGGATGGGGACGGCGCTCAATCGAAAGGGGAAGCCGCATGAAGGTCGCTTTCGCCACGCAGGACATGAAGCGGGTCGACGCCCATTTCGGCTGGGCCCGCAACATCGCCATCTACGAACTGGATCCCGACGGCTACCGCCTGCTGCAAGCGGTGGAGTTCGCCGGTGATTTGCAGGAGGACGGCAACGAGGACAAGCTGGCGCCCAAGATCGAGGCGATCAAGGACTGCGCCATCCTCTATGTCGCCGCCATCGGCGGGTCCGGCGCCGCCCGCGTCGTCGCCAGCAACATCCACCCCATGAAGGTCACCCAGCCGGAACCCATCGAGGATCTGCTGGAGCGCCTGCGCGCCGTGCTGAACGGCACGCCGCCGCCCTGGCTGCGCAAGGCCATGGCCAAGGGGGCCCCCCGCACCCTGGATTTCGAGGATTGAAACCCATGTCCGACGTTCTGGACCTGCCGCCCGAAACGGTGGCGGCGCAAAGCCCCTTCATCCGCCAGCTGATCGTGATCTGGCGCGCCCAGGACACCCACGGCACCTGGGAGGGCAAGGCCGACCTGGATTTGCTGGAACCCTATATCGTCGACAAGGAGAAGCGGCGGCAGCTGCCCATCCTGGGCGACCCGGATCCGGAGACCATCTGGCGGCTGGAGCTGTTCTTCAACGCCGTGGCGCTCAGCATCGAGCAGGCGACGGGCGTCATGGTGTCCCCCATGCTGAAGATGAGCCATGAGGGTTTCGGCCGCATGGTGCTGATCGGCGGCCGGCTGGTGGTGGTGAACAAGCAACTGCGCGATGTCCACCGCTTCGGCTTCGACACCCTGGCCAAGCTGGCGGAGGAGGGGGGCAAGTACGTCCAGGCGGGCGTGGACATGATCGGGCGCTTTCCCGACGTCGCCCGTTATTGAGCGGATGGGGGAATTGCCATGAGCGATGTCGAGGCCCTGAAGAGCGAGATCAAGAAGCAATCGGCCCGGGCGATGCAGGCCAAGATGGACCTGCATGACCTGTCGGAGGAACTGCCCGTCAACTGGACCTCCATCCTGGAGGTGGCTCAGCGCGCCCACGACGCCTTCGCGGCGCTGGAGCGCAAGCGCGCCGACCTGAAGACGCTGGAAACCGCCGGGGCCACCGCCGCGCAGCTGTCCGTCGCGCCCTAGAAGGAGTTCGCCCCTATGTCCTCTCTCACCCGCGACGGCCGGTCCTGGCAGCCGGATTTCCTGATCGCCATCGATGCCAAGCGCTGCATCGGCTGCGGCCGCTGCTTCAAGGTCTGCGGCCGTGGGGTCATGGTCCTGAAGGGCCTGACCGAGGAGGGTGACCTGGTCGATCTCGGCAATGATGACGACGATGATGAGATCGAGAAGAAGGTGATGGTCATGGACGATGCGGGTGCCTGCGTCGGCTGCCGCGCTTGCGCCCGGGTCTGCCCCGCCAACTGCCAGACCCATGCGCCCCTGGCCGCAGATGCCGCCTGAGGAGGGGGGAACCGATGCGCAGCGCCGACGCCTGTTATCGCTGGCTGATGGACCGGGCCGGGGGGAAGGCCGATCCCTTCGATCTGCACGTCGCCGCCGCCATCCTGTCGCTGGCCTGGGCCGAGGCGGCGACCGGGCGGGGGTCTTTGCCGCTCTGTGCCGGCCTGGATGGCATCGCCCTTGAGGACCTGGCCCTGCGCCTGTTCCCGGACGCCTGGGCCGGCATGGCTGCGCTGGCGGACGGCCCCGCCGCGTTGGAGGAGGATGAGCAGGCGGTGCGTGACCTGCTGTGGATGTATGCCGACGGCGGCACCCCGCTGCAGCGCGACCTGGCGACCATGATCGCCCGACGGTGCAGCCGACCCAACCACCTTTGGCAGGATCTGGGCCTGCGCAACCGGGGCGAGCTGTCGTCGTTGATGCAGCGCCACTTCGGCGGCCTCGCCCGCCGCAACAGCCAGGACATGAAATGGAAGAAGTTCCTGTTCCGCATGATCTGCCGGGCGGAGGGCTTCACCCTGTGCACCGCCCCCGTCTGTACCGAGTGCGATGACTTCGACCATTGCTTTGGGGCGGAGGATGGCGAGGCCATGATGGCCCACCTCCGCTCCGGCCGGCCGCCGCCCGTCCATTAAAGATACCGCCCATGTCAGAGACTTATGTCCTGTGCCGCGTGGACGACATCCCCAGCCGCAAGGCCAGGGGCTTTCAGCTGTTGCGCGTCGATGGCGATGGGACGCACCGGCCCTGGGCCATCATCGTCGTGCGCTGGGGGCGGCAGGTGGTGGGCTACGTCAACCGCTGCCCGCACAACGGCGTGCACCTGGACTGGGAACGCAACCAGTTCCTGGACCCGGACGGCACGCGGCTGATGTGCGGTAAGCACGGCGCCCTGTTCGACCTGGGCACGGGCCTGTGCGTGGACGGCCCATGCCAGGGCGCCGGGCTTGAGCCGGTGATGCTGTCCGTCGAGGATGGGGACATCTGCGTCACCGGCGTCACCCTGGTGGAAGAGGCGCCGTAGCGCCCCCGCCCTGTATCAGACCGGCCGGTTCTCGTTACGGTTTTTCACCGGCAGCATCTGTGCCACGCCATCCTCATAGCTTATGGCCGGATAGCTTCGGTCGAAGCGCCGGGCGATATCCAGCAGCACGTCCAGCTTGCCGGCGGTGTCCAGCTTCTTGATGTCGTTCTTGTCGACGCCCATCAGGTCCATCATCTCCTTCCACACGGTGGATTCATCGCAGGGCAGGACGACGAAGGTGATGCCGTCCAGGGTGACCTGGTACCCGGCCAGCAGGTCGATGTTGTTGCAGAAGATGAAGTACTTCCCATCGGACCGCAGCAGGCCGGACAGCACCTCCGACACGTCCTTGAGATAGGCGAAGGAATGGACGTAACCCGCCAGCACGGGGATCGTCGCCTCCCCCTCCTGCGCATAGGTCAGCACCTGTTCCAGCTTGTACTCCGGCGGGCGCTTCTCATCCGCGATGTGCGGCTGGAACTTCAGGGCGATGTCGCCGCGAAAGCCGAAACGGCCGGGCTTGGTCGTGGGTGCCTTCAGCACGGCGTTCATCAGGCGGTCTTCCTGGGCCAGGCGGGCCAGGGCGGTTTTCTCGATCGTCGTCGCGGTGGTCGTCATCGGGTGCGGCTCCTGTACGGGGGCGGGCCCGCGGGGGCGGGGCCTCAAGCGTCCCCCCCCTTTGCAAAGGCTTTGCCGGTTGGGGCAACCGGGCCGCCGGCCTTGGATTTGCGGGATTTTGGCGTGTCCCGCCCCGCCGATTGCAGCAAACACCCCTGTCGCAAACCCGACATCGGGGGTGCGAAGGCAACAGGGTTCGGCGGGAAAACCCATATTTTCCAATGAACTCTGCCGTGGCATGCCCCTTGCGGAGGATCACAGGTCACCAACCCTTGCAGGTGCCCCATGATCAACTTGACCCCCAGCGCCCTGAACGCCGTCCGCAGCGCCATCGCCGGCGCCGCCAGCCCCACGGGCGGGCTACGCATCAGCGTCGATGCCGGCGGATGCGCCGGCTACAAATACATGATGGGCCTGGCCGGCGAGGCGGGGCCGGAGGACACCGTCATCGACCAGGACGGCGTCAAGGTCTTCGTCGATACCAAGAGTCATGAGCTGCTGGACGGCACCACCATCGACTTCGTCGTGGCGCTGGAAGGCTCGGGCTTCACCTTCGACAACCCCAACGCCAGGTCCGCCTGCGGCTGCGGCAAGTCCTTCGGTTGAGGGGGCCGGCCATGCTGATCCCCACGCTTGAAGAACAGACGGTTGACCGGGCGGTGCCGGACGGCACGGAAGACCGCCGCGTCCAGGTCATCCGCGCCGCCATCGCCGAAATCCGCCCCGGCCTGCAACGGGACGGCGGGGATTGTGAGCTGCTGGACGTGGATGGCGACATCGTGCGCGTCCGGCTGACCGGGGCTTGTGTCATGTGCCGCCTCAGCAGCGCCACGCTGGAGGGCATCCAGGCGCGGGTGGTGGAGCGCCTGGGGACCTTCGTCCGCCTGGTCCCGGTCCTGGGCCGGGCGCCGGGCCCGCACTGATCCGGCAGTGGGAACCATCTCATGCGCCCCGTCTACCTCGACAACAATGCGACGACCGCCACCGACGCCAGCGTGGTGGCCGCCATGTTGCCTTGGTTCACGGAGCGGTTCGGCAACCCGTCCTCCGCCCACGCCGTCGGCGCGGCGGCGGCGGACGGCGTCCGGCTGGCGCGGCGCCAGGTGCAGGCCCTGCTGGGCGCCGCCCACGATCATGAGGTGGTCTTCACCTCCGGTGGGACGGAGGCCAACAACACGGCCATCCTGTCGGCCCTGGAAAGCCAGCCTGGCCGGGATGAGATCGTGACCACGGCGGTGGAACACCCCGCCATCCTGGCGCTGGCGGCGCACCTGGAAAAGACGCGCGGCGTCAAGGTGCACACGGTGGGGGTGGATGGCGACGGCCGCCTGGACATGGACGATTTTGAGCGGGCGCTGGGGCCGCGCACGGCCCTGGTCTCCGTCATGTGGGCGAATAACGAGACGGGGACCCTGTTTCCGGTGGCGGCGCTGGCGCGCCAGGCCCATGCCGCCGGGGCCCTGTTCCACACCGACGCCGTCCAGGCCGTAGGCCGGGTGCCCCTGGGCCTGCGGGATACGGACATCGACATGCTGTCGCTGTCGGGACACAAGCTGCACGGTCCCAAGGGTATCGGCGCGCTGTATCTGCGCAAGGGCACCGCCTTCCGTCCGCTGCTGCGCGGCGGCCGGCAGGAACGGGGCCGGCGCGGCGGAACGGAAAACGTACCCGGTATCGTTGGCTTAGGCGCCGCGGCCGACCTGGCGGCGCGCTATCTGGAAACGGAACGCGGCTGGATCGGCCGTCTGCGCGACCGGCTGGAGCAAGGCGTGCTGGCGCAAATCGGTCAGGCCCACGTTCTGGGCGACCGGGGCAACCGCCTGGCCAACACCGCCTGCATCGCCTTCGAGTATGTCGATGCCGACGCCCTGCTGCTGCTGCTGGACCGGGCGGGCATTGCCGTGTCCTCCGGCTCGGCGTGCGCCTCCGGCGGGATGGAGCCGTCGCATGTGCTGCGCGCCATGCGCGTGCCGGCCGGCGCCATCCGGGGCGCCGTGCGCTTCTCACTTTCCCGTGACACGGCCGTCGCCGACATCGACCGGGTCCTCGATGTCCTGCCCGACATCGTCGGCCGCCTGCGGTCCAGCTCACCCCTCTGGCGGGACCGTGCCCCCACCTTCGCCTGACCCTTCGCTCAAGGAGACGCAGCATGCTCAAGGCACCGCCCATCGTCATAAATGACAGCACGTTGCGCGATGGTGAACAGGCGCCCGGCGTCGCCTTCACCACGGCGGAAAAGGTGGCCATCGCCCGCAAGCTGGAGGCCGCCGGCGTGGATGAGATCGAGGCCGGCATCCCCGCCATGGGCGCCGAGGAGATCGAGGCCATGGCCGAGATCGGCGCCTCCCTCCACCAGTCGGCGGCCATCGCCTGGTGCCGCATGACGGAGGCGGATGTGGACGCCGCCCTGCGCACCGGCCTGACGCGCGTGAACCTGTCCGTGCCGGTATCCGACCGGCAGATCAGGGTGAAGTTGCAGATCAGCCGCCAGGACATCATCCCCCGCATCCGCCGCGTGGTGTCCTACGCGCGGGACCGGGGCCTGGCCGTGGCGGTCGGCGGCGAGGATTCCAGCCGGGCGGAGATGGACTTCCTGCTGCGCGTCGTCGCCGCGGTGGAGGAGGCGGGCGCCCACCGTTTCCGCTTCGCCGACACCGTGGGCATCCTGGATCCCTTCCGCACCCATGAGATCTTCCGCCAGCTCTGCGCGGAGACGGATTTGGAACTGGAATTCCACGGCCACGACGATCTGGGCCTGGCCACCGCCAACACCCTAGCGGCGGTGCGCGGTGGCGCCACCCATGCCAGCGTCTGCGTCCTGGGCCTGGGTGAGCGGGCGGGCAACGCGGCGCTGGAGGAGGTGGTGGCGGCCTTGGGGCCCATCGCCCAACGACGGACGGGTGTGGACCTGACCCAGTTGACGGGCCTGGCCGAACTGGTGGCCGCGGCCGCCGGCCGGCCCATCCCGGTGGCCAAGTCCATCGTCGGTTCGGCCGTCTTCGCCCACGAGTCCGGCATCCACGTATCCGGCCTGCTGCGTGACCCCGAAACCTATGAGGCCATCCACCCCGCCTGGTTCGGCCGCGTGCGCTCCATCGTGCTGGGCAAGCATTCCGGCATGGCCGCCATCAACAATGCCCTGAAATCGCTGGGCTTGTCCCCCGATGAGGGCCGCGCGCGCCGCGTGCTGGATGAGGTGCGCAACTGCGCCGTCGCCTGGAAGCGCCCCATCAATGAGGGCGAGCTGCTGAAGTTCTACGAGGCCGCTGGCGACTGACCAGGGTGACGGACCGGCGGGATAGGGGCGGCCATGGCACGGGAACGCGGACTGTGGGGGCTGGTGGGTGAGGACATCGCCTGCGTGAAGGCGCGCGACCCGGCGGCCCGGCACACGATGGAAATCGTGCTGACCTATCCGGGGCTGCACGCCGTCATCCACCACCGCATCGCCCACCGGCTGTGGCGGCGCGGCCTGCGCTTTCCCGCCCGGTTGCTGTCCTGGTTCGCGCGGCTGGTGACCAATGTCGACATCCACCCCGGTGCCCGCATCGGCCGGCGCTTCTTCATCGACCACGGCGCCGGCGTGGTGATTGGGGAAACAGCCGAGATCGGGGACGACGTGACCCTGTATCACGGTGTCACCCTGGGCGGGACCAGCTGGTCGCCCGGCAAGCGCCATCCCACCGTGGGGTCCGGCGTGCTGATCGGCGCCGGTGCCAAGGTGCTGGGGCCCATCAGCGTGGGGACCGGCGCCCGCATCGGCGCCAATTCCGTGGTGGTGGAGGACGTGCCGCCGGGAATGACGGTGGTGGGCATTCCCGGCCGGGTGGTGCGCGACCCCCGCGCCCGGCGGGGCACGGCCGGCCGTATCGACCTGGACCACCACCTGATCCCCGATCCGGTGGGGGATGCGCTGACCCTGATGTTGGACCGCATCGCCTTTCTTGAGGCGCGCCTGGCCCATACGCAGGGCCGGCTGGCGGCGCTTTTGTACGAACCCGAAGCGAAGGGCAGGGATCATGGGCGTGTTGGATGAGCTGTCGCGGCTGTCGTCGGCCGAGGATTTCTTCGTGTTCCTGGAGGTGCCGTTCGATGCGGCGGTGGTCCGCGTCGCGCGCCTGCACATCCTGCGCCGCATGGGCCAGTACCTGCGCGGCAGTGAGGTGGAGGGCGCGTTCGCCGGCCTGGATGAGGGCGAAATCCGGACGCTCTGCCGTGGCCACCTGGAACAGGCCTACCAGGATTTCGTCGCCTCCACCCCCATCGCGGAACGGCTGTTCAAGGTGCACCGCGACGCGGTGGCGCCCAAGCAGCCGGCGCCCAAGCCCTTCGTGCCGCTGGCGGCGTTGGACGGCGCCAAGGGGCCGTGAGGCCGAGAGCCGACAGGGCCTGTCGGCTATCCGACAAAGCGTCGCGTACGGGTGGAATACGGAATGAAGGCAATTCAACGGCTTAGCGGGACGTCCTCAATTGGCATGCCCCTTGCCAATCATGGGCTGTGACCGCCGGATCGGGTGAGGGAAAGGAATAGGGAAATGCACATCGTCGTCTGCATGAAGCAGGTCCCTGACAGCGCGCAGATCCGGGTCCATCCCGTGACCAACACCATCATGCGCCAGGGCGTGCCCACCATCATCAACCCCTATGATTTGTTCGCGCTGGAGGAGGCCTTGCGCCTGCGCGACCGGTTGGGGGGCGAGGTGACGGTGCTGACCATGGGGCCGCCCATGGCGGAGGAGTCGCTGCGCAAGGCGCTGACCTTCGGCGCCGACCGTGCCGTGTTGCTGACTGACCGGGCCTTCGCGGGCTCGGACACCCTGGCCACCAGTTTCGCCCTGGCCGCCGCCCTGGGCAAGATCAGTCAGGAGTTCGGGGAGCCGCCCATCGTCTTCACCGGCAAGCAGACCATCGATGGCGACACGGCCCAGGTGGGGCCGGGCATCGCCAAGCGTCTGGGCCTGAACCAGCTGACCTACGTTGCCCGCATCGCCGACCTGGATCCCGCCGCCGGCACCATCACGGTGGAGCGGCGGGCGGAAGGGGGCCTGCAGGTGCTGCAAACCCGCCTGCCTGTGCTGATCACCATGCTGGAAGGCGTGAACGAGATCCGCCGGGGCAGCCTGGATGACGCCTACCGCGCGGCCCGGGCCCAAATCGTGCGGTGGAGTGCCGCCGATGCCGGCATCACCGAACTGGCGCGCTGCGGCCTGAAGGGATCGCCCACCATCGTGAAGAAGGTGTTCGCGCCCCAGGGTCGGGCGGAAAAGGTTCGCCAGGTGCCGACCGCCGACCGGTCCGCCGACGAACTGGCGGTCGACGTCATCGCCGCGATTTTCCGGACCCAGCCACCGCTGGAAGACGATCTGCTGCGGTTCGCCGCCGGCCAGTGACATCCCCGAGGGAGTAGAAGACGATGAGCGACGCCGCCCCCACCGCCCCCAAGCCTCCCGCCGCCGGCCGTGCCGGCACCAAGCGCGAACTGCCGGAGCGGTTCAAGGCTTACCGCCACGTCTGGGTGGTGGTCGAGTGCGAACACGGCGTCGTCCACCCGGTGTCGCTGGAACTGCTGGGAGAGGGACGCAAGCTGGCAGACAAGCGCGGCGTCGATCTGGCGGGCGTGGTGCTGGCGGGCGACAGCCTGACGGCGGCCCAGACGGCAGCGGCCGCGTTCGAGCATGGCGCCGACCTGGTCTACACCGTGACGGCGCCCATCCTGGCGCACTATCGCAATGAGACCTACACCCGGGCCATGACCGACCTGGTCAACACCCACCAGCCGGAAATCCTGCTGCTGGGCGCCACCAACCTGGGGCGCGACCTGGCGGGATCGGTGGCGACCACGCTGCAAACCGGGCTGACGGCCGACTGCACCGAACTGGCCATCGATGACGAGGGGTCTTTGGCGGCGACGCGGCCGACCTTCGGCGGGTCCCTGCTGTGCACCATCCTGACCCTGAACTACCGGCCGCAGATGGCCACCGTGCGCCCGCGCGTCATGGCCATGCCGGCGCGGGAACCGGGGCGCTGGGGTCGCATCGTCGAACATCCGCTGGACCTTGCGGAAGAGGACGTGGTCACCAAGGTGCTGCGCTTCATCGCCGACCGGGAAAGCGACAAGGCGCAGCTGGCCTATGCCGACATCGTGGTGGCCGGCGGCCTGGGCCTGCGCTCGGCGGAGAATTTCCAGCTGGTCCGCGCGCTGGCGGAGGTGCTGGGCGGCGACTATGGCGGGTCGCGCCCCCTGGTGCAGAAGGGCTGGATCACCGCCGATCGCCAGATCGGCCAGACGGGCAAGACCATCCGGCCCAAGCTGTACATCGCCGCCGGCATCTCCGGCGCCATCCAGCACCGCGTGGGGGTGGAGGGGGCGGACACCATCGTCGCCATCAACACCGACCCCAACGCCCCCATCTTCGACTTCGCCCACCTGGGCGTGGTCGCCGACGCGATTGAGCTGCTGCCGGCCCTGACCCGGGCCTTCCAGGCGCACTTGTCCGTCAACCGCCTTGCCGGCTGAAGGAGGGCCCCGTCATGATCAGGGACAAGTTCGACGCCATCGTCGTGGGGGCAGGCCCCTCGGGCAACGCCGCCGCCTATACCATGGCCAAGGAAGGGCTGAAGGTCCTGCAGCTGGAACGGGGGGAATACCCGGGGTCCAAGAACGTGCAGGGCGCCATCCTCTACGCCGACGCGCTGGAAAAGATCATCCCGGATTTCCGCGAGGACGCGCCGCTGGAACGCCATGTGATCGAGCAGCGGCTGTGGACCATGGACGACACGTCCTATGTCGGCATGCATTACCGTTCCGACGACTTCAATGAGGAAAAGCCCAACCGCTACACCATCATCCGCGCCCAGTTCGACAGGTGGTTCAGCGGCAAGGTGCGGGAGGCCGGCGCGGTCCTGCTGTGCGAGACGACGGTGACGGAACTGCTGCGCGATCCGCAGGGCCGGGTGATCGGTGTGCGCACCGACCGTGACGGCGGCACCGCCTTCGCCGATGTCGTCATCCTGGGCGAAGGGGTGAACGGCCTGGTGGGCCAGCGCTCCGGCTTGCGGCCTGAACTGAAGCCGGACACGGTGGCGCTGGCGGTCAAGGAAATGCATTTCCTGCCGCGCGAGGTGATCGAAAGCCGCTTCAACCTGGCGGGCAACGAGGGTGTGGTGATCGAGGCCATGGGCACCATCACCGACGGGATGACCGGTACCGGCTTCATCTACACCAACCAGGAATCCATCTCGATCGGCATCGGCTGCATCGTCTCGGACTTCGCGGAAAGCGGCCGCACGCCCTATGGCCTGCTGGAGGCCTTCAAGCGCCACCCCAGTGTTCGTCCCCTGCTGGAAGGCTCGGAATGCAAGGAGTATGCAGCCCATCTGATCCCGGAGGGCGGCTACAACGCCATGCCGGAGCTGTTCGGAGACGGCTGGATCGTGGTGGGCGACGCCGGGCAGTTCGTGAACGCCGTCCACCGCGAAGGCTCCAACCTGGCCATGACCACCGGTCGTGTTGCCGGCGAGACGGTGGTGTGGCTGAAGCGGCGGCGGGAGATGGCGACCAAGGCCAACCTGGCCGAATACCAGCGCCGGCTGGAGGAAACCTTCGTCATGAAGGACCTGAGGAAGTACCGGCGCATTCCGGATTTCCTGCACCGCAACAAGCACATCTTCGGGGTCTATCCCAAGCTGCTGAGCGCCGCCGCCCAGACCTGGTTCCGGGTGGACGGCGTCGACAAGCGCGCCAAGGAAAAGCAGATCTTCCAATCGTTCCGCAGCGGCCGGACCCTGCCCGGCCTGATCGGGGACGCCCTCAAACTGGCGAGGTCATGGCGATGATGAACACGACTGAGGGGGGGGCGGGCGCCCCTGGCGCACCGCTCGTGAAGGTGGAGGAGCGGCTGTTCCAGAACCGTTACCTGGTGGATGCCGGACGCCCGCATATCAAGATCAAGCCCCACACCGAACCCTCCAAGGCGCTGATGGCGCTGACCCACCTGTGTCCCGCCGGCTGTTACAGCCAGAACGACAAGGGCCAGGTCGAGGCGGTGGTGGACGGCTGCGTGGAATGCGGCACCTGCCGTGTGCTGACCGCCAAGACCGGGGAGGTGGAATGGAACTATCCCCGCGGCGGCTTCGGCGTCCTGTTCAAGTTCGGCTGATGGCCATCGACGCGGGCATCGGTGACCCGCTTCACCTCCCGGATGGGGCCATAGAACGGCTGCTGGAAGAGGATGTGCGCTTCGGCGACCTGACCACCCGTGCCTTGGGCATCGCTGGCCGGCCGGGCCGCATGCGCTTCCAGGCCCGTGCGGACATGGTGCTGTCCGGCGTGGACGAGGCCGCCCGCCTGCTGGTCCGGCTGGGCGCCGCGGTGACCGCCAGGGCACCCGCCGGATGCCGTTATGGCGGGGATGCCGTGCTTCTGGAGGCCACCGGTTCCGCCGCCGCCCTGCACGCCGGCTGGAAGGTGGCGCAGACCTTGATGGAATGGGCGTCGGGCGTGGCCAGCGAGACCCGCGCCATCGTCGATGCCGCCCGGGTGGTCAACCCCGACATCGCAGTGCTGTGCACCCGCAAATCCGTTCCCTACACGCGCCAGCTGGCATGCAAGGCGGTGTTGGCGGGGAGTGGGGACATTCACCGCCTGGGACTTTCCGACACCATCCTGCTGTTCCCGGAACATCGGGTCTTTTTCGATCCGCCGCATGACTTGGCGGCGGCGATCGCCCGGCTGAAGCGGACGGCGCCGGAGCGCGCGGTCATGGTGGAGGTGACCAGCGAGGAGGATGCCCTGGCCGCCGCCGCCGCGCACGTCGATGTCATCCAACTGGAAAAGTTTCCGCCCGAGGCGGTGCACCGGCTGGTGCGCCGGTTGCCCCGACGCGTGGACGGCCGGCCAGTGGTCGCCGCAGCCGGTGGCGTCACTGCCCAGAACGCGGGTGCATATGCGAAGGCGGGTGCCGACACGCTGGTTACCTCGGCCCCCTTCTTCGCCAAGCCGCGCGATATACAGGTGACTATAACGGCCTTATGAATCAAATGGATCTCAAAGAATAGTTTGCTGAATGAACATAATATTTTGCTGATTGAATATTATGAATTCACTTGCGGTCTCGTGTTGCACCTGCGAAGCTTCCTTGCAGGTACTTGACTGGACTGGCAGTTGGCGGGGGCCGCACCGCCGCATCGGTAGGCCTCGGGACACGAAAGGATTCGTGCGATGCCTATGACTGGTTCCGCCTCTCATGCGTCCGCGACATCCAGCCCGCCCTCGGCGGCCGATCGGTCGCGTGCCGGTGAATTCTCCTCCCGCGCGGAAATAGCGTTGCACGGGGTGTATGAGATTTCCAAGATCCTGGCGGTGCCCACCCGCCTGGAAACGACGCTGTCCAACGTCCTGGCGCTGCTCTCCAGCTTCCTGGAGATGCACCACGGCATCATCGCCCTGCTGGGCGATGATGGCTCGCCCCAGGTGGTGGTGGGCCTGGGCTGGACGGAGAAGAACGCCAAGAGCCATTTCGACCGGCTGCCCGAACGGGCCATCGGCCAGATCGTCACGACGCAGATGCCGGTCGTGGTGGAGAATGTGGCCGACAATCCCCTGTTCGATGATTGGTCGGCCGTGGAATGGGGTGCCGGCTCGCGCGTGTCCTTCATCGGCGTCCCCATCAAGGAAAGGGACCGGGTCATCGGGACCCTGACGCTGGACCGCACCTGGGAGGGCAAGGCGACCTTCCGCCTGGATGAGGATGTGCGCTTCCTGGTCATGATCGCCAACCTGGTGGGCCAGACGGTGCGCCTGCACGACCTGATCGGCCGGGATCGCGACCGGTTGATGAGCGCGCAGCGCCGCCTGGAAAAGGAACTGATCGAAACCGCGCGGCCGGAACGCGAGGTCAGGCCCCAGGGCATCGTCGGCAACAGCCCGGCCATCCGGTCGGTCATCGACAAGATCAAGATCGTGGCGCGCAGCCATTCCACCGTGCTGCTGCGCGGGGAATCCGGCACCGGCAAGGAACTGTTCGCGCGGGCGACGCACGATCTGTCGCCCCGGCGGACCGGCCCGTTCGTGAAGCTGAACTGCGCCGCCCTGCCCGAAAGCATGCTGGAATCCGAGCTGTTCGGCCATGAGAAGGGGGCGTTCACCGGCGCGCTGAGCCAGCGCAAGGGCCGGTTCGAACTGGCGCATCGCGGCACCCTGTTCCTGGATGAGATCGGGGAGATTTCGGCATCCTTCCAGGCCAAGCTGCTGCGCGTGCTGCAGGAGGGGGAATTCGAGCGCGTCGGCGGAACGAACACCCTGAAGGTGGATGTGCGGCTGGTTGCCGCCACCAACAAGAACCTGGAGGAGGCGGTGGCGCGGGGCGAATTTCGTGCCGACCTCTATTACCGCATCAACGTGGTTTCCATCTTCCTGCCGGCGGTGCGCGACCGCAGGGAAGACATCACCCTGCTGGCCTGCGAGTTCCTGAAGCGCTTCAACGAGGAGCACGGCACCCGCAAGAGCCTGACCGCGTCGGCTTACGCCGTCCTGGAAAGCTGCTACTTTCCCGGCAACGTGCGGGAGCTTGAGAACTGCGTGCGCCGGACGGCCACCCTGTCGCGGGACCCAGGCATCATCGCGGACGACTTCGCCTGCCGGCATGACGAGTGCCTGTCCTCCACCCTGTGGAAGGGGGCCATCGGTCCGGGCAGCGCCTTCAAGATCATGTCGCGGCCAACGGCGCCTACGCCCCTGCCACTCCGCCAGCCGGTGCCGGTCGAGCCGGCTGTGGCGTTGGGGGATGGGGATGGCCCTCCGGCCACCTGCCCGCAGGCGGGAACCTGTGCCGCGGCGCAGGGCGATGGCTTGTCGGAACGGGACCGCCTGATCCAGGCGATGGAGACGGCGGGATGGGTGCAGGCCAAAGCCGCAAGGTTGCTGAACCTGACGCCGCGCCAGGTGGGCTACGCCCTGATCAAGCACAACATCCCGGTGAAGAAGTTCTGAATTCCCGCCAAGGCCAAGAGCGGGTGCGCGTGGTCCCAATGGAAGTACCCGTGGACCGCAGACTTGAGGATGAGACAGGAATGAAGCTGAGTGCCCGCAACGTCATCGCCGGTAAGGTCGTGGCCGTCACCAAGGGGGTGACCACCGCCCATGTGAAGATCGAGATCGCCGCCGGCAGCGTCATTACCTCATCGATCACCAATGAGTCGGTGGACGATCTGGGCCTGAAGGTGGGTGACACCGTCTCCGCCATCATCAAGTCGTCCGACGTGATCATCGGCAAGGAATAGGCGCTGTGGGGGCCGGTGCCGGGCACCGGCCCCTCCACCATTAGTGCGCGGTGCGCCCGCGGCAACTTTCCCCCGTCAATTGGCCTGCCGCCAGTCGGCCCGGCGGGCCCAGTCCTCCCACCAGGTGGTGATCACGCCCGTATTGCACACCAGGGTGGTGCCATAGCCGCCGGTGAAGGCCGTCCACGCGTCGTAGAAACGCCAGGGCACGGCGGTCAGCACGGGCAGCCCGGCGTCGATGGCGGCCGCGATCTCCCCCCTCAGGCCGCGACCCTCGGCTTCCGTCTTGCCGAACTTGTTGACCAGGACCAGTTCGACCCGGTCGGCCACGGCCTGGGCCACCGCCAGGGCCGCGTCCGCCAGCCCACCCGTGTCCAGGCGGCAGGCTACGGAACCGGGGCCCAGGTTCTGGCAGATGGGGATGACACGGCCGGTGCTCAGGTCCATCACCTCCATCAGCTTCACCGGTCCGCAGTCGCCCTTGCGGTTGCGCTGGACGATGCCGCCCACCCGGCGGCCACGGTCGCGCAGACCCAGCGCGAAGTCGGCCAGCAGGGTGTCCACGTCGTCTTCCGGCTGATAGATCACGGCGGCCAGGTTCAGCAGGTTGTCGGTATAGGCGACGCTGTCGGGCATGGGGGACCTCCTGTCTGGGGAACGTGTTTCCGGCGTGGCTGCCAGGTCAAGGGGGCCTTGCACCACGCATGCCATGCCGGGGGACCCAGCCAGGGGCCGTTTCCTTGGGGAAAGCGCGCACGGACGGTAAGGGATACGACAGGCCTTGTCGGGTTCCCAACGCGACGGCGCGTGGGAAAGCGCCGGTTTCAGCACCTTCCGCCGTGGCACGGCCCTTGCTGAACTGGGGATGGCTTCCCAATGGAAAGGACCGGCCCCGATGAAAGTGATGATCCGCCGCTCACCCGAGATCGGCCTTTCCGTCTATGTGCCGAAGAAGGATCTGGAAGAGCCGGTGGTGGAGGCGGAGCGGGAGGATCTGTGGGGGGGCTGGATCCGCATCGCCAACGGCTGGGTCCTGGACCTGCCGGAGATGGCGGCCGACACGCGCCTGCCGGTGACGGTCAACGCCCGCAAGCGGGGGGAGGAGGAGTAAGATGACAGCCTTGGCGACCACCGCTTCCGTCATGCCCGATGGCCTTGAGGCCGAGCGCCTGCTGGCCGACCTGGCCGCGCAGTTGCGCGCCGGTGGACTGGTCCCCTATCTGGGGCCGGCGCTGGCCTGCCTGGCCCCGGTGGCGGCCCCAACCACGCATGAGGCGCTGGCCGATTTCTTCGCCGCCAAGGTGGCGCTGCCCCGCCGCGCCAAGGGCAACGCCTGGGCGGCGGCCCAGCACATCGAAAGTACGCGCCACCGCTCCACCGTCTCCACCCTGATGGCGGAGGCGTTCCGGCCGCCGGTGGCGCCCACGGCCCTGCATCGCCACCTGGCGGCCTGGGGCGTGCCCCTGATCGTCGACACCTGGTACGACGGCGCCATGCGCGCCGCCCTGGCGGCCTCCCCGGCCAATTGGGGGGAGGTGCAGGGCATCACCCGCGCCGGCATCGGCGAGGATCGCTGGTACCGCTTCTATGACGCCGGCGGGCAAGAGACCACGCGCGACGCCGCCGGGGCCTGGGAAACCGTGCTGTACAAGCCGCACGGCGGCGTGGACCCGGTGCGCAATTTCCTGATCACCGACGCCGATTATGTCGAGGTGCTGACGGAAATCGACATCCAGACGCCCATTCCCGACATCGTGAAGGAACGGCGGCATGGCCGGGGTTTCCTGTTCGTGGGCTGCCGCTTCCACGACCAGCTGCTGCGCACCTACGCCCGCCAGGTTTCCAAACGATCGGGTGACCGGCGCTACGTGGTGGTGGAGCCGGCGACGCTCACCCGCAATGAGGTCAAGTTCTTCGCCGCGCAGGGCCTGACGCCCGTTGCCGTGCCGTTGCCGCGGGCTGTCGAAATCCTGTGCGGGGCTGTTGCGTAACGGACGCCGGTGTCCGGCTTCGGCGCGGTTTGTCGATAACCGCACAGCGGACGTGAGGGCTTGAACTGAGGGTTCCCGCCGTTCTTCGGGATTCAAAGACGTGGCACGGCCTTTGCTGAAATACGGCGTGGGTTCAGGCGGGCCCGGCCAGGAAATGTCAAGCAAGCTTTCCCATTGAAATCGCCGCGCCCGCGCGCCGGGCCCAACAGTGAGGAACGGACATGCACGCATCCACAACGCAGGACGGGGCCGCCGGCCGTCTGGTCACCATCGACGCGGTGATGCAGCAGGTGGCCGAACACAAGGGGTGTGGCACCCAAGGGGGCAGCGGCAAGGCCAGCTGCGGTTCCGCCGCCGGCCAGGGCGACCTGCCGACCGAGATTTGGGAGAAGGTGAAGAACCACCCCTGCTACAGCGAGGAGGCGCATCACCATTACGCCCGCATGCACGTCGCCGTAGCGCCCGCCTGCAACATCCAGTGCAACTACTGCAATCGCAAGTACGACTGCGCCAACGAATCCCGCCCCGGCGTGGTGAGCGAGCGGCTGACGCCGGAGCAGGCGGCCAGGAAGGTGCTGGCCGTCGCCTCCACCATCCCGCAGATGACCGTGCTGGGCATCGCCGGGCCGGGCGACCCGCTGGCCAATCCGGCCAAGACGTTCAAGACCTTCGAGCTGATCTCCCAGACCGCGCCGGACATCAAGCTGTGCCTGTCCACCAACGGCCTGGCGCTGCCCGACCATGTCGACACCATCGCGCGCTACAACGTCGACCACGTCACCATCACCATCAACATGGTGGATCCGGAGGTGGGGGCGAAAATCTATCCCTGGGTCTATTGGAACCACAAGCGCTACACGGGCGTGGAGGCGGCGCGGCTGCTGACCGAGCGCCAGCTGCGCGGGCTGGAGATGCTGACCGAGCGCGGGATCCTGTGCAAGGTCAACTCCGTCATGATCCCGGGCGTCAACGATCGGCACCTGGTGGAGGTGAACCGGGCGGTGAAGTCGCGCGGCGCCTTCCTGCACAACATCATGCCCCTGATCTCCGCGCCCGAGCACGGCACCGTCTTCGGCCTGACGGGCCAGCGCGGCCCCACCGCCCAAGAACTGAAGGCCCTGCAGGATGACTGCGAGGGCGAGATGAACATGATGCGGCACTGCCGCCAGTGCCGGGCCGACGCCGTCGGCCTGCTGGGCGAGGACCGCAGCGCCGAATTCACCACCGAAAAGATCATGGAGATGGAGGTCGACTACGACCTGGAGGGTCGCCAGGCCTACCAGGCGCGGGTGGAGGAGGAGCGGGTGGCCAAGGTGGCCGCCAAGCAGGAGGAACTGGCCACGCTGGCCGGGGCGCAAAGCGACATCACCCTGCTGGTGGCGGTGGCGACCAAGGGCTCGGGCCTGATCAACGAGCATTTCGGCCACGCCAAGGAATTCCAGGTGTACGAGCTGTCCACCGCCGGGGCCAAGTTCGTGGGCCACCGGCGCGTCGACCTCTATTGCCAGGGTGGCTTTGGCGATGAGGACAGCCTGCAGACCGTCATCCGCGCCATCAACGACTGTCACGCCGTCTTCGTCGCCAAGATCGGCGGCTGTCCCAAGGCGGACCTGCTGGCGGCGGGCATCGAGCCCGTGGACCAGTACGCCCATGAGTTCATCGAGAAATCCGCCATCGCCTGGTTCAAGGGCTACCTGGGGAAGGTCGCGGCCGGTGAGCTGGTCCACACCCCGCGCGGCGATGCCGCCATCCGCCAGGGCGCCCTGATCGTCGCCGCCTGACGCGCGTTCCATCTGGGCCGGGGTGGGCCGCATCCGGCCCCGGACCCATCCACCCAAAGGAGAATACGAAGCATGGCCTACAAGATCATCGCCTCGCAATGCACCAGCTGCTCCGCCTGCGAGGCGGAGTGCCCGAACGTGGCGATTTCGGAAAAGGGCGGCACCTTCGTCATCAATCCGAAGAAGTGCACGGAATGCATCGGGTATTTCGATGTGCCGCAGTGTGTCGCCGTCTGCCCGGTGGACAACACCTGCGTCATCGACACCGCCTATCCCCGCTATCAGGCGGCCGGCTGAGGGGGATGGCGATGACCTTCACGATCACCCCGGCGGCCGAGCGTTTCATCCGTTTCATGCTGCGGGCCGATGGCGGGCCCGAGGCCGGGTTCCGCCTGGTCCTGAGCCCCGGTGGCTGTTCCGGCCTGTCGGCCGACATGAGCGTCCGCGCGGCGCCCGAGCCTGGCGACGCGGTGGTGGAGTGCTACGGCCTGCGCCTGTTCCTGCCCACGGAAAGCCGCCTGCTGCTGGCCGGCGTCACCATCGACTTCGCGGACGGCACTGCGCAGAGCGGCCTGGTGTTCCGCGACCCCAAGGCCGCCACCTCCTGCGCCACGGCGCCCACGCCCATCGTGCGGCTGCAATAGGCGGGAGCCGGATGGGAGGGAACGGGGCCATGCGGGCAGGGCAAACGACAGCTGCGACGCCATCCGGGGGAAGCGGGCTGCCGCCCATCCCCGAGGACGAATGGCTGTCCGCCGCCGTGTTGGGCGGCGGCCTGCCGCCGGATGTGCACCACAACCTGTCGGCCGCCGCCCAGGCCTATCATCTGGAAGAGGTGGCGGAACGCCATCTGCGTCTGGCGCGCCTGGCGGCACCCTGGCATCCGGCCGTCCTGATCGCCCTGTATCGCTTCTATTTCTACAAGGGCCGTCTGAAGGACGCGCTGGATATCGCCCGCCTTTGCCTGGCCAAGGCGGCGCAGGACAACAAGCTGCCGGCCGATTGGCGCCAGGTGGTGGCCACGGACGCGGAGTTCGGCCGCTTCGACGCGCCGCTGCCCCGCTTCTTCCTGTTCACCCTCAAGGGCTACGCCTACCTGCACATGCGCATGGGCGGTCTGGACGAGGGACTGGCGGCCGTCCTCAAGCTGCTGGAACTGGACCCCAGCGACAAGGTCGGCGCCCAGGTGCTGCTGAACGTCATCCAGCGCATGGGAGAGGACGACCATGACTGACATCGACGAGGCCGTGGACTGGCGGGGCAATGCCATTTCCTGCGATGCCTGCGGTTATGCCGCCCTGCTGGCGGCCGGCCGGTGCCGGCTGAAGCACGCCTGCGTCAACGACCGCTACGCCCGCCGCATCGACCGCTTCTTCACCTGGAATCCCACCCTGGCGGACACCCATGTGCGCCATCCCCATTTCGAGGTGCGGGCGATCGCGGCCAAGCACGCCGACATCTTCCTGCTGCCGCCCATGCTGGACGATCCGGAGGAGGCGGTGCGTTGGAACGCGGTGCGACGCCTGCCCCGGCGCTATGCCCTGCGCCTGCGCGACGACCCCCACCGCGAGGTGCGCATCCGCGTCGCCGCCCTGCTGGACGAAGCCGACCTGATCCCCATGGTCCGCGACCCCGATTACTACGTGCGCCTGATGGTGGCGCGCCGCGTCGGTCCCGGCCTGCTGGCCCGCATGATCGAGGACAAGGAGCCGGAGGTGCGCCGCATGGTCGCCGCCCGCGCGCCTGTCGAGTGGCTGATCCGCATGGCCGCCGATGCCGACGCCGACGTGCGGTACGAGGTGTCCAAGCGCCTGCCGGGCGACCTGCTGGCCCGCCTGAAGCGCGACCCCGACTGGCGGGTGCGGTTCGAGGTCGCCAGCCGCCTGCCCGTGGCGCAAGTCACCGACCTGGCCCGGGATGAGGACATCCTGGTGCGGGAAATGGTGGCGTCACGCCTGTCGCCGTCAACGACACCCCTGATGCTGGAGCCCCCCATATTGGAGGTTGTGTCATGAGCAACATCGTCCGTGACAGCGACGTGGTGGAGATCGTCGATCCCCCCACCTTCACCTACGGGGAAAAGGTGCGATCCCGGCGCACTGTCCGCAACGACGGCACCTACGCCGGCAAGGAGATCGGCGACATCCTCGCCAAGAAGGGGGAGGAAGGCTACGTCGTCAGCATCGGCACTTTCCTGCAGCAATTCTACATCTACGGCGTCGAATTCCTCGGCAGCGGCAACCGCGTGGGCATGAAGCGCAAGGAGCTGGAGGCCGTGCGGGCCGTGGCCGACGAGGACGACCTGCCCCTGCCCACCGCCCTGCCGGTGCCGGGCCGGGCCGCCGGGGGCCGGCCATGATCGAGCCCCGGCAACCCCTGTACCAGTGGGGACAGCGCATGCGTGCCGTCATCGACCTGATCAACGACGGCAGCTATCCCGACATGCCGGCCGACGCCCTGCTGGCAGCGTCCGGGACGATGGGGGAGATCGTGCAGGTCGGGACCCATGTGGACAGCGGCACGCCCATCTACCTGGTCGAATTCGCCGACCGGCGGGTGATCGGCTGCCTGGAGGAAGAGATCGTTCCTGTCTGAGGCGGGGCATGGAGCACGAGGGGCGGAGGTATGTGCATGATGGCGGCATCGCAAGGTCTCACCGTGGCGGGGCATCCCAACGATGTGGACCGCAAGCGCATCGAGCGCGCGTTGCAGGCGCGCCAGCGCTACCTCTACGTCCGGCCCAGCGTCGTGCCGGCCCAGGGCGGCTATCGCATCGAAAGCCCCTGCTGTTCCCGCAACGTGGATCGCGAGGGCGGGGTCATCGACGTGGCGCTGATCCAGTTCAGCCAGGGGTATTGGCGGCTGTATCGCAAGGACCACGCCCAGGGGACCTGGGAACCGCACGGCGCCTTCGGCCGGCTGGGCGACCTGCTGGACCTGCTGAACGTGGATGCCGACCGGCAGTTCTGGCAATGACGGGGGACGACATGGCGTTGAGCGTGGAAGACCTGGGGACGTTGGATGCGGTTCTGTCGGATGCGGTCCTGGCCGCCGCATCCGAGGATGCCTTCGCCACCCTGCGCCGCCAGCTGCCCCACCTGGCCTGGACGCGCTGCGACGCGTCGGACGTGGCGGAGGATCCCTTCCGCCGCTACAGCGGTTTTGACGTGCATTTGCTGGACGGCAGCGGGCATTGCGTGCGCCTGACGGCGGAACCCGCCGATGCCACCGGCGTGCTGCTGGCCCGGCGGGTGGGATCATGACCGCGCTGGCCGAGGTGCCGGCGGCGGTGGACCTGATCCGCCTCAGCGACCCGGACATCACGCCGGCGGAACTGGCGGCGGTGGAGCGGGTGCTGCGCACCCCCAACCTGGCCGCCTGCGCTGTGACGGAGGCGTTCGAGGAGGCGTTCGCGGCATATCTCGGCCGGCGCCACGCGGTGGCGGTGTCCAGCGGCACGCTGGGCCTGCTGATGGCGCTGCGCGCCCATGGCATCGGCCCGGGGCAGGAGGTCATCCTCTCCCCCTACGGTTTCCGCGAGACCCAGCATGCCGTCAGCCTGTCCGGCGCCCGCCCGGTCTTCGCCGACATCGACTATTGGGCGGGGACGCTGGCGCCGGACAAGGTGGCCGTTCGCATCACGCCCGACACGCGCGCCATCGTGGCCGCCAACACCAATGGCCACCCGGCCGCCTGGGCGGGGTTGCGGGATTTGGCCAACTGGCACGGCCTGGTGCTGATCGAGGACAGCACCGAGGCCATCGGCTCCCGCTACCTGGGCGGCTTGGTCGGGACCTTCGGCGACACCGCCGTGTTCGATTTCTCCCAGCCCGGCGCGCTGTGCTGTGGCGAGGGCGGCATGGTGGTGACCGATGACGTGGACGTCGCCATGGCCCTGCGCCGGCAATGCCGCCATCGCCTGGCCGAGCGTACCTCCGTGGTGGTGGGCGGCACGCCCCCTTATCAGGCGGCCTTGAGCGACCTGGCGTCCGCCCTGGGCCTGGCGCAACTGCGCCGCCTGGATGAGATCCTGGAGAAACGCCGGGGCGTGCAGCACCTGTATTTCAAGTACCTCCAGTCGTTCGAAGGCATCAAGGACCCCTATGTCGGGCCGGACGTCACCGAGGTGAACTGGTTCCTGTACCAGGTACATCTGGGCACGCGCTTTTCCCGCTCCAGCCGCGACGCCATCGTGGACGATCTGCGGCTGGCCGAGGTCGAGGCCGCCGCCTTCGGCCAGCCCCTGCATCTGCAGCGGCATTACTTCGACCTGGGTTACCGCCGGGGCGACTACTTCGTCACGGAGAAGGTGGCGGACCGCGCCATCGCCCTGCCGTTCCACACGCACCTCAGCGAGGACCAGATCGCCCACATCGTCGAGACGATGAAGGACGCGTCGGTCAACGTCGGCGCCGGGGCGGCGATTTATTGACCACTGACCAAGACCTTGAGGGAGCTTTTGGAAATGTCGCTGCTTACCATCCTGCCGTCCGGCAAGACCGTAGACGCCGCCGAGGGCATGACCCTGCTGGCCGCCATCCTGGCGGCGGACGAGACCCTGACCCACAAATGCGACGGCAAGGCCTCGTGCGGGACCTGCCACGTCTTTGTCCAGGAAGGGCGCAAGGGCCTGTCCCGCATCGCGCGGGAGGAGAATGAGCGGCTGGACGCCATGGTCGGGGTGGGATCGAAATCGCGCCTGGCCTGCCAGGCCAAGGTGCTGGGGACCGAACCCATCAAGGTTGAATTGCTGGGCTTCGGCTCCGGCTTCTGACGAGGGGAACAGGGATGCACGTCGAGACGGTGATGATCCACGTCCGCTTCGCGCCGGACGGCACGGTGACGGAGATAGGGGAGCGGCCGGCCGCCGTTCCGGCCCAGGCCTGGTTCAACCTGCTGAGCCTGAAAGCTACTGGCCCCTACCAGGCCCTCGCCGGCGGGCGGGGTGTGTTCCGCCTGCCGCGATCTGAGATCGAGAGCCTGAAGGGGGAGGTCGCCGCCTAGGCCGCCCCTTTCCGGAGACGCCGCGGCCATCACCATGCTGGCCGCGGCGTCTGTTTTATTGGGCCCTCAGCCACTGTAGGACGCGGTCGCGTCCTACAGTGGCTGAGGGCATTATTGTCCCGGTTGGTTGCGCATCCAGTCGGCTAAGGGCGTCAGCGCCTGCAGAATGGCCCCGCGCAAATCCGCGTCGGGCACGGTGGTCATCAGCGCCCGGCTCATGCACAGCAGCCAGGCGTCACGCTCCGCCACCCCCACCGTGAAGCCCAGGTGCCGCGCCCGCAGGCGCGGGTGCCCGCGCTCCGCCGAATAGTCGGCGGGGCCGCCCATCCATTGGGCCAGATAGAGCTTCAGCACGCGCTTGGTTTCCGTCAGGTCGGGCGCGTGCATCGCGCGCAGGCCGCGCACCTCCGGCAGGGTGTCCATCTGATGGTAGAACGCCTCCACCAGCCGGTCGACGGCCGCCTGGCCGCCGATGGCCTCAAAGATCGTCCGCTGGGAAACCGCTTCGGTGATCATGGCGCCGCCTCTGTTCCTGGTCCTGTCGATGGCCGGTTTTGCAGGAAACGTGCCGGTGGCGTTGGCGGCGGAAAGCACGGGTGGCAGCGGCGTTCGTTCCAAATCCCCCTGTCGGGATTGCAACAAACGTCCGGTTGCCGACGTGGCCAATCCTTTGGAAAGGCGCAGGAATCCTGACTTCAAGCGGCTGGCACGGCGGTTGCTGATCATCCTGCTCAGCCAAGACCCAGCCACGATCGGATGGACCGCCATGTCGGACAGCGCGACCGCGAACCGCCCCGCCAGCAACGCCCCGTCCACCGGCCTGTTGGAGGGCATCGTCCAGGCGGACGGTTACAAGTACGGCTTCATCACCGATGTGGAGACGGAAGATGCGCCGCCCGGCCTGAATGAGGACACCGTCCGCTTCATCTCCGCCAAGAAGGGGGAGCCGGCGTGGCTGCTGGAATGGCGGCTGAAGGCCTTCCGCCGCTGGCAGACGATGGCGCCGCCGGATTGGGCCAAGCTGAACATCGCCCCCATCGACTACCAGGCCGCCAGCTATTATTCCGCGCCCAAGGCCGCGTCCGGCCCCAAGAGTCTGGACGAGGTCGATCCCGAACTGCTGAAAACCTACGAGAAGCTGGGCATCCCCCTGGGGGAGCGCGCGGCCCTGGCCGGGGTGGCGGTGGATGCCGTGTTCGACAGCGTGTCGGTCGCCACCACCTTCAAGGACAAGCTGGCCGACCTGGGCATCATCTTCTGTTCCTTTGGTGAGGCGGTGCAGGAGCATCCGGAGCTGGTGCGGCGCTACCTGGGTTCCGTCGTCCCGCAGGGTGACAACTTCTTTGCCGCCCTGAACTCCGCCGTGTTCAGCGACGGGTCCTTCGTCTATGTGCCGGCGGGCGTACGCTGTCCCATGGAACTGTCCACCTACTTCCGCATCAACGCCGCCAAGACGGGGCAGTTCGAGCGCACGTTGCTGATCGCCGACCGGGGCGCCTACGTCAGCTATCTGGAGGGTTGCACGGCGCCGCAACGGGACGAAAACCAGCTGCATGCCGCCGTGGTGGAACTGGTGGCGCTGGAGGATGCGGAGATCAAGTACGCCACCGTCCAGAACTGGTATCCCGGGGATGAGAACGGCAAGGGTGGCATCTACAACTTCGTCACCAAGCGCGGTGCCTGTCGTGGCGCCCGGTCCAAGATCAGCTGGGCGCAGGTGGAGACGGGGTCGGCCATCACCTGGAAATACCCCAGCTGCCTGCTGGAAGGGGAAGGGTCGACCGGCGCCTTCTATTCCGTGGCCATCACCAACAACCGCCAGCAGGCCGACACCGGCACCAAGATGATCCACATCGGGCGCGACACCAGCTCGACCGTCATTTCCAAGGGCATCTCGGCCGGCCGGGGGCAGAACACCTATCGCGGCCAGGTCAAGGTGCTGTCCAACGCCGACGGCGCCCGCAACTACACCCAGTGCGACAGCCTGCTGATCGGCAAGCGCTGCGGCGCCCACACCGTGCCCTACATCGACGTGCGCCATCCGGGCGCCAAGGTGGAGCATGAGGCGACGACGTCGAAGATCAGCGAAGACCAGATGTTCTATTGCCAGCAGCGCGGCCTGACGGCGGAGGACGCCCTGTCGCTGATCGTGAACGGCTTCTGCAAGGAAGTGCTGAACGAACTGCCCATGGAGTTCGCGGTCGAGGCGCAGAAGCTGCTGGCCGTCAGCCTGGAAGGCAGCGTGGGCTAGGCCGCCAGATACCCCCGCAAACCCCGACCCAGCGAAGGGAACCATCATGAGCAAGCTTCTGGAAATCCGTGGATTGCGGGCCCGCATCGCCAATGGGCGGGAGGTGCTGAAGGGTATCGACCTGGACGTGGCGGCGGGGGAGGTGCATGCCATCATGGGGCCCAACGGTGCGGGCAAAAGTACCCTGTCCAGTGTGCTGGCGGGCAAGCCGGGGTATGAGGTGACCGGGGGCACGGTGCGCTACCTGGGCCAGGACCTGCTGGCCATGCCGGCGGACGAACGGGCGCGGGAAGGGGTGTTCCTGGCCTTCCAGTACCCGGTGGAGATACCGGGCGTGAACAACATGTACTTCCTGCGCGCGGCCCTGAACGCCGGGCGCCGCCAGCACGGCCAGGCGGAACTGGACGCGCAGCAGTTCCTGAAGGCCGTGCGGGAGCGGCTGAAGCTGCTGGACATCGGCGACGACCTGCTGCGGCGCGCGGTCAATGTCGGCTTCTCGGGCGGGGAGAAGAAGCGGAACGAGATTTTCCAGATGGCCATGCTGGAGCCGAAGCTGGCCATCCTGGATGAAACCGACAGCGGCCTGGACATCGACGCCCTGCGCGCCGTGTCGGATGGTGTCAACCGCTTGCGCGATCCGGCCCGCGCCATCGTCATGATCACCCATTACCAGCGGCTGCTGGACTATATCGTGCCCGATCGGGTGCACGTGCTGGCCGACGGACGCATCGTCGCGTCCGGTGACAAGACCTTCGCCGCCGAATTGGAACGCACCGGCTACGCCTATCTGGGCGACGCGGCTTGAGCGGGGGCGATGCCATGCTGATGACAGACGATAGCGCGCCGTTTCGCGACGCCTTCGACCAGGTGCTGGCCACGGTGGCGGAACCCGCCTGGCTCACCACCCGCCGGCGGGTGGCGATGGACCGCTTCGCCCTGCTGGGCTTTCCCACCCGGCGTCAGGAAGCCTGGCGGTTCACCGACCTGGAACCGCTGATCACAGCACCACCCCTGCCAGCGCCACCCCTGCCGGCGACGGGCGGCGGCGATGGGCCGGCACCGGCGTCGCTGGCGCCCTGGCTGCTGCCTGTTCCCACCCACCGGCTGGTCCTGGTGGACGGCCGGTTCGCGCCCGCGCTGTCGGCCGGTGGGGCCCTGCCGACCGGCGTGTGGCTGGCCTCGGCGGCGGAGACGCTGCGCCGCCGCCCGGATATGCTGGAACGCGCCTTCGGGGAGGGTGAGGAGGCATTTGCCGCCCTGAACGCCGCGCTGTTCACCGACGGGGTGGTCCTGGCGCTGGAACCGGGCGTGGCGTTGGAAACGCCAGTGGAGATCATCCACCACACCACGTCCGCCGCCCACGCCCGCCTGCACATTGCCCTCGGTGCCGGCGCCCAGGCCACGGTGGTGGAAACCGCGATGGGCACGGGGGGCGGCTGGGGCAATACCGTCGGCGTCATCACCCTGGGCGCCGGTGCCACGCTGACCCACCTGCACATCCAGGCGGAGGACCCGGCCGCCTGCCACACGGCGGCGGTGCGGGCCGTGCTGGCGGACCAGGCCCGGTATGAGGCCTGCGCCCTGATCACCGGCGGGCGCCTGTCCCGGCGGGACGTGGCGGTCACCCTGGCCGGCGACGGGGCGCAATTCCGCCTGCACGGCGCCTATCTGCTGGACGGCGGGCAGGAGGCCACCCTGTCGGTCCGGGCCGATCATCTGGGCCTGGGCTGCCGCACGGAGGAGGTGGTGAAGGGCGTGCTGGCGGGGGCTTCCCACGGCGTGTTCCTGGGGACCGTGGCCGTGGCGCCGGGCGCGGACGGCACCGACGCGCGCCAGCTGAACCGTAACCTGCTGCTCAGCCCCCAGGCGCGGGTGGACACCAAGCCGGAACTGGAAATCCTGGCCGACGACGTGAAATGCAGCCACGGCGCCACGGTCGGCAGCCTGGACGAGGCGTCGCTGTTCTATCTCCAGGCCCGCGGGATCGATCCGGACACCGCCCGCCGCATGCTGGTGGAGGCCTTCGCCATCGACGCCATCGATGCCGCCGGCCTGCCGGATGCGCTGGCCGTCCTGGCCCGCCGGCACCTGCGGCGCTGGCTGGATGGGGGTGCGTCATGACCCTGCTGCTGGAAGACCGGGCCGCGAGCCGGCCCGATGGCGCCGCGTTCGATCCGATGGCCGTCCGCCGCCAGTTTCCCATCTTCGGGCGCAATCCCGGCCTGACCTTCCTGGACACGGCCGCCAGCGCGCAGAAGCCGCGCGCCGTGATCGACGGCATGGCCGAGTTCTACCGTACCGACTACGCCAACGTGCATCGCGGCGTCTATGGCCTGAGCGCCCGTTCCACCGCCCGGTTCGAGGGGGCGCGGGAAACGGTGGCGCGTTTCCTGAACGCCACCGACGCGTCGGAGATCGTCTTCGTGCGCGGTGCCACGGAGGGCATCAACCTGGTGGCGCAAAGCTGGGGGCCGGCTTTTCTGCGCCCCGGTGACCAGGTGGTGGTGTCGGAGTTGGAGCACCATTCCAATATCGTGCCGTGGCAGATGCTGCGCCAGCGCCTGGGGATAGAGCTGGTGGTGGCGCCCATCGGCGCCGATGGCGCCCTGGATCTGGTGGCGTTCCGGGGCCTGCTGGGCCCGCGCACCCGGCTGGTGGCCATGACCCACCTGGCCAATGTCACCGGCCATGTCGTGGCGGTGGAGGCGGTGGTCCGTCTGGCCCACGCGCATGGCGCCCTGGTCCTGCTGGACGGATGCCAGGCGGTGCCGCGCCTGCCGGTGGACGTGCGGGCGCTGGATTGCGACTTCTACGTCTTCTCTGGCCACAAATGCTATGGCCCTACCGGCATCGGCGTGCTGTACGCCAAGCGCGCGCTGCTGGACGCCATGCCCCCCTGGCAGGGCGGCGGCGACATGATCCGCACCGTCAGCTTCGCTGAGACCACCTACCAGGACGCCCCCCAGCGGTTCGAGGCCGGGACGCCCGACATCGCCGGCGCCATCGGCCTGGCCCTGGCGCTGGACTTCATGGACGGGCTGAGCCGCGCCGCCATCCGTGACCATGAGGCCGCCCTGACCCGGTATGCCGAGGCGCTGCTGACGGAAATCCCGGGTGTCAGCCTGGTGGCGGCGGGCGGCAGCCGGCTGGGGGCCCTGTCCTTCCTGGTGGACGGCATCCACCCGCACGATCTGGCCACCATTTTCGACCAGCATGACGTCGCGGTGCGCGCCGGCCACCATTGCGCCCAACCCCTGATGGACCGGCTGGACCTGCCGGCGACGGCCCGCGCCTCGTTTGGGGTCTACAGCACGGAGGCTGATGTGGAGCGCCTGGCCGAGGCCATCCGCGCGGCGCAAAAGCTGTTCGGCGTCGCGGCGCGATAGGAAGGGCACCCCCATGGATTTGCGCGATCTTTACCAGGATATCATCCTGGACCACGGCCGTTCCCCCCGCAATTTCCGGACCTTGGCCGCGCCCAGCCACTTCGCCCACGGCCACAACCCGCTGTGTGGCGACAAGGTCACCATCTTCCTGCGCCTGGAGGGCGACCGCATCGTGGAAGTCAGTTTCGAGGGCAAGGGCTGCGCCATCTCCACCGCCTCCGCCTCCCTGATGACGGAGGTGGTCTTGAACAAGACGCTGGCGGAGGCTGAGGCCCTGTTCGGCCACTTCCATGGCACCGTGACGGGGGGCGGTGGTGATTTGCCCGACGCCCTGGCGGAGGAGGGGGAGCGGCTGCAGCCCCTGACGGGGGTCAAGGCCTACCCCACGCGGGTGAAGTGCGCGACCTTGGCCTGGCACACGCTGGAGGCGGCGGTGAAAGGTGGTGGCCTGCCCGTGCCGCTGAAGACGGAATAGGGGGCGGCATCCATGCGTGTCATCCGGGAAGAACCACTGCTGGCGGACGGGGCGGCGGACGACGGCGACCCCGCCTTGATGGCGGCGGTGTTCGAGGCGCTGCGCACCGTCCGCGATCCGGAGATACCGGTCAACCTGGTCGATCTCGGCCTGATCTATCGGGTGCTGGTCCGCCGTGACGGCCTGGTCCATATCGACATGACCCTGACCACACCCGCCTGTCCCGTGGCGACGACGCTGCCGGGGCAGGTCCAGAACCTGGTCTCGCTGGTGCCGGGGGTCAGCGTGGTGCTGGTCGATATGGTCTGGGACCCGCCCTGGACCCGGGAACGCATGACCGAAAGCGCGCGCCTGGAACTGGGGCTGATTTAGGCGGCGGGACGATGCCTGCGGTTTCGGCCCTCGTGAACGCCGGGGGAATCCGGCTGAGGTTTGCTGCGCGGGGTCCAGGTCGATTTGAAAGGGCTGGAATATCCCGCCATCATTCTCGCGACACCGATCCGCTAAAAAAGCGAAAGCCGGCCGCCGGAGGCGACGTAGTCCTTGAATGCCGCAAAGCGCGCCTCGCTGGAGACGCCACTCGGGGCCACGGGGCACCGGGTGGGGTGGGGATCGCCTTGCTTCATGAAGGCCAGCCAGTGGGCCTACCGGGGCCTGGGCGTAGGGGATGCCCAGGAATTCGTCGACCACGCCTTTTTCCGCACCACGGATTTCACTGGAGCTGAGCTGGATGGTCGGCTGGGCTGACGCGGCGGCCGGCAACAGGAACAAGGCGACGGCAGCGTCCGCCAACATCTTGTACGCCTTCACAGATAGCGCCTCCCGATTTTTATAATGGTGATGGTTTGCAACAAAATCGGTTTCGCAGCAGGCGATAAGAATAATAATTCTTATTATGATCGTTCTAAGCCCCGCGCCGGCTTGGCCCCTGGGAAGCGCGAGAGCGAGAAAAAAGCCACCACCTCCCATTAGGGGAGGGGCGGCGGGGGGAATGCTGGGATGGGAGTGAAGATCGCCAGCCGGATCATCATAGCGCATGCCATATAGAATTATAATCTGAATTCATGTTATGGCTTGCGAAGCGCTGCTGAGCGCCGCCACGACAATAAAGGGGAGGAGCGACATGCGTTGGTACCGGGCCGCCGTGTTCTGCGTGATGGGGATCTTGGGCGTCGCGGCGACGGCGCAGGCGGCGGACGGGGGTGGTTGTCCCCCCGGCCAGGCGATGACGCGAGATGATTCCGCGAAACTGTTCCAGGACTTCGCGACCCAGCTGCTGGCGCGCAAGGACGCCCGCGGCGCTTATGAAACCTTCGCCGCCGCCGACATGGTGCAGCGCAATCCGCCGTTCGGCGCCACCCGCGACAGCACCATCGCCCAGTGGGAGAAGATGACCGGCATGCCCGGCTCGCGCTTCGTCATCGAGACGGTGGCCCTGGACGGCGACGTCGGGGTGCTTCATTTCCGTGGCCAGCTCAAGGCCGGAGAGGCGGGCGCCGTCATCACCCAGCATGATCGGCTGCGCTGCGGCAAGATCGTCGAGGAGTGGGCAGAGTTCAGCGCGGGGGCCAAATGACGGGCGTGGCTTCGGCCGGGCCTCGGCCCGGGGCGGCGTCCGCCATCGATCAGGCCGCCGCCATGTCCCCAGGGCGCCGGAAATCGGCCCTGGTCATCGTCGCCGGCGCGTTCATGATGGACCTGATCGACCTCACCATCGTCAACGTCGCCTTGCCCTCCATCCAGCGCGACCTGGGGGCCGGACCGGCGGCGATGCAATGGATGGTGGCCGGCTATGCCGTCGCCTTCGCCGTGTTGCTGATCACGGGTGGCCGGCTGGGGGATACCCACGGCTACCGCCGCTTGTTCATGGTGGGTGTCGCCGGCTTCACCGTGACATCGTTGCTGTGTGGCGCGGCGGCGAGCCCGGCCCTGCTGGTGCTGTCGCGCCTGGCGCAGGGGGCCGCCGCCGCCTTGATGCTGCCCCAGGTGATGTCCCTGATCCAGGTGATGTACCCGCCGGCGGAGCGTATCGGCGCCCTGGCCATTTTCGGTGTGCTGGGCGGGCTGGCGGCCGTTCTCGGGCCCATCCTGGGCGGCCTCTTGATCGAGGCCAACCTGTTTGGGCTGGGCTGGCGGCCCATCTTCCTGATCAACGGCCCCCTGGGCGTGGCCGGCCTGATCGGCGCCTGGCGGGTGCTGCCGCTTGGGCGGTCATCGCGGGCCAGCGGCGTGGACGTCCTGGGCACGCTGCTGATCGCCGCGACCTTGCTGGCCGTCATCCTGCCGCTGATGCAGGGGCGGGAGGCTGGCTGGCCCTGGTGGTGCCTGGCGTCGCTGGCCCTGGCGCCCTTCCTGGGCCTGCTGTTCATGCGGCATATCCGGCGGCGGTCGACGACGGGCACGGCCCTGGTGGACCCCGGCCTGTTCGCCAACCGGGGCTTCACCGTCGGTGTCTGCATCTCCCTTTGTTTCCAGGTGGTGACGGCGGGGTTGCTGTTCATCCTGACCCTGACGCTGCAATACGGCCTGGGCTGTTCGCCGCTGGAGACGGCCTTGGTGCACGTGCCCTACGCCGTGGGCGCCTCGGTGGCGATCGGCGTCGTCGCCCGGCGGGCCCTGCCGCGCATCGGCCTGCGTCTCATCGGCATCGGCGTGGTGATCATGTTCGCCGGCCTGGTGGTGCTGTTCGCGCTGATTTCGGCGCAGGCGCCCCTGATGGCGATTGGCGGCGCGTTGCTGGTGACGGGAACGGGCATGGGCTTGACCGGCGGTCCGCTGGGGCCTGTGACCTTGTCGGATGTGGACGTGGCCCATGCCGGTGCCGCGTCCGGCACCATGAAGGCGGTCCAGCAGCTGGGTGCCGCGTCCGGTGCGGCGTTGATCGGCAGCCTGTATTTCGCCCTGGCCCGCGATCTCGACCCCGATCACGCGCGCCGGAGCTTCCTGGCGACCCTGCCCCTGGTGGCGGGGCTGTTGCTGGTCGTGGGCGGGCTGGTCACGCGCCTGCCCAAGGACCTGCGGATTTTCAGCAAGACATGACTGGAAGGGAGGAAGGGATGTCCAATCCCGTTCTGCGCCTTGGCCTCATCGGTGGCGGCCCAGGCAGTTTCATCGGGCCGGTTCACCGCATGGCGGCGGAGCTGGACGGCCGGTTCCGCCTGGTCGCCGGTGCGTTCAGCAGCGACCCCGACCGGTCGCGCCAGGGGGGTGCTGCCTACGGCGTCGATCCCGCGCGGGCCTATCCCAGCTACGCGGCCATGATCGCCGCCGAGCGGGAGCGTGCCGACGGCATCGACGCGGTGGCCATCGTCACCCCCAACCATGTCCATGTGCCGGCCAGCGTCCACGCCCTGCGCGCGGGCCTGCATGTCATGTGCGACAAGCCCGCCGCCCTCACCCTGGCGGAAATGCGCGACCTGGCGGAGGTCGTCGCCGGCGCGCGCGGCCTTTACGCCCTTACCCACACCTATACCGGCTATCCCTTGGTCCGTGAGGCCCGGGCGCTGGTGGCGGCGGGCCGCATCGGTCGGCTGCGCAAGGTGGTGGTGGAATACAGCCAGGGTTGGCTGTCCACTCCGTTGGAAACCACGGGCCTCAAGCAGGCCGATTGGCGGACCGATCCCGGCCGCTCTGGTGCCGGCGGCTGTATCGGCGACATTGGTGTCCACGCGTTCAACCTGGCGGAATTCGTCACCGGCGCGCTGGTTACCCGCCTGTGCGCCGACCTGTCCATCCTGGTGCCGGGCCGGCGCCTGGATGACGACTGCAACATCCTGCTGCGGTTCGATGACGGCACGGCGGCCGGCGTGCCTGGGGTGCTCCATGCCTCCCAGATCGCCGCCGGTGACCGGAACGGTTTGCGCCTGCGGGTCTTCGGCACCGAAGCCGGGCTCGACTGGTCGCAGGAAACCCCCAACACCCTGACCATCAACGGCCTGGACGGCCGGACCGAGGTGCTGCACGCCGGTGGCGGGGCCGTGGGCGCGGCGGCGCAGGCCGCCACCCGCCTGCCCATCGGGCATCCCGAGGGCTATATCGAGGCCTTCGCCAACCTCTACCGCGATTTCGCCGCCGCCATCCATGCCGGCCGCCTGCCTCCGGACGGCACCTTGCCCGGCGTGGACGCCGGCTTGCGGGGCATGGCCTTCATCGAAACAGCCGTGGCCAACAGCGCCGCCGGCGGCGGCTGGGTTCAGCTGGCTGTTTGAAGGCGTGATCTGACGGGACCTGATCTGACGGGAAAGGAAAATCCATGCGAACCATCAAAGGGCCGGGCATCTTCCTGGCGCAATTCGCCGGCGATGCCGCCCCCTTCAACAGCCTGGCCGGCATCGCCGCCTGGGCCGCGGGCCTGGGCTTCAAGGGGGTGCAGATCCCCAGTTGGGATTCCCGCCTTTTCAACCTGCGCCTGGCGGCGGAAAGCCGCGACTACGCGCAGGAGGTCACGGGCACGCTTGCCGCCCACGGCTTGACCGTGACGGAACTGTCCACGCACCTGCAGGGGCAGCTGGTCGCCGTCCATCCCGCCTATGACGCGCAGTTCGACGGCTTCGCCGACCCGTCGGTGCGCGGCAATCCGGCGGCGCGGCAGGCCTGGGCGGTGGACCAGATGCGGATGGCCGCCCGGGCCAGCGCCAACCTGGGGCTCACGGGGCACGCCAGCTTCTCCGGCGCGCTGGCCTGGCCTTACCTCTATCCCTGGCCGCAGCGGCCGGCGGGCCTGGTGGAGGAGGCGTTCGCCGAGCTGGCGCGGCGCTGGCGGCCCATCCTGGATGCGTTCGACGACGCCGGCGTCGATGTCTGCTTCGAACTGCACCCGGGGGAGGACCTGCACGACGGCGCCACCTTCGAGCGCTTCCTGGAGGCCGTTGGCCAGCACCCCCGTGCCAACATCCTGTTCGATCCCAGCCATTTCGTGCTGCAGCAGCTCGACTATCTGGCCTTCATCGACATCTATCATGAGCGGATTCGCGCCTTCCACGTGAAGGATGCGGAGTTCCGGCCCAACGGGCGGTCGGGCGTCTACGGCGGCTATCAGGGCTGGGTCGACCGGCCCGGTCGCTTCCGGTCGCTGGGGGATGGCCAGGTGGATTTCAAAGCTGTCTTCTCCAAGATGGCGGCCTACGACTATCCCAACTGGGCGGTGCTGGAATGGGAATGCGCCTTGAAGCATCCCGAGGACGGCGCCCGTGAAGGCGCGCGCTTCATCCAGGACCACATCATCCGCGTGACCGAGCGGGCGTTCGACGATTTCGCCGATGCGGGGGGCGACAGGGCGCTGAACCGCCGCCTGCTCGGGTTGTAACTGGGGGCGCACCATTTGCGGGACGATTGATTTTCCAGAACAAGAATAATAATATTGATACCAATATCGTTTCATCACGGCCCCAGCCGGTTTCCCGGCGCGCGCGGCCGCCATGACCAGGCGACGCGCGCGGGGAGGCGCGGGGTCGCCATCCGGAATCCAAGAGATCGGGCTCTGGCCTGAGACCGCCGTCCAAACCGGCTCCCGGCGGGGCCGCATCTGACAAGGACAGCTTTCATGTCGACGTACGACATCAAGCGGGGCGTCAGCCTCTACAGTTACCAGGAAGAATATTTCCTGCGGCAGAAGTCGCTGGAAGACCTGATCAAGGTCTCCGCCGAGATGGGCGCCAACGGCATCGAACTCATCAGCGAGCAGACGTTTCCCGACTATCCCAACCCGCTGGACCCGTCCGTCTACGACAATTGGCACGCGCTGATGGCCAAGTACGGCACGACGCCCGTGTGCCATGACTTCATGCTGGACTACAAGAAGTACAAGGACCGGCCGATGCCGTTCGATGAGCAGGTGGCCTCCTGCAAGGTCGATATCGACCATGCGGCCCGGCTCGGCTGCCCCTACACCCGCGCCCTGGTCTCCATCGATCCCAAGGTGCTGGTGGCGTGCGCCGATTACGCGGAAAGCCGCAACGTGCGCCTCCTGATCGAGGTGCATGCGCCGCTGCACTTCGATCATCCCTGGATCATCCGCCATGCCGAGGCGTTCGAGAAGTCGGGCTCCGACTACCTGGGATTCCTGCCGGACATGGGCATGTTCCTGTTCGCCTTCCCGCCCGTGTGGAAGGAGAAGTTCATCCGCGACGGCGTTCCCCAGCACATCGCCGACTATATCTGCAAGGCCTACGAGGACCGGGTCCTGAGCGAGTACGTGATCCTGGAGGTGGAGAAGATGGGCGGTGTCGGCCCCGCCATCGGCATGGCCACCACCCTGCGCCACAACGCGGCGTTCGAGCCCAAGCGCATGCTGGACCACATGGACCGCATCTGGAACATCCACGCCAAGTTCTATGAAATGACGGAGGATTTGGTGGAGCCGTCGATCCCGTATGACGAGATCATCCGCGTGCTGAAGCAGGGCGGCTACAAGGGCTACATCTGCTCCGAATACGAAGGCAACCGCTGGATCCAGGACGCCTTCCCGGTGGATTCCATCGAGCAGGTCCGCCGCCAGCAGGAAATGTTCAAGAAGCTAATTGGTGAGCCGCAGGCCGCCGTCGGCGCCGCGTGAGGGGAGGGGCCACCATGTTCGACAAATACATGATCTGCGAGGACGGTTTCGGCAACGTGGTCGAGGACGGCCAGGTGGTCGGCTTCACCTTCCTGGCCCGGCTGCCCTACTACCGCGGCATTGGCCTTTCCATGGTCGAGGACATCGGCGTCATCATCGATGGCGAACCGGTTTCCCGCCAGGATGTCCGCTTCTCCGTCCGCGGCCGCACCTGGACGCTGGACGAGATGGAGACGGAATACGCGGAGCGCTGGAACTTCGGTGAGAAGGCGGCGGTGACGGTGCTGCGCCCCGACGGCCTGGCCCCAGGCCGCCACCGTCTGCAGCTGTCGGAGCGTATCCGCGTCTCCTATCTTCCCTTCGTGCCGACCACGCGCGACACGAAGGAACTGGTGATCCCGGCATAGCCCTTCCATTCCATGCCGGTACTGGGGCGCGGCGGCTTGACCGTCGCGCCCCTTTTCTTGCGCCGGTTTCAGGCCTGGGCCCGCTTGGGTATGGCGGGATAGAAGCTGATGCAGATGATCTGCAGCACCAGCACCAGGACTGCCGGCACATAATACAGCGCGTGCACCATGTGCACGGCCCCGTCGCTGACGGCGGCGGGATTGTAGTCCACCCATGCCAGTCCATAGGCGATGACGGCGCCGCCCAGGGCCATGCCGATCTTGGTCGACAGGCTGATGCCGGCCGACAGCAAGCCCTCATGCCGCACGCCGAAATGGGCTTCGTGATAGTCCACGGTCTCGGCCGCCATGGCGAAGATCGCCGTCATGGTGACGCTGATGAGGACTGAGGCCAGGATGTAGATCGCCAGGAACAGCCCGGGCTGGCCTTCAGCCAGGGGCAGGACCAGGTACAGCCCAGTGGCCGCGATCAGCACCAGGCGGTTGCCCTGGCGCATGCCGAAGCGGCGCAGATAGGGCGGTGCGATCGCCGACCCGATCAGCAGCGTGCCGGAGATGGCCGGCAGCAGGATGGAGATCATCCACGGCTGGTGCAGGACATTCAGGGCGAAATACGCCGTCACCGCCAGCACGGCGCCGAAGCGGATGAAGTTCAGGATGGTGAACAGGAACACCACCAGCCAGGCGCGGTTGCGGACCATGTTCGCGACGGCGGACAGGGTGGCAGGTGGTTCGTCCCCCTTGTCATGGATGACTTCGCGGCAGTTGGCGAACAGGTTCAGGATCAGCGCCACCGACACGCCGGCCGCCAGCAGGGCGGTCAAGAGGAAGCCCCGTGCCTTGTCGCCGCCGCCCAACGCCGTCACCAGGGGCATGGTGCCTGCGGTGGCGAAGATGACCGACAGGGCGGTGCCGGCGGAGCGGAGGCTGCTGACCTGCACCCGTTCCCGCTGGCGCCCCGTCATCATGGGCAGAAGCGCGCTGTAGGGAATGTTCACGACGGAGAACAGCAGGCCCAGGATGATGAAAGTGGCGCCGGCCCAGACCAGCTTGCCCGTGTCCCCCAGGGGTGGAACGTAGAAGACGGCTACGGAGAACAGGCCGAAAGGCAGCGCGCCATAGAGGAAGTAGGGCCGGGTCCTGCCCCAACGGCTGCGCGTTCGGTCCACCAGAAGGCCGACCACCGGGTCGATGCCGGCGTCCAGCAGCCGTGACAGCAGGAACAGCGTGCCGACAACGCCCACCGGCAGCAGCGCCACGTCGGTATAGAAATAGAGCAGGAAGGCCCCGACCATGTTCCAGCACAGGCCAAAGGCGAAGTCGCCGGCGCCGTAGCTGATCTTGGCGCGCCAGGGTAGGGCGGCGCCCGCGGCGGTCGTTGTGGCGCCGTCGCCGGCGGCCGGATGGACTGGGATCGGGGCGGCGATGCCGCCCCCGGTGTGCGTGGACATCGCCGTTTCTCTCCCCAGGTGAGGTTACAGACCCAGCGTGGCGCGAGCCGTTGCCAGGGTCTCCAGGGTCGGGCCCTCGGGCTTGTATTCCAGGCCCACGGCGCCGGCATAGCCCAGGTCCCGCAGGACGCCGACGTAGCGCGGCCAATCCACCGTGCCGCTGCCCGGCTGATGCCGCCCGGGCACGTCGGCGACCTGGATGTGCCCCACCAGGTGAAAGCGGCCGGCCAGCACCTGGGCCGGGTCTTCCCCCATGACGGTGGAGTGGTACATGTCATACAGCAGGCGCAGGTTGGGGCTGCCGACTTCCTCCACCATGTCCAGCCCTTCGGCCGTGCTGTCGAGGAACATGCCCGGATGTTCGACGCGGGTGTTGAGCGGTTCCAGCAGCAGCAGGATGCCGGCCTGTTCGGCCAAGGCTGCCGCCTGCTTCAGGACGCCGACGGCGATGTCATGCTGTTCCTGGCGCGACACGTCCGGCCTTGTGAAGCCGGACGCCACCACCAGGGCCGGCGCGCCCGCCTCCTTGGCGGCGCGCAGGCTGTCGCGCACCGCGGCCAGGAATTCCTCATGCTGGGCGGGGTCGATTAGGCTGCGCCGCGGTTCGACGACCATGCTGGCCAGCCGCACCCCGGTCTCGTCCAGGGCGCGGCGCACCTCCGCCAGGGGTTTGTCCCGCCACAGGTGGAACTCCACCGCCGTCAGCCCCGCAGCCTTGGCGGCATGGATGCGGTCGGGAAAGGACGGGTGCTCGGCGGCGAACAGCCACTCGATGCAGGCGGCCAGGTACATGGGGAAACTCCTAGGTTTGGAAGGGCCATCGCGCACCCCGTCATGGGGCCGCCTCATGGCCGAATGGTCCGGCGGGGTGCGCGTCAGGGCACCGCGTCCAGGGGGGATGGCTTGGCGTTCAGCAAGGCCGCCAGGGCGGCACCGGCGGCGGCGAGGGCCACGAGGCCCATGGTGACGAAGGCGGCCTGCACCGTTCCGTTCGTCAGCGCCTTGGCGCCGGCGACGACAAAGGGGCTGGTGAATTGGCCGAGGAAGAAGCAGGAGGCCCAGATGCCCATGCCGCGTCCGCGATGGGCGAAAGGCAGCACGCCCTGTGCCCAGGCGATCAGGGACGGTACCGTCATGCCGGCGCCCATCTGCTGCAGCAGCAACAGCGCCAGCATGACCCTGTAGTCGCCCGACAGCCCCACGCCGGTCAGGCCTACGCCCAGCAGGGCGAAGAAGCCCGCCAGCTGCAGCGCCGTGGCGCGCTTGCCGAGGTAGCCGAACAGCAGCGTGCCGATGGGCACACCGACGCTGGCCACTGAGATCAAGGTGCCCACCCTGCTGGGGCTGTCGACGCCCACCTCACGGAACACTAGGCCGCCCTGGATGATGAAGACGTAATAGATGGTGGAGGCCAGCAGGGTGACGGCGCCATACAGCGCCACGGCGCGCACCGGGAAGGACGGGACGGTGCCGTCACCCTCCGCCGACCGGGCCTGGGGTGCGGCGGACTTTTCCGGCTCGAAAATCAGGGCGTACATGCCCAGGAAGATGGGCAGGGCGATGAGGTAGATGAGGAAGACGCCGTTCCAGCGCAGTTCGGTCAGCACACCGGACGCCGCGATCACGGCCGGCGCCAGGGCCGAGCCGGTGACCCCCTGGATGACCAGCCATTTGCGCCGGCCCGCCGGGTCGTAATAGTCGGCGATCAGCGTGTTGACGATGGTCAGGATCGCCGCCTCCGCCACGCCCAGCAACAGGCGGGACGCGATGACGGCATGAAGGCCGTCCAGGAAATAGGGCAGGGCGCCCGCGATGCCATACAGCAGCGTCGACCAGACCAGCAGCGGCCGCCGGCCCAGCCGGTCCACGGCCAGTCCGGCAAAGGGGGCCAGCACGGCGATGGCCAAGCCCGGCGCGGAGACCAGCACTGGCACCAGCAGCGACGCGTTCGCCACATCATGGAAGTGGTCCAGGATGGTGGGCACGGCCGGGGCCAGCGAGATGATCGCCAGGATGGGCAGGAACCCGCTGATCACCAGAATGATGCCCTGTCCCAGACCGGCCTTGCGCTGGGCACCCTCTGTCGGCGCGACGATCGCCCGATCCACCATGAATTTCCTCCCTGCGGCGCCGTGCGCCATAACAGAATTATTATTTTGAAAATAATGACGATGAGGGAACTGTTTTGTCAACGCGGGAGTCGCCGGCAAGCGCATGAACCTTCGTTTTTCGCGCCTGTCAGCGGTTTTGTGGCGCCGCTGATCGGTTTCGATTGACGGCAAGCGATTTTGCCAGTTACAAATTAAGAATTACAATTCTAATTTAGATGCCAGATCCGGTCCCATGGCCACCGGCCGGACCGCGACGGAGAGCGGGTCCGGGCCGGAACAGGGCGATCTAACGGAGGAAACAGTGCGCTTCTCGACCTTTCTGAACGCCCGGTCCATGGGGCCGGAGCAAGACCGCGCCGTGATGCTGGGCATGATCGACCATGCCGAACGGGCCGAGGCGTCCGGTTTCGACGCCGTCTTCCTGCCGGATCACCATTTCACGGGCTACATGCCCATGGCGTCCGATCCCTTCCTGTTCGCCGCCTACCTGGCGGCGCGCCTGAAGCGGGTGCATTTCGGCTTCTCCGTCACCACCGTGCCGCTGCATCACCCGGTGCGGTTCGTGGAGCGCATCAACATCCTGGACCAGCTGACCGAGGGGCGGATTCTGGTCGGTGTGGGCAGCGGCACGACGCCGGAGGAGATGATCGGCTTCGGCGTGAACTATAAGGACGCCTCCCGCCTGGCGGAGGAGAACCTGGCGATCGCCGAAACGCTATGGGCCAAGGCCGCGCACGACGCGCCGGTCGTCTTCGACAACGGCCATTACAAGGGCGAGGTGGTGCAGCGGATCGCGCCGGTGGCCTACACCCCGGGCCATGCCAAGCTGATGCCGGTGGCCATGAAGGAGACCAGCGCCCGGCGCGCGGCGGAGCACGGCTGGCCCGCCTTCATTCCGGCGTTCACCCCGCCCCGGATTGGCGGGACGGAGCCCATGGTCCATGTGCGCAAATACTTCACCGCCTATCGCGACATGCTGATGGCGGCCGGCCATGCGCCCGAGGTCGTGGCCCATGCCCTGTCCTGGTCGACGCACACCTACCAGTGCGTGCACGTGGCGGAGACCGACGCGCAGGCCCGCCGCGAACTGGAGGACATCCTGACGGTTTACCAGGAAGCCGTTGACCGCGAGGCGGCGTTCAACGCCAAGGCCGAGGCGACGGAGGCCAACAAGAAGACGGACCGGACCCCCAACGCCTTGACGGAAGACTGGATCGGCACCTGGTGCCTCTACGGCAGCCCCGAGACGGTGATCGAGCATCTGCGGCCCTACCAGGAACTGGGCATCGGCAACATCCTGTGCGGCATGCTGACCGGCCCCCTGACCGAACGGCGCATGGCCTATGCCAACCAGACGCTGGACCTGATGGCCCGGAAGGTCATTCCGGCCCTGAGAGAGGGCGAGCGATGAGCCGGCCGCTGATCGTCGGCTTCGGCGGCACCACCCGCCCGGGCTCCTCCGGCGAGCGCATGGTGGCGGCTGTGTTGTCGGCCGCCGCGGCCCTGGGGGCCGAAACCCGGCTTTTCGGCGGCGCCGACCTGGCGGCCCTTCCGCACTTCGCGCCGGAGAACCGCCAGCGCACGGCGGAGCAGCGCGATTTCGTCGACGCGGTGCGCGCGGCGGACGGCCTGGTCATCGGGTCCCCCGGCTATCATGGCGGCGTCTCCGGCCTGGTGAAGAACGCCATCGACCTGCTGGAGGACTTGCGTGACGACGACCGCCCCTATTTTGACGGGGTGCCGGTCGGATTGACGGTCACGGCGGCGGGCTGGCAGGCGGGCGGCGTGACGCTGACGGCGTTGCGCGGGATCGTCCACGCGATGCGGGGATGGCCCACCCCGCTGGGCATCGCCGTGAACACGGTGGCGCAGAAGCCCTTCGATGCCGAGGGGCATTTGATCGACGCCGGTATCCTGGAGCAGGTCCAGGTCCAGGCCCAACAAATCATGCTGCTGGCTGACCTCTGAACGCCGGCACCTTGGGGGAATTTTCGAATGTCTGTCGATTTGCCGGATGATCCCGTCGCCATCGCCCCGCTGACGAGTGGCCGTGACATGTGGTCGACGGCCGAACGGCCCGGCATCCGCTCCATCAAGATGGCGGATGGCCCGATGGGCATCGCCTCGGGCCGGGTGGATGAGCGGGACGTGGCGGTCCTGACGCCTTGCGGCACCGCCCTGGGGGCCAGCTTCGACGCCGACCTGGTGGCCCGCGTGGGCGCCATCGTGGGCGATGAAGCGCGGCGCCTGGGCGTGGACGCCGTGCTGGCGCCGAACCTGAACCTGCAGCGCAGCCCCCTCTGTGGCCGCGCGTTCGAGCTGTTCGGCGAGGACCCTTATCTCGCCGGCGCCCTGGGGGCTGCCTGGATCGCCGGCCTGCAGAGCCAGGGGGTGGGGTCCGTCGCCAAGCACCTGGTGTGCAACGACAGCGAGACCGATCGCGACAGTATGAACGCCGTGATCGATGACCGCGCCCTGCGTGAGGTTTACCTGCTGCCGTTCGAGATGGCGGCGACGGCCGGTTGCGTCGGCATCCTGGCGGCGTACAACCGCCTCAACGGCCATTATTGCGTGGAACATCGCCAGCTGCTGACGGATATCGTCAAGGGGGACTGGCGCTATCCCGGCTTCATCGTGTCCGACTGGTTCGGGGGCCGCGACACCGTGCGCTCCGCCCTGGCGGGACTGGATCTGGACATGCCCGGTCCCGACCGGGTGCTGGGGACGAAGTTCGCCGCCGCGGTGGCGGCCGGCACGGTGCCGGCGGATCGCCTGGCCGACGCGGCGGGCCGTGTGGCCGGGGCGGTGCGGGCCATCGACGGGCTGCCGCGTGGCAGGGCCGTGGCCGACCCGGACGGCGTGCTGGTCGAGGCCGCCGCGGCCGGCTTCGTGCTGCTGAAGAACGAGGGCGACGTGCTGCCACTGGCACCGGCCGCGGTGCGGCGGCTGGCGATTATCGGCCCCAACGCGGCCAGCCCCTGCCTGCAGGGCGGCACCTTCGCCAAGATCGCGGTGCGTCCCGACTTCGCCACGCCACTGCGCGCCATCCGCGAACGCTTCGGCGATTCCGTCCAGGTGGTCTATGAGCAGGGCGTGGCGCCGGAATACCGCCTGCCGCCCCTGAGCGTCACCCCCGCCCGTGACCTGGGCGACGGGGCGTCGCGCGGCATGACGGTGGAGTTCTTTGTCAGCGATGGCGACGGCGAACCCGTGTTCGCGGAGACCCGCGACACCAACTCGCTGACATGGTTCGTCGGATTGCCGGGAACAGACCACCTGAAGCAGGCCGGTCGCATCCGGGCCAGCGGCTGGTATGTGCCCGAACGGGACGGCGCGCACCGCATCCACATCGGCGGCACGGGCAGGCTGCGCCTAACCGTGGATGGCCGCGAGGTGTTCAGCGGCGGCGGCCCGGTGGCGCCGTCCGACCTCATGGGCATGCTCAAGGGCGGCGACAGCCAGTCGGTGGTGCTGGACCTGGCCGCCGGCACGCCCGTGCTGCTGTCCTTCGAGGTGGCTTACACCCCGGCGCGGGCCCAAGGCCTGTGGTATGGCATGGCGGGCCCGGACCTGCCGGCCGAGATGCTGGCGCGCGCCCTGGCCGCGGCGGCGCAGGCGGACGTCGTGCTGCTGATGCTGGGTGAGACGGCGGATGCCGGCGTGGAAAGCAAGGACCGCCCCGGCACCTCCCTGCCGGCCGCCCAGATCGAGTTGCTGCACCGCCTGCGGGAGGTCAACCCCAACATCGTGGCCATATGCAACGTGGCCCACGCCTTCGACCTGTCCTGGCAAGAGAAGGTGAGGGGCCTGATGATCACCTGGTACCCCGGTGAGCAATATGGGCCCGCCTTGGCCCAGGTGCTGGCCGGCGACCGGGAGCCTGGCGGCCGGCTGCCCCTGAGCATCGCCCGCCAGGACGGCGATTACCCCGCCTTCGGCCTGAAGCCGGAGGCGTCGGGCGACGTGCCCTACCGGGAGGGACATCTCATCGGCTACAAGGGCATGCAGGCCGCCGGCACGGCGCCGCTGCACGCCTTCGGCGCCGGCTTCGGCTATACCCGGTTCGAGGCATCCGATCCGTCGCTGACGCCAACGGCCGACGGTGGCGCGGTGGTGGCGGCACGGGTGCGCAACGTCGGCCCGCGTGCGGGCAAGGCGGTGCTCCAGGCCTATGTCGCCGGGCCGGACAGTGTCCGGCACTTGCGCGGCTTCGCCAGCGTCGTCGTGCCGGCGGGGGAGGAGGTGCCGGTTCGCCTCACGCTGCCGTCGCGCGCCTTCGCCCACTGGGACACCTCGGCGGGCGGCTGGCGGACGGCCCCGGGCCGGCACGACGTGATGCTGGGGTGGAGCAGCCAGGACCTGCCCCTGCGGCTGGTCATCGAGCGGGCGACCGGCTGACAGGCCCGATGACGGCACCCGCGGCGGCGGGGCACGGGGGGGGCGTTCAGCCCGCCTTGACCTTAGTGCTGGGCCGGCCGCGCGGCTTGCGCTGGGGAATGGGTGCCGCGGCTTCGGTACCGTGTTCCATGGCGGCCTGCGGGCCGGGATCGACCGAAGAGCCCGGCCGGCCGCCGTCATGGGCGATTGCCGTGCCGGCGCGGGGTTCGGTCATGAGATAGGCCGCGAAGGAATGGGTGAGATCGCGCTTCAGCTGTTCCCATTCCCACGCATCCCCCTGTTCCCGGTTCGACCCCAGCCCCAGCACACGGGCCAGGGCCGAATACATGATGTTGAACCCCGCCTGCACGGCGCGTTCCGGGTCGGGGTGCGCGATATCATCGCGGTATCTCAGAATCGCCAGCTTGATGTCGGCGATGGCCGCCTGATGGGACATCTTGCCCAAGCGGGCCACCACCGGGTCGTGGTTGGCGCGCAGCATCATGGCCCTGAGAATGTCCGCATGATGGCGCAGGTGCTCTGCCATGCCCGCGGTCAGCGCCGCGACAAGGTCGTGCAGGTTGCTCGTCTCCAAGGCCACCCGCGCGATCAGTTGCCGCTGTTCGTGCTGGATGTCCGTTTGAACACGCTCCTGCACCACGCGGATCAAATCATCCTTGCTGTCGAAACGGCAGTAGATCGAACCGACGGATACCTTACCGACACGGCTGACGTCGGTGAGGGTGAATTCATCGTTGCCATGGATCTTGAGCAGCTCCTGCGCCGCTGCCAGCATTCGTTCGTACGAGGCCTTGCTGCGACTTTGCACGGGCTCGCGCTGCGGGCCTGGCTTCACCGCTTTCCGTTCACTCATAAGCTCCGCTTTCCCCAAAAGGCTCGTGGTGATTTGGAATCATAGCGCTGATACCATTTTCGGCCGCCTGCTGGAAACCGCAATGACCTATGCTTAACCATGCCTGAAAAATGGCGTGCCGGCAAACCGGCCGGGGCCGACCATCCCTGCTGGGATATGGCGACCGAGCCCGCCGAACCCGTTGCGCCGGGCTTTAATAATATAATGATGATTCTGATATGTGCGACGCAGCATAAGTTTCTTTTGGGAATGGGGGCATCTTTTACCCTCGCGACGGGTGCCGAAGCCGCGCGGTGGGGTGTCAGCGAAGTTGTGGCCCAGATTATTGATTATATTAAGTTATTTCCCTATCCAACGCGGTTGGTGATTTCCTATGCCGACGGACGTCGCGCCGTGCCGGCCCGCCCATGGTCCGAAGTGTGGTCGTTGCGACAGATTGACCCTGGACAAGAACCATAATTAAGGTTCTAATTATTTCCAACAAATGCAGGGAGGAATGGATGGGCCGGTAAACCGTCGGTCACCTTCCCGACACCACAGGGGAGGGTGTCCATGACACCATCGATCAAATTTGCTGCTGCGCGCCTCGACCGGCTACGCCAACGCCGCGACCTGGCGCGTGGGCATACAGCACGATTTCGACCGGGACACGGATGGCCTACGCCACGGTCTCCACTGGCTACAACAACCAGCTGACCACAACCGACCACACCCTGGACCCCACCAAGGCAGTCAGAGGACGACTGGTCGGTGGACCTGTTTGGCCGCAATCTGGGTGAAAAGGTCTATGCGACCCAGCTCTACCCCACGATGGCGTTCGCCAGAGGCGGGCTGTGGCAAGTGATCGATCCCAACGCGCGCCGGGTGGTGGGCATACAGGCGGAAGCCAAGTTTTGAACCCGGGCTCGTGGCGGTATGGGGCTGATCCCCCGCCGCCGAACCCTTCAGGAGGATAGCCCATGGATCATGGTAAACGGGATGCACCGGGCACCGGCCGGCGCCAGTTCCTGATGGCCATGGCGGCCGCTGGCGCCGCGCTGACGCCCGCCACCCTTTGGGCCCAGGTCAAGGCAGGCGCGGACACGTCCGCCGTCAAGGCCTTGGCGCCCTCTCAGCGGGCGCTGCTGGACCGGGTGGCCGATTTGACGATACCCGACAGCGACACGCCCGGCGCCCTGGCGGTGGGGGTGCCGGCCTTCGTCATCCTGGCGCTGGCCCATGGCCTGCACGGGGCCGGTGCGCCCGTTCCCGCCGCCCGTTTCACCGGCGGTGCGGGCCCGGCCGGCGCCACCGTGCTGGACTGGCTGACGTTCGAGCTGGACCTGAAGGCGGGCGGCGCCTTCCTGGCGGCGGCGCCCGCCGTCCAGTTACAGGCGCTGACGGCCCTGGATAGCGCGGCCTATGCGCCCAGTGGGGCTCCCAGTGGCTCACCCGGTGGCGACGCGTCGCCCTGGCGCCTGCTGAAGGGGCTGATCGTCACGGGGTACTACACCTCTGAGGCGGGCGCTTCGCAGGAACTGCAATACGACCTCGTACCGGGACATTGGGACCCGGATGTGCCGGTGGGCCCCCATGCGCGGGCCTGGTCTAACGATTGGACAGCGGTGGACTTCGGATGAGCACTGAGTTTGACGCGATCGTGGTCGGTTCCGGGATCACCGGGGGCTGGGCCGCCAAGGAACTGACGGAGAAGGGCCTGAAGGTCCTGATGGTTGAACGCGGCCGCATGATCGAGCACGGCAGCGGTTATGTGACCGAAACGCTGGCACCCTGGGAAATGCCCTTCCGGGGTGAGGGCGACGCGGCGCTCTATGCCCGCGATTTCGCCGTCCAGTCCAAGAATCGGCATTTCACCGAGTTCACGCAAAACCATTTCGTGAACGACAGGGACAACCCCTATTCGGTGGCTGAGGGCACGGAATTCAACTGGTGGCGCGGCTACCAGTTGGGTGGGCGCTCCCTGACCTGGGGCCGGCAATCCTATCGCATGAGCGATTATGATTTCGGCGCCAACAAGAAGGACGGCCACGGCAGCGATTGGCCCATCCGCTATGCCGACCTGGCGCCATGGTACGACCATGTGGAACGCTTCATCGGCGTGTCCGGCCAGGCGGAGGGCGTGGCCTCCCTCCCCGATGGTGTCTACCAGCCGCCCATGGCCCTGAACGTGCTGGAACGCTACGCCAAGGGAATCATCGAGCAGCGCTGGCCCGACCGGCGGCTGACCATCGGGCGCACCGCCAACCTGACGCAAGAGAAGGAGGGACGGTCCGCTTGCCAGTACCGCTCCATCTGCGCGCGCGGCTGCTCCTACGGCGCCTATTTCAGCACCCAGAGTTCCACCCTGCCGGCGGCCCAGAAGACCGGCAACCTGACCCTGGTCACCGACACGGTGGTGGAGCGGGTGGATTACGATGCCCAGACGCGGCGGGCGACCGGCGTGTCGGTGCTGAACGTGAAGACGGGGGAGCGGCGGCGGCACACCGCCCGCATCGTTTTCCTCAACGCCGGCGCCTTCAACACCAACCACTTGCTGTTGCGCTCACGGTCCGATGCCTTCCCGACAGGGCTGGGCAATTCCAGCGGCCTGCTGGGCACCCACATCATGGACCATGCGACCACGGTGGGGGCTGTCGCCCTGTTCGACCGCTTCCAGGACCGCACGACCTATGGCAACCGCCCCACGGGTATCGTCATTCCGCGCTTCCGCAACCTGGACCGGCAGGAGGGTGATTTCCTGCGGGGCTACAGCTTCCAGGGCGGCGCCTTGCGCAGCACCTGGACGCGGGCCAAGCGCGAGGCGGGCGTGGGCACGGACTTCAAGGCCGCCATGCGCGGCCCCGGCGGTTGGCGCATGGTGCTGGTCTCCTTCGCGGAAAGCCTGCCGCGGCCGACCAACCGCCTGACGCTGGATCCGGTCAAGACGGATGCCGTGGGCGCGCCGCTGCTCAAGATCGACTTCACCCATGGCGAGAACGAGCGGAAGGCCCTGGCGGACGCCGGGCGCGAGGCCAGCGCCATGCTGTCGGCGGCAGGCGGCAAGGTCGTCCTGTCGTTGGACCGCCCCGGCGTGGGCGGCAGCGCCATCCATGAGATGGGCGGCGCCATGATGGGCGACGACCCGCGCGCTTCCGTCACCAACCGCTGGAATCAGCTGCATGACGTGCCCAACGTCTTCGTCAGCGACGGTGCCGCCATGGCCTCATCGGCCTGCCAGAACCCGTCGCTGACCTATATGGCGCTGACGGCCCGCGCCTGCGATGCCGCGGTGCGCCTGTTGCGGGAGGCTAAAATCTAGGGTGTGCCGGCGGATCGCTGAAACTCTTCGGATGTCTCGTCGAGGAAGACGTACAGCGCCGCGATTTGGCCATCGCGGACCGTGATGACATCCCAGCCGGTATAGTCGGGTGTTTCACCGCGCGGCCCTGAGCCCCAGGCCAGCCGCCCGGCATCGTGCAGCACCTGCGCCTTGCCCTGCGGGGTGTAGACATAGTGCGGATGCGTCGCCCGAAGATCACCGGCGAATTTGTTGATCGCCTCGCGCCCGACGATCACGCCGGGTGGCACGTAAAGCACCCCATCCTGTGCCCAGAGCTCGTCGATTGCCGCGCGGCGGCGCGCATCGTCGCCTTCGCCGAAGACCTCCTCGAGGTTCCGGTAGAGCAACGCGCGGATGCGCTCCTCGGATTCATTGGATTGCATCATGACATGCTTCCTTGAGAGGGCGACCGAACCTCGGCCAGGACACCCTTCGCATTCGTATCGAACGTGCGTCGGTGCCGTTAATGGATACCAATGGAACGATACGACCTATAGTAGGGTAATTTAGCACCCACTGTTTCATGGGCGGAACAATGGCGCGTGAAAACCGCGGCCGGCTGTGTCGTGGCCTGACCGGGTAGATACACGCGGCCATCTTTGGACGGGCCGGAACCCAGGCGCTCATCGGTCTAGTCCGCCAATCGGTCCTGGTAGCGCAAGGCCCAATCGTGCAACGCGCTGAAGGTCGGCATGAGGTCGACGCCGGCTTGTGACAACGCATACTCCACCCGTGGAGGCACCTCGGGGTAGGCGGTGCGAATGACGATGCCGTTGCGCGCCAAGTCACGAAGCTGCTCGGTCAGCATATGCTGCGTGATGCCCGGCAGCGCGCGGCGCAGTTCGCCAAAACGCATCGGGCCGGCGACCAGGCTGCATACGATCTCGATTTTCCATTTGCCGGTAATGGCCCTGATCGCCCGCTGGAAGCGCATAACCTCGATCCGTTCCGGCCCCGTGCACCCATCGCATTCGTCACCGTATGTGCGCGGCTCGATAGTCTGCTTTTCCATATTACCTCTCAAAATCCATCCTACTTGTCCTCTTTCATCTGTCTGGCCGAATGTGAGGGCAAGGAGAAGGCGAAATGAGCAAGATTCTTGTCACGGGTGGTTCGGGATTCCTCGCCGGCCACTGCATAGCGGCGGCGCTGGCGGCGGGGCACGAGGTTTGCGCGACGCTGCGCAATCTCGACAAGGTTCCGCAGGTCCGCGCCATGACGGTGGCGGCGGGTGTGGATCCCGATCATGGGCTCACCTTTCATGCCGCCGATCTGGGGCGTGACAATGGTTGGGGCGACGCCGTGGCAGGCTGCGACTATGTCCTGCACACCGCGTCGCCCTTTCCGCCCGTTCAGCCGGAGGACCCCAATGATCTGATCATACCGGCGCGCGACGGAACGTTGCGCGTGCTGCGCGCGGCCGGCCGCGCCGGAGTGAGGCGCGTTGTCCTCACCTCCTCTTTTGCCGCGGTTGGATACGGCCCGGCACAGGCAAGCCATGTCTATACGGAGGAGGATTGGACCCCCGTTGACGCACCAAACCAACCTTACATTCTGTCCAAAACCATTGCGGAGCGCGCGGCATGGGACTTTGTGAGGGAGAGCGGCACCCCGGAACTGAGCGTCGTCAACCCGACCGGAATATTTGGACCGGCGCTTGGGCCTCAGCTCTCCACGTCGATGAATATCATCAGAGGATTGCTGGATGGCGCCTTTCCGCCTGAATTGCCGGATATGTGGTTCGGCGTGGTGGATGTGCGTGACGTCGCCGACCTGCACCTTCGGGCCATGACCCAGCCAGCCGCGGCTGGTGAGCGCTTCATTGCGGTGAGCGGCGAACCGCTGTCCCTGCTGGAGGTCGCCACCATCTTGCGTGAAGGTCTTGGGGACTTAGCCGCCCGGGTACCCAGCCGCGGCGCGCCTCCCTCTCCCAACGCGAACCGTCGGCGTTCCAGCGGCGCCAAGGCCAGGCAAAGGCTCGGCTGGTCGCCGCGGTCGGGCAAGGAAGCGATTATCGCCAGCGCAGAAAGCCTGATCCGGCTCAAATTGCTGCAGACGCTCGACTAGGACAGCGCCGGGGCCAGGTTGCCTTCGACCCGGCCGGCGTATGTTCAGGTGCCTGCGGCGCGGCGCAGGGCCGGCATCATGTCCTCGGGCTCCGGCCGGCGGGTGTAATCGGGATTGACCTCGGCATAGAGGATCGTCCCATCCGGCGCGATGACATAGCGGGCCGGCATCGGCAACGTCCAACTCTGGTCGCCGTTGAAGGCCGGAAGGTCGTTCTTCAGGCTCTTATAAAGATCGACGAGATAGCCGGGCAGTTCAAAGCGAAGGCCGAAGGCGGCGGCCACGTCGTTGCGCGTGTCGGACAGGATGGGGAAACTGAGCGCGTTCTGGCGGACGGACTTGCGGCTGTTCACCGGCAACTGCGGAGAGACGGCGACGAGGCTTGCGCCCAGCGCCTCGAACGCTGGCAGGGCGGCCTGAAGCGCCTGCAGCTCCATATTGCAGTACGGGCACCACACGCCGCGATAGAAGCTCACCACCAGCGGCCCCCTGGCCAGCAACGCCGCCGATGAGACCGGATTGCCATCGGGATCGTTCAGCGTGAAGGGGGGTGCCTGATCACCGGCCTTCAGGGCGCGCGTGGCGGCGCCGCTGGCGATCAGCTCGGCGGTCGCGCGGCGCATGGTCTCGATCACCGACGGCGGCACGTTGTAGGGCGGCTTGCCGGCTTCGAAGTCCGCCTTGAAGGCGTCGAGCTTGGATTGCAGGGACATGGAACATCTCCGTGAGGGGGGGCGGGGCTCATTCCCCGCCGGAATTGAGTGAGCGTCAGGCGGAAGGCAGCAGGGCGTCGACGCGGGAGAGGGCACGCTGGACGGCGGGCCGTGCCGCGATGTCGGCGTACCAGCGGGCGACATGGGGCGTGTCCTCCAGCCCGACGCCGGCGAACTCGCGCCGCCACAGCCAGCCGAAATGGGCGATGTCGGCGATGGTGAACGCGTCGCCGGCGGCGTGGCGATGCCGCGACAGCACCCCGTCCAGTACGGACACGGTGCGTTTGGCCTCGCCCAGAAAGCGCTCGATCGCGATCGGCTGTGGCTCGGTCGCAAAGCGCTGGAAGAAACCTGATTGGCCGAAGGCGGGCCCCAGCCCCGAGGCATGGAAGAACAGCTGCTCGAACACCCGGGCCCGGCCTTCACCGGAAGCCGGTAGCAGGCGGCCGGTTTTTTCGGCGAGATGGACCAGGATGGCGGCGGACTCGGTCAGGACGAGATCGCCATCGACCAGCACCGGCACCTTGGCGTTCGGGTTGAGTGCCACGAAATCGGGCGCCTTCTGGGCGCCCTGGCGGACGTTGACGCCATGCAGCGCATAATCAAGCCCCAGCTCCTCCAGCGCGATCGGCACCTTGATGCTGTTGGGCGTGGCGAAGGCATAAACCTCAAGCATGACGGGATTCCTTGTGATGCAGCCCGGCGCGCAGGATGGGCGCGGCCAGCGCGAGGAGTGCTGGAACCGGGCTGCCGGTGATTTGAAAGGCGAGGATCCCGTCCAGCAGGGACGGCGCGGCGGCGCTTCCCATCAGCCAACGAACCATGATCTCGATCTCCTCACCCCCTTCGGCCCATCCGAAGGCACGCCAATAGGTGCCCGTTCCACACTCGACGGGGCAGTGGGCTCTGGGCGATAAAGCTCATTCCAAGGAGGAATGGCATGGACCGATATCAGGCAATGGCGGCATTTGTCCGCGTGGTGGAGACCGGCTCCTTCTCGGCGGCGGCGCGGCAGTTGAATGTCGGTCAGCCCGCCGTCTCGAAAACGGTCGCCCAACTGGAAGACCGGCTTCAGGTCAACCTGCTGATCCGCTCGACCCACGGGCTGAGCCCGACCGAGGCGGGCCAGCGCTTCTATGAGCGGGCCAAGGTTGCCATCCGGGAGGCCGACGAGGCGGACCTGGCCGCGCGCGGCGCGGGGGCGGGGCTGTCCGGTGTCTTGCGCGTTTCGGCCGCGACCACCTTCGCCCGCCTGCATATCGTGCCGGTGCTGCCGCGCTTCCTTGAACAGCATCCCGAGCTGGAGATCGACGTGATCCTCGACGACCGCGTCATCGACCTGGTGGCCGAGGGCATCGACGTATCGCTCCGGATGGGCGCGCTGCCCGATTCATCCGCGGTCGCGCGCAAGCTGGCGACGGGCCCGCGCTCCGTATTGGCCACGCCGGCCTATCTGGCGCGCCGGGGGGAACCGCAGAGCCCCGCCGACCTGGCCGGGCATGATGCCGTGATCCACAGCCAGTTGCCCAGCGTGTGGTGCTTCACCCGCGACGGCACCGAAGCGTCGGTTTCCATGCGCGGGCGCGTCAAGGTGAGCGCGGCCGAGGGGCAGCGGGCGGCGGTGCTGGCCGACATGGGGCTGACGATCGCCTCGGACTGGATGTTCGCGCCCGAACTGGCCAGCGGCGCGGTGCGCCGGGTGCTGGGGGACTGGGCCCTGCCGGCCCTCGACCTGTGGGCGGTCTTCCCCGGGGGTCGCATGGCCAGCGCCAAGGCGCGCGAATTCGCCCGCTTCGTGGAAGCGTCGATGGCCCACCCGTATTCCGCGCTGGAATAAGCCATATCGCCTCGCGCCTTCGTCCGTCCCGCCGTTGGATGGCTTAGCTAATCCGTCAGGCCGCCACTTCCGGACGGCTTGAGATCAAGGATGAGCACCATGGCCAAGTTCGAGACCTATCGCGACGCTTTCCCCAACGCCCGGCTGACCCGCAAGGACAATGGCGTTCTGGAAGTCGCCCTGCATACCGATGGCGGCAAGCTCGTCTTCAACGGGCATACGCATGAGCAATTCGTCGAGCTGTTCCACCAGATCGGCGAGGATAGGGACAATCGCGCCGTGATCCTGACCGGCACGGGCGACGCCTTCATGGACATGATCAATCCCGAGGGCTTCGATTTCTTCACCCCCCAGGGTTACGACAAGATCCTGCGCGAGGGCCGGAAGGTGCTGTCCAACATCCTCGACATCGAGGTGCCCATGATCACCGCGCTGAACGGACCGGTCCTGCTGCACAGCGAATACGCGCTGCTGACCGACATCATCCTGGCGACGCCGGACACCGTGTTCCAGGACAAGCCGCACTTCGAGTTCGGCATCGTGCCCGGCGACGGCATGCACCTGCTGTGGCCGCACGTGATCGGCTCGGTCCGGGGGCGCTACTTCCTGCTGACCCGCCAGGTGCTGGACGCCCAGACGGCGAAGGACTGGGGTGTCGTCAACGAGATCGTGCCGGCGGACCGCCTGCTCGCCCGCGCCCATGAGATCGCCGACGGCATCGCCGCGCTGCCGCCGCTGACCGGCCGCTACACCCGCATCGCGCTGACCCAGCAGCTCCGCCGCCTGATCGATGAAGGCACCGCCTTTGGCCTGGCGCTCGAGGGCATCAGCGCCGCCGACGTGGCGCGCCGCATGGCCGCCCAGGGCTAGAACCACGGCAGCCGCCCGGCAAGCGCCGGGCGGCTGGTTCCAGCGGCCGCTTCACCTTCAGGGCAGCAGTTCGGCTTCCCAAGGACCCAGAACCAGGGTGCCATCGTAGCGACGATTGCTGACAAGCCCGGTTTTGGCGCCCGTGATGGCGACGTGCTGCGTCTCCCGCGTCGTGTTCACATACAGCGTCCGTCCGTCCACGACGCGGGCGTAAACCCCATCCGGGGTCTGCGGCCCTTGGTGAACGCCCGCCAAGCCATAGGCGTAGGCCAGAACCGGTGCCATGGCGGCGGGGGCGGGCTCCGTCGCCAGGTACAGGGCGGTGCCCTTGCCGAACTTGTTGATGGTGATGGCCGGCGTATGGTCGGGCGTGTTGTCGAAGGTCGCCAGCACCGTCGCCGTCGTCGGCGCCAGCACTTCATAATAATGAGTGGTGGCTGCCGTTGACGACGACCCCAGGCTGTAGCTCAGCGGTGCCTCCGACCGGTAGAACGCGTTGGTTTTCAGCCCGAACACGTCGGACAGGCGGCCAGGCAGGGGCGTGTCGAACCATTGCGCATGCTCGTCCACCTTGGCCGAATAGCCGGTCATCAGCACCGTGCCGCCGTTCTGGACATACTCCCGCACGGCCTTCGCCGACGCCGGGTCCATCACATAGTCGGCGGGAATGACCACCAGCTTGTAGGGCGCCAGCGTGTCGTGCCCGACGTTGATGATGGCGGTATCGATGTTGGCCTTGAACAGGGGCTCGAACGCCGCTTGCACCATGTCGCCGTAGGCGCCCTGGAAATACTGCCGGGTGGTGCTGGACGGCCCGTTGGGGTGAGAGGCGATGGCGGACTCGAAGGAATAGGCGATGGCCACCTCGGGACGGGTGTGGCGCGGAAAGCCGTAGCGGGAGAGGTGCTTGAACTCCCCGGCGATGCGCCCGAACTCATCCACCTTCCAGGACGGCGTGCCGTCGTGATCGACCAGGCCGAACAGGGCCTGCTCCTCCCCGCCCAGGTGACTGTTGAAGGTCCAGGCCAGGATGCCTTGCGCACCCATCAGCAGCCCGAGATAGGCGTACATGCGGCTGCGGCCGGGTGTGCCGTAGTCACCGCCGCCGCCGGCGGTGAACTCATTGAACCAGATGGGGGTGGGCAGGTCGCCCTTGGTCATCAGCGCGTTGAACGCCCCGCTTATGGGGTCGGCGGGGTAGAACCCCTCCGCGCCGTAGGAGACGTAGGATTTGTAGGTCGCCAGGTAATCGAAGCCGCGGCGCGGCGCATAGTCCCAGAGGTTGGAAATGGTGGGCAGGTCCGGCATGGCGCGGCGGCGGATCGCGTCCAACTCCCGGAGGCGGTCCACGGTGACGTCGGACCAATAGCGGTGCAGGTCCAGGAAGCGTTCCGCCGGGCCGGGGCCATCGGCCAGGGGCAAGTCGACATCCGAGAAATCGTTGAGGCGGCGCGACCAACGCTGCGTCGCCCAGGCCTTATTCAGCGCATCGATGGTGCCGTACTTGGCGCGCAGCCAAGTGATGAAGCGCTGGCGGTCGGCCTCGGAATAAGACATGAAGCCGTTGCCGATTTCATTGTCGTATCCCACGGCGATCACCGCCGGGTGGTGGGCATAGCGCTTGGTCATCGCCTCGGCCAGGATGCCGGCCTCGCGCACGTAGTCCGGATCGCTGATGTTGTCCATGTAGCGTTCCGCCGGCGGCAGCCGCGCACCCGCCTGGTTGACGATATCGACGCCGGGGTAGGCGCGGTGCAGCCAGATGGGGGCGGGCGTCCCGGGGATGTCCAGGATCACCCGGATGCCGGCGGCGTGCATCTTGTCCAGAACGGCGTCGAACCAGTCGAAGGTGAACTTGCCCTGCGCCGGCTCGAACGAATCCCATGACAGGTCGCCCATGCGCACCACGGTGAAGCCTGCGTGCTTCATGATGGCGATGTCCTGGTCGATCTGCGCCGGCGTGCGGTCGATCGGCTGGTAGCAGGCGCCGACGAACAGCTGGTCCGGGCCCGGCCAGCTGGCGGGCACCTGGGCCTCCCCCGCACTGGCGGCAGCCATCGATGCGGTGCACAACAGGGTGGCCAGCAGCGCGCGCAGCGCCTGGCGCCGGAAACCGGCTGGAAAACGCGATGTCATCTCTGTCTCACACGATCTGCTCTGGCGCCCGTGCCATCGGGCCGGCGCTTATCGGATCCGGAAGGCGGGGGTGAAGGTCGGCCGCTGGTCCGGCAGGGTCACGGCGACGCCGTCGTCGGTCTGCTTGAACTCCAGGGCGCCGCCGCCCAGCAGGTCGACGCGCTGGACGGGGCGGGCCGCCGGCGTCAGGGTGCGGATGGTCAGGGACTTCCCGGCCGGCCATTCCTGGGCATAGGCGTAGAGGGTGTCGTCCTTCACCGTGAAACGGATGTCTTCCGCCGTGAAGGGGCGCAGCTTGGCCTCGTTGAACTTGCCGGCCGCCACCTCCGTCGGTCCTTCGCCGTAGGTTTTCCAGGGGCGGGAGTCGAAAATCCCCTCGCTGTTGACCGCCATCCAGCCGACCAATTCCTGCAGGATGCCGCGTTCCAGCTCATCGATGGTACCGTCGCTGCGCACCGGGACGTTCAGCAGCAGGCAGCCGTTCTTGCTGACCACATCCACCAGGCGCTGCACCACCTGATGCGCGCTGAGGTAGCCCTTGCGTTCGTACAGGGGGCGGCTGTAGTGCCAGTCGCCCAGGCAGGTGTCGGTCTGCCAGGGCTCTGGCACGATGTGGTCGGCAAATCCCCGCTCGATGTCGGCCACCACGGCGCGGCGCTGCAGGTCCGTCAGTTCCTTGCAGTTTACGACTACGTCCACCGTACCCTTGCGGGCCAGACTCTGGTTGTAATAGTGGGCGGTGGCGCGCAGGCCGTAGTCGCCCAGGGGCAGGCCGGTATCGTCGAAATAGACCAGGTCCGGCTGATAGCGGTCCATCAGGTCCTGGCACCGCTTCAGCCAGGTCTCGGCAAAGGCCCGGTTGGGGGGCACGGACTCGTTCCAGATGCCGTCGTGGGATTCGTGCCAGGCGTTCATGGCGGCCAGGTCGGTGATGCCATCCGGGATCACCATGTTGCGCCCCGTATAAAGCTTCTGGGGGTCCAGTCCCTGCCACCATTTCCCGGCCCCATCAGCCTTGGTCAGGCGGAAAGCGTCATAGCGCTGACCTGCATGGGGGCCGGTGGCGTCGTAGCCGTAGGCCGTCTGATACCAGTGCCAGGCATGGCTCGCGTGGTTGCTGACGCCGAAGCGCAGGCCGTGCTTGCGCGCCGCGGCCGCCCAGCCGCCCACGATGTCCTTGCCCGGGCCCACCCGCGTGGCGTTCCAGGCATGGTGGCGGGAGTCGAAGTTGTCGAAATTGTCGTGGTGGCAGGCCATGGACACCAGGTACTTGGCGCCCGCCGCCTTGTAGAGCTTGGTCAGTTCCTCCGGATCCCACCGCTCCGCCTTCCAGCGGTTGATCAGCTCCATGAAGCCGAACTGCGTGGGGTGGCCGTAGGTTTTGACATGGTGTTCGTAGCTGGGGTCCCCCTGCATGTACATGCGGCGGGCATACCAGTCGCCGAACTCCGGCGCGCACTGCGGCCCCCAGTGGGCCCAGATGCCGAACTTGGCATCGCGGAACCAAGCCGGCGCCTGGTACCCGGCGGCCAGGGAATCCCAGGTGGGCTGGAACGGGCCGGCGTCGGCGCGCGCCTTGGCGGCGGCCGGTGCGGCGGACAAGGTGAGGGCTGAGACCGCGCCAGCATAGCGGACGAGGTCACGACGCGTCGGGCTTACCATAAGCTGCTATTCCTTCGGGAACCGGATGGTGGAGGCGCGCGCCACCAGGCGCGGCGGCATGAGATCGACCTGGGGTGGCGGCGTGGCGTTCTTGCTGCCGGCCAGGCTGGTGGCCAGCTGGGCCACGCGCCGACCGATGGCTTCGGCGCCCTGGTCGATGGAGGAAAGGGGGATGCGCAGGAAGTCGGCGTAGGAAAGATTGCCGCAGCCGACGACGGCGATGTCGTCCGGGATGCGCAGTCCCGCCTCCAGCACGGCGCGCATGGCACCCAGGGCGGAGGGGTCGTTGTAGCAGAACAGCCCGTCCGGGCGGGGGGACAGCGCCAGCAGGCGCCGTGTCGCGGCATAGCCGGCTTCCTCGCCCCGGTGGTCGCCCGATGGCCCCAGGTCCATCACCAGATCCGGCGCCGCCGCCAGCCCGTGCTGGGCCAGGGCCTGTCGATAACCGGACAGGCGCCCCGCCGCCGTGCTCACTTCCGGCCCGCGAAGATGGGCGATGCGCCGGCAGCCTTGCGCGATCAGATGCGCGGTGGCCAACGCGCCCACCGCCTCGTCGTCATTGCCGACGAAATGGGCCTCGGCACCTGCGAAGCGCCTATCCAGCAGAATGTGGGGCGTACCCCGCCGCTCGATCTCCCGCAGGCCATCCATCGTCGTCTGGGTGGAGGCCAGCACGATGACATCCACCTGCCGGGCCAGCAGATTCCGGATCTGCTGCCGCTCCGCATCCGGCTCCTCATCGGAGGAGGAGATCAGCAGCCCGTATCCGTGGGCCCGGATGTCGTTGGAGATGGCTTTGGCGATGCCCGCGAAGAAGGGGTGGAGGAGGTCGGGGACGATCAGGCCGACGGTCCAGGTCTGGCCCGTGACCAGCGACCGGGCCATCAGGTTCGGCTGGTATCCCAGCTCCGCCACCCGCTCCAGCACGCGGCGGCGTGTCGCCTCGCCGATGTCCGGGTGGGCGCGCAGCGCCTTGGACACCGTGACGACAGACAGCCCCAGTTCCAGCGCGATGTCTTTCATGCGGGCGGTCAAGATGCGCGCCTCTCCCCAAGGTGCGCCGGCGCAGCCCTTCGGGCCTGTTTCGCGCGGCAGTTAACGCTAACTTTAGCGATTAAGCATATTTATAACAAGCTCGTTTTCTGAAAAACTGCGACCTGCGGCGATGGGGAAGGCTGGTGCTCACCCGCGCCGGCATCCTGCGCACCGGTTTTCCGATGTGGGACTAGGAGGAAAAGACGCCCATGAACCGTCATGTCCTGATGCTGGATTTGAAATCCGACCCCGTCTTGATCGAGCGCTATCGCCAGTGGCATGCGCCCGGCCAGGTGCCGCCGGCGGTGGTCAGCGCCATCCGCCAGGCCGGCATCTTGGAGATGGAAATTCATCTCTGCGGCGATCGGCTGGCGATGATCGTGGAGGTGACGGACGATTACGACCCGGCGGCCAAGGCCGCGGCGGACGCCGCCGACCCGGATGTCCAGGCTTGGGAGGCGCTGATGGACACGTTCCAGCGCCCCTTGCCTTGGGCCAAGGCGGGTCAAAAGTGGGTGCCGGCGGATCGTATTTTCAGCTTGGCCGAGCAGTGACCCGGGCCGGCGACAGCCGCTCCCCGATAGGGGTCTCGGTCGCCGGTATTGTTCCCCCTGTCAACGCGAGGGTGCCGGGTCCGGCTTGGCGGGCATGTAGCCAAGCGTCGCCGAGATGTTTCCGGCGGCGACACGCAGCAACCCCTGGGCCGTCTCGAAGTCGACCTTCTGCGACCCGTCGATTAGTGCCAGGAAGGGAATGGTCAGCGCGCCGACGATATCCCGGTCGAATCCGAACACGGGATAGCTGATGTCGGTCACACCGTGGGTGATGGGGCTCTTGCGGTGGTCGAAGCCATCCCGCCTGATGGTGTCCAACCGCTGGCCCAATTCCTCGCGGTCGGCCGACACGCCCTGTATCGCTTCCGCCTCGGCGATGATGCGGTCAGCCCGTTCCGGCTTGGAAAAGGCCAGGATCACCTGACCCGAGCAGCTCTTGAGCATGTCGATCGCAGCACCCAGCCGTAGCGAAAACCCTCGCGTGCCCGGATTCTCCTCCCGCGCGATGACAAGCCCTTCGCCGCCGTTGGGGACGACGAAATGGCAGGATTGCCCCGTCTCGATCGCCAGCCGCCGCATCTCGGGCAGGGCGGCGTTCAAAAGGTTCTGCGTCGGGGTCGCGCGGTAGGCGAGGTCGAGCAGCTTGTAGGCCGCCGTATAGCGGTCCGATTTCGCGGACTTCTGAAGATAGCCCAGCTGTTCCATCACGATGACGACGCGGAACAGCTCACCGACCGAGCGATTGAGGTGTGCCGCCATCTCGCTGACCAATGCCCCGTCGCGATGCTCCGCCAGCATCTCCAGGATTTCAAACGCCTTTTCTATGGCCGGCGCTGCATAGGTGCCTTTAGGGCCCGCTCGGGTCATGTGGTTCCCCCTGATCATCAACGCGGTCGCGTTCCATCGATAGCCCACATTCTGGCGGCTCGAAAGCCTCGGGTTTCCTGGATCCCGGCGCCGCGGCGCGCGTCGGCGGCCCAAATCTGAGGGGCGTCCCCGGCAAAATCGCTCTCAAAATTTGTATTGCATATATGATAATTGAATTGTACTGGTGAAAATCATTCCGAGCATAAAAATCATCAGGGAGAACGCACATGTTGCGTGGGCGCCATTCATCCAAACTCATGCCGCTGCTGGCCGGCTTGCCGTTGCCGCTGGCGTTGATCTGGTCCGCACCCGCCATCGCGCAGACGGCCGCCAGCGGGGCTCCGGCGCAGACGCCGGCCGCCACCGCCGGCACGGCCTCGGCGAACGATCAGGGGGACCTGAACGAGATCGTCGTCACAGGGGTCCGTGCCAGCTTGAAATCGGCGGAGGCGATCAAGCGCGACGCGCCGGAGATCGTCGATTCCATCGTCGCCGAAGACATCGGCAAGCTTCCCGACCGCAATGTCGCCGAAGCGTTGCAGCGGGTCGCCGGCATCCAGATCCAGCGCAATTACGGTGAGGGCAGCTCAGTCGCCATCCGGGGGTTGACCCAGGTGCGCACCGAACTGAACGGGCGGGATATTTTCACCGCCGGCGGTGTCGATATCCTCAACCTCGAAGACGTGCCGGCGGAATTGCTGGCGGGCATCGACGTCTACAAGAATCCGTCCGCCGAACAGATTGAAGGGCAGCTCAGCGGCGTCATCAACTTCCGCACGCGCAAGCCCTTCGACTTCGACGGCTTCAAGTTCGCCGGCGGAATCACCGGCAATTATTACGACTTGGCCGACAAGACAGGGCCATCGGGCTCGGTGCTGATGAGTGATCGCTGGAACACCGGGATTGGCGAGATCGGCGTGCTGGCCGACATCGCCTATCAGAAGGATTATTTCCGCGACGACCAAATCACGACGGAACCCTTCTACACCCTGAACCAGAGCCGCAATCCCGACGGCAGTTTCGTCAACCCCTCGGATGCCGCGACGGCGGCCGCCATGGGCCGGTCAGGCCAGCTCACCACCATTCCGCACGGCGGCGGCTTGAACAAGAATTACGGCAACCGGCAGCGCTTCGGCACGGACGTGGCCTTGCAGTGGAAACCCACGGACACTTTGGATTTCACGGGCGAGGTGCTGCGCAACAACTACAAATTCAACATCCGGGGCAACGCTTTCTTCGCCACGACCGGGGATGGACCCATCACACCGCTACCCGGCGCCGACTTCAAATTCGCCAGCAACGGCGATTTCATCAGCGGCACCTGGGAAGACGTTCCCCTGGGGTCCTACGCCAGCCTGACGACGCGCGATTCGACCACGACCGACTATTCCTTGAAGGCGCATTGGACCCCGACATCGAACCTGGAGATCACGACGGATGGCCAATACATCCGATCGGACACCAGCCAGAGCAATTTCATCGTCATCACCAATGGCCCCAACACCGTCTTTCACCAGAACATATCGGGGGATGTGGCATCGTTCTCCACCATTCCGGCCAGCCAGACGACCAATGCCGCGCTTTATTCCAACAACGGATTCCTCGACGACTTCTCCAATTCCGTGGGCGAGGAGAAGAGCGGCCGGCTTGATGTCAAGTACAGCTTCGACACCGGGATTTTGAAATCACTGCGCGCTGGTTTCCGGTACACGGACAGGACGAATTCGACCCGGGACACCGGCTATCGCTATTCCAGCGTCAACGGTCGGGGCGGGCTTGAGAATTACGACCTGAGCGACATCTTCCGCGGCGATGCGAATGTGTTCGGCAGTGTGGTCACCTTCCCGCTGGAGACCATCGGCAATTACGCCAACACGCTGACCGCCTTCGGGCTCAACGGCGCGCCGCCCTTCCTGCCCAGCGGCTCTAACGCGCAGAGCCAGCAGACGTATGCGGAATATGGCGCGGCCTATTTCGACGCCAGCCCCCTGTCCATCCCGCTGGACGGCAACATCGGGGTGCGGATCGTCCAAACCAATCTGGGTGTCTCAGGGTACTATCAGCAGGTGCCCCAGATCGCGCAGCCGGATGGATCGACGGCGACGGGCAATCCCCAGTACGCCGCCATCGCGTTCCAGGATTCCTATACCAAGGCCCTGCCCAGCCTGAACTTGCGCTATCACCTGACGGATGCCCTGCAGCTCCGCCTGGCGGCGTCGACCAATCTGGCCGCCCCCACCTTCTCGCAGCTGAACCCCAGCCTGACGCTGACCGAGCCGGGCCCTTCGCAACATGCCGAGATCCATACCGCGACCGGTGGCAACCCTTTGCTCAAGCCGATGACGTCACGCAACCTTGACGCCTCGCTGGAGTGGTACTTCTCGGACCAGGAGTACGTGTCGGTCGCGGGTTTCTATAAAAAGATCAACGGGTACATCCAGACGGCGATCACGCCGCGCGACATCACCTTCCCGGACGGCAAGACCTATACCTACCAGGTCACGTCCTACACCAACGCCGCCGATGCGGAGGTGAAGGGGGCCGAGTTCTCGTTCCAGCAGTTCTTTGATTTTCTGCCCGACCCGCTGGACGGTCTCGGACTCCAGGCGAACTTCACCTATGTCGATTCCCAGGCGCCCAGCCCTGCGACGTCCGGCCCCGTCACCAGCGTGCCGCTCGAACTGTTGTCGAGGTACAGCTATAACCTGATCGGCATTTATGAGAAGGGCCCGCTGTCGCTTCGGCTCGCCTACAACTGGCGCAGCAAGTTCGTCGAGACGACGGCGGGTGTGGGCACCGGCAACCTTCCCATCTTCGACCAGCCCTATGGTCAGCTCGACGGCTCCCTGACCTATCAGGTGACCCAGAATTTCTCGCTGGGCGTTGACGCGCGCAATATCAACAACGCGCTCAAGCTGTCGTATTTCGGAATTGCGACGCGTCCCCGCACCGCGACGATCTCCGACCGGCGCCTGAGCGTCACCGCGCGCGTCACCTACTGATAAGTTGTGCATGGGGAACGGCCCAGCTCGATCCGCCAGGACTGAGCTGGGCCGTTTCCTTGCGATACAGTCCCCTTTGGCCGGCCCCCTATGGCCGGGCCCCATGGCCGGACATTACCCGTCCAGCAGGGACCGCTCGTTCGCGGCGTCGTATTTCCGGACATCGCCTGTCATCCGGCCCTGCCACTTCCCCATGAAGGCCCTCGTGTCGGGAGCGTCTAGGTGGGCGGAAAGGGAGGCTTGGTCGCGCCAGCGCTCGGCAACCAGCAGCCGGCCGGCGCTTCGGTCATCCACCGCGACGGCATAGGACAGGTTGCCCTCACGCCGCCGGACGGACCGCGCGAGCGCCTGGATATCGGCGGCGAACTCCTCCATCGCGGAGGGGGCGACATGAACATGTCCCATCACGATAAGCATGATCGCATACTCCTGGGGATCCGCTTTTCCGGTCAGGCGACGGTGAGGGCGATCTTGCCCTGGATGTTGCCGCGGGCGGCACGCTGGTGCGCCTGGGAGGCCTGGGCGAGCGGGAAGGTGCTGTCGATCACGACGCGCACGGTGCCGTTATCGAGCAAGCGCGCGGCCTCAGCCAGCTGGGCGCCGCTGGAACGGACCTGCGTCGTCGATACTGTGATCCCCAGCGTTTCCGCTTCGCCATGGCCGGTGAAGCCCAGGGGATAGACGGGAAAAAGCGCGCCACCCCGTTTCAGGGTGCGCAGGAAGCGGCCGGTATCGGGACCGCCGACGGTGTCGAGCACCAGGTCCGCGTCGCGCACCACCTCATCGGCGGCTGTCCGGGTGTAGTCTATGAACTGGTCGACGCCCAGGTCGCGCATCAGGCCTTCATGCTTTCCGGAGGCCACGGCGATGACGCGCGCGCCCTGCCACTTCGCCAGTTGCACGGCCAAATGGCCGACACCGCCGCCGGCCCCGTTGACCAGCACCGTCCGGCCGCGCAGCGGCACCGGCTCATGCTTGTAAGGCTGAAACGGGTTCGGCTCGTCATGGCCCAGCTCGATCAGGAACTGCCAGGCGGTGAGCAGGGACATGGGCGCGCCGGCCGCGTGGATGTGATCGATGCCGGCCGGCTTGCGGGCCAAATCCGATACCGGGACGCTGACATAATCGGCATAGGCCTTGCTGCCCTCCATGACATTGTGGGGGAAGCGCACCATGGCATAGACCTCATCGCCCACGCCGAAATCCCCGACATCGCCGGCCACGGCCGCGATGACACCCGATATGTCCGTCCCCAGAATCAAGGGGAAGGTGGGGCGCGGCTGCCATTCGGGGGGAAGCGAACGATAGCCGTCCCGCAGGTACCAATCCGGGGGGTTGAGGCCGACGGCATGGACCTTGACCAGCGCCTCGCCGGGCGCGGGCGTAGGGTGGGGCGCGTCCTCATAGCGCAGTACCTCGGGGCCGCCGAATTCGTGCAGCCGAACCGCTTTCATCGTGTCGCTCATGATGCATTCCTTTCGTGCTTTCGAAGCTGGGCCATAGTTTGGCTCCTGAGCGCGAATTGACAATCAGGCCGAAAACCGATTTAGTATTTCCATGAAGGAACAAATTGGACTTGAAAGGCTCACCGGGCTGATCGCCTTCGCCCGCGTCGGCTCGCTGGGCAGCTTCACCGCGGCTGCCCGCTCGCTGTCGATTTCGCCATCGGCGGTGAGCAAGAGCGTCCAGCGGCTGGAGCAAAACCTGGGCGTCGCCCTGATCACCCGGACGACACGCTCGCTGACCCTGACGCCGGAGGGCCGTGACCTGCACGAGCGCGCCCTGCGGCTGCTGCGGGATGCGGAGGAGATCGAGCAGGCGGCGAAGTCCGCGCGGTCGGCGCCGTCGGGAACCCTGCGCATCGCCGCGTCCCTGCCCATCGGCATCCATGTGATCGCGCCGGCCTTGCCGGCATTCCGGGCGCGCCATCCCCAGGTGGTGGTGGATCTGCGCCTGAGCGACCAGTTCGTCGACCTGATCGAGCAAGGGATCGACCTGGCCGTGCGGATCGGTGACCTGCCGGATACGCGGCTGCTGTCGCGGCGGCTCGCGCCGCACCGGTTCTGCTGCTACGCATCGCCGGCGTACCTGGCCGCCCGGGGAACACCGACGCATCCGGACGATTTGGCGCGGCACGACACCGCCGCGCTCCGCTATCAAAGCTCGGGGCAGATGTTGCGCTGGCCCTTCCTTGTCGGGGATCGCGAAATCGAGATCGTGCCCGCGTCCGGCATCGTCATGGATGCCAGCGAGGCGCTGATCGCGGCCCTGGTCGCCGGTGGCGGCATCGGCATCAGCGCCGACTTTGTCGCCGCCCCCTATGTGGCGCACGGCGAGCTTGTGCCGGTGCTGTCCGACTATGCGGTCGAGCGGCACAACATCACCGCCGTCTGGCCGGAAAGCCGCCGGGCCAACCCGGCGGTGCGCGCTTTCCTGGCCCATCTGCAGGATGCCCTGCCGGCGGCATGACGCGTGGGGGTGACGCGTGGAAGGAAAATGAGGAAGGAGGTGTCGGTTCGCGGCGGCGCCGTTCGTCGTTCCGGTGACGGCGCTCAATGGCGTGGGGAACCCAATGGCGTGGGGAACTTCGCGTCGCCCGACGGAAGATATCGTACAGTCACAGGGGAGGTTGTCCCATGAATCCCACCATCACCGCCTTTGAACTGTCGCCTGATCGCGGCAGGGGCCTGGCGCGGGACATGCGCGTGCGCTGGGCGCTGGAGGAGGCGGGGCAGCGGTACGACGTCCGGCTGCTGTCGTTCAGCGCCATGAAGGAACCCGCGCACCGCGCGCGGCATCCCTTCGGGCAAATCCCCACCTATGAGGATGGCGATCTCGCCCTGTTCGAGTCCGGGGCGATCGTGCTTCATATCGCGGAAAGCCACGCCGGCCTGCTGCCACCGGATCCCGTCGCCCGGGCGCGGGCGATCAGCTGGATGTTCGCCGCCCTCAACACGGTGGAGCCGCCCATCCTGGACCTCCAGACCGTCCTGTTCCTGGAACGGGACAAGAGCTGGTTCGAGGAACGCCGGGCCATGGTCAAGGATGCCATCCGCCGGCGGCTGGCGGAACTCTCCGGCCACCTGCGCGATGCCGATTGGCTGGACGGCGGGTTCAGCGCCGGCGACCTGCTGATGGTGTCCGTGCTGCTGCGGGTGAGGGCGGCCGGCATCCTGGATGAGTATCCCAACCTCGCCGCCTATGTCGCTCGGGGAGAGGCCCGCCCAGCTTACCAGCGTGCCTTCGCCGCCCAGTTGGCGGTCTTCACTGCCGCGTCGGGTGGCTGATAGCGGACACCGCGAGGCTTGACAGAGAAACCTACTAGAAGGTAGGTTCGGCGCATGAGCACTCCATCCACCGCCCTATCCTCCACCGCTGATGAGATTCTAGCCTGCGCGCGGTCGTTGGTCATGGCGGGCGGCTATAACGGCTTCAGCTACGCCGATATCGCCGCGGTCGTCGGCATCCGCAAGGCCAGCATCCACCACCATTTCCCCAACAAGGTGGATCTGGTCCGGACGCTGGTCGCCCGCTATCGCGAGGAGGCGCGCACTGGAATCGCGGAGCTTGAGCGCCATGTCTCCGACCCGCTCGCGCAACTCCGCAGCTACGCGGGGTATTGGGAGGGATGTATCACCGACGCCAGCGCGTCCTTTTGCATTTGCGCCATGCTGGCCAGTGAGTTGCCCATCCTGCCGGAAGAGGTGGCGCTGGAGGTCAGGGCCCATTTCCGCTTCCTGGCGGCTTGGCTGGCCTCGGTGTTCGAACGGGGGGCGCAGCAGGGTCGGCTTCGTCTCAGCGGTACGCCAAGGGCGGAGGCGGAGGCCTTCTTGGCCGCCGTCCATGGGGCCATGCTCTCCGCCCGTGCCTACGGTGACCCCAAGATGTTCGGGGTGGTCATGACACCCCTGCTGGACCGGCTTTCTGCCTGATAGGGACGCCGCCTGACGCTGGGCGGCGTCTTCGCGCGCCCAAGCTACCTACCTACTAGTCGGATGTTATTACGACATCTGTATTTCCCCTTTGCGAACTTATGGAGATCGACATGTTTGGAATTTCGCCCCTGGGCTGGGTGCACACGCTCGGCAGCCTGCCCGCCATTCCTCTGGCCCTGTACATGTTCATCCGCCACGGGCGGATCGTACCGCGGTCCGGACCTGGTGCTATCTATTTCGTGTCGATGCTGATCGGGGGGCTCACGGTGTTCCTCGTCGCCCACCAGTCCGTCAGTTACGGCATCGCGGTGGTGACCATCCTGCTGCTGCTTGCCGGATATGGGGTCGGGCGCGTTCCCGGCCTGGGTCGCGCGGCCAGGTATCTGGAGACGATTTTCCTCAGCCTGACGGCCTTCCTGCTGATGGTGCCGACGGTCAGCGAAACCCTGCGCCGCGTCCCCGATGGCCACCCCCTGGTCACCGACCTGAAGTCGCCGCTTCTGCTCGGCGCCCAGGCGGCCCTTTTCGTCCTGCTGGTCATCGGCGTGGCCGCCCAGATCCTCTTCCTGCGCCGGCAGGGCAAGGCCGCCGTCTCATGACGGCCGCGCCCCTGGCCGCCTACGCTGCCAACAAAAACCACCGGCATTGTCCAAACGGGACATGTATCTACAATCACAGGTGCCGCAAGACGGTATAGGCATGGCGAAACAACCAGGCGAGGGGTTTGGGCCCCTCCGTTTCGCGAGGACCGTCCCCATGCTGAAACTGCTGGCCGCGAGTGTGGCCGCCTTATGGTGCCTTGGCGTCGGTGCCGCCAGCGCCAAGGTCATGCCGTTCCCGTCCACTTGCCACGCGCGGCAGGTCCCGGCCAACGGCACCACCCTGCACGTCCGCGTCTGCGGCAGCGGCCCCGCCGTCGTCCTGGTGCATGGCTATGGGGAGACTGGCGACATGTGGGCGCCGCTGGCCGCCGACCTGATGCGCGATCACACCGTGATCGTGCCCGACCTGCGCGGCATGGGCCTGTCCGCGCGCGCCACCAGCGGTTTCGACAAGAAGACGCAAGGCCAGGATATCGCGGGCATGCTGGACGCGCTGGGTATCGGCAAGGTCGATCTGGTCACCCACGACATCGGCAACATGGTGGGCTACGCCTTCGCGGCGGAGAATCGTGACCGCGTCACGCGGTTCGTGCTGATGGACGCGCCCATTCCCGGCGTCGGCCCTTGGGATGAGATCCTGAAAAGCCCGTTGCTCTGGCATTTCCGCTTCGGCGGGCCGGATATGGAACGGCTGGTGGCGGGGCGGGAGCGCATCTATCTCGACCGTTTCTGGAACGAGTTCTCCGCCGACCCGCGCCGGTTCGACGAGGCGTCGCGCCAGCACTACGCCGCCCTCTACGCCCGCCCCGGCGCCATGCATGCCGGGTTCGAGCAGTTCAAGGCCTTCGACCAGGATGTGAAGGACGACCAGGCCTTCCTGGCCCAGGGGCCGCTTACCATGCCGGTCCTGGCCATTGGCGGCGACCATTCCTTCGGGCCCACCATGGCGGTGGTGGCGCGCGCCGCTGCCAGCAATGTGCAGGAACTGGTCATTCCCCAATCCGGCCATTGGCTGATGGAAGAACAGCCGGCGGCGACGGTCGCCGCCATCCGCGCCTTCCTGGACGCCAAGGTGTGACGCCCAGATGTGATCCGGGCGTCAGTGGTCTGATCACGGGCGGCCCGATCGCAGGTGAATCAGCGGATAGCTTCGGCCCTGGCCATCCAGGGCGGAGCGTCCGGTGGGATGGAAGCCCAACCGCTCATAGAAGCCAACGGCCTGGCCGTTCTGCTCGTTCACGTCGGTGGTGAGGATGGGATGCAGGGCCAGGGCGTGGGCCACCAGTCGCCGCCCGACACCGGTACCCCTACGGTCGGGATCGACGAACAGCGCCTCCATATGCGCGCCATCCAGCAGCATGAAGCCGACGGGGCGATCGGTGGCGTCGACGGCCAGCCACAGCGGGGCGGTGGGTAGGAAGCCCGCCACCTCCGCATCGATGGCCGCCCTATCCGTGGGCGTCAGGAAGTGGTGGGTGGCGTCGACCGCCCGGCGCCAGATGTCGAGGACGGTGGCCCCATCGCGGGGTTCGGATGGTCGGATGGCCACGCCGTTCATTTGATCTTCCTCCCAGCGCAATGGGTTGCGGCGGCCTTCTCGACAGGATCGCGGCCATGCCTGGTCTCGACAGTCGTCATTGAAGCCTGTCAGTGTCTGTGACCTACAGGCTTGACGCCGAGAGGGGTAGGGGTCGGAAGGATGGAGCCGCCGAGTGATATCATCGCGCGGCTGTCATTTCTTTCAGCGGCGCCGTCGGTAGCAACGAAGTTCCACAGGCCTATGTCGCCTTGCCGGTTGGACGGGAACCGGCGCGCTGCTTTAGGGTGGTGGCCCCTGGTACCGATCCCATTCCGGAGCGTCCCACATGGCTGACACCCGCACGCCCGCCTTGGAAACCCCCGTCTGGCTCATCACCGGCTGTTCCACCGGCTTCGGCCGCATCCTGGCCCAAAGGGTGCTGGCGCGCGGCTGGCGGGTGGTGGTCACGGCGCGCGACGCGTCGCAGGTGATCGACATCGTGGCGGAGGCGGATGACCGGGCCATGCCGGCGGCGCTGGACGTCACCCGGTATGACCAGATCGACGCCGTGGTGGCGGCGGCGCAAGAGCGGTTCGGCCGCATCGACGTGTTGGTGAACAACGCCGGCTACGGCTACCAGAGCGCGATCGAGGAGGGGGTGGAGGCTGAGATCCGTGCCCAGTTCGACACCAACGTTTTCGGCCTGTTCGCCATGACGCGGGCGGTTCTGCCCCTGATGCGGGCGCAGGGCGGCGGGCGCATCCTCAACATCACCTCGGTCGCCGGCCTGGTGGGCTACCCCGGTTCCGGCTACTACGCCGCGTCCAAGCACGCGGTGGAGGGCTGGTCCGACAGCCTGCGGGCGGAGGTGGAGCCGCTGGGCATCGGCGTCACCTGTGTCGAGCCGGGCCCCTTCCGCACCGACTGGGCCGGCCGCTCCCTGCGCCAGACGGCCAGCCGCATCCCGGATTACGCCGACACGGCGGCCAAGCGCCTGGCCGCCACCAAGGACATCAGCGGCACCCAGGCCGGCGACCCCGTGCGGGCCAGCGACATTATGATAGAGATCGCGCAGCAGGCGACCCCGCCGCGCCATGTGGTGCTGGGCGCCTGGGGCCAGGACGCGGTGGTGACGCGGCTGCGCCAGCGGCTGGAGGAAATCGAGGGCCAGCGCGAGCGGGCGCTGTCCGCCGATTTCCCCAATCCTTGAGGCAGGCGCTCACACCCCCATCGCCTGCCACATCTCCCGCTCCCGCCCATCGGGATCCAGGGCCACCTGGCATTGGCTGTTCAGCAGCATGACGGCGCGGTCCTTGGTCTCGTACCGGGGCCAGTCCGGCTGGCCGGCGGCGGTGGGCACGCCGGTGCGGGCGAAGCTGGTGAAATAGCCGCTGACGGCCTTGGCGGTTTCCGCCAGGCCGGGGCCGTCGCCCTGCAGGTCCGGCATCTCCGTGTTCAGGAAGGTGATGGAGATGTCGATGGCGTGGCCGGCCCGCAGGGTCCAGTCCGTGCCCTTGATGGGGATGTTGGACTGGAAGTCGTTGCGGTAGCGGTAGACGGGTGCGCTCTGCGCCGCCTTGCGGTCGGCGATGGTGGCGGTGCCGGCGCCCATGGACAGGGCGGTTTCGATGGCGATGCCCTGTTCCACCGGGGTGGCGTTGGGCCGGGTCTGGCGGTAGGTGGCCAGGATGCGCTCCGCGTCCTGGCCGAAGGCCTGCTGGGCCCGCGCGGTCAGGCCGGCCGCATCCATGTGGAAGAACTCCGGATGGTCGCGCTCGAAGAAGGCTGCCTCATCCCGCATGTTGCCGATCAGCAGGGGGATGCCGGCCACCATCGCGGGCGCCGCCGGGTCGAAGGGGTGGAGGGGCAGGATGGTGCCGTCCACCACCGGGCCCCAGCCGCCGGGCTTGGGCGCGCGGTTGGCCGCCAGGCTGGGCTTGGGCGTGGGGTGGCCGGCCTGCCACTCCTTGGTCGCCACCGTCAGGGGGCCCTTGCCCTTCTCCGCCGCCAGCTGCAGGTCGATGAACTTCTGCGCCGGAACATCGTGCAGCTTGGCGAAATCCTTCGGATGAATGTCGAGGGCCGCCAGCACGCGGCGCGTTGTCTCGGTCGCCACCTCCTTGGGCAGTCCGCGCAGCATGGGGCCGCTCTGCATCCCCGCCTTGTGGTACAGGCCCTGGGCGGCGGGCATGCCCATGACGGCGCAGGTCTTGGCGCTGCCGCCGGACTCGCCGAACACCATGACGTTGCCGGGGTCGCCGCCGAAGGTGGCGATGTTCTCCTTGATCCAGCCGAGTGCCGCGATGATGTCCAGGATGCCCTGGTTGCCGGAGGTGGCGTAGTCCGCCCCGCCCAGTTCGCCCAGGTAGAGATAGCCCAGCAGGCCCAGGCGGTGGTTGGTCGCCACCACCACCACGTCGTAGGTGGCGGCCAGGCGGGCGCCGTCCTGGATGCGCTGGCCGCCGCTGCCGGTGGTGAAGCCGCCGCCGTGGCAATAGACCATGACCGGCCGCTTGGCGCCGTCGTTGACCGCGGGGGTCCAGACGTTCAGCACCAGGCAGTCTTCGCTGTAGGCCGGCTCATGCTCGCCGTAGGTGGTGCCGGGGCCCTGCATGGCAGGCGGACCCAGGCGGGTGGCATCGCGCACGCCCGTCCAGGGCGTCACCTTGGGCGGGGCCTTGAAACGGTTCCTGCCCGAGACCGGGCCGGCGTAGGGGATGCCCTTGAAAGCCAGGGCGCCACGGTCGTGCCCGCCCCGGAGTCGGCCGGCCGATGTCTCGACTTCCACGAAGGGTCCCACCGTCTGGGTGAACCAGACGCCATCGTCGGCGCGGGCGGGAACCCAGAAATAGGGTGCGGCGACGGCGGCGGCACCGGCCTGCAACAGGGTGCGGCGGTTGAGGGATAGGGCCATGATTTTCCTCCCGGTTTTATTCTTGCGCGACTTGGGCGCGAGGGCCGCGTCGAGGGGACATGGCCGGCCGGGGCAGGGGATGCCGCCAGCCGGTCCCTTTTCAACGCGGGGCAATCGGCGTATGAGTCTCTGATAACGGTAACATAAAAACCGGGAGGAACAATGAGCGTCCGGAGGACAGGGCCGGGGATGCCTGCGCGCATTCCGGTGGCCGGGACCGATCCCATTTCCCTCGACAGCGCCCCGACCGATGGCAGTTCGGGTAGTGGCGAAAATGGTATTTCCCGCCGTCTTCTCATGGGCTTGGGGGCTGCCGGTGCCGGCACGCTGCTGATGCGCCCGGCCTTCGCGTCACCCGCCGCCGGTCCGGCGGAAGGGGAGGGGGTGGGCTTCGCCGTCGTCGGCCTGGGCCTCTTGTCGCAGGGGCAGATCCTGCCCGGTTTCCACAGCGCCAAGCGGGCGAAACTGACCGCCCTGGTCAGCGGCCATCCTGACAAGGCCACGCGACTCGCCGCCAAATACGGCGTGGCCAGGGACGCGATCTACACCTACGAGAATTACGATCGCATCGTGGACGACCCGCGCATCCAGGTCGTCTACATCGTCCTGCCCAATGCCATGCATGCGGAGTTCACCATCCGCGCGCTGAAGGCTGGCAAGCATGTGCTGTGCGAGAAGCCCATGGCGACCAGCGTGGCGGACGCGGAGGCGATGATCGCCGCCGCCAAGGCCGCCGACCGAAAGCTGATGATCGCCTACCGCTGCCATTACGAGCCGCTGAACTTGGCGGCCATGCGCCTGATCCGCTCGGGCAAGCTGGGCAAGCCCCGCATGGTGGTCACCCAGATGGGGCGCCAGGCCTCGCTCAGCGATCCGGCGGACGTGTGGCGGCTGGACATGAAGATGTCCGGCGGCGGCGCCCTGGCCGACATGGGCATCTACGGCATCAACGGCGCACGCTACCTGCTGAACGAGGAACCGGTGGAGGTGCGCGCCTGGGCGCAGACCGACCGCAAGGACCCGCGTTTCCGCGAGGTGGAGGACCTGATCGCCTGGCAGTTCCGCTTCCCCAGCGGCGCCATCGCCAACGGGTCCACCAGTTTCGACTACGCCCCCACCATGTCCTACCAGGTGGAATGCGCGCAGGGGCGGCTGGTGGCGGACCCCGGCGCCTTTTACAACGGCAACCGCCTGACGGTGCAGACCGGGTACCAGTCGCAGGTGCAGGCGATCCACGAGATCGACCAGTTCGCGCGCGAGATGGACTGGATGGCCGATGTGGTGCGGGGCAAGGCGCCGCTGGTCTCCACCGGCGAGGAAGGACTGCAGGACATGCGGCTGATGAAGGCTATCCTGGACTCGGTCGCCCAGGGGGGCGCCACCGTATCCACCGCCTTCGGCTACACCCGCGCGATCGACCCGGCCAAGGTCGTCGACGTGCCGGCCTGACCGGCGATTGTAAAGCACAGCTGTCTTGATGGGGCGGTCACATTCCCAGGACCGTTCCGGACTTAAAATGATAACGCTAACAATGGGAGGGGCGGATGGGTCGTTCTATGTTCGGGGCCGCCGTGTTGGTGGCCCAGCTTGTGGTGGCGGGCGCGGGGAGCGCTCATGCGCAGGAGGCGGCCAAGCCGCCCTACCTTGACCCCAGCCTGCCGGTGGAGCGCCGGGTGGATGACCTGGTCGGCCGCCTGACGCCGGAGGAAAAGGCGGCGCAGCTGACCAACCAGGCCCGGGCCATCCCGCGCCTGAACATCCCCGCCTACAATTGGTGGAGCGAGGCGCTGCATGGCGTCGCCCGCAACGGCGAGGCCACGGTGTTCCCCGAGCCCATCGGTCTGGCCGCCACCTTCGACCCCGCCGCCATCCGCCAGATGGGCATCGCCATCGGCACCGAGGCGAGGGTGAAGTTCAACCGCGTGGAAAAGGCGGGGGCGGAGCACCGCATCTACCAGGGCCTGGATTTCTGGTCGCCCAACATCAACATCTTCCGCGACCCGCGCTGGGGCCGGGGGCAGGAGACCTATGGCGAAGACCCGTACCTGACCGGCAAGCTGGGGACCGCCTTCGTCCAAGGCATGCAGGGCGACGATCCCAAATATTACCGGGTGATTGCCACCGCCAAGCACTACGCCGTGCACAGCGGGCCGGAGCCGACGCGCCATGAGGTGGACGTGGCCGCCAGCCGGCATGACATGGAGGATACCTACCTGCCGGCCTTCCGCGAGCTGGTGACGGCGGGCAAGGTGGCCTCGGTCATGTGCGCCTACAACCGCGTCAACGGCCAGCCGGCCTGCGCCAGCGACTTCCTGCTGAACGACCAGTTGCGCCAGCGCTGGGGCTTCAAGGGGTATGTCGTGTCCGACTGCGATGCCATCGCCGACATCCAGCGCGGCCACCATTATACCAAGACCCTGGCGGAGGCAGCGGCCGTGTCGCTGAAGCTGGGCGTGGACAATGATTGCACCGAGTACAACCGCCCCCCGGACGAGCCGGACGATTTCGACCTCTACCGCGACGCCATCACCCAGGGGCTGGTGTCGCAGGACGTGGTGGACGCCAGCCTGCGCCGTCTGTTCACCGCCCGCATGCGCCTGGGCCTGTTCGACCCGCCGGCCAGCGTGCCCTATGCCCAGGTCGCCGACACGGAGCTGAACTCGCCGGCGCATGTGGCACTGGCCCTGCGCCTGGCCAACGAATCCATGGTGCTGCTGAAGAACAACGGCGTGCTGCCGGTGAAGCCCACGGTGAAGAGGATCGCCGTGGTGGGCCCGCTGGCCGACCAGGTGGACGTGCTGCTGGGCAACTACAACGGCCAGCCCATCCACCCGGTGACGGCGCTGGACGGCATCCGCGCCGCCTTCCCCAACGCTCAGATCGTCTATGAGCCGGGCAGCAACTTCCTGCGCTCGGCCTCCACCATCCCGGCCAGCGCGCTCAGCGGGCCGGATGGCAAGCCAGGCCTGAAGGGGGAGTATTGGAGCAATCCCGACTTCAGCGGTGCTCCGGCCGTGACCCGTACCGACGGCACCCTGAACCTGGACCGAGACATGACCCCGGTGGTGGAGGGCCCCGCCATCTCCGCCCGCTGGACCGGCTTCGTCACCGTGCCGGCGACGGGCGAGTACAACATCGGCCTCAGCGGCGCCAACGCCACCCTGTGGGTGGAGGGGGCCGAGGCGGTGAAGAACGGCGACCGCCAGCGCACGCCGCGGATGAAGGCTCTGCATTTCGAGGCCGGGCGCCGCTACGCCATCCGCATCGACCAGACGCCGGCCAAGGGCCCCGTCATCCGCCTGGTGTGGAACCCGGTGGTGACCGACCCGCTGAACCGCGCCGTGGCGGCGGCCAAGTCGGCCGACCTGGTGGTGGCCGTGGCCGGCATCAGCTCCGCCCTGGAGGGGGAGGAGATGACGGTGACCGTTCCCGGCTTCAAGGGCGGCGACCGCACCAGCCTGGACATGCCGGCGGAGGAGGAGAGCCTGCTGAAGGCGGTGAAGGCCACGGGCAAGCCCATGGCCCTGGTGCTGATGAACGGCTCCGCCCTGTCGGTGAACTGGGCCGCCACCCATGTCGACGCCATCATCGACGCCTGGTACCCGGGCGAACAGGGCGGCATGGCCATCGGTCAGACGCTGTCGGGCGTCAACAACCCCTCCGGCCGCCTGCCGGTGACCTTCTACACGGGCGTGGACGGCCTGCCGCCCTTTGAGGATTACAGCATGAAGGGGCGGACCTACCGCTACTTCACCGGCAAGCCGCTATACGCCTTCGGCCACGGCCTAAGCTACACCACCTTCGCCTACACCCCTCCGGCCCTGTCCGCCGCCACGCTGAAGGCGGGCGAGACGCTGGGCGTGGATGCCCAGGTGCGCAACGCCGGCGCGGTGGCGGGGGATGAGGTGGTGCAGCTGTACCTGGGCTTCCCCCAGGTTCCGGGCGCGCCCATCCGGGCCCTACGCGCCTTCTCCCGCGTCCACCTGGCGCCGGGTGAAAGCAAGAAGGTCCATTTCGACCTCGATCCCCGCGACCTGTCCAGCGTGACGGAGGCGGGCGACCGCGTGGTGGCCGGCGGCGCCTACACCCTGACCGTGGGCGGCGGCCAGCCCGGCACCGGCGTCCCCGGCGCCACGGCGGGCTTCACCGTGGTCGGTACGGCCCCGCTGGCGGAGTGAGGGAGGATGGAGACCAACCGCCGAGAGTTCGCCCTGATGGCCGGGGCGGCGCTGGCCGCCTTGAATGCGGGCACCGCCCTGGCGGCGCCTGGGCCGGGGGCGGGTGCCTACCCGCCCGACGCCTGGCACCAGCGCATGAAGCGCATCGTCCACGTCAATTTCAACGAGCGTGATCCCGAGACCTTCGACGTCGAGAAGTGGGCCGACTACCTGGCGTCATGCCAAGCGCAGATGACCTACCTCAGCGGCACCAACGTGGTGGCCTTCTATCCCACGGGCCTGCCGGACCTGCCGGTCAGCGCCTGGCTGAAGGGCCGGGATGTGTTCGGGGAATGTGTGGCGGCGGCCAAGGCGCGGGGCATCCGCGTCATGGGCCGCTTCAGCATCGATATCGCCAAGAGCCAGCTGGCGGACAAGCATCCCGACTGGTTTTGCCGCACCCAGGATGGCGCCTTGGTCCGCCGCTCCCTGGTGGGGGCGCCGGACGACCCGTCGGCGTCGTCGGAGTTCGCGCCCACCTGCCAGTTCAGCGACTATTACACCCAGTTCGTGCCGGCCCTGTTCAATGAGGTGCTGAGCCGCTACTCCATCGACGGCATCTACAGCAACGGCTGGCCCAGCCCGGACGCCGTTGTCTGCTATTGCCCCATCTGCCGCACCATCGGCGATCCGCACAGCCGGGCGTATGAGGATGCTTTCCTCAAACGGGCGGTGGAGCTGTGGGGTCGCTACGATGCCCTGGTGAAGAAGCATGACGCGCGGCTGATCTTCACCGGCAACCTGGGCGGCGGCTTCCGGGGCGGCACCCTGGACCTGTCGGCCCTGGCCGCCACCGCGCCCTGGTTCATGGCCGACAACCAGGGTCGGGGCGGCATCGGCGCCCCCGCCTGGGACGCCAGCCAGCAGACCCGCATCGGCAAGGCGATCGTTGGCAACTCCCCTGGTGGAAAAGGGGGTGACCGCCCGGTCACCAACATCACGGCGGGGTATGAGATCGCCGGCGACATCCGCTGGCGCAACGTCACCGGCAACGCGGTGGAGGTGCGCTCGCGCATCCACCAGACGCTGGCGGCGGGCGGGGTGGTCCACTACCACTGGCTGGGCTATCAGCAGGGCTTCGTCGAGGACCGGCGCTGGCAGAAGGTGGGGCGGGAGGTGCTGGCCTGGCAGGCCGCCAACGACCGTCATTTCCACAACCGCCGCTCGATCGCCGGCGTGGCCCTGGTGGTGTCCCAGCGGGGCAACCGCCTATACGACCCGCCGGCGGGCACGGAAACGCTGGATGCCGTGCAGGGCATGTACCAACTGCTGACCGAGGCGCGCATCCCCTTCGACGTGGTGCTGGACCGTGACCTGAACGCGGCCGCGCTCAGCCGCTATCAGACCCTGGTGCTGCCCAACATCGCGCTGATGGGCGACGCCCAGGCGGCGGCGGTGACGGCCTTCGCCAAGGCCGGCGGCAGCGTGCTGGCGACCTTCGAGACGGGGCTGTACGACGAGGCCGGCCGCCCCCGTGACGACTTCGCCCTGGGCGCCCTGTTTGGCATGCGGCGTGCCGGCAAGCGCGAGAGCTTCGGCCAGGCGGCCACGCCCAATCAGCCGCGCTTCCCCGGGTCCAGCGCCATCCAGCGCATCGAGCGGCGCCATCCCATCCTGGCGGGGTTCGAGGAGACGGACTGGATCCAGGGCTCCAGCTGCCGCGTGCCCATCACCATCGACGGCCCGCCCCTGCTGACCCATGTGGCGCAGTACCCTTGGTACCCGACGGAGGGCGTCTACAGCCGCCAGCCGCACACCGACCAGCCCACCATCGCGGTGCGCGAGGCGGGTGGGGCGCGTCTGGTGTACCTGGCGGCGGATGTGGAGGCCGGCTACTGGCGCTCCGGCGCCGCCGACCTGGGCGATCTTGTCACCAACGCCCTGCGCTGGCTGGCGCCGGCCCCGCCCGTCACCGTGCAGGGCCCGGGCTTGGTGGAGGTGTTCGGGTGGGAGACGGAGCCGGGCTACGCCCTGCACCTGGTCAACCACACCAGCCCCGGTTTCCGCGCCACCGCCGCCCGTGGGTTGAACCCGCTGGGGCCGCAATTGGTGCGCATGACCCTGCCGTCACCAAAGCCCATCCGGCAGGCGAGCCTGCTGCGCGCCGGCCAGCCGCTGCCCCTACGGCAGGAGGGGGCGGTGGTGGAATTCACCGTGCCCAGCCTGGACGAATACGAGGTGGTGGCGCTGGAAACCTGATCTTCAACGTAAAACAAAACAGGGAGGAACCATGAAAGGACCGATCATCGGCGCGCTGGTGCTTGCGGGTTTGTGCGGCATGGCGCAGGCGGCCAGCCCTGGGGGTGCAGGAGGGGCGCGGCCGCCCATCGTCGCCGTCTCGCATCTGGCGATCTACGCGGCGGACATGGCGAAGTCGGAGGCGTTCTACGTCCACGACCTGGGCGCCACCAAGCTGCCGGATCCGGAGAACCCCGCCGGCGCGCGCTATTACTTCAGCCCCACGCAATTCGTGGAGGTGCTGCCCCTGCCGGTGGGGTACACGGGCATCAACCGCCTGGCCCACGGCGCCTTCAACACCCCCGACGTCGCCGCCATGCGCGACTATCTGATCGCCAAGAAGATCGCGGTGCCGGGCAAGGTGCAGCAGGGGTCGGACGGCAGCCGCTGGTTCGACGTGACCGATCCCGAGGGCACGGTGATGCAGTTCGTGCAGGCGCCGGCCACGCCGCCCAGCATCCCGGTCAACGCGCTGTCCAGCCACATGATGCATTTCGGCTTCATCGTCCATAACCGGGCGCTGGAAGACGGCTTCTACCAGCAGATCCTGGGGCTGCATCCCTATTGGGCCGGCGGGATGGAGGATGACAAGCCCACCTGGATTTCCCTGCAGCTGCCCGATGGCCGCGACTGGATCGAATACATGGTGGTGGGCACGCCGGACACGAAGGGCATCCCGCCGGACCTGTCGCAGGCCACCTTGGGCGTCTTCAACCATTTCGCCCTGGCCATTCCCAACGCAGAGGCCGCCTACACCCTGCTGTGGAACGGCGACCGGCTGAAGGGCCAGGACAATCTGCCCAAGATCGGGCGCGACGCGAAGTGGCAGATGAACCTGATCGACCCCGACGGCACCCGGGCGGAACTGATGGAACTGCACGCCATCGGCACGCCGTGCTGCACCCCGTTCGGCGCGCCGGATCCGGAGAAGTGAGCGGCGTCCTCAAGATTGGAAAGAACGAGATGAAGCATCGCATGACCGCGCTGGCCGTTCTGATGGCTCTGGCCACCACGCCGGCCTGGGCGCAAGAGGTGCCCGGCACTTCGCCCGCCAACAGCGCGCCCGGCACGCCCACGGCGCCGGACTGGGCCTATCCCGACTATCCCGGCCACCGCCAAGTGGCCCCGCCGGCGGGCTTCCACCGCCCATCGCGGGTGGAGGACACGCCCATCGGCCTGTTCGACGGTCAGGCGGACGTGGGCGGCGCCCTGGTGCCGGGGCAGGGAACGGTCCAGGACGGCCGCTACACCATCACTTCGGCCGGCTACAACATGTGGTACGGCCGGGATGAGTTCCGTTTCCTGTGGAAGAAGATGTCCGGCGACGTGTCGCTGGCCGCCGACGTCGCCTTCCCCAACCCGGTGGGCTACGGCGACCGCAAGGCCCTGCTGGTCATCCGCCAGAGCCTGGACGACGACGCGCCGGAGATGGTGGTGGGCCTGCATGGCACCGGCATGTTCCACATTGCCTGGCGCCCGGCCAAGGGGGCGGACATGGTCGACATGGAATACAAGGTCGGCAGCCGCGGCGCCCTGAAGGGGGAGGCCGTCGCCGGCCTGGTCACCCTGCATCCCCAGCGCATCGGCATGGAGAAGAAGGGCGACGCCTTCACCCTGTGGGTCAGCGAGCAGGGGGAGCCCATGCACCCCTACGGCGCCCCCATTTCCCTGAAACTAACCGAGCCCTTCTACGCCGGCATCGGCTTCGTCTCCCACCTGCCGACCACAACGGACACAGCGGTGCTGTCCCGGGTGATGCTGGAGAATGCGAGCGGGAAGGTACGTTAGGCGGGCATGCTGGCCCGGATTATCTCGTCAAGGGAGATTCCGGGCCGGCGTGGCCTGTGCCAGGCTGGAGCCAGATCGACCATCCTGCAAGGACCGCCCATGACCGCCCTGCTTCCCGCCGAGCTTGCCTGGTACGCCACCGGCCGCTTCTACGGCACCACGGACGGGGAACTGGCCGACTATGGCTATTTCCTGCACCTTCCGTTCGACGGGGTGCCGCTGTTCGACGGCACGCCGTCGGAGAAGACGGCGCATTTCACCTTCGCTGCCCGGCCGTTCAAGGCGGCGCAGGTCGACAATGGCGCGCTGACGCTGGGGCTGGATCCGGTGGGCGAATTCTCGCTGTACCTGCAGCGCCGCCCGGTGGCCACCTTCGACAAGCCGGCCTCTTTCATGGAGGGCGAGCGTATCGCCACGTTTCGCCGCGCCAGCCTGGCGGTTGGCACCACCGTGGCGGTCGCCGTCGGCGCCACGCCGGCGCCGGTGTTCGCCACCAACGTGTTTTCCGCGCGCCTGGTGGCCAGCGTCCCGTTCGACTTCGCCGGGGACCGCCATGACCTGGCGCATCACATTGGCCAGGGCATCACCCAGTTCGGCACCGCCGCCGCCACGCCGGTCACCCCGCCGCCGCCCGGCTATGACGTGGTCCTGCCCTTCACCGGTTCGGCCATCGCCCTGGGCTGAGCTCGGCTCTCACTGCGCCGAGCGTGTCATCTCCACCCGGTTGCGGCCGGATTGCTTGGCGACGTAGAGGGCAGCGTCGGCGCGGACGTAGAGGGCGTCCAGATCCTCGCCGTCGCGCAGTTCGGCCAGGCCCAGGCTGGCGGTGACGCGGATCGTTGCGCCGCCGTCGATCGCCACGCACTCGTCGCTGATGGCCTGGCGCAGGCGCTCGGCCAGCAGGCGGGCGCCATGGGCGGCGGTGTGGGGCATCAGCAGCGCGAACTCCTCCCCACCAATGCGGCCCACCAGGTCGGTGGAGCGCACATGGCTGGCGATGACGCGTCCCGTGAGGGCCAGCACGGCGTCGCCGCCGGGATGGCCGTGGGTGTCGTTCACGCGCTTGAACTCGTCGAGGTCCAGGATGGCCAGTGTCAGGGGCGTGCCATGGCGGCTGGCCAGCGCGATCATGTCGCGCGCCCGCTCCATGAAATGGCGGCGGTTGGCGCAGCCCGTCAACGGGTCGGTGGTGGCCAGGTGGGTCAGGCGGTCGTTGGCGGCGCGCAGGTCCGCGGTGCGGTCGGCGATCTGGTTTTCCAATTCCGCCTGCCGCCGGCGCAGATAGCTGGTGCGCCAGCGCACCACCAGCGCCACCGCCACCACCGCCAGCGCCACCGCCAGCAGACGCAGCCACAGGCGCTGATACCAGGCCGGCATCACGCGCAGGGGCAGGGTCAGGTCCCGCTCCGTCCACACGCCGTCGCGGTTGCTGCCCCGCAGGCGCAGGGTGTAGTCGCCCGGCGGCAGGTTGGTGTAGACGGCCAGGCGGCGGTTCACGTCCGCCTCGATCCAATCGGCGTCATACCCTTCCAGCCGATAGGCGTAGCGGTTGCGGGCGGGGGCGGTGTAGTCCAGGGCGGCGAATTCCACCGCCAGGCTGTTGGTCTCGGGCGTCAGCACCAGGGGACCGGTCGCGCCCACCCTGGCCACGGGCATGGGGTGGCCGCCCACCCGCAGGTCGGTGATGACCACCGGGGCGGGAAAGCGCCAGGCGGGCAGGGTGCCCGGGCGCACCACGGTCATGCCGCCCTTGGATCCGAACAGCGCCTCCCCCGCTGGGGTGGCGGCGCTGGCGCCCACGAAATAGTCGACCAGGGCGGAACCGTCGGCGCGGCGCACCGCGCGCACCTCCAGCGTCCCGGGGTCGATGCGGGCCAGCCCGTCGTCGGTGCCGGCCCAGATGACGCCGTCGCCGTCCATCGCCAGGCTGCAGACATTGGCGTGGGGCATGCCCTGGGCCAGGCCGAAGTGGCGGAAGCGCGGCCTGCCATTGGCGTCCCGGCCGGTCATCAGCGCCAGGCCGCCGCCGAAGGTGCCGACCCAGAGGCGGCCCTGGCGGTCCACCAACAGGCTGCTGACATAGGGGTCCGGCAGGCCCTGGGGGTCGCCGGGGGCAGGCGGGATGCGTTCCACGGTGCTGGTGGCGATGTCGATGTGGTTCAGGCCGTTGCGCGTGCCGACCCACAGGTCCCGCCCGGCACCGGCCAGCAGGGCGCGGATGGTGCGGTCGGACAGTTGGGCCTGGTCGGCGGCCGTGGCGCCGAACACCAGGCGGCCGGGCGTGCCGCCGGGACCATCCAGCGTGTAGCCGCGCAGCCCGTCCTCCTCCCCGCCCACCCACAGCATGCCGTCGCGGACGATGAGCGACATGGTGGCGGCTGCCGGGTCGCGGCCGCCGGGCAGGGTGACGCGACGAACGGCACTGGCCGCGGGGTCGGCGCGGTACAAGCCCCGCCGCGTGGCGATATAGACGCGACCGGCCTCATCCTGCGCCAGGGAGAAGACGATGTCGGGCGGTAGGGCGTCTTCCGGCCGGTTGGGATCGGGGCGCAGGGCCGCCACCCGGCCCCCCACCGGATCGACGACATCGATGCCGCCGTCGAAGTAGCCCAGCCAGGCCCGGCCATCCTGCGCCGACAGCAGGGCGAACACGTCACTGGCGCTCAAGCCTTCCCGCCGGCTGCCGCCGAAGACGGTGGCGACCAGGCCGGCGTCGTGGGGGTGATAGCTGAGGCCGCCGGTGCCACCCACCCAGATCGAGCCGGCGCTGTCGCGCAGCAGGGCCCAGATGTCGTCATGGGCCAGGCTGTTGGGCTGGGCGCGGTCGTGGCGTATGGGGCGCATGGCGCCGGACCGGGTGTCGATGGCGATGATGCTGCGGTTGCGCAGGCCCACCCAGATTTCATGCGGGCCCGAGGCGCAGATGGCGGAAATCCAGCCCGTCAGGTCGGTGGCGGCGGGGTTGACCGCCCGGGGGGCGGCACCTGGCCGGTCTATGGCGTATAGGCCGTACCGGATGGTGCCGACCCAGATGCGGCCCTCGCCGTCCTGGAACAGGACCGAGACGTTCGTTTGCGGCGTCTCGCCCAGCGCCACGGCCGTGAAGCCGTCGCCGCCGGGCTTGCGGTAGGCCAGGCCCTGCGCCGTGCCCACCCACAGGCCGCCGGCGCCGTCGCGCAGCACCGCCTGCACCCGGCCGGCGGGCAGGCCGCCCGCCTCCGGCGTCCCGGCGCGCAGCACGGTCACCGTGCGGCTATCGACGTCCAGGTGGCGCAGCCCGTCGTCGGTGCCGACCCACAATCCGCCTGCACCGTCGTCGGTGATGGCTCCGATGTCCGGCCGCCCCTTGATGGCGCCCAGGGGGATGGTCTCGAACCGGTCGCCGGCCGCGTCGTACAACGACAGGCTGTTGGCACCCACCCACAACCGTCCCTTGGGGTCGATGAACAGGCTTTTGATGAAGTCGCTGGGCAGGCTGCCCGGCACGTCCTGGCTCGCGGTGTAGCTTTTGAAGCGGTAGCCGTCCCAGCGGGCGAGGCCGCCCTGGGTTCCCACCCAGATGAAGCCGTCACGGTCCTGCGCCAGGGCGGTGGGCACGGGATGGGGCAGGCCCTGGTCACGGCCATAATTCTGAAACACCGTTTCGGCCAGGCCGGACCAGCGATCCGCCGGCGCCGCATGGGCCAGCGACGGCAAGGCGACGAGTCCAAGCAAGAAGATGATACGGCACAGCCGCAATCTACCAAGGACCAACCCACTTACCCGCTTCACGCTCAAGATGCTGCCGCCCATCGCCCGTTCGACATTGGAACCATAACAGGTATGACGTGTCTTAGCACCGGCGCGTCGCTACCAACACGCTATCTTCTGGTCAGGGATAATGGATATCCGTCGGATACGGAAAGGTTTTTCAAGGGACTAATTCAGCCAACCCTTGTGTGGTGGCCGCATTTCGGCACATCGTGCGTCCTAACAGGGGACCATGGGGGACATCCGTTGCGCACGTCATCGCTGGCCGTGTGGGCCGCCGCGTTGGTCTTTTCCACAGCATCCGTCGCCTTGGCGGCGGCACCCGCCGAGGCGCCATCCGGGAAAGTTGAGCCTCTGCGGGATCTGCCGGCGCAGGACGGCCTGATGCCGGTGCGGGTCGACAAGGCCGCCGGCAAGATCTTTCTGACCCTGCCGGCGCCTGCCGCCGATGGCGTGATGGCACGATACCTCTACACGCTCGCCCTGCGCACCGGCCTGGGGTCCGCCCCCACCTTCCTGGACCGGGGGCGCATCGGGCAGACGCAGGTGCTGGCCTTCCGCCTGCTGGGCGCCAAAGTCGCCGTCCAGTTCGAAAACCCGCGTTTCCGCAACCCCACGGCATCCGGTCCCAGCGCCGACTTCGCCACCTCCATCGTGTGGATGGGGGACGCCGTGCCCTTGCCCGACGGGCGGGTGGCGGTGGACATCGCCAAGTTCCTGACCGCCGACATGCTGGGCATCGCCAAGTCGCTGGGGCAGGAGGGCGACGCCATCGGCACCGGCGGCGCGCCGCAGGGGGCGGGCAAGGGCTTCAGGCTGGACGGGGGCCTCAGCGCCGCCGACCCCACCTCGCTCAAGCTGTTCCCCGACAACCTGGAGGTCGATGCCATCCAGACCTACACCTCCGACCATCCGGGGGCGGAGGTGGAGAACATCGCCCCGGACGCCCGCCAGGTCAGCTTCACCGTCCATCACAGTTTCGTGCGGCTGCCGGCCCCCGGCTTCACCCCGCGCGCCTTCGATCCGCGCATGGGCGGCTTCTCCACCCAGGCGGTGGATTATGGCCGGCCCCTGGGCCAGGACGTGGTGCACGATGTGGCCAACCGCTTCCGCCTGGAAAAGGTGGACCCGTCCGCCGCCCGCTCCCGCGTCAAGAAACCCATCGTCTTCTACCTGGACCGCACGGTGCCGGAGCCGATGCGCACCGCCCTGCTGGAGGGCATCAACTGGTGGGCCCAGGCCTTCGAGGCCGCCGGCTACCTCGACGCCTTCCGGGCGGAGCCGCTGCCCGACGGCGTGGACCCCATGGACGTGCGCTATAACATCGTCAACTGGGTGGACCGCGCCACCCGCGGCTGGTCCTACGGGCAGGAGATCGTGGACCCGCGCACGGGTGAGATCGTGAAGGGCATGGTGGTCCTGGGCTCCGAACGGGTGCGGCAGGATATCCTGATCTTCGAAGGCCTGGTGGGGGCGGACAAGGTGGGGGCCGGCGGGCCCAACGACCCCGTCCAGGTGGCGCTGGCCCGCCTGCGCCAGCTGGGCGCGCATGAAGTGGGCCATGCCCTGGGCTTCGCCCACAATTTCGCCGCCAGCACGCAGGGCCGCGCCTCGGTCATGGACTATCCCGCCCCGCGCATCGGCCTGGTCGATGGTCATCCCGATCTGTCGGACGCCTACGGTACCGGCGTGGGCGCCTGGGATAGGGCGACGGTGGACTGGCTGTACGGGACTGCGCCCGCCGGCCAGGACGACCAGGCGGCGGCCGACGCCAAGGCCGCGGCGGCGGTGGCCGCCGGCCTGCGCTATGTCCAGGACGACAATGCCCGCCGCCCGGACACGGCCCAGCCCTGGGGCGGCCTGTGGGACGACGGCGCCGATCCGGTGGCGGAGCTGACCCGCCTGATGGGCGTGCGCCGCGCCGCCATCGACCAGTTCGGCCTGAAAGCGCTGGCGCCGGGGGAGGCGGTGGCCGAACTGCGCCGGCGCTTCGTGCCCATATGGCTGCTGCACCGCTATCAGGTCAACGCCGCCGCCAAGTCGGTGGGCGGCGTCACCTTCGCCTATTCGGTGAAGGGCGACGGGCGGGAGGTGTCTGCGCCCGTGCCGGCGGAAACCCAGCGCGCCGCCCTGTCGTCCCTGCTCTCCACCCTCTCGGCCGACCAGCTGCGCGTGCCGGCCGGCCTGTTGCCCCTGCTGTCCGCCGCCCGCAACGGCAGCGACAACCGCCAGTTCGATATCGAGCTGTTCGCCACGGCCGGCGGGCCGGTGTTCGACCCGCTGGTGGCGGCGGACGTCGCGGCCTCCATCACGCTCAACACCCTGCTGGCGCCCACGCGTCTCGCCCGGCTGGCGGCACAGCACGCCGCCGACCCCCAGGCCCTGGGGGTGGCTGAGGTGCTGGAGCGGCTGACGGCCGCTGTGCTGCCGGACAGGAGCGATGCCGTCAGCCGCCGCGTCGCCTATCGCGCCATCGTCACCATGGCCCAGGTGGCCCGCCGTCCCGGCACCACGCCGGAGGTGGCGGCCCTGCTGGACCAGCGGGTGCATGAGGTGGCGGAGACCCTGGCGAAAGGCCGGGGCGATGCCGACGAACGCGCCTGGGCCCTCAGCCTGTCGCGCCAGCTGCTGGACCCGCAGCAGGCGGACAAGCTGCTGGCCGACCACCCCCGGTCGGTGGAGGTGCCGCCGGGCGACCCCATCGGCGGGGAAAGCGACTGGATGGACCTGCCCTGACCCGTCAGGCGCGGCCCGGCTGGGCGTGGAACCAGGCGTCGAAGCCAATGGTGCCCAGCCGGGGCGCGGGGCCAACCGGAACCAGGGAGCGTTCCTCCAGCCGGGTGCCGAAATAGCGGGCCTCGGCATCGCTGACCACGCGGCGCGGGTCATGCGTGGCGTCCAGGTAGCGGGCCACCAGTTCGTTCAGGCGCAGGCGTTCCGGCCCGGCGATCTCCACCGTGCCGTTGGCGGGCGGGGCCAGGGCGGTCTCCGCCATCAGGGCGGCCACGTCATCGGAGGCGATGGGCTGCAGGTAGGCCGGCGGCAGGTGGATGGCGCCGTCGATGGTACCGGCGTTGGCGATGCTGGGCAGGAACTCGAAGAACTGGGTGGACTGCACGATGGTGTAGGGGATGCCGGCGGCCTTGATCAGGCGTTCCTGCGCCAGTTTGCCCCGGAAATAGCCGCTTTCCTGCAGGCCTTCCGTGCCCACCACCGACAGCGCCACATGGTGGCGCACACCGGCCGCCGCCTCCGCCGCCAGCAGGTTGCGGCCGGAGGTCTGGAAGAACGCCAGCACCGCCGCGTCCTCGAAGGAGGGGGAGTTGGCGAGATCCAGCACCACGTCGGCGCCCACCAGCACCTGCGCTAGGCCGGCGCCGGTCAAGGTATCGACACCGGTGCTGGGTGCGGCGGCCACGGCTTCATGGCCGGCGTCGCGCAGGATTTTGACGGTCTTGCCGCCGATCAGGCCGGTCCCGCCGATAACCACGATCTTCATGATGCTACCCCTCGCTGTCGAATGCGCCGCCATCGCGGCCGCGTCGACCCTATGACGAGGGGGGATGGGGCCAGTGTGACATGGGGCCAAAAAAAGTTTGTGCCGTCGCGGCGCCGGGTCGCTAGGGTCGTCGCAAAATTGTTTGAACGGGGAAACGCATGTTGAAGGTTGCCATCACCCTGGGCATTGTCCCGGCCCTCGCCACCATCCTGGCCGTTGCGCCGGCCCTGGCGGCCCCGCCGCCCGACACCCGCGCCATCCTGGGCACGGTGGGCAAGGTGGTGTCCGCCAACGGCATCGACGAGGCCAAGGCGGTGGAGATCGGCGGTATCCAGCAATGGATCACCGTGCGCGGCAAAGACAGGCGCAACCCCATCCTGCTGGTGATCCACGGTGGCCCGGCGGCGCCCGAGCTGCCCACCCGCTATTTGTTCGAGGCGCCGTGGACCGACTATTTCACCGTGGTGGAGTGGGACCAGCGCGGGTCGGGCAAGACCTATCTGCTGAACGACCCGGCCAAGATCGCGCCCACCTTGAGCGCCGACCGCATCGTGCGCGACGCGGAGGAGCTGGTGGGCTATCTGCGCGCCACCTATGGCAAGCAGAAGGTCTTCGCCATCGGCCACTCCTGGGGCACCATCATCGGCCTGAACCTGGCCGCCCGGCGGCCCGACTGGCTGTACGCCTATATCGGCGCCGGCCAGATCATCGACACGGTGGCGGCGGAGAAGGTCAACTACGCCTGGGTGCTGGATGAGGCGCGGCGGCGGGGCGAGGTCCAGGCGCTGAAGGAGCTGGAAGGCATCGCCCCCTACCCGGAAAAGGACGGCAGCCTGCCCATCGACAAGCTGGGGACGGAGCGCAAGTGGTCCGTGAGGTTCGGTGGCCTGACCTATGGCCGCGACAATTACGACTATTGGGAAAACGCCGAAAGGATTTCACCGGACTATTCCGATGCCGACTTCAAGGCCATCGACCAGGGCAGCGGCTTTTCCCTGCCCAAGCTGCTGCCCGACCTGGCTGGGGCCAACTTCACCGGACTGACGAAGCTGGACTGCCCCGTCATCATCTTCGCTGGCCGGCATGACTACACCACGCCGTCGGAACCGGTGCAGGCCTGGTTCCGCAAGCTGTCGGCCCCGTCCAAGCGCTTCGTCTGGTTCGAGAACTCCGCCCATATGATGTATGGCGAGGAACCGGGCCGGGTGCTAGTCCATCTGGTGCAGGACGCCCGGCCGCTGGCGGCGGCCGTGGGCGACGTGGCGCCGGAGGTGGACGGCCCGTGATTGGGCCCGTGGGTTGAGGCGCCCCTGAGCTGAAGGAGGAGGGGCGATGATGCGGCTGAACGACGATCTGACCGTGCGTACGGCGGTGCATGCCGGTGGCATGGATTGGGTGCCCAGCCCGTCGCCGGGCGTGGAGCGCCGCATGCTGTCGCGCATCGGGGATGAGAAGGCGCGCGCCACCTCCATCGTCCGCTATGCCGCCGGCAGCCGCTTCCCCACCCACGGCCACCCGGGCGGGGAGGAGTTCCTGGTGCTGGACGGCGTGTTCCAGGATGAAACGGGCGATTTCCCCGCCGGCACCTATGTCCGCAATCCGCCCGGCACGGCCCATGCCCCCGGTTCTGTCCCCGGCTGTGTCATCTTCGTGAAGCTGTGGCAGTTCCGCGCCGATGACCAGACCCGCGTTGTCCTCCAGCCCGGCGAGGGCGAGGCGCTGCCCGTCCGCCCCGGCGTCGAGCGCGCCCTGAGCCTGTTCGCCGATGGGCATGAGGAGGTCCGGCTGGAGGACTGGCGGCCGGACTCCGAGGTGCGTGTGACCAATCCGCAGGGCCTGGAACTGCTGATCGTGGCCGGCGGCTTTATCGAAAAGGGCGAGGCGTTCCACTCCCAGTCCTGGCTGCGCCTGCCCGCCGGCCAAGACCTGGTCGTCCGTACCGGCGGGCAGGGCGCCCGTGTCTGGCTGAAGGCCGGGCCGCTGCTGCACCCCGATGTCTGCGCCTTCTGATCAGGCCAGGACCGGCGCGCGCCGGGCGGGCCAGAAGCGGCTGTTGCGCAGCAGGCCGGCGGAGACCAGCGACACTAGCACGCCGACGGGGAAGATCTCATTGAAGGTCAAGGAGAGGCGATAGAAGGGGTTGGCGTACTTCGCCCTCATCTTGTCCATCTCCGCCGTCAGGGCGGCCAGAGCCTCGTCCGAGGCGCCCTTGGCCTTCTCCTGGCTGATCATGGCCTGGGCGTAGTCGTTGACATAGTCCATGTGGTTCACGGCCTGTGTCACCTCCCACGCCAGGGCATAGATCACCCCGCCGACGACACTGATGCCCAGGCCCAGGAACAGGGCGGGCCAGAAACGGATGACGCCGCCCAGGGCGGTGTCGCGGTGTCGCTTCACCGCCAGGAAGATGGTGCTGAGCGCCACCAGCATGGTGGCGTAGCCCAGGGCCATCTCCACGGCCATGGGCAGGTGCCCGTGTGGGACAGTGGTCAGGACCCCCATGGCCAGGCCGGAGATGAGGCCGGCGGCCAGGCCGTAGGTGAGGATTTTGCGCAGCATGCGAACGCCCCTTTGGCTCCGTGTGATCCGTGCCCCTCACTGGCCCGCAAACCCGGCTGCGGGCAATCGCCCGAACGGGTGATTTGGCCGGAATCACCCCTTCATTCAGGGCACTAGACCCAACTCGCGGGCGCGGTTGACGGCGTCGGTGCGGCGTTGGGCGCCCAGCTTCTCGAACAGGCGGGCCAGGTGCGTCTTCACCGTGTTGGGTGAGATGTCCAGCACCAGCGCGATCTCCTTGTTGGAGCGCCCGGCCGCCAGCTCACGCAATACGGCCATCTCGCGCGCGCTGATGCCCAGCCCGGTCTGGGCCTGGACGTTGCCCTCGGCTGGCAGCGGCGGGGCGGGGCGCATGAGCCGCATCCCCACCATCACGCCCAGGGCCAGGAAGGCCGCCGCGATCAGGAGGATATAGATGTCGTCGGAATGGGCGCGGGCCAGGCGCTGGTAATCCAGCCACTGCAGGACCGCCGTGCCAACGGCCAGCGCCAGGCCATAGAGCGCCACGCGCCGCGCGGCCGGCAGCCAGTCCGCCCGGCGCTGGAGCGCCGCCCGCACTCGCTGCGGCAACAGGCGACGGCGCATGGCTTTCCTTCAGGCTGATCGGACTAGTCGCCATGAAGGTCCGCCGGGGGCCGCCCCGCTGTCAAGGTGGCCCCTGTCAAGATGGCCTCAGCCTGCAGCGTAGGCCACGGCGATGCGGGCGGCCAGGGCGGCGTTGTTCTTCACCAGGGCGATGTTGGCCGTCAGGCTGCGGCCGCCCGACAACTCGTTGATGCGGGCCAGCAGGAAGGGCGTCAGGTCCTTGCGGCTGATGCCCCGGGAGTCGGCCTCCGCCACCGCGTCCGTGATGGTGCCGTCGATGAAGGCCGGGTCTAGGGCGTCGGCCTCGGGGATGGGGTTGGCGATCAGGATGCCGGTGCCGCAGCCCAAATCCCGATGCAGGCGCATGGTGGCGGCGATCTCCTCCGCGCTGTCCAGGCGATGGTCGGCCCTGTGGCCGCTGCTGCGGGTGAAGAAAGCGGGGAAGTCGTCGCTGCCATAGGCGATGACGGGCACGCGCTGGGTTTCCAGGAACTCCAGCGTCTTGGGGATGTCCAGAATGGACTTCACGCCGGCGCAGACCACGGTGGTGGGCGTGCGGCCCAGCTCCGTCAGGTCGGCGGAGATGTCGAAGGTGGCCTCCGCCCCCCGGTGCACGCCGCCCACGCCGCCGGTGGCGAACAGGGGGATGCCGGCCAGGTCGGCGAGGCGCATGGTGGCGGACACGGTGGTGCCGGCGCTGCCCCGGCGCACCATGACCGCGGCGAGATCCCGGCTGGACGCCTTCACGACACCCTTGGCCTGGGCCAAATCCTCAAGCTCCGCCGCTGTCAGGCCGGCGCGGGCCACGCCCCGCACCACGGCGATGGTGGCGGGCACGGCGCCGTTGGCCCGCACCACATCCTCCACCGCCAGCGCCGTTTCAAGGTTGGCGGGGTAGGGCATGCCGTGGGTGATGATGGTGGATTCCAGCGCCACCACCGGGCGGCCGGCGGCCAGCGCGTCGGCGACCTCGGGGCTGAGGACGGGCTTCAGGAGGGGCATCGGGGACCTCAAATCGTCAGGCGGTGCAGGTTGGCGGCCAGCAATTGCGGCGAAAGGCCGGGATGGACGCTGGCTTTGCTTTCGGTGGTCAGGGCCCCCACCAGGGCGCCCGTCCTGGCGGCGGCCAGCAGGCCATCGCCGGCCACCAGGCGGTGCAGGGTGCCGGCGATCATGGCGTCGCCGGCGCCGGTGGTGTCGACGGGCTGGGCGGGTACGGCCGCGAAGGTGGCGGTTGTGTCGCCGTCGGCGATGGCCGTGCCCTGGGCGCCCAGGGTGACGACGGCGCCGGCCGCCCCGTGGGCGCGCAGGTCCTGGGCCGCCGCCCACGCGCCATCCAGCCCGGCATGGTGGCTGCCTAGCAGGGCGTTGGCCTCATCCAGATTCATGAACAGCAGGTCGATGCCGGTCAGGTCTCGCGGCAGGCGCGCCAGCTTGGGGATGGAGACGGCGTCGATGGCCAGGTGAAAGCCGGCGCCCCGCCGCCGCGTGACCAGGGTCGCCACTGTCTCCGCCGGCAGGTTGCAGTCGGCGAAGACCCAGCTGGCCGCCGCCAGGTGTGGCCAGGCGCGATCCAGCAAGGCGGGGGTGAACAGATCGAAGATGCGCATGTCGGCGGCGGCCACGGCCAGGTCGCCGTCCGGGCCCAGGATGGCGGCGTATTCGGCGGTGGGGGCCTCCGCCGTGGTTGCCGCCTGGCTGACGTCCACGCCGATGGTGCGCAGGTGGTTCAGGATTTCGCGCCCCGCCTCATCCTCCCCCACCAGGGAGACCAGGGCGGTGGGCACCGCCAGGCGGGCCAGGTTCTCCGCCACGTTGCGGGCGACACCGCCGGGGCTGCGCACGCCGGTCACGGGGTTGGAGGTGGCCGGCACCAGGGGGGCCAGCGCCTGGTACTTGCGGTCCAGCACCGCCCCGCCCAGGCAGACCACGCGGCGCCCTGCCGGCAGGATATAGCCCCGGCCCAGCAGCCGGCCCTTCTGCGTCAGACTGACCACGTGGGCGGCGACGGTGGAGCGGGCCAGCCCCAGGGCGTCGGCCATGTCCTGCTGGCTGACGAAGGGGTTGGCCTCGATGGCGGCCAATACCGCGCGTTCCTGGTCGCTGAGGTCGGTCATGGAGTGTCCGGCGCGGGAGATCACAAGGGGTTATAAACATATGTTCTCAAGAAAACATATGTTTTATGGCGACCTCGATCATTCCCAGGACCGTCGTGCCAGTTCCCACAGGTTGAGTAACCGTCTTGTAAGAACTCGTGACACAATACCCTCTTGGCCGAACGCGCGGCGGCATCCATACTCCAGGTTGTTAATTTAATTATTAATGCGTTCATGGCGGGTAAATTGCCGAACGCTCTGGAGGGGGACGGGATGCGGCGATCGATGAAGGCGATAGCCCGGCGGGCTAGCATGTGCGCGGCCGTGGCGCTGGGGGTGGGGCTGTCGGCGGCGGCCGGCGCGCAGACCGTGGCCGATGGCGCGAGCGCGCAGGTGGAAATCCTGGTCCATGGCGATGCCCGGACGGGCACGCACTTCGACTATGTCACCTGGGCACCCAGCCCGACTTTGGTGCGCGTCCGCCCCGGCACCCTGCCGCCGGGGGCGACCGTCACCGTGGTGCTGACCAATGGCGCCGCCCCGGCCGAGGGCAAGGGGCATGTCAATTTCGCCTTGACGGCGGACGAGTACAAAAAGGCGGTGGAGGGCGGCGGCGCCAAGGACCAGATCACCCTGACGCTGAAGGGCGACGGCACACCCCAGCCCATCGTGGTGGCCGGCGACTTCCCGCACTTCAGCCGCGACGACAAGGACACGGCCATCGTCGCCCACCAGGGCAGCGCCACCGGGCCGGTGGTGGGCGGCGCCCAGGTCATGGTGCGCGTGCGCCGCAATGAAGAGACGCTGAGCGCCGAGGAGCGCAGCCGCTTCCTGTGGGCCCTGGCGGCCCTGCGCTTCCAGAAATCGCCCGACCCGCGCTGGCGCGACACCTACACCTTCCTGGTCGACATGCATGACATCGGCGCCCGTGGCTTCGCGGAGCCGGCGGACATCGGCTATCCGGACCAGGAACACAAGGCCGCGGCCTTCGTCGCCTGGCACCGCGCCTTCCTGCTGGAGCTGGAGCGGGCGCTGCAGAAGGTGGACCCTTCGGTCACGTTGCCCTACTGGCCCATGTACTACTCGCCGGGCAAGGATGGGGCGACCGTGTTCCATGCCGACTTCACCGGCGCCAACACGGTGGCCGGCGATCCGGACTTCATGGCCACGGACCTGATCCGCTTCGACGCCGGCAACCCGCTGTACGGCTGGAACATGCCGGGCCGCGGGCCGCTGATGCGCTGGCGGCAGGATCGCAACAACGTCAAGCTGTTCAACACGCCGGGCATGCTGCTGGACAAATCCAAGGCGGGGCTGAAGTCCAACTATTCCTTCATGGCCGGTTCGGTCGAGGCCAACCCCCACAACATCGGGCACGGCTGGTCCGGCGTGTGGATGTCCAACTGCATGATCTCACCCAGCGATCCCATGTTCTGGCCCTTCCACACCTATTTCGACTGGCTGTGGGCGGCCTGGCAGCAGCATTACGACCGCTTCCGCTCCGACGGCGCCGACCCGGCGCAGTACTGGCCCAACGACGCCTATGCCGATGGCAACCCCAGCAGCAAGACCAACCCGCTGGGCCACCACTTGCGCGACACCATGTGGCCGTGGAATGAGGAGATCCAGCCCAAGCCGGTGGCGACCTTCAGCGCCCGCCGGCCGCCGCAGACCGTGGGCGGACCCTTCGCGCCCTCCGGCGTGCCGGGCCTGTGGCCGCAGGCGCCGGCCAGGCCCACGCCGGGTGAGCTGATCGACTATGCCGGCTACGTCACGCCCGATACCGACGCCGGCGTGGGCTATGACAACCTCCCCTGGTCGCCCAAACAGCAGAGCCTGCCCTTCCAGGGCGACGTGGCGCCCACCGCCACGGCCTTGACCACCTTCCTGGCCAAGGACCGCCCGGTGGCGGAACGGGTGGAGCAGGCGGCGCAGGTGGATCTGGCGGCGGCGTCCGACACCGGTGCCAAGAGCGCCCTCCAGGGCGTGGCCCTGGCGACCGCCGAGGATCCGGAGGTGCGCGCGGCCGCCCTGGACATTCTGGCCCGCGTCGATACAGCCTATGCGGTGGAGACGGCCTACAAGGTCGAGGGCGACGCCAAGCACCCCACGCTGGCCCATGCGGTGGAACGGGTGCGCGCCATGGAGATGTTTGCCAACCGCCCGGTGGACATGCCGGCGGAAACGGCGCCGCCGCCCGCGCCCAAGACGGTGTCGGTGCTGGACAAGGGCCTGTACGCCACCGCCCGCAACGGCGTGCCCGACAACAACCCGTGCGTCGTGGGCGGCCTGACGGTGGAGTTGCAGCACTTCCTGGCCAAGCCCACCGACGCCGTGCGCATCTTCCCGCAGGACGCGACAGCCTTCGTCGCCTCCACCAACCTCTTCGAGGCGGTACCGGCCGCGAACAGCCACCATGTCCATGGCAAGGCCAACGCCAGCTGCGCCACGCCCTTTGACAAGGCCGTGACCTTGGACACCATGCGCGGACTTCTGAAGGCGAGTGCCACGACGCCCACCAGCGTGGGCATTGATTGGTGGAAGACCAAGGCGCTGGCCGCCACCGTGCTGTCCCACAGCGGCGACGCGGCCACCATCAGCCTGGTGAAGGGCTTGGCGGCGGATGCCAAGGCCACAGTCGACGCCCGCGCCGCGGCCGTGAACAGCCTGCGCCACCTGAACGAAGCGGCCTTCGAGACTGTAGTGGGCAGCCTGGACCGGGACCGGACGGCGCCGGCGGAGCTGAAGGCCCAGGCCATCGCCGCCGTTGGCGCCTATGTCCTGGACCACGGCCGCGACCTGCCGGCAGACCGGCGCGCTCGCCTGGCCCACCTGCTGGACATCCTGTCGGCGACGTCACCGGCGGAGCAGGCGGCGCTGAAGACCGCGCGGCAGATGCTGGCGCTGGCCGCTGGCTGACTTCGTTCATTCCATCTCCACCTTTGGGCGGCGCGTGACCCGCATACCTCGCCGCCCGGCCCGCATGAAGGAACATCCCCATGGCCAACCCGCCGACCTTCACCGACGTGCAGACCATCCTTTTCACCATCACTGCGTCCCAGGACGACGTTCAGGCGCGGTATGAGATTTACGGCCGCCACGACGCCCAGGGCCGCTACAGCTGGGAGACCGAGCCGGAACTGCTGGCCTCCATCGCCAACCCTTATGGTGGCGGGCAGGTGAGCAGCGATATCCAGCTCATTCCGGACCTGCCCTACGCCACCCTGAGCGACGCCCAGATCACGGCGCAGTGCGCGCTGGTGCGCATGTTGTCGCCCGGTGCGGACGGCAGCCCCGCGCGTATGCCGGTGCTGAGCCCCGCCACGGCCCGGCGCCATGCCACCGCCGATGAGCTGGCGACCATCCGCGACTGGCTGCGCACCCTGCCATATCCGCGCGGCGCCTGAGGGCCGAAGGCCGCGACTCACGCCGCCACCCCATGGATACCATATCCTAATTCCCGGCGGGCGGAGGGTCCCGCTGGTTGCGCTCGGGGCCGCCATGGGGCCATTCATCAACCCAGGGTCCGGCGCAATTGGCACCCCGATGCCGCAGGGGATGCCATGGACTTGCGGGGGCGGTGGCGGCCATGGTCTAAAAGTCGCCATCAGGCACAAAGATGCCGACCGTTCAGGGGGACCATCCTTCATGCGCATCACTACGTTCGTCTCGTGCTTCGCCCTGCTGATGGCCATGGGCGCGCCCACCTATGCCGCTGACAAGCCCGCCGACAAGCCGGGCAAGGAGGCGCCGAAGGATGACGGCGAGCTGGCGCCGTTCCCGGCCCCGAAGTCGGTCAAGCAGACGGCCACCATCGCCGGCAAGCGCGTCGAGTACACGGCCACCGTCGGCTCCCTGCCGGTGAAGGATGAGAAGGGCAAGACCATCGGCGAGGTGGTGTACACCGCCTACACCGTCGCCGGTTCCGGCGCAGCCGCGCGCCCGGTGACCTTCGCCTTCAACGGCGGCCCCGGCGCCTCCTCTGTCTATCTGAACCTGGGGGCCATCGGCCCGAAGCAGGTGGCCTTCGGCAAGGCCGGCGACAGCCCGTCCGACCCGGCCATTCTGAAGGACAACGCCAACAGCTGGCTGGACTTCACCGACCTGGTCTTCATCGACCCCATCGGCACCGGCTTCTCCCGCACCAAGGTGGATGAGGAACAGACCAAGAAGGCCTTCTACACCGCCGATTCCGACATCCATTACCTCAGCCGCATCATCTATGACTGGCTGCTGACCAACAACCGCCTGACCAGCAAGAAGTACCTGGTGGGCGAGAGCTACGGCGGCTACCGCCTGCCGCGCCTGGCCTATTACCTGCAAAGCCGCATCGGCGTGGGCGTGTCGGGCATGACCCTGGTGTCGCCCTACCTGGACCCGCCGGCCATCGGTGAGGCCGACGCCCTGTCGCCCCTGCCGTGGATGATCAACCTGACGGCCATGGCCGCCGGCAATTTCGAGCGCCAGGGCAAGCCCCTGAACGAGACCACCATGGGCCCGGTCGAGAAGTATGACCGCACCGAGTTCATGCAGGATCTGATGGCCGGCCCGCGTGACAAGGCCGCCACCGACCGCCTGTCCGCCAAGGTGGCGGAGCTGACCGGCCTGGACCCCAAGCTGGTGCGCCGCATGAACGGCCGGGTGGACATCGGCACCTACCTGCGTGAAATCCACCGGGCCGAGGGCAAGGTGGGCTCGGTCTACGACAGCAACGTCACCGCCTTCGACCCGTTCCCCTCCAGCGCCGAGGCCCGGTACAACGACCCGCTGCTGGACGGCCTGATCGCCCCCACCACCTCGGCCATGGCGGACTTCGTCACCAACCAGGTCGGCTGGAAGGTGGAGGCGCGCTACAACGCCCTGTCGTATGAGGTCAACAAGCTGTGGGACCGGGACGACACCGACAACCCCGTCACTGACCTGCGCAAGGCCATCGCCAACGACCCCAAGATGGCGGTGACCATCGTCCATGGCTGGAACGACCTGTCCTGCCCCTACTTCGGCTCGCGCATGCTGATTGACCAGATGCCGACCTACGGCGTCGCGGAGCGAGTGAAGCTGCGCATGTACCCCGGCGGCCACATGTTCTACGCCCGCCCCGACAGCGGCGCCGCCTTCCGCAAGGACGTGATGGCGATGTACGACGCGAAGTGAGATTGAACCTGAGGTAAAATGAGCGCCGGCCGGGACACGCTCCCGGCCGGCTTTTCATTTGGGGGGATGGGCATGTCGGATTTCGACGCGGTCGTGGCGCTGGCGGCTGGCCGCCATGGGGGCATGGATGCGCTGGAGGCCAAGCTGGCCGATCACCGGTCGCGCACCGCCGATGCCATCACCGCCATCCCCGACGCCCGCATCCTGGCGGAGATGACGCGCCACCTGTTCCAGGGCGGCTTCTCCTGGAAGGTCATCAACGCCAAATGGCCGGGCTTCGAAGAGGCGTTCGAAGGTTTCGACGTCCACCGCTGCGCGGCCATGTCGGAAGAGTGGTTCGACGACCTGCTGAAGGACACGCGCATCATCCGCAACGCCGCCAAGGTGCGGGCGGTGCAGGTGAACGCCCAGTTCCTGCTGGACCTGGCGGCCGAGCACGGCAGTGCGGCCCGCTTCTTCGCCGGCTGGCCCGACGCCGACTTCGTGGGTTTGCTGGACGTGCTGAAGAAACGCGCCAGCCGCCTGGGCGGCGAGACCGGCATGCGCTTCCTGCGTACTCTGGGCAAGCCCGCTTTCATCCTCACCCAGGACGTGGTGACCGCCCTGATCCGCGAAGGCGTGCTGGCCAAGGCGCCCGGCGGCAAGGGCGACATGGCCAAGGTGCAGCGGGCGTTCAATGACTGGAGTGCCGAGACCGGCCGCGACCTGACGGCGCTCAGCCGCATCCTGGCCATGAGTGTCGAAAGCGGGCCGTATCACTAAGACAGGCGGGCGCCGTTCACCGGATCGAACAGCAGCGGCGCGCCCGGCGGCACGACCAGGCCCACAACTTCACCTGGCGCCAGTGGGCGCGTATCCATGGTGAACAGCTTCAGGCGTTGCGGGCCGAGCGCCAGGTGCACCACCCGGCCGGTGCCCGTGGTCTCCACCACGTCAACGCGGACAGCCGTGCCCTCGGTTGGATCGGTCAGGGCCAGGCGCTCCGGTCGCAGGCCCAGGGTGAGGGTGGTCCCGGCCGCCAGGCCGGTGGGCGGGGAGACGCGGGCCAGCGTTTGGCCCTCCACCACCAGGGTGCCGTTGGGCGCCAGCGTCGCGTCCAGAAAATTCATGGGCGGGGAGCCCAGGAAGCCCGCCACGAACAGGTTGGCGGGCTGGTCGTACAGCTCTTGCGGAGCGCCCACCTGCTGGATGGCGCCGTCGTTCAGGGCGACGATGCGGTCGGCCATGGTCATGGCCTCCACCTGATCGTGGGTGACATAGACGCTGGTGGCGCCCAGCTCGCGGTGCAGCTTGCGGATCTCATAGCGCATCTGCTCGCGCAGGCGGGCGTCCAGGTTGGACAGGGGCTCATCGAACAGGAAGGCCTTAGGCTTGCGCACGATGGCGCGGCCCATGGCCACGCGCTGGCGCTGGCCGCCCGACAGGGCTTTGGGCTTGCGTTCCAGCAGGCTGGTCAGGCCCAGCTTGGATGCGGCGGCCTCCACCGCTGCCTTGATCTCCGCCGGCGGCAGGCGGCGCTGCTTCAGGGCAAAGCTCATGTTTTCCCGCACCGTCATGTGGGGATAGAGGGCGTAGGACTGGAACACCATGGCCAAGTCCCGGTCCTTGGGCGCCACGTCGTTCACCAGCCGGCCGTCGATGTGGATTTGGCCACCACTGGGTTCCTCCAGTCCGGCGATCAGGCGCAGCAGGGTGGACTTGCCACAGCCCGACGGCCCCATCAGGGCCACGAACTCCCCTTCCCGTATCTCCAGGTCGATGCCGCGCAGCACCGGGCCGCCGCCGTAATCCTTGCTGACGTTGGAAAGCGTGATGGTGGCCATGGGGTTGGGTCAGCCTTTCACGGCACCGGCCGTCAGGCCCTGCACCAGATAGCGTTGGATCAGCAGGAAGAAGGCGCCGACCGGCAGCAGGGCCAGCACGCCAGCCGCCATCATTTGCCCGAAATCGACCGAGAATTTGGAGACGAAGCCCAGCAGGCCGGCGGGGAAGGTGCTGACGGCGGCGGAGGAGTTCAGCATCAGGCTGAACAGTAGCTCGCTCCACGCCGCGGTGAAGACGAACCCGCCGGTGGCCGCCAGCCCCGGCAGGGTCAGTGGCAGGATGACCCGCCGCAGGGCCTGGAAGCGAGTGGCGCCGTCCATCATCGCCGCCTCCTCCAAATCCTTCGGAATGGCCTCGAAGAAGGACTGCATGAGGAAGGCGGCGAAGGGGGTGTTGAAGGCGGTGTAGACCAGCACCAGGCCGCTCAGGCTGTTGGTCAGGCCCAGCGGCGCCAGCAGGCGGAAGATGGGCGCCACGATGATGACCAGGGGGAACATCTGGCTGACCAGCATCACCCCCACCACCCAGGCCTTGCCCCGGAAGCGGAAGCGCGAGAAGGCATAGCCGGCGGCCGAGGCGGCGGCGGTGGCCAGCAGGCCGGTCGCGGCGGAAACGATCAGGCTGTTGCGGAAGAACAGCGGGAACTGGCTGTGGCGCAGGACGGATCCGTAATGGTCCAGCGTCACGCGCGACGGCCATAGCCGCAGGCCCTCGCCATACATCAGGTCGTCGGGCGTCAGCGACACCTTCAGCAGCCAGAACAGGGGAAACAGGGCGAAGGCGAGGAACGCCGCCAGCGCCAGGGCATGGGCGACACGGGTTGCGGCTTTGCTCATGCCCGCTCCGTCATCGCGTGGCGCAGCACCATGACGGCAGCGGCATAGGCCAGCAGCAACACCAGCAGCACGGCGGCCACGGCGGAGGCGTAGCCGAAGTCCAGGCGCTGGAAGGCCAGGGTGAAGATGTAGCTGGACAGGATCTGGGTGGCGTCGGCCGGCCCGCCCTTGGTCATCACCACGATCAACTCGGCGAAATTGGCCACCCACACGGTGCGCAGCATGACGGTGATGGCGATGGTGGGGGCCAGCAGGGGCAGGGTGACGCGGCGAAAGCGCAGCAGCGGGCCGGCACCGTCCATGGCCGCCGCCTCATAGATGTCCTTGGGAATGGACTGCAGGGCCGCCAGCAGCGTGATGGCGAAGAAGGGGATGCCCCACCACACATTGGCGGCGATGGGCCCCCACAACGCCAGGTGCGGGTCGGACAGGATGTTCTCCGGCGTGGCCAGCAGGCCCAGCCCGTGCAGCCAATGGGGCAGCGGGCCGATCACCGGGTTGAACAGCCAGGCCCAGGTGAGGCCGGACAGGAAGCCCGGCACCGCCCAGGGCAGGAAAACCAGGGCCTGCACCAGGCCGCGTCCGGGGAAGGGCCGGTTCAGCAGCAGTGCGAGGATGAGGCCGAAGCCGAACTGCAGGGCCACCGATACCGCCGTCCACACCACCGTGTTGCGCAGCGCCGTCCAGAAGCCGTCGTCGTCCAGCATCTCCCGGAAATGATCCAGGCCGACGAAGTCGCCGCTCAGGGGGTCCAGCAGGATCAGGTCATGGAAGGCGTAGGACAGGCCGGTGACCAGCGGCACCAGCATGATGGCGGCGATCAGCAGCAGTGACGGTGCCGCGTAGAGATAGGGTTCCAGCCTCAGGGCCAGGGCGCGGCTCATGGTTTCACACCTTCCGCCTGCTTGCGTCGCGCCTTGGTCAGATAGGCGGCCCATTGCTTGTTCATGGTGGTGGGGCTGATCTGGCCCAGCAGCGCCTGCTGGCTGCTGCGCACCACCAGGCTGTCGGCGAAATAGGCGAAGCCCGGCAGGTAAGTGGGCATGAGGGTGGGCACCACGTCCGGATCCGCCAGCTCCGCGAACCAGCCCTGGTAGATGGCGCCGGCATATAGCGGGTCGTGCGCGGCGGCGGTGTAGACGGGCAGGGCGCCGGTCTGCTGGTTCCAGGCCAGGTTGCCGGCCGGGTCGTTCACCGCCACCACCAAGTCCCAGGCCAGATCCTTGTGGGCGGATCGCTTGAAGATGGACCAGCCCGCGAAGCCCAGGGTGGGATAGGCCTTGCCGTTGGGGCCCTTGGGCCAGGGCGCCACACCGAAATCCTCCGCCTTCATGCGGGCCTTCAGCGCGATCAGGGCGTCGGGGTCCTGGTCCACCATGGCGCAGGTGCCGGTATAGAAGCCGGCCACCACCTCGTTGAAGCCCCAGTTGACGCTGTCCCTGGGCGCCAGCCCGTCCTTGTACAGGTCGATCAGCCAGGTGGTGCCGGCCACCCAGCCGGCGTCGTTCAGGGTGCTGGTGCCGTCGTCATGGAAGAAAGCGTTGCCGCCGGCGATGCTGGCCCCGAACATGACCCAGCCGTTCAGGCCGCCCGGGCCCCCACGCAGGCAATAGCCGGACTTGCCCGGCAGCTGGGCGATCCGGGCGGCGTCGGCGCGCAACTCCTCCAGGGTCTTCGGCGGCTCGGCGATGCCGGCCTGGCGGAACACCGCCTTATTGTAATAGAGCGCCCTTAAGTAAAAGCCGTAGGGCAGCATGTAGGCGGTGTCGGCCACCGAGCGCGCCACCGTCAGGGCCCGGTCGTTCAGGCCCTGGGTCTCCGGCCAGCGGGCCAGATAGGGCTCCAGGCTTTCCAGCTGGCCGTTGCCGGCGTACAGCGACAGCCAGCGGTCCGGCATCTCCACCACGTCGGGGATGTCGCCCGCCGCCACCATGGTGGCCAGCTTCTCAAACGCCGATCCCCAGGCCAGGGAGGTGATCTCCACATGGGTGCCGGGGTGGCGGGCCTCGAACCCCGCGACCAGCCGCTTCAGCGTCTCCGTCCGTTCCGGGCTGCTCAACACCTCCACCAGCCGCAGCTCTTCGGCGCGGGCGGTGACCGCTGGCAGAAGCAGAGTGAGGGCGAGGAGCAGGCGTTTCAGCATCATCAGCGTTTGGCCGCCGTCAAGGCCTGGTCCAGGTCGGCCCACAGCGCCTCCGTACCCTCCAGCCCGACATGCAGGCGCACCATGGTGGCCGGCACGCCGAAATCGAGGGCGGAGTTGGGGCCGGCGGCCTGGACGTGGGTGACCAGCGCCGGCACCACCAGGCTTTCATGTCCGCCCCAGCTGACGCCCAAATGGAAGAACGCCAGGGCGTCGCACAGCGCGGGGATATCGATACCGTCGTCCACAGTGAAGGAGAACAGGCCCGAGGTGCCGGTCAGGCCCGGCGGCAGGGGACCCATCAGCGCCGGATGGTGCACCTTGGCGACGTTGGGATGCTCGGCCAGCCGCCGCGCCAGGGTCAGGGCCGACGCCTCATGCGCCTTCATGCGGATGGGCAGGGTGCGCAAACCGCGCAGCAGCAGCCAGGCCTCGAACGGCCCTAGCTTGGCGCCGATATAGGGGCAGATGGTACGGCGGATGAGGCCGGTCAGCTCCAGCCGCCCGGCCACCACGCCCGCCACCGTGTCGCTGTGCCCGCCGATGTATTTGGAGGCGGAATGCAGCACCAGGTCCACGCCCAGCGCCGCCGGCCGCTGGAAGACGGGTGTTGCCCAGGAATTGTCGATCAGGCTGACGGCGCCGTGCTTCCTGGCCAGGGCCGCCAGGGCGGCCACGTCGTGCGCCTCCATCATCCAGCTGTTGGGGCTTTCCAGGTACAGCAGGCGGGCGCCAGGTAAGGCGGCGTCCACGGCGGCCAGGTCAGCGCCATCGACGTAGGTGGTGGTGACGCCCCACTTCTTCAGCAGCGTCTCGAACAGGCGGTAGGCATCCGGGTAGACATGACGGACGCAGACGATGCGGTCGCCCGGTTGGACCAGCGCCAGCACGGCGCCGGAGATGGCGGCCATGCCGCTGGGGAAGCCGATGGCGTCCTCCGTCCCCTCCAGCGCTGCCATCTTGCGCTCGAACTCCGTCACCGTGGGGTTGGTGGTGCGGGAATAGACGTTGCGCGAGCGCTTGCCGGCGTAGGTGTCCGCCATCTCCTGGAAATTGGGGAAGGTGAACAGCGAGGTCTGGACGATGGCCGGCACCACCGCCTCATAGGCGTGGCTCCCCTCGTCATGCGCCACCAGGCGCTGGGCCAGGGCCACGGGATCTTCGGTAAGGTCGGTCATTGCGGGGAACCGGTTGTGGGGGACATGGCCTGGATGTCTTCTTCGACGATGGCGAGGATGCCCAGGGTTTTCAGCCGCGCGGCTTCCGGATCGCCGGCGCGGATGGCGTCGAAGAGCTCGCGGTGCAGGGCGAAGGATCGGCGGGCGAAGTCGGGGCGGTCGAACGGCTTTTCGAAGAAATGCTCGAACGTCTCGCGGAACTGCTCCAGCAACTGGCGGAACAGTGGATTGTGGGTGGCGTCGTAGATCGCCAAATGGAACTGCAGATCCTCCGGCCCGGCGGTGCCCTGGTCCATGTGCACGCGTTCCATGGCCACCAGCTTTTCCTCCAGGACGGCCAGGTCGGCCGGGGTGGCGCGGCGGGCGGCGGCCTCGCTGGCCGCGACCTCCAGCCCCCGGCGGATCTCCAGGGTCTGCAACAGCCGGTCGCGCAGCAGCCCGGCATCTATTGTCAGCGAGACATGGACGGCGCCGGGCGTTATGGCCCGCAGCAGATAGGTGCCGCTGCCCTTGCGCGTCTCCACCAGGCCCCGCGCCTGGAACTGGCGGATGACCTCCCGCACCGTGGACCGCCCGACGGCCAGCCGCGCCATCAGCTCCCGCTCCGTCGGCAGGCGCTCGCCCGGCTGCAAGGCCCCCTCGGCGATGAAGGCCGCCAGGGCGGCGCTGACCGCCGCGATGCGGTCGGCGCTGGGCAGCGGCTGCAGGGCCGTGCTGGCGGGAAGGGGGGCGGCGGGCGGAACCACGGCACCTCGACTGTCATGCGGGGCTTCAGCGCTGTCCCGACGCCGCCCCAAATTGGTCTGACATCTGATGATCGGTGCGCGGTCAGGGGCTGTCAAGCGGCTCTCGACGCCCGGGGCCCTCGACCCCATATCCCTGGCAGCGATCGCAGGAGGCAGCGCCATGACCGAGAAGACGATCAAGATTCCAGGTCCCGATCATCCCATCACCATCGAGCGCAACCCCAGGCGGGTGGTCGTGACGCTGGGCGGCAAGGTGATCGCCGACACGCGTGATGCGCTCAGCCTGCGGGAGGCGCGCTATCCCGCCGTCCAGTACATCCCGCGCAAGGACGTGGACATGGCGGCGCTGGAACGCACCGACCACGCCACCCACTGCCCCTACAAGGGCGATGCCTCCTACTTCAGCATCCCCGCCGGCGGCGCGCGGGCGGTGAACGCGATCTGGACCTATGAGGCGCCGCACGCCGCCGTCGGGGCGATCAAGGACCACCTGGCCTTCTATCCGGACCGGGTGGATTCCATCGCCGAGAGCGACTGACGGGAAGGCGGGCCCAGCTCAGGGCAGGCGGTTGGCCGACAGCTTGTCGCGCAGCTTGGCGGTCAGCCTTTGCGCGAATTCCACGCCGCGCGGATGCTCCTCCCGCAGTTGCGGGCGGTGCAGCAGGCGCAGCTGGCGGCGCACGGTAGGGCCGTCCAGGCGGATGCGCCGCAGGCGGTCCTCGGGGAAGCCCAGGGTGTACAGCCAGGGCATGACCCCGATGGCCAGGCCGCTCAGCACCAGGCCATAGAGGGAATTGACCTGGTCCACGCGATAGCGGGTGGACGGCGCGAGGTCGTTCTGCTGCAGGGCGGCCGAGGTCAGCTCGCCGATGCTGCCGCCGGCGAAATGCACGATCTCCTGGCCGGCCAGGGCGCGCCACGGCAGGCGGTCGTGGGCGGCCAGGGGATGATCGGCGCGGGCCACCAGCAGCATCTCATCCTCGAACAGCGGCACGCCTTCCAGATCGTCGTCGGGCAGGGCCTGCACCGTCACCACCAGGTCATAGGTGCCGCCGCGCAGGCCCCGGATCAGCTGGTCGGCGCGCCCGTCATGCAGGTGGGGAACGACCCCCGGCATGTCGCCCGCCAGCTCCGCCAGCGAGGCGGCCACCGCCTCCATCGCCGTGGGGATGGCGCCGATGCGCACCGTGGCGATTTCCCGCCCCGCGACCTCATGCATGTCGCTGAAGGCGTTGGCCGCCGTGGTCAGCAGGCGCTGGGCGTGCGGCAGCAGCGAGATGCCCGCGTCGGTCAGCGTCACCTTGTGTGTCGTGCGGTCGAACAGGCGTACGCCCAGGTGCGCCTCTATCTGGCGGATGCCGGCGCTGATCGCCGGCTGGGACACCGACATTTCCTCCGCCGCGCGGCAGAAGTTCCCCGTGCGCGCCAGCTCCACGAAGAAGCGGAGTTGGCGCAGCGAGACGGGATTCTTCCAGGCGGGGGGCGCGTCGATGGTCCGGGACATGGCGGTTTTGTAATAAGGCAAAGTTATAAAAACATAAATGTAAAAACTTTCCCCTCTGAAGGAGCGCGCGTCATACTACATTCATAGTTCAGACGGGGCGGGCCCAAACAGGGCAAGCAAGGTGGCGGGCAGCCGCCGGGTACTGCACGGACTGGACGGGCGACGGGCGGCAAGCCACGCGCCACCTCGGGGGAGGAGCCGCCGACCGGGCAAGTGTCGGGCGCGAAAAAATCAGACGGGGGCTCCATGTCAATCAGCAGGAAGGCGCGTGCGCGCGCCGGGCGTTTCACCGCGACCATCGTCGCCATCGCCGCGGGGCCGCTGGCCGCCGGCCCAGCCACGGCGCAGACCGCGTCCAGCGACACGGCGCTGACCGAGATCATCGTCACCGGCTCGCGCATCCGCAGCCCCGACGCCACCAGCGTCAGCCCCATCAGCACGGTCAATGGCGAGGAGCTGCAGCAACGCGGCGTGACGCGGGTCGAGGACCTGATCAACACCTTGCCGCAGGCCTATGCCGACCAGGGTGCCGGCAATCGCGGCGGCACGGTGGGCGCCAGCGGCACCGCCACCATCAACCTGCGCAACCTGGGCAATCAGCGCACCCTGGTGCTGATCGACGGCCGCCGCCTGATGCAGGGCGACCCTGACCGCACGGCGGCGCAGGCGCCCGATATCAACAACGTTCCGGCGGCGCTGATCGAGCGCATCGACGTGGTCACCGGCGGCGCCTCCGCCGTTTACGGCTCGGACGCGCTGGCCGGCGTGGTCAATTTCGTCCTCAAGAAGGACTTCGACGGCGTCCAGGTCGACACCACCAACGGCTTCTACAGCCACACCAACAACAACCCCATCCGCGCCGTTTCGGCAGCGGCCAAGCAGGCCTATCCCGGCGGGGCCACCTTCGATGGGCCGCAGAACGACGTTTCCATCACCGCCGGCAAGAACTTCGCCGGCGGGCGCGGCAACATCACGGGCTTCTTCAGCTATCGCCATGCCGTAGGGGTACGGACGTCGGACCGCGACTTCTCCATCTGCGGGCTGTCGGCCGGCGCCAGCGGCTATTCCTGCTCGCTGTCCAGCGCCACTTACCCGGCCCAGTTCCAGCCGCTGAACCCGACCACGGGGGCGGCGCGCGGCACCTACACCCTGGACGGTACCACCGGCAACACCCTGCGCACCTACAAGACGTCGGACGGCTTCAACAACGGTCCCACCTACGACCTGCAGTCGCCGGACCAACGCTATAACCTGGACCTGTTCGGCCACTATGAATACGCGCCCGGCCACCAGGTCTATGGCGAGTTCATGTTCATGCGGGACGAGGCGGACATCCGCCTGTCGCCCACCGCCGTGTTCAGCGTGGCGGAAAAGGTCAACTGCAACAATCCCTACCTGTCGGCGCAGGAGGTCAGCGTCTTCTGCACCACGGCGGGGCTGACCTCCGCCCAGACCGCCAACGTGGTGGTGTCGGAACGCGACGTGCAGGCCGGCTCGCGCCACGACTACACCACCCACACCGCCTATCGCGGCGTGCTGGGGGCCAAGGGCGACATCAGTGACGACTGGCAGTACGACGTCTATGCCCAGTATGGCCGCACCAATTATGACTCGCGGCTGACCGGCGACATCTCGCTGTCCAACTTCGCCAACGCGCTGCAGGCCGTGACCAATTCCAGCGGCCAGATCGTGTGCAAGACCGGTGCTGCCGGCTGCGTGCCCATCAACATCTTCGCCATCGGCGGCATCACCCCGGCGGCGCTGGGCTATGTGCAGCAGGATTTCTACCGTACCGGCTTCACCCAGGAAGTGGTGGCCAGCGGCGCCGTCACCGGCCAGCTGTCGGCCCTCACCAGCCCCCTGGCCCATAGCCCTCTGGGCGTGGCCTTCGGCACGGAATACCGCCGGGAGTCGATCGGCCTGACGCCGGACAGCCACTATTCCTCCAAGGACGTGGCGGGCAATTCGGGCGGTGAGTTCCCCATTTCCGGCGCCTTCGACGTGAAGGAGCTGTTCGCCGAGGTGACCGCGCCGCTGGTCCAGGATCGGCCCTTCTTCCACAGCCTGTCCCTGAACGCCGGCGCCCGCTATTCCGACTACAGCACCGCCGGCGACACCACCGCCTACAAGGCCGGTGGCGAGTGGGCGCCGGACACCGACATCCGTTTCCGGGGCAGCTTCCAGCGCGCGGTGCGCGCGCCCAACCTGGTGGAACTGTACGGGCCGCAGCAGATCACCACCGCCAACCTGACCGATCCCTGCGAAGGCGCCCATCCCACCGCCAGCCTGGCGGCCTGCCAGGCCTCCGGCGTGACGGTCACGCAGTACGGCAACATCGCCCCGGCGGCGGGGCAGAAGTCCGGCGCCATGATCGGCGGCAACCCGGGCCTGAAGCCGGAAGAGTCCAACACGGTGTCGTTCGGGACCCAGATCACCCCGTCCTTCCTGCCGGGCGTGACGCTTACCGCCGATTATTTCGATATCGATGTGAAAAAGCTGATCTCGACGGTGCCGGCCACGATCGAACTCAGCCAGTGCATCGCCACCGGCACCTTCTGCAACCTGGTGGTCCGCAACCCCACCACCGGCTCGCTGGTCACCAGCGGCTATGTCGTCACCACCTACATCAATGCGGGCTATCTCGACACCTCGGGCGTCGATTTCTCGCTCTCGGCCAAGTACGATGTGGCCGACCTGATCGGGGTGAACGGCCTGGGCCGGGTGGGGCTGAACTTCTCGGGCACCTTCACCGACAAGTATGAAATCCAGGTGCTGCCCAACACGCCGTCCTACCGGTGCGAGGGCTACTTCGGCGTCACCTGCGGCATGCCCATCCCCAAGTGGCGCCACCGCATGGTGGTGGACTGGACCCTGCCGGACGGCGTGGACCTGATGGCGACCTGGCGTTACATCGGCGGCACCCGCAACGACAAGTCCAGCAGTGCCGTCTACCTGGCGGGCGCCTACCAGCCCTACGACGCCACGCTGCCCAGCGTCAGCTACCTGGACCTGGGCGTGTCGCTGGCCCTGACCGACGACATCAGCCTGCGGATGGGCGTCAACAACGTGTTCGACAAGGACCCGCCCGTGACCGCCAGCACCGGCGGCCAGGTTTCCAATGGCGCTTTCTACAGCGGCATCTACGATGCCCTGGGGCGCTATGTCTTCACCAACGTCAGCGCGCGGTTCTGATGGGGTCATCGATGAAGCTCGTTCATGCGGCGCGCGCCGCCGCGCTGGTGCTCTCCCTGGGCGCGGCCTCTGGGGGCGCGGCGGTTCCCGCCGCCGCGTCCGACAAGACCCTGGTCTATTTCGACAATGATTTCCTGGGGCCTGGCCAGAGCAACATCCAGGCGATGATCCCGCTGTTGCGCGACCCCAAGGTCGAGTTGTTGGGGGTGGGCGTCGTCACCGGCGACGCCTGGCTGCAGGAGGAGACGCGGCACCTGCTGCGTTTCCTGGAGATCGCCGGCCGGCCGGACGTTCCGGTGGCCAAGGGGGCGGAGATGCCCCTGCTGCGCACCCAGGGCGAGATGCGGGCCTGGGAACAGCGCTACGGCGCCATCCCCTGGAAGGGGGCGTGGAACGCGCCGCGCCCGGGCCGGAGCTATCATCCCGACGACCCGGCGCTGGTGCCGCCCCTGCCCGAGGGCGAGCCGCAGATCGCGGCGGTGCCGGAAGACGCGGCGCACCTGCTGATCAGCCTGGTGCGGGCCCACCCGGGAGAGGTCACCGTCATCACCGCCGGACCGCTGACCGATATCGCCCTGGCGCTACGCCTGGCGCCCGACCTGCCGGCGCTGGCCAAGGAGATCGTGATCGAGGGCGGTGGGCTGGACCTGGCGGTGGCCCGGGTCACCGGCAACACCGACTACGCCACCGACTTCAATTTCCTGTTCGATCCCGAGGCGGCGCACATTGTGCTGACCGCGCCGTGGAAGAAGATCACCGTCATGGGCAACGTCACCGGCAGTGTGAAGGTGACGCCGGAGCTGGTCGGGCAGGTGGCATCCGCCGGCACGCCGCTGGCCCGCTATTTCCATGACTACGCCAAGGTCGGCCAGCCGCTGTGGGATGAGCTGACCGCCGCCGTCGCCATCGACCGGTCCCTGGTCACGGAGGAGCTGGTGGCCCGCATGGACGTCGACCTGCTGCCGGGGCCGGCCTATGGCACCGCGCAGATCTGGAAGGACGAATTCGCCCCGCACCAGGGAGAGCAGACGGTGCACATCGTGCAGAAGGTGGACACCACCCGTTTCCTGTCCACGTTCACGGCCCAGGCTCGGCAATGAGGACCCCGGCGATGAGGGTGCTGCTCGACCGCCGCTTCCGCCTGGCGGAGCGTGGCACCAGCGTGGGGCGCGAGGGCGTCGCCGGCCTCACCGCCTTCATGGCGGCGGCCTACCTGATCGTGGTGATCCCGTCGCTGTTGGCCAGCGGCGGCATGGATCGCGGGGCCGCCACCACCGCCGCCATCGCCGTCATGGCTGTGGGCAGCCTGTTCATGGGCCTGTACGGCAACCTGCCCTTCATCGTCGGACCCGGCCTGGGCGGGTCGGCCATCCTGGGCATCACCCTGGCGCAGACCGAGCACATTCCCTGGCCGGCGGGCCTGGGCATCGCGCTGCTGTCGGGTGTCCTGTTCCTGGTGATGACCCTGACGGGTGCGCGCACCCTGGTGATGCGGCTGGTGCCGGCCCCCATCAAGCTGGGGCTGGGGGCCTCACTGGGCCTGTTCATCGCCCTGCTGGGCTGCCGCGACGCCGGCATGGTGGCGCTGAACACCAGGAATGTGGCGCTCTCGCTGGGGGATTTCAGCCAGCCGGGCCCCATCGTGGCCCTGATCGGCTTGGGCGTCGCCGTGGCCCTACAGACGCGCCGGCTGCCTGGCGCCATGCTGGCGGGCATCGTGGCGGCGACGCTGGCGGGCATCCCGCTGGGGCTGACGGTGCTGCCGTCCTCCCTCGTGGCCTTGCCCCGGTCCTTCCAGCCGATCTCGTTCCAGATCGATATCGGCAGCGCCTTTTCGCTCACGGCCTTGCCCTATCTGTTCGCCTTCTTCGCGGGGGAGTTCTTTTCCACCCTGGGCACCACGCTGGCCGTGGGCGCCAAGGCGTCGCTGACCGATGAGCACGGCAACCTGCCGGGCATCGAGCGGCCCTTCCTGGTGGATTCCGTGATGGCGACGCTGGGGCCGCTGATCGGCATCCCGTCGGGCACGGCCCTGGTCGAGTCCGCCGCCGGGGTGGAGGCGGGGGGCCGCACCGGCCTGACCTCGGCCTGGGCGGCGCTGTGCTTCCTCGCCACCCTGCTGGTGACGCCCCTGGTGATGGCGGTGCCCCGGCAGGCGACGGCGCCGGCCCTGATCCTGACCGGCCTGTCCATGTTCGGCACCATCCGCCACCTGGTGGCCGATGAGATCGCCGACCTGCTGCCGGCCCTGGTCATGGTGCTGGTCACCCTGGTCGCCAACAATTTCGGCACCGGCATCGCCGCCGGCATCCTGGCCTACGTCCTGGTGCAGATCCTTGCCGGGCGGGTGGCCCGCGTGCCCGTCGGGCTGCTGATCCTGTCCGTTCCGCTCGGCTACTACTTCTATGTCGCCGCGACCCGGCATTGACCGCCGCGGCGCTTATCATGGGCCTTTCATGACCATTCCCATCACCGACACGCTTGCCACCGTGCCGCCGGCGCAGACCGGCCGCACGGTCACCGAGGCGCAGCGTGCCTTCTTCCGCGCCATGCCCAAGGTGGAGCTGCATTGCCACCTGTTGGGGGCGGTGCGGCCCCAAACCTTCGCTGACCTGGCCGCCAAGCACGGCGCGCCCATGAACGGGGCGGAGATCGAGGCGTTCTACCGGCGCGGGGCTAAGCCGGTGGGCGTGCTGCACGTGCTGCGCGCCCTGGAACGCCACCTGCTGCTGGAGCCGGACGACTTCCGCCGCATCGCCTATGAATACCTCGAGGATGCGGCGGCGGAGAGCGTGCGCCATGCCGAGTTCTTCTGGAACCCCACCGCCACCCTGCGCGACACCGGCCTGGCCTATGGTGAGGTGCAGGCGGCCCTGGTCGCCGGTATCGCCGAGGCGGCGGCCGACCACGGCATCAGCGGCCTGCTGATCCCATCCATCGACCGTGAGGCCGATCCGGCCGCGGCGCTGGAGATGGTGGAACTGATGGCGGCTGCCCGCCATCCGCTGGTACCCGGCATCGGCATCGATTATCGCGAGACGGACCGGCCGCCTGAGCTGTTCGCCGAGGCCTATGCCTTGGCCCGCCGCCAGGGCTTGCGCCTGACCGCCCACGCGGGGGAGTTCGGCACCCCCTGGCACAACGTGGAAACCGTGGTCGACCGCCTGGGCGTGGACCGGGTCGACCACGGCTACAGCATCGTCGACAATCCCGACCTGATGCGCCGGTACGCCGACCGCCGCATGGTCTTCACGGTGGTGCCGACCAACTCCTACTACCTGCGCACCCTGCCGCCGGAGCGGTGGGCGGCCGAGCATCCCATCCGCCGCATGGCCGCCGCCGGCCTGGCCGTCCACCCCAACACCGACGACCCGACCCTGCACCGGGTGAGCCCGGCCGGGGCGTGGGAGTTGATGTACAGCCACCTGGGCTTCGGCATTCCCGACCTGCGGAACATGATGACCGCCGGCATCGCCGGCAGCTGGGCCGATGCCGGGCAGCGGTCCGCCTGGCACGCCCAGTGGCCGGCGCTGTTCGACACCCTGGCGGCGGGGCTGGATTGGGAACCCTCGGCCCTATGACCAGCGCCACCTTCCAGGTCATCCGCCTCAGCCGGGCCGCCGCCGCATCGGTGTCGCCCGCGACGGCGGCGATGGTCCGCCGCTGCATCCTGGACTGGCTCGGCCTGGCGATCGCGGGGGCGAACGAACCTGTCTCCCGCACGTTGCGGGCCATCGCCCTCGCGGAAGGCGGGCGGCCCGCCGCCGCCGCCATCGGCGGGGGCGAGGAGGTGAGCGCCCGCCAGGCGGCCTTCCTCAACGCCGTGGCGGGGCACGCGCTGGATTATGACGACGTCTCGCTGGCCATGCATGTCCACCCCACCACCGTCATCCTGCCGCCGCTGCTGGCGCTGGCGGAGGAGCGTGGGCTGGGGGGCAGGGCGGTGATGGCGGCCTTTGTCGCCGGATATGAGGCGGCGGGCATGATCGGGCGCTGGCTGGGGGCGGGTCCCTACGATCGTGGGTTCCACATGACCGGCACCCTGGGCGCCCTGGGGGCCGCCGCCGCCTGCGCCCACCTGCTGGGCCTGGATGAGGAGGCGACCGCCCGCGCTTACGGGCTGGCGGCGTCACAGGCGGCGGGGCTGAAGGCGCAATTCGGCACCATGGCCAAGCCCATCCATGCCGGCCGGGCGGCCGAGGCCGGGCTGTGCGCCGCCGTGTGGGCCGAGGCGGGGATTTCCAGCCGCACCGACATCCTGGAGGCGCCCCAGGGCTACGCCGCCACCCAATCCGCCATCCCCGCTGGCCCCATCACGTGGGACGGCCATGAGCTGGACCGCAATTCCTTCAAGTACCACGCCTCCTGCTTCGGCACCCATGGCGCTATCGAGGCGATCGCGGCACTGCGCGCCCAAGGTCTGGAGCCGACGGATGTGCGGCAGGTGCGCCTGACCGTGGATGCCGGTGCTGACCGCATGTGCAACATTGCCGCCCCCCGCACCGGTACGGAGGCGAAATTCAGCCTGCGTTTCGTCGCGGCCCTGGCCCTGTTGGGGGCGGACACCGGCAGGCCCGGGCTGTTCACGGATGCCGTGACGGCCCAGCCGGACTTGGTTGCCCTGCGGGACCGGGTGACGGTGGCGTTCGGGCCCCGGGACTGGCCGGCCGACCTGACGGCGGTGGAGGTCACGCTGGCCGATGGATCGCGCCGCGAGGCGCGGTGCGACACCAGCTTGATCGGCGCCGATGACGACCGCCTGCGCGCCAAGTTCCTGCATCTGGCGGCCTCGCTGCCGGACGGGCACGCGCAGCGCCTGGCCGACCAGGTGGCCGGCATCGAGGCCATGACGGACTTGCGGGCGCTGTGCCGCCTCGCAACGCGGGTGGTGTAGGGCAGAGGGCCAGCCCTTTTTCAACGAAGGGGCGAAAGGGGCCTTATGTCCGCCACATTCCGGCGGCCATGATCCTGGCAATACTGTTCGACGGCCCCGGGATGTAGACCTCAGGGCGCGGGCTTGCGCGGTGGGGCGCGGGGCCGTTACAGTATTACATGGATTGGGGGGCGGGATGCGCGACAGGCTGATCGGGCGCTGGGGCATGGGTCGTGCGGTCTGGGTGCTGCTGACGCTGGCGGTCTTCCTGGGCCTGCTGTTCTGGGCGCGCACAGGTGGGGCAACACCAGCGCCGGCCCGGTCCTATAGTCCCGAATTGGTCGCCCGCAATTATATGGCGCCCGGGGGTGCCCAGCCGACCCATGCGCTGACCATCGGCAACCTGGACATCACGGTGAAGATCATCGGCGGGGTGGCGCACACCACGCTGTCGGCCACTTTCGCCAACCCCACCACGGCGGCGGTGGAGGGCGATTTCACCCTGGACCTGCCGGCGGGCTCCGTCGTCACCGGTTATGCGCTGGACGTGAATGGCCAGATGGCCGACGGCGTGCTGGTGGCCAAGCGCGCCGCCACGCTGGCCTATCAGAAGCAGGTGCGGCGCGGCGTCGATCCCGGCTTGGCGGAGGTGACGCGCGACAATGCCTTCCGCACCCATGTCTTTCCCATCTTCCCCAACCGGGGCCGCACCGTGCGGGTTGAGTTCGCCACCCCCATCGGCACGGACCAGCCCTATACCCTGCCGCTGGTGACCTTGGACCCGGTGGCCAAGGTCAACCTGCTGGTCATCGATGTGGACGCCGCCGCCGCACCGGCCCTGGCGGGGCCGGACGGGCTGGACCTGCGCTGGGCCCCCGGCACGGGCGGGTTGGAGGCGCGGGCCAACGCCAGCGGCGTCACCCTGGGCGGCGCCCTCACCATTGGCGGCATGCCGCCGGCGGCCCCGGTGGTGTTGACCCGCCATCATGCCGGCGACACCTTCTTCGAGGTGAACGCAGCCGTGCCCGGCGGCACCGGCGGCGCCAAGCCCACCGGCCGTGTACGCGTCTATTGGGATCGGTCGCTATCGCGGCAGGACGCGGCGCCGGCGGAACTGGAACTGTTGCAGCGCTATCTGGCGGCGGTGGGCCCCAAGGTGGTGGATGTGGTGCTGTTCGCCGACGACACGCCGCACGTGCTGTCCTTTGACAGCGCCACGGCGGCGGACGAGGCGGTGGGCGCCCTGCGGGCCGTGAGCTACGGTGGCGCTACCTCCCTGCAAGGGGTGTTGAAGGCCGCGCCGGCGCCGGCCGACGCCTGCCTGTACTTCTCCGATGGGCGGGTGACCCTGGATGCCTATCAGGCGGAGCGGGTGAACTGCCCACTATTCACCCTGTCCAGCGGCGCCGATGCCGACCATGGCTTCCTGGCGGCGCTGGTCCGCAAGTCGGGCGGGGAGCATCTCGATTTGCGGGCGCGGGGGGCGGACGCCGTCCTGGCCCGCCTGAGCAGCCCGGCCAGCCGCGCCATCGATGTGAAGGCGGCGGACGGCACGGCGCTGGACTTCACGGTGCTGCCGGCGGCACCCGATTGGGTGCGCATCGTCGGCCGTGCCCCGCCGTCGCTGGGCGCCGTCAAGGTGACGCTGGCCGATGGGCGCGTTCTGTCTTTCGACCTGAACGATTTGCCAACGGCGGCGGATGACGCCCTGGGCGCGCTGTGGGCCGCCGACCGCGTGGCGGAGATGACGGCGTCCGACCGGCCGGACCAGAAGGCGGCCGTGGGCTTCGCCCGGCGCTACGGCGTCGCCGGCGGCGGTGCCGTCTTCCTGGTGCTGGAACGGCTGCAGGACTATGTCGACGCCGACATCGCCCCGCCCGACAGCCTGGGCAAGGATCTGCAGAACCAGTTCGCCGCGGCGCAGGCCCGCGCCCAGCAGATCAAGGACATCGCCGCCGCCAACCGGCTAGGGCAGGTGGTCACCGCCTGGCAGGAGCAGAAGGACTGGTGGGCCGGCCGCAAGCCCGCCCCGCCGCCGGCTGTTCCACCGCCCCCAGCACCATCCCGCCGGGAGCCTCCTCCGCCGCATGTCATCATGAACAGCACCACGGTTCGGCCGCCGCCGATGCCGGCCCCGCCGCCGCCCATCGTGGGGTCGGTCAACACGGCCAAGCCGCCGATGGTGGCGCCCCCGATGGCCGCCCCGGTGATGGCGCCTCCGCCGCCACCCCAAGCGGTGCAACCACCGGCTTTCGCACCGCCTGTGGAGGTCAACATCGAGGCACCGCCGCCGCCGGTGATGGCGCCCCTCTCATCGGTCGGGCCCACGCCCAGGGCACCCATCGCCGGCCGCGCAGCGGACCAGGTGGTCGTTACCGGCAGCCGCGCGAACGGCCAGTCCGGTGGCGGCCAATCCGGTGGCGACAGCGCCGGCGCCATTGAGGTGGCGCCTTGGGACCCCAACCGTCCCTATATTCGCGAGATCAAGGAGCATCTGGCCGATGCCGAGGAGTTCCGGGCGGCGGTCACTGCCCAGGCCGCGCGGTACGGCAGCCTGCCGGCCTTTTACCTGGACGTGGCGGAGCTGCTGTTCCGCAACGGCAAGGTGGGCGAGGCGGCGTCCATGGCGCTGAGCGCCCTGGAACTGCCCAGTGCCGACACCGGCACCCTGATCATCGTGGCCGACGACCTGATGCGCTTCGGGCAGGAGGCGCGCGCCATCTGGTTGTATGAGAAGGTGCTGTACCTGGATGGCGACCGGCCGCAGCCCCGGCGCAGCCTGGCCCTGGCCCTGATCGAACGCGCGGAACGGGCGGCCAAGCATGGCGCCCCGGCGGCGTCGGTGCGGGCGGATTACGAACGGGCCATGCGGCTGCTGAACGAGGTCATCACCCGCACCTGGTCGCCGGCCTACACCGGCATCGAGATGGTGGCCCTGATGGAGGCCAACCGCATCCTGCCGCGCCTGGAAAAGCTGGGCGTGCGCGACATCCCGCTTGACCCGCGCCTGCGGGACAAGCTGGACGTGGATCTGCGCGTGGTCCTGGAATGGAACGTGGACGCCACGGACATGGACTTGTGGGTGGATGAGCCCTCGGGCGAGCGCGCCATCTACAGCCATCCCCGCACCGCCATCGGCGGCCGGCTGTCGCACGACATGACCCAGGGCTATGGACCGGAGGAATATCTGCTGCGCCGGGCGCCGAACGGCGAATACACCATCAGCGCCAACATCTACCGCACCGACCGCCTGAACCCGAACGGGCCCATCACCGTGCGCGCCCATCTCTACCGTAACTACCAGCGGGCGACGGAGGAGGTGCAGATGATGCAGATCGAGCTCAAGCCGGGCGAGGATGGCACGCGCGTGGTGGGCCGGGTGACCGTGGGTGGCGGCGCTGCGGCGTCGGACGGCGCGTCGCGCGGGCCTTGAGAGCGTGAACCAGTGTTTGCCCTTCAGCGGCGGGCCGCATGGCCAGGCCCGCCATGGGATGCAAGGTGACCAGGACCTTCAGGGGGCGATGGGGAATGGGCGGCATGCCGAATAACAGCGACGGCCGGGCGGCATCATATTCGATAAAAGTGATCCGCCCTTCGCCTTGAGGAGTGTCGCCATGACCTGGACCGCGCCGCTTTCGCCCCTGACGCCCGAGCAGGTGGTGGACGGCCAGTTGCGCGCCTACAACGCCAAGGATATCGACACCTTCATGACCTATTGGGCCGAGGACGCGCGCATCTACCAGCATCCAGATACCCTGCTGGCCAGCGGGACGGATGAGATTCGGGCGCGCCATCTCATCCGCTTCCAGGAACCCAACCTGCACGGACGACTGCTGCACCGCGTGGCGGTGGGCGCCACCGTGGTGGACCATGAGGTGGTGACCCGGACGTTTCCGGAAGGCCCTGGCACGGTGGAGGTCATCGGCATTTATGAAGTGACGGGTGGCCGCATCAGCCGCGCCTGGTTCACTTTGGGAACGCCTGCATTAGGCTAAAAGAATTTCGCAATACTGCATCAATAAAGGAAACCTGGGCCGTGGCCGTCACCCTCTATGGCATCAAGAACTGCGACACCATGAAGAAGGCCCGCGACTGGCTGGCCCGGCGCGGCATCGACTACGCCTTCCATGACTACAAGGCCATGGGCATCGATCCGGACCGGCTACAGGCGTGGTGCGCCGCGCTGGGCTGGGAAACGGTGCTGAACCGCGCCGGCACCACCTTCCGCGCGTTGCCCGACGCCGACCGCCAGGACCTGAACGCCGCCAAGGCGGTGGCCCTGATGGCGGCCCAGCCTTCCATGATCAAGCGCCCGATTCTGGACCTGGACGGCACGCTGATGGCCGGTTTCAAGCCCGAGCGATATGAAGAGGCGTTCACTGCTGCCGGCCGCTGATTCCATTCCTGGGGGCTCGGACACGGTACAGGCCCCAGGGGTTGCATGTTCTCGTTGTGAGTCCAAAAAAGGAACGAGATGAGAACATTTCCGCTTGTGGTTCCTGGAACGTTCTGGCAACACTAAGTCCACGAACGGCTTGCGCCGACAAGCGCGGCTCCGGATAGACAAACGGTGGAGGGGTAAATGGCGTACATTGCGGTCCACGACACGATGCACGGTGTCGGCTTTGCCCCGAAATCCACGCTGCTGAGCCGCCGCGCCTTAGGCCGGGCCGGTGCGAATGGCGGGCGCCTAGTGCGGGACTTCCTGGCGCTGGCCAGCCTGTTCGCTACTCTTTACGGCGCCGTGCTGATCCTGGGCGCCACCATGGGCGGCTGACGCTGCAACCCCTTTCGGGCTGCTGCTCCTTGCGGCGGTCCAAATGCAAACACCCCGCCCGAGGAGACCCGGGCGGGGTGTTTTCGCATTCAGTGCAAGCGAGTGCTGAAAGCCGGGGCATAAGCCCCAGCAATTCAGCGGCGCTGAGCCCGGTGGTAGGGGATAGGGATGGGCCGGGCCGCATGCTCTTCCTTGCGGCTGGCCGACATCTCGATCTCCATGCGGGCGATCACCTTGCGCAGTTCATGCAGCGCGTCAGTCAGGCCCTGCATGCCGCCTTCGGGATTGGCCTTCCAGGCGGTATAGGCCTCGGCGCTGCGCTGCGCGGCCGCGATCATGCGCTGGTCGGCCGGTTCCGTCGGCGTCTCGGCCGCTTCCAGGCGGGCGGCGTTGCGCTGCTGCTGGCGGTAGGGATATTCCGAACCCACCGGACGGTCGCTGTTGTAGGGGCGGTCCAGCAACTGGTCCATGCTGTCGGTATCGACCGGGGCGCGGTTGCCCTGACGGTCACCATAGGGACGCTGCCCCTGGCTGACGGCCGGCGGCTGGCTGCGTTCCTGGGCCGCATTGGCCACGGCGGCGCCGGTGAGGGTGCGGCGCTCACCCCGCTGCGGACGATCACCGAACCGGTCACCCCGGGGCTGTTCCCCCTCGGCGCGATCGGCCCGGGGTTCACGCTCCGGACGGCCTTCGCGGCTCTCTTGGAAACGGCCCTCCTGTGAACGGCCCTCCTGTGAACGAACGGGACGTTCGCCACGGGGGCCGCGCTCACCGGCGGTGCGCGGGGCGCGCTGCGGCTGCTCGACGACGGGAGCGGCTGCCACGGGGGCGGCTTCCACGGCGGCGGGGGCCGCCTGGGGTGCTGCCGGCGCTTCCGTCACCACCGGCGGCTCCAGCGGCAGGGCGGGGGCAGGGGCGGCGGGCGCTTCCGCCTTGGGCACGCGGGCCGGCTTGGGCGCGGGGGCCGCTTCCACGGCCGGCGCGGGGGCGTCGCCGCCTTCGCCGGGCTGCGCCGTCTCGGCCTTGCGCACGATGTAGGAAATGGCGCTGGGCGTGCAGTCGAACTCACGGGCGATGGCCGACAGGGTGGCGCCGGCGCGATACCGTTCCAGAATGGACGGCCAGGCCGATTGCGGGATGCGACCGCGCCGCTTGGGGGCGTCACCGTCGGCTTCCTTCTCCACGCCTTCCTGGTTCTGGATATCGCTAGGCTGCCACAGGGGCTCTTGGGTCATGTCTGTCACACATCATTCAAAAGGCCGGCAGCCGAACGATGGGGGCTGACCCGGCGGTCGCGGACGGGTGTGTGCAAGGCGCGCCGTCGACACGGGCCAAAGCCCGCCGTGGCGGCACCCCTGATGTCGTCGCCGTTTTTACAACGACGGACCACACCTTTTAAAAGCGATATTCAAAACCCCTAAGTATTCCGGTATCTTTTCAAGCAAAGACCAGGATACCGACGCAGCGCACACGGATTTACGTCCGAAGGGCGACGACGCAAGGTTTATGAAAATCCGGTTGAACTGAAGTGCCGGGTCGCCGTTGCGAACGTCCGCCAGGGCTGGCCGGTGACACCCAAGTCCTGACCTTTATTTAAAAGAAAATCCTTGGACTGCAAGCGTTGATTCCATCGTCATCGCTCTTTTTTAAAAACCTCATTCGCCGACTCGCCGGCGGCCCCCCGGATAGCTGTGTCGATGGCTGTGTCGGCAGGCCCCCGGCCTAGGCGGAATGGAGGGCACCTTACCCGGAAAGCCAGAGCCCCCGGGCGTTTCGGTGCCGGAGGGAGCTGCACATCGCCGCCACCGTCTTTATTGAGCCCGGTCCCCCGCGACTCAGGGGCCCTTTTCCGGCCCGCCTTGCCGTCCGGCGGTGGCGCTGCTATGCCCATGATCCATGGTCAAGCGATCCGCACCCTCCCGTTCCGCTGCATCCGCCCATCAAAGCGGCCGCCCCCCGAAGAGCACCCGCCGCAGGGCAGGCTTGACCCGCAAGGCGCCGGCCGCGCCTTCGCCGGTATCCGTTCGGATCACGCCCCGGGCCCGCTGGCACATGGCGGCCGCGGCCCAGGTGATCGCCGGCGCGGTGCTCATCTTGGCCTCGCCCGCGCTGTGGGCGGCCGTCGTTGCGCTGCTGTTGTTCGCGGCGGCGGCCGGCACCCTGATCTGGGCCCGCCGCCAAGCCTGACCGCCATCTCCAAGATAAGGCCCCAGGTTGCCCAGGACGGGCCGTCTGCCGATAAGGTCAACGCTGGATGGGCCAAAGCCAGGCGGCGCCGCGCACGCCGCTGGAATCACCGTGCCGTGCGGGACGGATGGGCGTGGTGACATCGGGGGAGAAACACCAAGCCGCCAGTCGCCGCGGCAGGCGCTCATAAAGATGGGCCATGTTGGACAGGCCGCCGCCCAAAACGATGACGTCCGGATCCAACAGGTTGACCACGCCGGCCAGCCCGCGCGCCAGCCGATCGACATGGCGGTCCAGGGCCGCTTGCGCCGGGCCATCGCCGCTTGCGGCCAGGGCGGCCACCTCCACCGCCGGCAGGACACGGCCGGTGGCGCGGGCGTGGTCGTCGGCCAGGCCAGGCCCGGAGACCCAGGTTTCCAGGCAGCCCCGACGGCCGCAATAGCAGGCGGGGCCCGGCCTTTCGTCTTCCTGCTGGGGCTCCATCCCAGGCGCTTGCGGGGGCCGTGGCCAGGGCAGGGGACTGTGGCCCCATTCGCCCGCAGCGGCGTGCCGGCCGGTGATGATGCAACCATCCACCACAACGCCCCCGCCACAGCCTGTGCCCAGGATGGCGGCGAAGACGGTGCGGCAGCCGGCGCCGGCGCCATCGGCGGCTTCCGACAGGGCCAGGCAGTTGGCATCGTTTTGCAGCCGCACAGGCCGGCCGATGGCCGCCGCCAGGTCGCGGTCCAGTGTATGGCCGTTCAGCCAGGTGGAATTGGCGTTCTTCACCAGGCCGGTGAGGGGGGACAGCACGCCGGGTATGCCCACGCCCACGCTGGCGGGGGCCGGCACCCGGATCTCGGCATCCAGCCAGGCGACAAGCCCGGCCACCGCGGCCAGGGTGGCGCCGTAATCGTCGCGGGGGGCGGGAATGCGGCGGCGGGCCAGTTCCTCCCCCTGGTCACCCAGGGCCAGCCCTTCGATCTTCGTCCCGCCCAGGTCGATGCCAATACGGGCCATGGCGTTTCCTCATTTTCGTGGAACGGTCACGCCAGGACCCCGCCCTTATGGGCTAGGTCGCGCCCGACTCTTGCTCATGGTGGGCATGCAGGGCTAAAAGTACAAGATGTGGTGGATGCGGGGGCCTGATCGCGGGCGTTCCTCCTGGTCTTGACCGGCAAGGGGGATGTCTTCATGGGGATGTGCCGCGCCGCCGCCACGATGCCGATCGTCCGATACTGATATGGATACCCGCGCCATGACGCGTGCCCGTTTGCTCGCCGCCCCCCTCCTGTCCCTTGCGCTGGCTGCCGCCGTGAGCGTGCCGGCCTTTGCCGCCGACAAGACGACCCCGGCCAAGAAGGCCGTGGTATCCAAGAAGGCCGCACCGGAAAAGGCCGCCAAGACACCCAAGCCGGCCAAGGTGTCCGGTCCCTGCTATTCCCCGGCGGAGTTTGACGCCGAACAGGCTATCCGCTACCACACCCGCCTGATGGTCATCGGCCTGACCTGCCAGCAGCTGGGCGGGAATTACGAAGGCCTCTATGTGCGCTACAAGAAGTTCACGCTGGCGCACAGGACGCAGATCATCGCTTGGGAAGACTCGCTGATCGCCCACTACCGCAAGACGGCCAAGGGCAACCCCAACCGCGCGCTGGACACCTTGCGCACCCACTTGGCCAACGAGATGTCGCAGCACATCGCGGCTGTTTCCACGGACATCTACTGCGCCCAGCATGCCGACATGCTGGCCCAGGCTGAACTGATGAGCGACGCCGACGTGGTGAAGACCGTCACCAACGATGCCATCGTCCGCGTGTCGGAGCTGCCGCGCTGCGACCTGCCGCCGCCGGTCATGACCGCCGCCACGGCCGGTGACCGTATCACCGGCCCCACCCCCGCGGTCGCGACTCCCACCGCCGCCGCCATGAAGGACACCGGCGGTGCCGCCAGTGGCGCGTCCCACTAACGTCAGCGCCACAGGTCATAAGGCCCATGCCCGAATTTCCGGGTATGGGCCTAAGGGCCAGCCCAGGCGGGGGATAACAAAGGGCTGGTGACAAAGTAACGCTATGCCCATAAGCGTGGTGGAAATCGTAATGCTGGGGATTGTTTAATCCGCTCCGCAAGTCGGCGCCCTTCCCGTGAGGCGCGCCTGATGAAAGGAGAATGGGTTATGCCCAATAGAATAGCTCTCCACGAGGCTCTGGATATTATGCCCGCCGGTGGTGAGCCTATTGAACTTCCACCCACGCGTAACAAGGCAGCCAACGTTGCGCGCCCGGCCCGGCAGACGGCCTCGGCGCTGCCTGATCCGATGGCATATGTCATTGAAATCGACGAGGAAGCGGTGGGGCTGGTGACCGTGCATCCCGAGGGCATGGCGTTCCACGCGGTTCACATGCGCGCCCAGGCCCTCGACGGGCAAGTCTTCGCCGACGCGGCGGCAGCCCGTGCTGCGGCAGAATCGGCATTTTACGGTCGTGAATGATATTGGGGCTAACTAAAGCCCTAGGACCGTGCAATATGCGAATGGCGGATGGCGCCTCCGCTACTTATGCAAACCGCGCCCCTTGAAAATTCCTGCCTCAGTTTAACCTCATTTCCATCCGATTAACGGCGTGTCCTGACGGGCCGAACGGCGTAGCTCACAAGGCTGGGTTGCTCCCCGTTCGGTGTTGAAGGATTGAATTAACTCAGGACGTTGTCTAACCCTGCCGTTCGGCGGGACAATCAAAGGCGCCACGTCCTGGCGCGAAGGGTAGTCTTAATTCAACCGAGGGTTCCTTTGGGGAGACATACCCCTCGGTCAGAAGGAGGAGAAACGACGAATGAAACTCCGTCATTCTTTACTGTGCGCGGTGTTCGCGCTCGGTCTGCCGGCCACCGCGCTGGCCCAGACCAACGAGGGCTACTACCTCGGTGCCCAGGCCGGTGTGAACTGGGCTGACAAGACCGACCTGAAGGGTCCGGTCTACACCGACAAGGCTGACTTCACGACCTCGCCCACCGGCCTGGTCGAGGGTGGCTACAAGTTCGGCAACGGCGTCCGCGTCGGTGCGGAAATCGGTTACGGTGGCAGCACCGTCGGCGACATCACCGGTGGCGGCCCGGGCCGCGCCGGCGGCGCCGGCGACCTGACCGCCCTGACCTTCATGGCCGTCACCTACTACGAGTTCAACGTCGACAGCCCGCTGCGTCCGTATGTCGGCGCCGGTATCGGTTTCGGCCGCTACAAGTTCGACGGTGTGGGCGACCTGTACACGCCGGGCCTGTCGGTGGAGACCTCCACCACCGCCTTCACCTACCAGCTGGCCGCCGGCGTCGCCTACGCGCTGAGCGACAACCTGGACTTCACCGTCGGCTACCGCTTCATGGGCACGCCGGACACCACCTACGAGCCGTCGAACGCTCCGAAGTTCAAGGCCGGCTACCAGAATCACTCGGTCCTGGTTGGCCTGCGCTACACCTTCGGCGCCCCGCCGGCCCCGGCGCCCAAGCCGACCCCGACCGTGGCTCCGCCGGCTCCCCCGCCGCCGCCGCCCCCGCCGCCCCCGCCGCCGGCTCCGTCCATTTCGCGGAACTTCACGGTGTTCTTCGACTGGGACAAGACGGACCTGTCGGCTGACGCCAAGACCGTGCTGGACAACGCCGCCAAGGACGCTGCCACCGGCCACATCACGAAGATCAACGTGACGGGCTACACCGACCGTTCCGGTTCGGACGCCTACAACCTGAAGCTCTCCATGCGCCGCGCTGAGGCCGTGAAGGCTTACCTGACGTCCAAGGGCGTCGGCGCCTCCATCGCCACCGATGGCAAGGGCGAATCCGATCCGCTGGTCCCGACCGCGGACGGCGTGCGTGAGCCGTCCAACCGTCGCGCCGTCATCATTTTCCCCTGATCCAGTCAGGGGACCGGTGAGCGGGCCTGGGCGAACCCCAGGCCCGGCTTTCCGGCCAAATGAGGACGACGCCTTGCCGAGCATCCAGCCTTTGGCTCCCGCCTCGGGGTCTGGTTCCGGATGGTGGAAATAAGAAAGGGGCGCCACCCAGCCTGGGCGGCGCCCCTTTTCTCTTGTGGCGCAGGTTTCCCGGGCGGCTTGGTGCCATATCGGCGGCATACCCGTGCCGCTGCGGGACGCGACCGCGTCCGTCGCAGGCTGAGGGACTATTTAACTGAGCGGACCGATGCCGCGCTGGATGGCCCAGACGGCGGCCTGGGTGCGATTCTGCGCGCCGATTTTGCGCATCACGTTCTTGAAGTGCATCTTCACCGTGGACTCGGTGATTTCCAGCCGGCGGGCGATGGATTTGTTGGATTGCCCCGCCAGCAGGCAGCCCAGGATTTGAATCTCGCGCCGCGACAGGTCGGCGGTGGCCGCCACCAAATCGGCCGGCGTGGGCCCCTGGGGTTGCTGCGCCTGGGCCACCAGGGCGGCGGCGCGCGGCGGAAACACGGCATCGCCGGCCAGGATCAGTTCCAGCGCGTCGCGCAGGGTGGCCACGCCGGATGATTTGGACAGGTGGCCGTCCAGGCCGGCGAACAGGCTGGCCTTCAGCACCGAATCACTGGTGTCGGAGGTCAGGACCGCGATGCGGGTCTGGGGGGCGGATGCGCGCAGGCGCCGCAGCTCGCTGGCCACGCGCGGCGGGTCTATGCCCCAAGGGTCGACCATGATCAAATCGGGCGCCGCGATGTCTCGCAGCACCTTCATTGCTTCCTCGACCGAAGGGACGGGAGGTAACAGCTGGAAGCTATCCTCCCCCAGCAATGTACCCAGTGCCGCCCCGAACAACTGATCCTGGTCGATCAGAAGAACGCTGCGGCCTGTCATTGCCTATTCCCCCATTGTGATTGCGGTCTCCCCCACCGGAGACTGTTTATTAAAAATTTTACTAACATTGTCGTGGATACTCGTGAAATGTCGACGCTAACCTGTTAACGGCCTATTTGCCCCGTGGCCAGGTAATAGATCGCCAGTTCTATTGCGACAATCCTATGGGAAAGTGACCCCGAACGCCATGTTTCTGTTGCGGCATGTCTGAAAACGGGTCACAGTCTGTCACATCGTGAGGTGGATCGTTTGGCCACCCGGGAAAATCGGAAGCCGCCAAGGGGGTACCACGGCGGAAATGGGGTTCCCGGGGAAAAAAGGTTAGGCTGCCCCATTTTGGCCGTGTTCGAATGGTCATAATGGCGAAGGTGTCGCTAACCAGTCAGGGTCACGTATTCATCGGAAGTGTCGGTCCGGCGGCCAAAGGTGCCGGAACCGATGGGCGATCATCAGGGACCTGCCACGCGGGGCCCGATGCCGGATGAAGCGTTTTAGATGGCCTGGGCCGGAAGTGGCCGGACTCGAACGTGGGGTTTCAGATGATGAGCATGACCGCGCGTTTTCCCGGGACTGTCAGCAGTCTAGCCGAGGATGGTTTGGAAAACGGAATTGCCGGTGTGGGCGCTTCGCCCCGCCACCGCACTTTTCTTGTCGTGGACGGCCAGGCCCTGGTGCGCCGCGGCGCCGCGCTGATGCTGACCACCCAGTTCCCGGGTGCGTCGGCGCTTGAGGCCGGCACCGTGGAGGAAGCGCTGACGCAGGCCATGTCTGCGCCGGGGATCGATCTCGTCCTGCTCGACCTGGACAGCCTGTCCGGCAGCCGGGTCGAGGCCATCGCCCAGCTGACCTCCGCCCTGGGTTCCGTGCCCGTGGTGGCGGTTTCCGCCGTGCAGGAGGGGGATGAGGTCATCGCCTCCATCCGCGCTGGCGCCCGTGCCTATGTGCTCAAGACCGGCCCGACCGAGGTGCTGGAGCGCACGCTGACCCTGATCCTGTCGGGGGAGAATTACGTGGCCATGCCGCGCCAGGCGCTCACCGCTGCCTTGGCGGGTGTGCGCGGCGCTTCGGGTCCGGCCATGGGTCAGGCCCCGGCCAACCGCGAGGCCGCCTTGGCGGACCGTCTGACGGAACGCCAGCAGGACATTTTCCGCCTGATCCTGGCCGGCTGCTCCAACAAGGAAATCGCCCGCGAGCTGGGCGTGCTGGAAGGCACGGTCAAGGTTCATGTGCGCGCGGTGATGCAGAAGCTGGGTGCCAAGAACCGCACGCAGGTGGCAGTCGCCGCCGCGCGCAGTGGCTTCGGCAGCATGGCCTTCATGGCCGGTACCCTGACCAACTAAATCGACGACATGTTCCGGCCCTGCGGGGACCGATGCACGGTGCAGGGGCCTTCGGGCCCCTGTTGCCGTTTATGGGGCTCGCCACCGTGGGCTCGCGCATTACAGAAGGAATATAAAAAGAGCGCTCCACCGGCATGAGATCGATCTCATGCCAGTCAAGGACGCGACCGCATCCGCCGGAGTTCCACGGGAAGCGTGGCCGGCTGCAAAACGGGAACGAGCCAAGCCGACAGACGCCGGCCCCGGCGTTGGAGAAATCAATCAAACAAGGCGTCGATGTCCGCCTGGGATATGGTCTGGCCGCCGTCCTTGACGGGCCCATGCAGTTCCAGGCCCTCATCATGCTTGTGGATGGAGGGGGGCAGGGGCATGGTCTCGAACTCCTTGGTGTTCCAGACCGACATCATGGCCTCCACCCGCTCTTCGATGAAGCTCAGGGCCTGGACGACCTTGGTGATTCGCTGGCCGGTCAGGTCCTGGAAGTTGCAGGCCTCGAAAATGCGCAGCGTGACCTCGTTCAGGTCCTTGAGGCGGGAGTTCTGGTAGCCTTCCGGCAACTGAGAGCGGACCTCGTTGGCGATGTCGTCGATCTCTTCCGCCGCCTGGATGATGCTGTTGGTGGCGGCTTCGGTGGAGGCGACAACGGCGGTCAGCTGCTGGCTGGCCTCCATGAACGTGTCGTCCTTGGCCAACGGATGGCGCAGGGCCGCCATTTCCAGTTTCGTCGCCTTGATGCGGCCGGCGATGTCGGCGATCTCCACATGGATCGCCTCAATCTGGGTGTGGTCGGTGTTCAGGAAACGATCCAGCTTCTGGCCCAGATGCTGGATGGCCTCCATCACTTCCGACGTGTCCAGGCGGATTTCCTGCGCCGGGGTCAACGGGGCCAAGGCGGCCGGGTTCAGCGTGGCGGCCGACAGCGACAGGGCGTCAACGGTGCCGGGTTGGTCCTGCGCCCGCCGCTGCCGTTGAATTTCCGCCATGAAAGGCCGCTGACCGTTCTGCGCCATCCGCTGGATCCTCTTTCCCCGTCGTATCCACTGATGTCCCCCACAGCGAACCTAACCGAAAGGTTATGTCCTTAGGCAATATGTTCGCCGGCGACCCATTCAACATGGGCGATACCTTGGGTGAAGCCAAGGGCCTCGTGCAGGGCCGGCAGCATTTGCCCCAAAGTTTCATCCAATTGCCAAGGCGGATTAACCAAAATCATGCCGGAGCCGTTCAGGCGGTCCATGCGGGCGTCGTCATTCCAGGTCAATTCGGAGGCCAGGATTTTCGGAATGCCGCTGTCCTCCAGCCGCTGGTGCAGGCGCCAGCTTACGGCGCGGTCCTTGATGGGGTACCACAGGGCGTAGATGCCGGTGGGCCAGCGGCTGTGGGCCAGGGCCAGGCCGGCCACCAGGCGGTCAAAGTCGTCCGCCGCTTCGAAGGGCGGGTCGATCAGCACCAGGCCGCGCTTTTCCTTGGGCGGCAGGTGGGCTTTCAACGCCGTCCAGCCATCCATGTGATGCACCGCCACTTGGCGGTCGCCCCGGAACACGCCCTTCAAGGTCTGCGCGTCTTCCGGATGCAGTTCAGCCAGGATCAGCCGGTCGTTTTCCCGCAGGAAGGTGCGGGCCAGGCAGGGGGAACCCGGATAGGCGCTGACAGGGCCGGCGGGCTGGCCGGCGGCGGCGCGCACGGCGTCCAGGTAGGGGGCCAGCGCTTCGGCCGCGGCGGCATCCAAGGTTCCCGCTTCGGCGGCCTGCAGCAGGCGCTGGATGCCCAGGGCGGACTCACCGGTGCGCGTGGCCTCGTCCCCGGTCAGGTCATAGCGTCCAATGCCGGCATGGGTATCCAGCACGGCGAAGGGGGCGGGCTTGGCGGTCAGGCGGGTCATCAGCAGCGCCAGGATGGCGTGCTTCATGACGTCGGCCGGGTTGCCGGCGTGGAAAGCGTGGCGGTAGTTCATGGGGCCGGAGCATGCCAGCAAGGGCCGGCACCGGCAATCTTCATGGCCGCGACGCAGGAAAGCGAAAGGCCGCCCAATCGGGGCGGCCTGTCCAGCGGCGGGTCAAATGGGGATGGAGCAACCCGGAAGGGGATCAGCCCACCGGCTCGGTCGTGGCGCTCTGGTAGACACGGCGGGTGCGCGGGGTCACAGCCGTGCTTTCCTCGTCGCTGCAGCCGTTGCCATCGATCAGCGAGGCGTTGACGGAGTTCAGGCTGACCAGGTTGCTGCGGACCTTGCACGCATAGGCGTGGGCGGTCTTGCCGCTGCCGCCGTTGTAGCGGGCGACCGCGGCGGCCCAGCTGCCGGCGGTGGCGCGCAGGCGGGCCAGCATGCGGGCCGCGTACTGCACGTTTTCCTTGGGATCGACGATCTTTTCCACCGGGTGGAAGGCCGCCTTGTGGTCGGACAGCGACAGCTGCATGCAGCCGGCGGTCACGTTCTGGCGCAGGTTACCCTTGGGATCGCGGAGATACTTGGCGGCGGCGGTCGGCGTCGAAACAAAATGGGCGGTGCCCTTCACGTTGACGGCGTAGGCCTCCGACGAAATGGACTGGCCGCTTTCCACCAGGGCTACGGCCAGGAGCAGGCCGGACGGCACACCGGCTTCCTTTTCGGCCTGCAGGATATGATCCAGGCAGGCGGCGTGGGCGGCGGGCGCGGCGGCAACAAGGCCCAGGCTGAGGAACAGCCCGGCGATGGCGGTCTTGAAGATGCGGGTGGTGGAGATGAAGCCGCCTGCGGACTCGGATTCGGACTCCCGGCCTAGAAGGGCGTCGCTCCGGCGGCGCGCGATCTGCATGAGAGTCCTCCATCTATCGTCACTGGCGTCGACGACCTCGCGTCGCGACATCCATCTGGCGTCTGTGCTGGTTCCCCAAAGCACATCCCCGCTCGCGGGCGGGGTATTCCGTCAGATCACCGATACTCAGTGCGGTGACCGCTCCCTAACCGAATGGGTCGAACTACCGTTGCCGTCTGGCCGTAAGGCCTATATCCATGCAACGGCCGCATAGCAATTGCAGACAAAACGCAGCAGGTCAACAAAAAATATGACCGGAGTGTGGCAGCCGCGCCACGCTACGACCCTGTCAGCGCGGGCACCATGCCCCATGCCGCCCTGGATTCCAAGGCCTTAGCGTGCGTCATGTTGCCCTCATGTGAACTGCGGGGGCCTCTACAAATAGCGTCACGCCATAGGTTGCCCCCCAGGAATGGAGGGGCCATAAGGGGCTTCCACACCCGTTCCCTGGAACCCGAGTCCGACTATGACCGCCGACAGCTTTCCCGATTATGAACAGCGGATGGTCCAGGCCTATGACGCCCTGGACGCGGGGGATGAGGCGGCGGCGGAGGCGGCACTGATGGCGGCCGTGGCCCTGGCGCCCGATGCGGCCGAGGCACGCGGCGCCCTGGGCGCACTGCTGCGTCGCCAGGGGCGCTTCCAGGACGCCGGCACCCAGTTCGCCGCCGCCGCCGCCGCGGAGCCGGAGCGCACCTCGTGGGCATTGGACCAGGCGGGTTGCCTGGCCGATGCCGGGGACCATGATGCCGCCTGGGCCCTGGTGTCGGCCGCGTTGGCCCGCCGGGCCGATGACGCCGCCGGCCACCGCCTCGCCGCCCGACTGCAGTTGGCGCGCGGGGGGAAGGAGGCCGCGCTGGCCCATGCGCGCGAGGCCCGCTTCCTGGCGCCGCACGATCTGGAAGGCGCCATCGAGGTGGGGCAGGTGCTGGTGGACGCGGGCGACCCGCTGGCGGCGGTGGAGATGCTGGAGCCGCTGCTGGCCCACGCCCATCCGGCCGATCCCGCCCGCGCCGGCGCTCTGGTGCTGCAAGGCCGCGCGTGGGCGGCCCTGGCGGAGGGGGAGAAGGCGGCGCGCTGCTGGCGCCAGGCGCTGGAAGCCGATCCCGAGGATGCCGGTGGGGCCGCCCGTCTGCTGGCGGCGTTGGAGGCGGCCACGGCCACCGGAGATGCCGGCCTGACGCCCACGTATGTGAAGGCGCTGTTCGATCGCTACGCCGACCGTTTCGACACCGACCTGACGCGGAAGCTGCACTATCAGGCGCCGCAGCTGCTGCGCCAGGCGCTGGACACGGTAGGTGTGGGGGCGGGGCTGGACGTCCTGGATATCGGCTGCGGCACGGGCCTCGGGGGTGTGGAGGTCAAGCCGCTGGCCCGGTTCCTGGCCGGTGTCGACCTGTCGCCGCGCATGGTGGAGCACGCCCGCGCCCGTGGCCTGTACGACCGGCTGTGGGACGCCGATCTGATGGGCGCCCTGGCGGAGGCGCCGGGCGCCTGGGACCTGGTGCTGGCGGCCGACGTGCTTGTCTACCTGGGCGACCTGGCACCGGTGTTCCAAGCAGCGGCTGATGCGCTTAAGCCCGGCGGCCGTTTCGCCGCCACGGTGGAGCGCTGGTCGGGTGAGGGGCCCTACGCCCTGCGGGAAAGCCGCCGCTATGCCCACGCGCAGGAGCATGTGCTGGCGGCCGCCAGGGGGGCGGGCCTGGAGGTGGAGCACTTGGCGCCGGTGGCGCCGCGCTGGGAGAAGGGGCGACCGGTTGACGGCCTGCTGTTCATCCTGCGCAAGAGCGTCCTAGGGGGCGCCTGAGGGGGGCGCCTGAGGGTCAGAGCAGCAGGGCCAGCAGCAGCGGTACCGCGAGGGCGGTGATCAGGCCGTTCAGGGCCATGGCGATGCCCGCGAAACTGCCGGCCAGCGGGCTCATGGTGTAGGAGATGGCGGTGCCCACGCCGTGGGCCGCCATACCCATGGACAGGCCCTTGGCCCTGTCATCGCGGATCTTCAGCCAGCGCAGCAGCAGGGGGCCGAACACCGCGCCGATGATGCCCGTTACCATGACCATGGCGGCCGTCAGCGAGGGGATGCCGCCGATGCTCTCTGAAATGCCCATGGCGATGGGCGTGGTGACCGACTTGGGCGCCAACGACAGCACCGTTTCCCTGTCCGCTCCCAGCAGGTGGGCGACGAAGACGGCCGAGGCGGCGGCGGTTATGGAGCCGGCCACCATGGCGATGGTCAGGGGCAGGGCGCCCCGGCGCACGTCTGCACGGTGGCGCCACAGCGGCACGGCCAGGGCCACCGTCGCGGGGCCCAACAGGAAATGGATGAACTGCGCGCCATTGAAATAGGTGGTGTAGGGCGTGTCCGTGACCACCAACAGGATGACCAGGAACAGGGCCGCCAGCGCCACCGGGTTGGCGAAGGGGTTGCGGTTGGTGCGGGTGTAGATCCGCACGCCGATCAGGTAGGCCACCAGCGTGGCCGCCAGCCACAGCAGCGGGCTGGCCGACAGGTAGACCCAGATGTCGCCCAGGCCCTTCTTGCTCATCATGAGGCACCCCCGGCGCCACCGTTCGTATCGGTGTCGAAAGGATCATGGCGGGTGGTTGGATCCGCCGGTGCCGCCCCCTTTCCGCCAAAGCGCCTGTCCGCCCACAGGAAGGCGTAGGCGGTGACGGCGATGGTCAGGATGGAACTGGCGAACAGGGCGGTCACGATGGCCGGCCCCTGGGTCAGGAAGCGCTGGCCATGCTGCACGATGCCCACGGCGGCCGGCACGAACAGCAGCGACAGGTTGCTGAGGATGACGTCGGCGGTGGTGCCCATGGTCTGGGTCGGGCCGCCGCGCCAGGCGAACCAGGCAACCAGCAACAGCAGGCCCAGCACGGGCCCTGGGACGGGCAGGTGCAGGCCGTGCACCACGATTTCCCCGATGAGCTGGCAGACCACCAGCATGGCAAGGGCGCCGACCATGGCGAACTCCGTCATGTGAGGCGGCCCCCGGCGGCGGAAAGCCTTGGGACGCCTGACGCGGTGGGTTTGGTGGATGTGGATTATCGCGACGCCAAGCTGACCCTGCGCGCCACCGGGGTCAACCAGCATGGGCGCAGGCGTGGTCCGCGATTTCTACCGGCCGCCGCCGGTTTCGGGACCGGTGTCGGTAACGCCCGCCGGCGGGACGGCCGGCCGCGCCTCCTGCGTCGTCAGTTCCAGGCCCCGGGCGCCCAGCCGCGCCTCCAGCCAGCGGGCATCCGTCGCCAGGGCGGGCAGCAGGCGGCAAGCTTCCTCCGCCATTGGCGGCGCGCCGGGACGCAGATGCACGATCTCCATGGCGGCGGCATCGCGGAAGCGGTCCAGCGCTGGGGTCAGGGTGTCCCTGGCGCTGCTGCCGGGACGCAAGCGGGCCAGGTGGGCGCGCCAGCCGGTGATGGGGGCGCGGGGGCCGCGTGTCAGCACCAAGGCTGCGCGGCAGCCGCGCAACCGGTCCAGCCGCTCCGCCAGCATATCCGGGTCGGCGGCGGCATCCAGCGCCAGCACGCCCAGGCGGTTCAGCGTCAGGCCCTGCACCAGATCGTTGGCGCCGGCCCAGGCGTTCTCCGCCTTGTCCTCCGTCCCCAGCCCCTGGGCCAGCAGGCGGTGCAGGGCGCGGGGCCCGGCCGCCTTGCCATGGTGCGTCCCCGGGCCGGTCCAGGCCGCCAGGTGGGGCACGCTGGCCATCAGGGCGCGGCGTTCCGCTTGGGCGGGGCCGGCCAGCGTGCCGTCCGTCGCCAGGCCGCGCGGCACCAGGCCACTGAGCACGAACAGGTGGAAGGGCTGCACCCGGTGGCGGGACAACAGGGCGGACCAGGGGGATGGGCCAGAGTGGGGAGGGCCAAACGGGGCGTCGCCGCCAACATCGGCCAGCGCCACGCGCGGCGGCACCGCCATGCCGGGCACGGCGAAGGACCAGGGCGTGCCGAGGTCCAGGAAGCCATAGTCCGCCCGCCCATCCTGTGCACCCCGGGGCACGGCGAAGTCGTAACGCCAGGCGGCGCCCTTGCCCTCGGGCAGTTTGCCCAGCCAGCGGGGCGGCACGGGCAGGCCCACGCCGCCGACCGTCAAGTCTGGCGGCTCATCCTCACCGTCCGTGACGATCACGGCGCTGATGCGCCAGCGGTCGCCCTGGCCGCCCCGGGCCAGCAGCAAGGGCCCCAGCAGCAGCGCGGGCTGGGCGGGCCGTCGGGGAGTGGAGGCGCGGCGTTTCATGGCGGCGGACCATGGACGACAGGGCCCGGCCGGCGCAAGGGTGTAGCGGCTCCCCTATGTCTTATGCCGTCTCCCCGGCCAGATGATCCAGGACCCGTTGGTAGAGGCTGCGGCGGGCCAGCGCGTCCTCCAGCCGGTCGAGGGCCGCGGTCACGGCGTGCGCTTCGGCATCCAGGTCCAGCGCCGCCGCCTCCAGCGCCCGCCACAGGGGGCGCAGGGTGTCCACCAGCGCCACCCCCGCCGGGGTCAGGGCCAGGCGCCGGCGGCGCGCATCGTTCGGATCGGCGGTGGTCTGGGCCAGGCCCGCCTTCTCCAATGAGGCGCGCGTCTGACTGACGGAGACGTGGGTGATGCGCAGGCGGCCGGCCAACTCCCCCACCGTCAGGGGGCCATTCAGCACCAGCTGGTTCAGCACGCCGAACCAGCGCTGCTCGAACGTGACGCCCAAGGCGTCGTAGGTACGGGTGGCGTCGCCGTCTATCGTTTCCGACAGGCGCCGCAAGCGGGCGCCCAACGCCGCCCCGCCCAGGCGGCGGGAATAATCCTCCGGCGGTGTGATCTCATCGGATGGCGGCACGGGCGACAGGTTCCTTGACATATATGTAGGTGCCTACTGATTATAGGAGTGCGGGACCGGGATGTCCAGAATCAGGGTAGGGGGAAGATATGAAACTGACGCGCCGTCATGTGATCGCCGCTGGGGCCGGGGCCCTGATGGCACGCGGGGCCGGGGCCCAAACCCCTGCCCACCTGGATCACGACATCCGCATCACCTTGGCCCAGGCTGGCATCCCTGGTGCCGCGGTGGGCTATGCCCGGGAAGGGCGGGTACGATTTGTGCGCGGCTACGGCTATGCCGACCAGGCCCGCCGCCGGCCGGTGACGCCGGACACGGTGTTCGCCATCGCCTCCATCACCAAGACCATCACGGCGGCGGCCATCCTGCGCCTGGCGGGGCAGGGGCGCCTGACGCTCGATGACCCGGTGGCGGCCCATCTCGACTTTCCCGTCGTGAACCCGCACCACCCCGATGCCGTCATCACGCTGCGCCACCTGCTGACCCACACCTCCGGCATTTCAGACGAAAAGTACTACGCGGTGGATTTCCGGCACCGGGGCGGCGACACGCCGCTGGCGCTGCGCGACATGCTGGTGGGCTATCTGGTGCCGGGCGGCACTTATTATGATGCGAACGGCTGCTACGCCGCCGCCCCGGGGGAGGCCTGGGACTATTCCAATGTCGGTTTCGCCCTGCTGGGTTATGTCGCCGGCCGCGTCGGCGGCTTCGACGCCCGCATGGCCATACGCCAGTTCCTGATGGCGCCCTTGGGCCTGCGGCACAGCTATTGGACCTTGGGCGAGGTGCCGCCCGCCCTGGCCGCCACACCGTATGAGGATGGCAAGCCCGTTGCCACCATGGGCTTCCCCGACTGGTCGGCCGGCATGCTGCAATCCTCCGTCGCCGATTTCACCCGTTACATCGCCGTCTGCGCCAACGATGGCGCGGCCGCGGATGGCGAAACGGGCGGCGTGCGTGTCCTGCCCGCCGGCATGATGGGCCAGATGCTGACGCGCCAACCGGCGCCCAACCTGCCCACGTGGCTGAGCGGTCAAGGTCTGGGTTGGATGATGGGACCCCTGGACGGCGTGGACCGGTGGGAGCACTGGGGCGGGGCGGAGGGCATCTTTACCGTTGCCTATCTGGATCCCGGGCGCCGCCAGGGTGTCACCATCCTGACCAACGCCACGGCGACGGACGCCGCCAAGGCCGCGGTAAAAAAGGTGGCGGCGCGGTTGCTGCGGGAGGGGCCGGATTTATAAGGGGCGACCCTGTGCGTTTGGCGCCACGCTGCGTTGCGTCGCGGCATGTCACGGAATCCTTGGCTTTTGTCGGCCACCCCCGTATGGTCCGCCTCGCCTGAGTGGCCGAGGGGCCCCCTGGCGCATGGTTATGGTCGTCTCCGCTTTCCAGGGGGCGACGCCAGCGCCGCTTCCATAGCCCCGCTTCTTTCGGGGTTGTGATTGCCGGATAGGTCCGGCTTTCCACACGTTCCGACGTTGCGCCGCTCTTTCGTTGGCTGGTGCCGCCTGCCGTTGTTCGGCGGGCGCGGTGCCGGCTTGTTTGTTCGCGTGCCTTTCCCGGGCGGGAGGGGCGCGGCGCTGTTTTGCTATGTGAAGGAAAGTCCCTTGGATTTGCCCGTTACCGCCGATACCGAAGTGACCGAAACCGAAATCCTCGACACCGTCGAGCTGGACGCCGCCAATGACGGCCGCGCCACTTTCGCCGACCTGGGCCTGGCCCCCGCCCTGACCAAGGCGCTGGAAGAAGTCGGCTACCAGTACCCCACCCCCATCCAGGAGCGGGCCATCCCCGTCGCCCTGGCTGGCCGCGACCTGATCGCGTCCGCCAACACCGGTACCGGCAAGACCGCGGCTTTCGTGCTGCCGGCGCTGCACCGCATGGCCACCACGCCCCGGCCGCTGAGCGCCGAGGGCCTGCAGACCTTCGGGCCCCGCCTGCTGGTGCTGACCCCCACGCGTGAGCTGGCGACCCAGGTGATGGACGCCGTCCGCGGCTATTCCAAGTACAGCCGCATCCACACCCTGGCCATCCTGGGCGGCATGCCCTACCGCCAGCAGCTGGAGATGCTGCGCCGCCGGGTCGACCTGGTGGTCGCCACCCCCGGCCGCCTGATCGACCATCTGGAGCGCGGGCGCCTGGATCTCTCCACCGTCGAGATGCTGGTGCTGGACGAGGCCGACCGCATGCTGGACATGGGCTTCCTGGAGCCCGTGGAGATGATCGCCAACGCCTGCCCGGAAAACCGCCAGACCCTGCTGTTCACCGCCACGGTGGACAAGGCCATGGTGCGCCTGGCCGGCAACCTGCTGAAGAACCCGGAGCGCGTTGACGTCGCCGGCGGCAGCGTCAACGTCAGCGCCATCGAGCAGCGCTTCCTGCGGGCCGACGGCCTGGAGCATAAGGAAAAGTTGCTGGCCCACCTGGTGGCCGACCCGTCCATGAACAAGGGCATCGTCTTCGCCGCCACCAAGCGCGACGCCGACCGCCTGGCCGACAGCCTGTCGGAAATGGGCTATGCCGCCGCCCCCCTGCACGGCGACATGCGCCAGCAGGAGCGTAACCGCACCGTCCAGGCCCTGCGCAACGGTCGTGTCCGCCTGCTGGTGGCCACCGACGTGGCCGCCCGCGGCATCGACGTGCCGGACGTGACCCACGTCATCAACTTCGACCTGCCGCGCCAGGCCGAGGACTATGTGCACCGCATCGGCCGTACCGGCCGCGCCGGCAACACCGGCAACGCCTTCAGCCTGTACACCCGTCATGAGTGGGGCCTGGTGCGTGGCATCGAGGGCTACACCCAGACCCGCGCCATCGAACACGTGATCCCGGGCCTGGAGCCGCGCGAGATGCCCAAGCGCCCGGCCGGTGGTCCCGGCGGCGCCCCCGGTGGCCGTCCGCGCAAGTCGTTCGGCGGCCATGGCGGCGGTTTCAAGCAGGGTGGCTTCAAGCAGGGCGGCTTCGGTGGCGACCGGAAGCCGGAAGGTGGCTTCCGCGCCGAGGGGCCCCGGGGCGAAGGCCCGCGCGGTGAGCGCGGCGATCGTCCGGAAGGCGGCTTCAAGAAGTTCGGCGGCCCCCGTGACGGTCATCCCCGTTCCGAAGGCCCGCATCGCGGCGAAGGCCATCGGCAGGACCGCCCGGCCCGCGCCCATGGCGCCGGCCACGGCGGCGGCAATGGTGGCGGTTACCACCCGCTGGATGGCGCCAAGCCGGCCCGCGACGGGGCCCGCAAGCACAGCAACGGCCCGCGCCCGGCCCGGGTGCAGGGTGACGGCGGGACGGGGGGCTTGCGCCGCCCGCGTTCTTCCGCCAATTAAGTCCCGCGTTTGATGACGGGGCCGTCCAGCACCGGACGGCCCCGTTTTCGCCTTTTAAGACTTCAGCCTTACGTTTGGTCCCATGAGCGCGCTCCCCCAGGAAGTCCATAACCGTCGGACGTTCGCCATCATCGCGCACCCCGACGCCGGCAAGACCACGCTGACGGAAAAGCTGCTGCTGTTCGGCGGCGCCATCCAGATGGCGGGCGCGGTCAAGGCGCGCGGCGAGCAGCGGCGCGCCCGGTCGGACTGGATGAAGGTGGAGCGGGAGCGCGGTATCTCCGTCACCGCGTCGGTCATGAACTTCGACTATGCCGACCGTACCTTCAACCTGGTGGACACGCCGGGCCACGAAGACTTTTCCGAAGACACCTATCGCACGCTGACGGCCGTCGACAGCGCGGTCATGGTCATCGACGCCGCCAAGGGCATCGAGGCGCAGACCCGCAAGCTGTTCGAGGTCTGCCGCCTGCGCAACGTGCCCATCATCACCTTCGTCAACAAGATGGACCGCGAGGCCCGCGACCCCTTCGACCTGATGGACGAGGTGGAGCGCGACCTGCAGCTGGAGGTGACGCCCGGTTCCTGGCCCATCGGTTCCGGCCCCGACTTCCGCGGCTGCTACGACCTGATCCGCGACCGGCTGGTCCTGCTGGACCGCCGCCAGGGCGACATCGCCAGCGAGGGCATCCAGTGCGACGGCCTGGACGATCCCAAGCTGGACGAGTTGCTGCCCGCCGACCAGGTGGCCAAGCTGCGCGAGGACGTGGCCATGGTGCGGGAACTGTGCCCGCCCTTCGACCTGGAAACCTATCGCGAAGGCCACCAGACCCCGGTGTTCTTCGGCAGCGCCATCAATAACTTCGGTGTGCGCGAGTTGCTGCTGGGCCTCGCGGCCTACGCGCCGTCGCCCCGGCCGCAGCAGGCCGACAGCCGCACGGTGCAGCCGGAGGAGCCCAAGGTCACCGGCTTCGTGTTCAAGGTCCAGGCCAACATGGACCCCAATCACCGCGACCGCATCGCCTTCTTCCGCCTGTGCTCCGGCCATTTCCGCCGGGGCGTGAAGCTGAAGCACATGCGCTCGGGCAAGCTGCTGGCGGTCAACAATGCCGTGCTGTTCCTGGCCCGTGACCGGGAACTGGCGGAGGACGCCTACCCCGGCGACATCATCGGCATTCCCAACCACGGCACCCTGCGCATCGGCGATACGCTGACCGAGGGCGAGGATCTGCGCTATACCGGTGTGCCCAGCTTCGCGCCCGAACTGTTGCAGCGGGTGAAGCTGGACGACCCCATGAAGATGAAGCACCTGCGCAAGGCGCTGGAGCACTTCGCGGAGGAGGGTGCCAGCCAGGTGTTCAAGCCGCTGATCGGTGCCGACTGGGTGGTGGGCGTGGTGGGGCCCCTGCAGTTCGAGGTGCTGGCCGCCCGTATCGACGCCGAGTACGACATCAAGGCGAAGTTCGAATCATGCGGGTATGATTCGGCCCGCTGGATCGAATGCGATGACCCGGTGGTGCTGAAATCCTTCCTGGACAGCAACCGCTCCGCCCTGGCGGAGGATCACGATGGGGCCCTGGTCTTCCTGGCGCGCAACGGCTGGCAGCTGAACCGCGCGCAGGAGGATTATCCCAAGATCCGCTTCCAGAAAACGCGTGAGCAGAACCGCGCCGTCACCACCTCCGCCCTCGGGTGATGGCGGCGCCCTGCGCTTGAGGACGAAGCCCTTATCCTAAAAGGACGAAATGGCGCATCCGCCGGATGGCGCGGTGACAGGGCCGCGTCCTGGGCGGTATCATCCCGGCCGAAGATGGTAAGTCGGAAGGCGTGACATGTCGGGTTCTTCCCGATCACCGGGTTTCTTGGCGGGTGCCGGGCTGTCGCGGCGCGGCCTGGTTGGCGGATTGGCGCTGGCGCCCTTGCTGACGGGCGGCCTGCCCGGCTTGGCGGGGGCGGTGGCCAGCCGTCCGGCACCCATCCGTCCCGGCCGCACGGTCGTGGTCATCGGGGCCGGCTTGGCCGGGCTGGCGGCCGCGGGTGCCCTGCGCCAGGCTGGGGCCGAGGTCACGGTGCTGGAGGCCCGCGCCCGCGTGGGCGGCAGGGCCTGGACCGAGCCCAAACCCTTCGGTTTTCCTTACGATATCGGCTGTGGCTCGCTGGAGGCCACGGCCGACAATCCCCTGCGCCGCCTGCTGGATGAGCGCGGCATGGAAACCGTGCCGGACGACGGCGCCGACGACCTGCTGTTCTTCGACACCAAGGAGGCCGACGCCGACACCGACGCGGCGGCCGCCGACGCCATCGACCGGCTGGAGCGGGCGGTGAGGGAGGCCGGCCGCGCCCAGATCGACCGCTCGGCCGCTGAACTGTTGCCCGATTTGGGGAACTTGGGCCAATTGGCCACCGCCCTGGTGGGGCCCCTGGACTTCGGCGTCGAGCTGAAGGACCTGTCCAGCCTTGATGCTGCGCGCCGACCGGACGCGGAGGCGGCATTGTGGTTCCCGCGCGGCATCGGCACCGCCGTCGCCAGCTTGGCCAAGGACATGGCGCGTGACGTCAAGATCACCCTGTCCAGCCCCGTTAGTCGCATCGACTGGTCGGGCAACGGCGTGCGGGTCACCACGCCCAAGGGCGTGGTCAGCGCCGATGCCGCCATCATCACCGTGCCCATTTCAGTGCTGGCCTCGGGCGGCGTCACCTTCGACCCGCCCTTGCCGGAAGGTGTGCGCACCGCCTTCGACGGCCTGACCACCGGCTTGGTCAACCGCATCGCCCTGGGCTACAAGCCCGACAGCCTGGACTGCGACCCCTTCACCGCCCTGGACCAGGTGCGCGGCGACGGCCGTGTGCTGGATCTGTGCCTGCGGCCCTTCGGCCGGGAACTGGCCATCGCCACGGTGGGCGGCGACCTGGCCCGCCAGCTGGAGACGGCCAAGGACCAGGAGGCGGTGGACCTGGTACGCGACGCCGTGGCCGACGTCTTCGGATCGCTCACCCGCCGGCAGGCCACCGCCTGGCACGTCAGCCGCTGGGGCGCCGACCCCTATTCCCTGGGCGCCATGACCGCGGCCAAGCCGGGCCATGCCGAGGCGCGCCGCATCCTGTCGGAACCCGTGGGCGACCGGCTATGCTTCGCCGGTGAGGCCTGTTCGCTCACCTGGCCCGGCTGGCTGCCGGGCGCCTATGAGACCGGCGTGGCCGCCGCCCAGCGCGTGCTGGCGCTGCCATCATGACCGCGCGCGCCATCCTGAACGGCATGGCGCCATTCTTCATCGTTCGGGATGTGGTGGTGTCGGCGGCGTTCTATCGCGACGCGCTGGGGTTCACGGTCATGCACATGTCCCCGGAAGAGGCGCCCTTCTTCGCCATCGTCGTGCGGGATGGCGCCATGCTGTTCCTGAAGTCGGTGGAGGCGGAGCCGGTGCCCAACCCCGCACGGGCGGCCAACGCGCGTTGGGACTCGTACGTCAATACCGACGAACCGGACGTGCTCGCCGCTGAATTCCTGGGGCGCGGCGTCGTCTTTTCCGTACCGCTGCAGGACACGGGGGACGGCCTGCGCGGCTTTGAACTGAGGGATCCCGACGGCTATACCCTGTTTTTCGGCCGTCCCCGCGGCTGAGGGGGGGGCGAGGCGGGGCGCCTTCCCCCGATTTTGTTGGCCCGATTTTGTTGAAAGGAAGGGTTAACGCCTTCATGATTATATGAACCTGCCCCGTACTGGGGCGGGACGGTGGGCCCTACCCGGACGGCGTTCGAACGGGGCCCGGTGCACGAGCGTTGCGGGGTAGCATGACGGCCATCGAAACGGATGGTGGGGGCGAACAGGAACTGCCGCGAAAGAAATTCAGCGGCAAGAAGATCGTCATGTTCGTGGTGGTGCCGCTGCTGCTCATAGCACTCATTGCCGGCGGCCTGATCTTTAGCGGCCTGCTGGACGGCCTGCTGGGCAAGAAGAAGGCGGAGGAGGCGGAGGAAAAGCCCGCCGCCGCGGAGGAGGCGTTCGATCCCAAGGCGCCCCCGGTGTTCTTCCCGCTGGGCGAATTGCTGATCAACCTGCAGACCAATGAGCGCCGTCCGGCCTTCCTGAAGCTGAAGATCCAGCTGGAGATCTACAAGGAAGAGGACCGGCCCAAGCTGACCCTGGCCACGCCGCGCATCGTCGATACCTTCCAGACCTATCTGCGGGAGCTGCGGCTGGACGATCTGAAGGGATCCGCCGGCATCTACCGCCTGCGCGAGGAGTTGCTGCAGCGGGTGAACGCGGCGGCCGCCCCGGTGCGGGTGAGGGACGTGCTGTTTGAGGAAATTCTGGTACAATCACAGTGAGATGAGACGGGGCCTTAAACGGCCGTGTCACCGTTTGGGTGATTGGGGTTTGGTGGTTGGGGCGCCTGCTTGCTGGCATGGATATTGCCGCCCCGCTGATCGTAGTATGGCCTGGTACGTGCATGTTTCTGAACATTCGGCGCCCCGCCCGGTTTCCTGATGGGTGGTCCTTGGGGGGCCGGGGCCCCGCATGCGCGTTTTGGACGCTGGAGCGCTGACCGATGCCGGATCCGCAGGAGCTGAGTGAAGAGGAACGCATGGCCGCCGAATGGGCGGCCTTGGCGGATGAGGGCGCCGGCGACAGTGGCTTTGGCGACATGGGCGGCGGGGCCACCCGCGTCCTGAACCAGGATGAAATCGACAGCCTGCTGGGCTTCGACAAGGATGGCGCCGGTGACGGCGACAATTCCGGCATCATGGCGCTGGTCAACTCGGCGCTGGTCAACTACGAACGCCTGCCCATGCTGGAGGTGGTCTTCGACCGCCTGGTCCGCATGATGTCGACCTCCCTGCGCAACTTCACCTCCGACAACGTGGAAGTCAGCCTGGACCAGATCTCCTCGGTCCGTTTCGGCGACTATCTCAATTCCATCCCGCTGCCCGCCATGCTGGCCGTCTGCAAGGCGGAGGAATGGGACAACTATGGCCTGATGGTCATCGATTCGGCGCTGATCTATTCCATCGTCGACGTGCTGTTGGGCGGCCGGCGCGGCACGGCGGCCATGCGTATCGAGGGCCGCCCCTACACCACCATCGAGCGCAACCTGGTGGAGCGCATGGTGCACGTGGTGCTGTCCGATCTGTCGGCCGCCTTCGACCCCCTGTCGCCCGTCACCTTCCGCTTCGACCGGCTGGAAACCAACCCGCGTTTCGCCACCATCGCCCGCCAGGCCAACGCCGCCGTGCTGGTGAAGCTGCGCATCGACATGGAGGATCGCGGCGGCCGCCTGGAACTGCTGATCCCCTACGCCACCCTGGAACCCGTGCGCGAACTGCTGCTGCAGATGTTCATGGGTGAAAAGTTCGGCCGCGACAGCATCTGGGAAACCCACTTGGCCAGCGAGCTGTGGATGACCGACGTGCACCTGTCGGCGGTGCTGGATGAAATCACGCTGTCGCTCTACGACGTGCTGAACTGGAAGGTGGGGTCGCGCGTGCTGCTGAACGTGGCGCCGGACGACACCATCGAGCTGCGGTGCGGCGACGTGCCCATGTTCCTGGGCCGCATGGGACGGAAGGGCGGCAACATCGCGGTCCGCATCGACCGCGAGGCGCCCAAGCCGGAGACCGCGCCGACATGAGCCTGACCATCCTGCTTTCCCTGGCCTTGGATGTGGTGGTCGGCGGCCTGTTGGTCGCCACCATCGTTTACGCCCTGCGCCTGAACCGCCAGATCGCCCAGCTGCGCGACAGCCGGGGCGAGATGGAGGCCCTGGTGCGGGAATTCAGCGAGGCCACCGCCCAGGCCGACGCCGGCGTGAAGGGCATGCGCAAGGCCGCCGCCGAGTCCGGCGAGGCGCTGCAATACCTGATCGGCCGCGCCGACAAGATGCGGGAAGAGCTGGAGCAGATGACCCAGGCGGCCGATGCCCTGGCCGCGCGCTTGGAGGGCGCCGCCGGGCGCGCCCGCGCCAACGCCGCGCCACCGGAGCCGGCGCGCGACAGCCGGCCGGAACCCCGTGACCTACCCCGGGCGGAAGCCCTGCGCGGCAGCGTCGCCAGCGGGGGCATGGCCAGTGGGGGTATTGCCAGTGGGGGCATGGCAGGCGGCGTGAATGGCCACCGGTCCGAAGCGCCACGCGCCGCCGCCAGCATGCGCCCAGACGGTATTCGCCCAGATGGCATCCGCCCCGATCCGCGCCCGCTGCCGGCGCGGCTGGAGGGGGAGCGTGGCGGCCAGGAACGGCCCGCTGAACGCTCCATCGCCGAACGCCAGCTGGCCGAACGGATGGCGGCGGAACGCCAGATCGCCGAGCGGCAAATGGCCGAACGTCTGGCCGGGGAACGTGCCCCCCGGCCCGAGCGGCCGGGCGACCGCTATGACAACGATGCCGGCCTGGACGACAACCGCCCCGCGCCGCGCCCGGCGCCCGCGCGCCTGCCAGCACCGGGTGCCTCTGCCGGGGGCGAGGCCGCCGGCGGCCAGGCGGGCGGCACCCTGCCCGAGGCCCGCTCGCGCGCGGAGCGTGAATTGCTCCAGGCCTTGGAGAACATGCGTCAATGACGGCTGAACCTTCGGCTCCCCGGCAAGGCCGGCCGACGGCCGCCCTTACAACGCCTGGGGCATCCCCGACCGCGGCTGTCCCCAAGGCCGTCGCCCCCCAGGCGCCCCGGACACAGCGTCCGGCGTCGGCGGGCGCGCGCCCGGCGGGGACGCGGGCCACTGCGGGCAAGGGCCGCGTGGCCAGGAAGGACGAGGCCCCCAAGGTCCCGCTGTGGCGCCGCCTGCGCGTGCGCTTGCTGCCGGCCACGATCTTCGCCGCCGTGCTGCTGCTGGGGGCGCGGGCGGGGGACATGTGGTGGACGCTGACCGTGGGTGCTGCCCCGCCCGACGTACCGGCCGCCAAGGCGCAGAGCCCGGCGCCGGAGAAGCCCGCCCCGCAAACGCCTTCTGGCCAGACACCCGCTTCCCAGACACCCGCTGCCGCCCCGGCCGCCAAGCCCGCCGAGGGTGCCGCGAAAGGGGAGGCCAAGGCGGAGGGAGGCAAGCCCGAGCCTTCCGGCAGCCCCACCGACGGCCAGACTTTCACGCCCAAGGATGTGGAGCTGCTGCAGCGCCTGGCGGAACGGCGCGAGGCCCTGGACAGCCGCGAGCGCGACCTGGACCAGCGCGAGGCCATGCTGCAGGTGGCGAGCCAGCGGCTGGACCAGAAGCTGGCGGAGATGCAGGCGCTGAAAAAGCAGCTGGATGGCTTGGTCAATCAGGTCAACGCCGACCAGGCGCAGCAGCTGGACAGCCTGGTGAAGATTTACGAGACGATGAAGCCGGCCGAGGCCGCCCGCATCTTCGAGGCCATGGACGACAAGGTGCTGCTGAACGTGATCAGCCGCATGAAGGAGGCCAAGGCCGCCCCGGTGCTGGCCGCCATGACGCCCAAGCGGGCGGAGCAGGTGACCACCATGCTGGCTGACCGCAAACGACTGCCCAGCGTGCCGCAATGAGCGCGCCCGCCAACCGCACTCAAACTCAACCCCAACCCAGCCGCCACCAGGCCCGATAACCGGCCCATTTGACGAGACGAGAGCCGCCATGATCCGCCCCGCCGCCGACCCGATCCTTCAGGACCGGCTGGATGCCGCCCGCTCCCAGGCCCGCCAGCCCTTGTCGCGGGAAGAGGTCGCCCAGATCGTCTCCACCGTCGTCGCCTCCATGGGCGGCGACGTGACCCAGCACGACATCAAGCTTTATGGCGAGCTGGAGGGCCTGGCCCGTTTCATCCACAACGCCAAGAAGGAAATCGCGGCGCTGCAGCCCAGCGACATCCACGCCGAACACATTCCCCGCGCCACGGATGAACTGGACGCCGTGGTGGGCGCCACGGAGGATGCCACCAACCGCATCATGGACGCCTGCGACCAGCTGATGGGCATGGCTGGCGATGTGACGCCGGAGGTGTCGTCCAAGATGATGGACATCACCACCGGCATCTATGAGGCCTGCAACTTCCAGGACATCACCGGCCAGCGCATCACCAAGGTGGTGAAGGCGCTGAAGCATATCGAGGCCAAGGTGGAGGCCATGCTGGTGGCCTTCGGCGAAGACGTGCAGCGTCGCCACCCCGACGGCCCGCCCGCCGCCGACACGCCGGCCGGCGGCGCATCCGACGATAACTTCCTGCTGCATGGGCCCCAGCTGCCCGGCCGGGCCATCGACCAGGATGAGATCGACCGCCTGCTGGCGAGCTTCGACTGAGTCTTCAGAGGCGATGGGCCCAAAGGCGACGGGTATGACGGTTGGGGCGTCCAGGAACCGGCCCATGGCGGGGCTGGTGTCGGGGGGACGGAAGATCGCCCAGGAGGAGGGCGGGGTCTTCGTCCTCTACCTGTCGGTATTTTTCCTGCTGCTGGCGTTCTTCATCCTGCTGACCTCGCTGTCCACCTTTGAGAACCGCAAGTTCGACGCCGTCGTGCAGGCCGTGCAGGACGCGTTCGGCGTCACCCTCACCCAGGGGCCGGCGGCGCAGGCCGCCCTGGCCCGTGCGGATGAGCGCCTGGGCGCCGTGGGCCGCCGCCTGGTGGCCGTGATGCCCGACGCCGTCATCGACCAGGGCGGCAAGGGCGGCACCCTGGCCGCGACCATGCCGACATCCAGCCTGTTCGCCACAGCGGCGGCGGAGGGGGGCGGTACCATCGTCACCGTCCTGCCCGGCCGCGAGGGTGTGTGGCACCAGATGGCCGAGGCCGTGCGCCCGGATGAGGAGACGGGGCTGGAGATCGACCTGGAGTTCCTGGTGGGCGACGGCGGCAACCCCGGCGCCAGCCTGCCCGTGTTCCAGGCCGGCGCCATGGCCCGCACCCTGGCTGCGGCCGGCGTGTCCCCGCGCGCCATGACCGTGGGGGTGGAGAAGGGCAGGGCGGACACGGTGCGCTTCCTGTTCCGCGCCCGGCTGCCGCGTGCCGGCCTGCCGGCGGTTCCGGTGACGCCGGCGGCGGAGACACGGCCATGACTGAACCCGATGCCCTGCCGCCGCCCATCCCGGGCTTCCTGCCGTCTCTGGCGCCCAAGGTCCAGGCGCCCAAGCGCATTTGGCTGATATCCTTCACCGATTTCGTCTGCCTGATGCTGTCGTTCTTCGTCATGCTGTACGGCATGACGGCCCCCGACGCGCGGCGGGACCAGGTGTTGCAGGCCATCTTCGGCGGTTCCCCTGCCGAGCAGCACGGCAATGGCAACCTGGATCAGGGCAAGGCCACCGACCTGGGCTATTTGGGCCGGGTGATGGAACGCCAGCTCTCCAGCGACCCGGCCTTGGCGGCCGTCCGCGTCATCCACGCGGGCGACCGTCTGGTGGCCGCCCTGCCGGAGGAGGCGCTGTTCGCCCCCGGTGCCACCACCCTGTCCTCCGCCGGGTCCGCCATCCTGTTCGCGCTGGGCGGGGTGGTCAGCAACGTCGCAAACGCGGTTGAGGTCGTGGGCCATACCGACCTCAACACCATTGGCCCCAGCCCCATCGGCCCCAACTCCGTCGCGCCCGGCGCCACCGCCAACGCCGCCTATCCGTCCAACTGGGAACTGTCGTTGGCGCGCGGCCGCACCATCGCCCTGGCGCTGGCCCGCGCGGGCTATGCCGAGCCCATCACCGTGCGCGGCCAGGCCGGCGGCGCCGGTCCGGGCACCGCGACCGACGCCGACCGGGCCACGGCCGACCGCCGCATCGACATCGTCATCCGTGAATACGCCGCCCGGGACGGCAAGCCCCCGTCATGACCGCTTACGCCCCGCTTTTCCGCTCCCTGCTGATGGTTGCCGCCCTGGCGCTGGCGGCGCCATCCGCCCTGGCCGCCCCCCCGGAGACCAGGGAGGCGCCGCCCACCACCACCCAGCCCGCCGCCGCCCAGCCTGCGGCCGCGCAACCGGCGGAGGCGGCCGCCGCCCTGCCCACGGTGGCGGTGCGCGCCGGTGAACATCCCGGCCGCAGCCGCCTGGTGTTCGACTGGGCGGGACCGGTCAAGTCGACGCTGGAGCGCGACGGCGGCAAGCTGCTGATCCATTTCGACAAGCCGGCCAAGGCCGACCTGGGCGCCGCCCGCAAGGCCGGCTCCCCCCGCATTTCGGGGGTGGAGGCGGTGGCGGACGGTCCCGGTCTGACCATCGCTCTGACCATCCCCGCCAATGCGACGGTCGAACAGTCCCGCTCCGGCGACAAGGTCGTCATCGACGTGGGCGACGGGAAGCCTGGCGCCCCACCGGCCCCGGCCAGCACCACCACCTCGGCGCCCCCGGCAGAGAAGGCGGCCTCCGCCGCCAAGACGCCGGTGGTAGTACCCGCTCCCGCGCCCACCCAAGCTGCCGCCCTGCCGCCAAATGGCCCGACCAGTGGGCCGCCGGCTGGCCCGGCCGCCAGTGGCGCTCCGCCCTCGGTGGCAGCACCACCGGCCGATCCGCGCGCGGCCAAGGAAGGCCAGCCGCTGTACCTGATCCAGCAGCAGCAGGCCGCCAAGGATGCCGCGGCGAAAGAAGCTGCGGCCAAGGCCGCGGCACAGGTGACCCAGCCCGCCAAGGCACCGGAAGCGAAGACAGCCGAGGCCAAGTCCGCACCGGCCGGTGAGCATGGCGCCCCCCCGGTGGCGGCGCATCCGCCTGGCGCTTCGGCGCCCGAGGCGGCGACGGACGCCACGGCTGCCCAGCCGGGCGCCGACGCTCCGCCGGCCCCACCGCCCACCTTGGTATTTGATCCCGGCCAACCCTCGGCGGTGGTGGTGTTCGCGCGGGCCGGCTGGCTGTACGTGCTGTTCGACCGCGTGGTGCCGCCCACCACCGCGCCCACGCAACCCGCCAACCAGCCGGCGGTGCTGGGCCAGGTGGAGCCGGTCGCCTTCACCGGCGGCACCGGCTTCCGTCTGCCGGCGCCGGCCGTGCTGGAGCCCAAGGTGACGGGCGAGGGCGCCACCGGCTACCGCATCACCTTCGACCACGCCCCGACCGCGCCGGCTGAGGGCGCGCCGGCGGGCGTGCCGGTGGTGACCGACCCCGACTTCGCCTTGGGCCCGCGCCTGGTGGTGAAGACGCCCAAGCCGGTGAAGGTCTTCACCTTCTCCGACCCGGTGGTGGGCGATACGCTGAAGATCATCCCCATGAGTCCGGCGCCGCAGCTGACGCCAGTGACGCTGCGCTATGCCGAGGCGCAGTTCCTGCCCACGGCCCAAGGCGTGGTCATCCGCCCCATCGATGAACGCCTGCTGGTGCAGCCGGCCAAGGAGGGTGTTGAGCTGACGGTGCCGGGCGGCCTGCGCCTCTCCCCCTCCACCGACATCGCCACCGCCGCCCCGCCGCCGCCGGTGGTGGAGCCCGACCGCTTCTTTGACTTCCAGCGCTGGGCCAAAGTGGACCCCAACGGCTTCGTGGCCGGCCGCGAGCGCGTGATGAACGAGATCGTCAAGGCCCCGCCGGACGATCGGCCCAAGCTGCGCCTGGATCTGGCCCGCTTCTATGCCGGCAACGGCTTCGGGCAGGAGGCGCTGGGCCTGCTGGAGATGGCGCGCAAGGACCAGCCGGATTTGGAGAAGCGGGCGGAATTCGCGGCCGTGCGCGGCACCGCCCGCATCCTGACGGGCGATGCCAAGGGCGGCCTGGACGACCTGACGGCCCCGGCCCTGCAGAATGAGCCGGACGTGGCCCTGTGGCGCGCCTATGCCGCCCACACCACCGGTGACGACGACACCGCCTATCGCCTGTTCCAGAGCCGCCGGGAATTGCTGCGGACCTATCCCGAGCCGTTCAACACCCGCTTCAGCCTGGCCGCGACGGAGGCGGCGTTGGCCAAAGGCGATGTGGACACGGCCAACACCCTGCTGGACCGGCTGGTGAAGCGCGGCGTCAACAAGGGGCCGGCGGAGACCGCCATCAACTACCTGCGCGGTGAGGCGGCGCGCCTGGCGGGCGACCATGAAAAGGCCATCGATTCCTACCGCGCGGCGACGGAGGGGACGGACCGCCTCTACCGCACCAAGGCCCGCATGGCCCTGGTGGATGAGGAACTGGCCGCCGGCAAGCTGACCCCCGCCAAGGCGGCGGAGCAGATGGAGAAGATGCGCTTCGCCTGGACGGGCGATGACCTGGAACTGCACATCCTGCGCCGCCTGGCCGACCTGCACATCAAGGCCGGCAACTTCCCCCAGGCCTTCGACACCATGAAGCGCGCCATCACCCTGTTCCCCAACAGCCCCGAGGCGCCGCTGATCACCAAGCAGATGACGGACACCTTCACCGGCCTGTTCGTACGCAACGGTGCCGACAAGATGCCGCCCTTGGAAGCGCTGTCGCTGTATGAACAGTATAAGGAGCTGACGCCCCCGGGGCCCGACGGTGACACGGTCATCCGCGTGCTGGCGGAACGATTGGTGGACGTGGACCTGCTGGACCGCGCGGCCGAACTGCTGGACCGCCAGGTGCAGTACCGCCTGCAGGGGGAGCAGAAGGCCCAGGTGGGCACGCGCGAGGCGGCCATCCGCCTGCTGAACAACCAGCCGGACAAGGCGCTGGCGGCGCTGGACCAGTCGGAAGTGGCGGGTATTCCCGACACCATGGCGGCGGAACGCCGGTTGCTGCGCGCCCGCGCCCTGTCGCGCACCGACAAGGGGCCGGAGGCCGTGGCCCTGCTGAAGCAGGACAATTCCCGCCCCGCCAACCTGATGCGCATCGACATCGCCTGGCATGCCAAGCAGTGGCCGCTGGCGGCCCAGGCCCTGGCCGATGTCATCGGCCCACCGCCGGCCGCCGGCCAGCCCATCGATCCCACCATTTCGCGCCTGGTGGTGAACCGGGCCGTGGCCCTGTCGCTGGCCCAGGATCTGCCGGGCCTGCAAAAGCTGCGCACCGATTTCGGCCCGTCGATGGACAAGGGGCCGGATTCCAACATGTTCCAGGTGATGACCCGCCCGACCGAGGCCAACGGCCTGCTGGACGCCGCCACCATCCAGAACCAGGTCAAGGAAATCGACCTGTTCAAGAGTTTCCTGGACAGCTACCGCACCCGCCAGACCCAGGGGGCGGCCGTGCCGGGTGAAACACCGGCGGCCGCCGCGCCAGCCGGCGAAGGGGCGCCCAGCGCCGTGGCACCGCCGGGTGGTGGTCAACCGGCCGGCGGCCCGCCACCCACGGCGTCGACAGCGCCGTCGACGCCCGCCGCGGCCCCGCCAGCGCCGGCGAGCCAGCGGCGCTGAGCGGGGTTCTTCAGCGACTTACTGGCAGTTGAGGCCGGCGGCCATGTTGCCGTCGGGCGACAGGGTCACGGTGCAAGTGTGGACGCTGGCCGGCATCTTGGACGCGATCATGATGGCGGTGGCGTCGTAGGCGCAGGCCATCCACAGGTTCTGGGCCTGGGCCGGCGTGAACTGCCAGGTCAGCGCCGTGCGCGACTGGGCGGCCGGGGGCAGGGGCGGCTGGCCGCCGGGTTCGCCGTTCCAGAACAGGATGGCGGCCAGCGGCAGGGGCAGGGCGCTGCCGTCCGGCGCCTTGGGCGGGGTGCCGTCCTGGTAGGCCTTGAAGCCGGCCGGTACGTCCTTGACCGTCTCGGTCACCGGCAGGGTCTTGGGGCACTGCGGGCCGGCCTGGGCGGCCGCCTGGCCGGCCCCCAACCCGGTGACGGCGGTGACGGCGAACAGGGACAGCAGACCGCTGGTCAGAACCTTCTTCATTTTCCTCACTCGGGTCATGTGGACTCAAGGTCACGGGGCGGGGCTTTGGTGCCCACGCCTTATACGAATTTAGGATGGGCGAGCCTGCCGTACAGCGGCAAAGCGCCCCACACTTTGTTGCGATTACTTTCCGCCAAAGCTGAATGCCACCACTTGCCGCGCGAGCGCGTGTCGTTGTTCGTCCCAACGTTTCAACGCCAAGACTTTGAAAAAGATCAATAACGCCAGACACAAGGACCCAGTTACCGATACCCTCCAAAAAATCGGAAATCCCAGTAGCTCGGGCGTGAAGTGATCCAAGTCCGGTGTGGCAAACAACACAACTGGAAAGAACCAAACATATCCAAGCCACCCAACGGCCCGAAGAAACCTGATTCTAAAGACGCTTCCAATTAGGCCGATCAGCATGAGCGCAGGATCGGCAATGCGGTGCACTATGGTTGTTCTTTCAATCAAGATCCCCGGACAATTCAGGACGAACGCAGCCATGACTATCAGAGCGGCGAATACGCCGGCGTTCGCGGCGTAGCTTCTTCTCAGAAGGCTGATCAGCGCAAGGATTCCGGGCCGCTCGGGCATGTCGTATGGCTTCACCGCAGGCCGGGTCCCTTATTCCGCTGTGCCGCGTCGGCGCCGAGGCGCGGCGCTATCCGAAGCTTTTCACCAAGCTGCCGACGATCAGGTACCAGCCGTCCACCAGCACGAAGAAGATGATCTTGAACGGCAGGGAGATCATGGCCGGCGGCAGCATCATCATGCCCATGGACTGCAGCACCGACGACACCACCATGTCGATGACCAGGAAGGGCACGAACACCAGGAAGCCGATCTCGAACGAGCGCTTGAGCTCGGACAGCATGAAGGCGGGGATGACCACCTGGATGGGCAGGTCCTTGGCTGTCGTCACCTTGTCGATCTTGGCGATGTCGGTGAACAGCTGCAGGTCGCGTTCCCGCGTGTGCTTCAGCATGAAGTCCTGGAAGGGGACGACGGCGTTCTTCAGGCCCGTCAGTTCATCCACCTGTTCATCGATCATGGGTTTGATGCCCGCGTCGTAGGACGCCTGGAAGGTGGGCGCCATGATGAAGAAGGTGAGGAACAGGGCCAGGCTCAGCATCACCTGGTTGGGCGGCACCTGCTGCGTGCCCATGGCGGAGCGCAGGAAGCCCAGCACGATGATGATGCGCACGAAGCTGGTCATCATCACCAGGATGCTGGGCGCCACCGACAGCACGCTGATCAGCACCACCAGCTGGATGATGCGGCTGGTTGAACTGCCCCCCTGCGAGCCCAGGTCCAGGTTCAGGCTTTGCGCATAGGCGGTGCCGGCCAGCAGCGAGGCCGCCACCGTCAGCAGGATGGCCAGGAGGGGCACGCCCCAGCGGAACAGGCGGGAGGGGGGGCTGGGGGTGGTGCTCATGGTACAGGCCCCGGGGCGGGCGCCATCGGGGCGGCGGCCTCGTTCAGAACGGTCTCGAAGGTGGAGGTGCCGCCCGGCGGTATGGGGCCCTCCAGGTGCAGGTCCTGGGTGCCGCCCAGCAGCAGCAGATGCTCCACCCCATCGCGCCGGATCAGCACCAGGCGGCGGCGCGGGTCCAGGGCCATGGCTTCCACCACGCCCAGGCGGCGCTGGGCCCGGCCAGGCAGGCGCATGAGGGCGCCGCCGCCGAAGCGACGCACCAGCCAGCCGGTGACCAGGATGAAGCCCAGCACCAGGCCCAGCATCAGGGCGGCGTAGACATAATAGGCGGCGGAGGTGGCCATGGGGTCAGCCGACATCCGGATCTTCGGCCCGGCGGTAGGCGGCGGCCGCCCGGCCCACCGTGGCCTTGCCCTGCGTCAGCTCATTGGCCTTCCTCACCACCGTCTCCAGCCGCTCCAGGGCCGCCAGCACGTCCTCCAGTCGCGGCAGGAAGGATCGGGCTTCCTGCGGCGGCAACTGGACAACTGCATTGCATAATGCAGTGGCTTCATCCTCCAGGCCGGCGAACTCCACCGCGTCGCCGGCCGCGACAAGGTCGGCGGTGCGGTTCAGGATGGCCAGCAGGTCGTCCATGGCCGTGGCCAAGGCATCCGCTTGGGGGGAAAGGAGCGGGGTCATCTGAGCGGCGGTGTTCCGGACGTGGTGCCGGGCCCCGGACCGGGGGCCTGGCCATAAGGGTTGGGGGGCTGGACGCCCCCGGGGAAGGGTGCATCCAGCGGGACGCCGCTGCTGAGGCGGCCGTTGGCACGGTAGACGTGGGCCAGGATTTCCGCCACTGCCGCCAGCGCCTCGATGGGAATTTCGCTGTCGATGTCGATGACCGACAGGATATCCGCCAGGTCCGCATCCTGCCGCACCTTCACGCCGTTGGCGAAGGCCAGCTCCAGGATCTGCTCGGCCACGGCGCCCTGGCCGGTGGCGACGATGCGGGGCAAGCCCTCGGCCATGTGCTGCAAGGCCACGGCCACCTGGCGGCGGGGCTTGTCACTGTCGTCCTTGGGGTCCTGGGGCGGGGGGCCAGAGGGCAAAGGGGGATGAGTCCTTCGTTGAATTGAAAAGCGGCACCGGCCGGCCATATGGGGCCTGGTCGGCACATGCAGGGACGGGGCCAGGGTATATCCCGCCGCCCCCGGACGCAAATGGGCAGCCGCCTGACAGGGCGTCGCCGATGGGCCCGAAACGCTACTGTCGTTGGAAAATGCGGGGATGCCGGACCGGTGCCCGGATCCAGGACGTGGATGCCGGCAAAAAATGCTGGAATCCCATTTGGTTTAGAGCGATTCTCCGGGCGATGGCTTGCAGATTGCATATGACCCTGTGCATATGACCCATCTATCGCGGTAGGGGTGCCTGGGCCTGGTGTTTGGCGCATTTGGGGATGGTGACCCCTGGTTTGACCCTTATGGGGTAGGTGAGTACGGATCATGGACCTGAACAGGCTGGGTATCTTCAAGCTGATGTCGGACAAGATGGCCTGGGACAACCAGCGCCAGGAGGTCCTGGCGCAGAACGTCTCCAATTCCGACACGCCGAACTATCAGGCGCAGGACCTGGTGCCTTTCGATTTCAAGCATCAGCTGCGCGAGGCCGGCCATCTGGAGCTGGTGTCGACGGACCCGGCCCACCTGGCGTCCAGCGGCACGGGCGCGGGCGGCTTCCGCTCCGCCAAGGATCGAACCGCCTATGAGACCTCGCCCACCGGCAACGCCGTGGTGCTGGAGGATCAGATGACCAAGATCGGCCAGAACGCCATTGATTTCCAGGCGCTGACCAACCTCTACCGCAAGCAGATCGGCATGCTGAAGATGGCCCTGGGCAAGGGCTCCGGCTGACCGGTTCTGGTTAACGTGTTCTTGATGGTTCGCCTGGTATTTTAGATTTCAAGGTTGTGGGACGAGGGTTCCGATGGATTTGATGAACGCGCTGAACTTGTCCACCGCCGGGATGAAGGCGCAGGGCACCCGCCTGCGCATCATCGCGGAGAACCTGGCCAACACCGACAGCACGGCCGCCAGCCCGGGCGACCTGCCCTACCGCCGCAAGGTGGTGCTGTTCGCCAACAGCCTGGACAAGGCGCTGGGCATCAACACCGTCAACGTGAAGAAGGTCGATGTCGACCGCAGCGACTTCCAGCGCAAGTTCGACCCCGGCCATCCCAGCGCCGACAGCGAGGGCTATGTGCTGATGCCCAACGTCAACGGCCTGGTGGAATCGATGGACATGCGCGAGGCTCAGCGGTCGTATGAGGCCAACCTGGGTGTCATCGACGCCACCCGTACCATGCTGACCAAGACCATCGACCTGCTGCGCAACTGAGCCGCGAACCGGAGCTGAGTTACCAAGATGGCCATCCCCATTCCGAACGCGATCGCGGCCTACGCCAACACCGCCCGCCAGGGCTCCGGCCCCGGCATGGCGGCCCCCGCCAGCGGCCCCAGCTTCGGCGAGTTGATGAAGCAGGCGGCGGTGGACGCCATCGACACGATGCACCAGGGTGAGCGCATGACCGCGGCCGGTGTGGTGGGCAAGGCCGACCTGACCGACGTGGTGAACGCCGTGAGCAACGCCGAGGTGACGCTGCAGGCCGTGACGGCCGTGCGCGACAAGGTCATCTCCGCCTACCAGGAAATCATGCGCATGCCGATGTGACGCCGGTGCCGGAGGGCACCCTCCGGGCTGGCCCAGTTTCACATTTGTCGGGCGGGTGGTTCTGGGGCAAGCTGGCCCCGACGGGGCGTCCGCCGCCCCTTTTCGCGTCTGTGGACCCGCGCATGAACGAACAGGAAATCATCGAGATCGTGCGCCAGTCGCTGCTGACGGTCATCATCGTCAGCGGGCCCATCATGGCCGTGTCCATGGTGGTGGGCCTGGCCGTCTCGCTGTTCCAGGCGCTGACCCAGATCCAGGAACAGACGCTGACCTTCGTGCCCAAGATCATCGCCATGTTCGTGGCCCTGGTGTTCCTGGCCCCCTTCATGATGCACCACATGGTGACCTTCACCGAAGGCATCATGGACAAGATCGTCGGGGTTGGAACGGGCAGCGAGTGATGTTGCAGACCTTCCTCGTCAGCCAGTTCTACGCCTATCTGATGGTGTTCGTGCGGCTGGGCGCGGCCTTCCTGATCATGCCCACCGTGGGTGAAACCTTCGTCTCCACCCGCATCCGCCTGCTGTTTGGCGTGATGGTCGCGCTGGCGGTGACGCCGGCCGTGGGCGGCACCCTGCCGCCGGAGCCGGCGCAGCCCGCCGACATGGCCGTGCTGATCGTCGGCGAGGCCTTGATCGGCATCTTCATCGGCACCATCGCCCGCACCATGATGGGTGCCCTGGAAACGGCGGGCAGCCTGATCGCCAACCATGTCGGCCTCAGCTCCGCCCAGGCCTTCAACCCCGCCATGTCGCAGCAGACGACGGTGGTGAACTCCATCCTGGGCATCCTGGGTATCCTGCTGCTGTTCGCCACCGACATGCACCACATGCTGATCCTGGCGGCGGTGCGCAGCTATGGCCTGTTCCCGCCGGGCGGGGCCATGCCGCTGGGCGACTTCACCGAACATCTGACGCGCATCTTTTCGGAAAGCTTCATGATCGGCTTGCAGATGTCGGCGCCCTTCGTCGTCATCGGCCTGCTGTTCTTCCTGGGCATGGGACTGGTGGCGCGGCTGGTGCCGTCCATCCAGGTGTTCTTCGTGACCCAGCCGCTGCAGATCGCCCTGGGCCTGCTGCTGCTGGGCGGCAGCCTGTCCGGGCTGATGGTCTATTGGCTGCGCGCCTTCCAGGGGCAGATGATGCCCTTCCTGTCGTCGTAAGGGGAAGGGAGCCATGTCGGAAGACCAGGATCCAGATTCCAAAACGGAAGAGCCGACAGGCAAACGGCTGTCCGAGGCCCGGGGGAAGGGCAACATCCCCAAGTCGCAGGAGGTGCCGCATCTCTTCATGCTGGGCGCGATCCTGGTGCTGGTGGTGGCCGTGCTGCCCTGGACGTTCGGGCGCATCCATAGCGTGCTGGTCCCCTTCATAGAACGGCCGGAGACCATGCCGGTGGACAGGGGCGGGTTGGGCCATCTGCTGACCGAGTTGCTGGGCCAGGTGGCCGTCGCCATGTCCGTGCCCTTCGCCCTGCTGGTGATCGCGGCCTTCCTCGGCTCCGTCCTGCAGGTGGGTTTCGTCTTCAGCGCCGAACGGGTGTTGAGCTTCGACCTCAACCGCTTCAACCCCGTCACCAATCTGCTGAACAAGTTCAAGGTCAGCAACCTGATCGAGTTCGCCAAGTCGGTCATCAAGCTGACGGTTGTCTCGGTCATCGTGCTGCCGGGCCTCATCCCCCTGGGCCACGCCGTGGACCATTTCATCGGCCTGCCGCTGATGGGCCTGGTGAATGAGACCAAGAGCCAGGCGGTGGGCCTGATCTTCCGCGTGCTGATCGCCCTGGGCCTGCTGGCCGGCGCCGACTGGTGGTACCAGCGCTGGAAGTTCATGCGCGACATGCGCATGACCAAGCAGGAAGTGAAGGACGAGCATAAGCAGACGGAAGGCGACCCGCTGATCAAGGGCAAAATCCGCGCCCTGCGCATCCAGCGCGCCCGCAGCCGCATGATGGAGAATGTGCCCAAGGCCGACGTGGTGGTGACCAACCCCACCCACTACGCCATCGCGCTGAAGTACGACCCGCTGACCATGACGGCACCCATGGTGGTGGCCAAGGGCGTGGACTTCATCGCCGCCCGCATCCGCGAGCTGGCGGAGGAGCATGGCATTCCCCTGGTGCCCAACCCGCCGCTGGCCCGCGCCCTGTATGCCACCGCCGAGGTGGACGACGAAATCCCGGCCGAGCATTACAAGGCCGTGGCCCAGGTCATTTCCTATGTCTTCAAGTTGAAGAAGAAGACATTCCCCAAGCGCTGACCTGAAGTGCCCTGCCGGAAGGGTCCCGGCGCCCCCGTTTTATTTCGTCCCCAATTTATTTCAGCGGGCCATCTCGTGCCGCGCGGCCGGTGCTGGTAGGATCGGGGCCCCCGATCCCGAGGTGCCTGCCGGTGGCCGTTTTCCCCTCCCGCCCGTCCTCCGCCCCGTCCGCGACGCCGCCGGAAAACCTGGCTGGCGGGGCGGGCACCAGCGTGGCGTCGGTGGGCGCGGCGCGGGTGGGCCTGGCCCTGGTGGCCGGGGTGCCATTGCTTGCGGCGGCGCTGTTCCTGGCCGCGGCCCTGTCCTGGTGGGGATTGCCGGACCGCACCGCCAGCTTGGCGGCCATCGTCGCCGGCGGCGGCTTTCTGCTGATGGCTTTGCTGGGCGTTCTGTGGCTGCGACAGGTGGCGGCGCGCACCGCCGTGCTGCGCGCGGTGGTGGAGGCGGTGCCCGACGCCCTGGCCGTGGCCAGGTCGGATGGGCGCCTGCTGGCCGCCAACGGCGCCTTCGCCGCACTGGCCAATGCCGTCGATGGTGGGCGGGTGGTCGATATCCTGGCCCGCCATTGCCGGGAGGGGGCCGACAGCCAGCGGCTGCGCGAGTTGGAAGAGGCGGTGCGCCGGGGCGAGGGGGGCGAGGCCTTCGTCGTCTTCGTCGATGACACGTCGGGCCAGGCTGGCGGGGGGCATTCCGCCGGCGGTGTGGGCAGACCGGCGCCGCGCCTGGTGGTGGCGCGGCCCCTGGCCATCACGGGCCAGGCGGGCTTGTCGGAATGGCGGGTGCGCAGCGGTGGCGCCATTCCTGCGCCGGGCAGCCATCCCTGGCGCGAGCTGTGGGACCTGGCGCCCCTGGGCGTCATGCTGGTCGACGGTGCCGGCACCCTGCTGCGCGTGAACCTGACGCTGGCTGATTGGCTGGGCCATACCCGCGACCTGCTGGAGGATGGCAGCCGCCACCTGCGCGACCTGCTGGCCACCCCGCCGCAGGGCGAACTGTTTCCCGGGCGCTTGGCCGGCATGGCGGAGGTGGAGCTGGCGGCGGCCCGCGCGGCCCCCTTGCGCGCCAGCGTGCTGCACGTGGCGTCGTCGTCCGGCGGCAGCCTGATCTTCCTGGGCGACCTTACCCGCGAGACGGCGCGGGAGGAGGAGTTGCGCCGGGCCGAGCAGCGCTTCCAGCGCTTCTTCCAGTTCGCGCCCACCGGCTTCGCCTTCGTGGATGGGGAATTCCGCCTGGCGGAGTGCAACCCCACCTTCCTCACCATGGCCGACCTGCGATTGGGTGACGTGCAGGGCGAACCCATCGCCAGCCTGTTCCAGCCGGAACACCGCGCCAACCTGCTGGCCCGCCTGGGCGAGGTGCTGGAGGGGCGGCAGCCCGTGGGCGCCGGCGGGAGCATGGGCGGCGGCATGGGCACGCCGGTGGAGGCGCGGCTGCGCGGCACGTCGGGCGCCGTGGTGCATGTCTATTCCCGCCGCTTCGACGGCGAGGGCGACGGCGATCGCGGCCTGATCCTGCATCTGGTGGACATGACCGCCCAGAAGAACCTGGAGGCGCAGTTCGTCCAGTCGCAGAAGATGCAGGCCATCGGGCAGCTGGCCGGCGGCGTGGCGCACGACTTCAACAATCTGCTGACGGCCATGATCGGCTTCTGCGACCTGCTGCTGCTGCGGCACAAGCCGGGCGACCAGTCGTTCAGCGACATCATGCAGATCAAGCAGAACGCCAACCGCGCCGCCAACCTGGTGCGCCAGCTGCTGGCCTTCTCCCGCCAGCAGACGCTGCAGCCCCGGGTGCTGAGCATCACCGACGTTCTGGCCGAATTGTCCAACCTGCTGCGGCGCCTGATCGGCGAAAACATCGAGCTGCGCATGCTGCACGGCCGTGACACCGGCCTGGTGCGGGTGGATCAGGGGCAGCTGGAACAGGTCATCATCAACCTGGCGGTGAACGCCCGCGACGCCATGCCCAAGGGCGGGCGGCTGACCATCGTCACCGGCAACCTGCACACGACCGAGCCCATCCGCCATGAGACGGAGGAGATGCCGCCCGGCGACTGGGTGGTGGTGGAGGTGATCGACACCGGCATCGGCATCCCGCCGGAGAACCTGCAGCGCATTTTCGAACCCTTCTTCTCCACCAAGGAGGTGGGGTCGGGCACGGGGCTGGGGCTGTCCACCGTCTATGGCATCGTGCGCCAGACCGGCGGCTTCGTCTTCGTGGAGAGCAAGCCGGGGGAGGGGGCCAAATTCTCCATCCACCTGCCGCGCCTGGACGAGAAGGCGGCACAGGCCGCGCCGGCGGAAGAGGCCAAGGACAAGGCCGCCGCCGACCTCACCGGCATGGGCACCGTGCTGCTGGTGGAGGATGAGGACGCCGTGCGCGTCTTCGGCGCCCGCGCCCTGCGCAACAAGGGCTACACCGTGCTGGAAGCCCGCAGCGGCGAGGAGGCGCTGGACCTGCTGCAGGGGGAACGGGGCGGGGACGTGGACCTTATCGTCAGCGACGTGGTCATGCCCCAGATGGACGGCCCCACCATGATCGAGCAGGTGCGCCGCTTCCGCCCCGACGTGAAGGTCATCTTCATCTCCGGCTATGCCGAGGACCGCTTCCGCCATTCCCTGAAGGACGGCGCCGTGGTCGACTTCCTGCCCAAGCCGTTCAGCCTGAAACAGCTGGCGGCCAAGGTGAAGGAAGTGATGGAAGGCGCCCCGCGCACGGGGGCGTGAAGGCCCGGTTGACTGCAGGCGAATCCAGAACGCGCCCACTAGGCCGCGACCGCGGCCGCCGCAGCTTTCCGGGGAACGCAGTGGACTGGAAAGCGAGGAAGCCCAGCCGGCGGACGCCGGCACCCGGCGCCTGAGGGCATCATAACAAGAACAAAAAAGAACAAACGGCAAACTTTCGAGCTTGGCGAATGAGAACATAGAGGGTACATTCCCCTTCACCGCAGCCGTTGAACGCCCGTTGGCCGTATGCGACAAGAGGGGGACAGCAAGATGTCGGCACCACTTCGTCTGGTAGAAACACCCATGGATAAGCAAAAGGCCCTCGACGCCGCTCTCGGCCAGATCGAACGCGCGTTCGGCAAGGGCTCCATCATGAAGCTCGGCGCCAAGGAGGCGTCGATGGAGGTGGATGCCATCTCCACCGGCTCCCTGGGCCTGGACATCGCGTTGGGCATCGGCGGCCTGCCGCGCGGCCGCATCATCGAGATCTACGGGCCGGAAAGCTCGGGCAAAACCACGCTGGCGCTGCATGCCATCGCCGAGGCCCAGAAGGCCGGCGGCACCTGCGCCTTCGTCGATGCCGAACACGCGCTGGACCCGTCCTACGCCCGCAAGCTGGGCGTGAACGTGGACGACCTGCTGGTCTCCCAGCCTGACGCCGGTGAACAGGCCCTGGAGATCACCGACACGCTGGTGCGCTCCGGCGCCATCGACGTGCTGGTGGTGGACTCGGTGGCGGCCCTGGTGCCGCGCGCCGAACTGGAAGGCGAGATGGGCGACAGCCACGTCGGCCTGCAGGCCCGCCTGATGAGCCAGGCGCTGCGCAAGCTGACCTCGTCCATCTCCAAGTCCAACTGCCTTGTCATCTTCATCAACCAGATCCGCCTGAAGATCGGCGTGATGTTCGGCAACCCGGAGACGACGACCGGCGGTAACGCGCTGAAGTTCTACGCCTCCATCCGCCTGGACATCCGCCGCATCGGCGCCATCAAGGACCGCGACAACGTCGTCGGCAACCAGACCCGCGTGAAGGTGGTGAAGAACAAGCTGGCCCCGCCGTTCCGCGTGGTCGAGTTCGACATCATGTACGGCGAGGGCGTGTCCAAGGTGGGCGAGCTGATCGACCTGGGCATCCAGGCCGGCGTGGTGGAGAAGTCGGGCGCCTGGTTCTCCTACGACGGCCAGCGCGTCGGCCAGGGCCGCGAGAACGCCAAGCAGTTCCTGCGCACCAACCCGGCCATCGCCAAGGCCATCGAGGAAAAGGTCCGCGCCAACGCCGGCCTGGTGGCCGGCGCCATGATGGTGGGCTCGCCCGAAGCCGACGGCGACGCCGACAGCCCCGAGTGACCGGCGCCTCCGGGACATGCGAATGAAAAGGCGGGCCGGGGACGGTCCGCCTTTTCCTCGTCTGCGGGGCATTGTCTGCGGGGCAGGGCTCAGGGCCCCGCCACCTGGCCCAGCATGGTGCGCACCACCAGGCGGTGGAAGGGCATGATCAGGGTGAGATAGGCACGGCCCAGCCAATTGTGGGTGCGCACCACCGTGGTGGCGGTGACCTGCCAGCCGCCCGCCTCTTGGCGCACATCGATCACGGCGCGGAAATCCAGGTGTTTGTCCGCCATGCCCAGCACCACCCGGTCCGGCCCGCTGCTGAGGATGGGGAAGATGCCGATATGGCCGGCGCGCGAAGCCTCCGCCGCCGCCGGCGGCCGGGGCGCCTTCAGGCCCAGCGGCGCCACGATGGCGTTGCGCAGGGCCATCAGCCGGCGCACCCAGTCGGGGGAGGTGCCCATCATGCGTCGGGCTGCGGCCGGGGCATCGATGACGGTCCCGCCAGGGGCCAGCACCAGGCGAAAGGCGTCGGCGAACTGGGCGCCGGGCAGCAGGGCCCAGGTGTCGGCCCCGGGGGTGACTTCGTGCATGGTCATGGCGGGACTTCCTCGCGATCCGCCGGCATTTTACCCGCTCCACCCCCAAAGGTGTAACGCCGCTTAATTGCAGAACTGAGATCAAAAGCGTATCATTCGCACCGATCGCATGAATGCGAAGATCATGGACCCAAAATGGGGGCGGATGATGGTTTCGACCACTGGCGCGTACGGCTATTCCCAGGCGCAAAGCCTGGCTTCTTCGGTGACGCAGCAGACGTCGCTGTTCGGTGGCGCGTCCACCGCCAACGCCCCCAAGACCACCGCTGAAAAGGTCGCCGCCGCCCTGCAAAAGGGCGATACGGCCGGGGCTATCGGTGCCTTCGTCGATGAAAAGACCCTGAAGAAGCTGACCAAGCTGCAGGCCGACGCCACCCAGTTGGACAAGCAGATCAAGCAGAAGTCCGCCGACAACGACAAGAAGGCCGCCCAGGACAAGGTCGATAACGCCAAGCGCCAGCTGAAGGCCCTGCGCATGCGCGCCCAGCTGGCCGCCGCCATGGGCGACAAGCAGGCCGCCGCCCGCATCGCGCGCGAGGCGGCGGACGTGGCCAAGTCCCTGGGCTCCGCCGCGCAGGAATACGCTGGCGCCGTGAAGGACGGCGCCTCGGTCGGCGCCACCGGCGGCGAGTCCTCCGTCGCCACCGGCGCTTCGGGCACCAGCGGGGCCGGCACGGGTGGTGCCACCACCGACATCGCCGGCGTGGGCAGCGACGCCGCCCAAATCCAGGCCACCGCCGCCGGCGCCGGCCAGGCCCCGACCACTTCCACCCAGTCCGCGTCGGCGCAAGCCGCCACCGCAGCCGGTGCCGACGCCACCTTGCAGACGGGCGACGCCCAGGCCGCTGCCAATGACGGCAAGACCGACAAGGCCGGCATCATTCAGGTGCCCGACAGCGAGAAGGACACGGCGGCCCGCAAGGAGCGCATGGATTTCATGGGCAACGTCCGCACCCTGATGGACCAGGCGCGCAGCGTCTACACCCAGGCCAAGCACATCCTGGAGCGCAAGCGCAAGCCGGGCGATCCCCAGGACGCCGACCACAGCGCCCAGGACATCGCCGACGCCGCCAAGCAGGTGGACGCCGCCGACCAGGATCTGGCCGCCGGCACCACCCCCGCCGTGCCCGCGGCGCCCACGGTCATCGCCACGCCCAACAACACCCTGCTGTTGGTCTGATAAGACGCGCTTTCCCAGCTACCATGAGATAATCGTTTTGCTTGGGGATCGCGGTTTCCCAAATAGCGGCCGCATTTTTGCCGGCGATGGCTTTCCTTGCCATCCAAGCCAATTTTCCTTGCTCCCGCAGTTGGGCAAGGATTCATAAATCGGGGAAAAGCCCTATCGCGCCGCTTTTCCTTGTCCCCATACCATGGACAGGTAGCGCGCTCGCAGGCTACAAACCCTGTCCCGGGGTTTTGAGCTACCCCAAGATATTCGCCCGCATGCTTAAGGCTGTTGCCCGATGAAGACCGCCAACGAGATCCGCTCCGCTTTCCTGGACTACTTCGTAAAGAACGGCCACACGGAGGTGGAGTCCAGCCCGCTGGTGCCGCGCAACGATCCGACGTTGATGTTCACCAACGCCGGCATGGTGCAGTTCAAGAACGTCTTCACCGGCAATGAGGTGCGCCCCTATACCCGCGCCACCACCTCGCAGAAGTGCGTGCGCGCCGGGGGCAAGCACAACGACCTGGAGAATGTGGGCTACACCGCCCGGCACCACACCTTCTTCGAGATGCTGGGCAACTTCTCCTTCGGCAACTATTTCAAGGCCGACGCCATCGAGCTGGCCTGGAACCTGATCACCAAGACCTTCGCCCTGCCCAAGGACAAGCTGCTGGTCACGGTCTACCACACCGATGACGAGGCGCACGGCCTGTGGAAGAAGGTGGCCGGCCTGTCGGACGACCGCATCATCCGCATTCCCACGGCCGACAATTTCTGGGCCATGGGCGACACCGGCCCCTGCGGCCCATGCTCCGAGATTTTCTACGATCATGGTGAGGGCATCCCCGGCGGCCCCCCCGGCAGCCCGGACCAGGACGGTGATCGCTTCATCGAAATCTGGAACCTGGTGTTCATGCAGTACGAGCAGGTGACGAAGGAGGAGCGGGTGTCCTTGCCCCGGCCCTCCATCGACACCGGCATGGGCCTGGAGCGCCTGGCGGCGGTGCTGCAGGGCGTGCACGACAATTACGACACCGACCTGATGCGCGCGCTGATCGAGGCGTCGGCCGATGCCACCAACAGCGATCCGTCGGGGGCGCACGCCGTGTCGCACCGCGTGATCGCCGACCATCTGCGCGCCTCCTCCTTCCTCATCGCCGACGGTGTGCTGCCGGCGAACGAGGGGCGCGGCTATGTCCTGCGCCGCATCATGCGCCGCGCCATGCGTCATGCCCATATGATCGGCGCCCGTGACCCGGTGATGTACCGGCTGGTGCCGGCGCTGGTGCGCGAGATGGGCGGCCATTACACCGAGCTGCAGCGCGCCCAGGCCCTGATCACCGAGACCCTGCGGCTGGAGGAAACCCGGTTCAAGCAGACGCTGGACCGCGGCCTGAAGCTGCTGGACGAGGAAGAGGGCAAGCTGGGCGCCGGCCAGCCTTTGGCCGGCGAGGTGGCGTTCAAGCTGTACGACACCTACGGCTTCCCCCTGGACCTGACGCAGGACGTGCTGCGTGGCCGCAACCGCACGGTCGAGGTCGATGGCTTCACCGCCGCCATGGAGCGCCAGCGGGCCGAGGCGCGCAAGGCCTGGGCCGGCAGCGGCGAGGCCGCGACCGAGCGCGTGTGGTTCGAGCTGAAGGATGAGCTGGGCGCCACCGAGTTCCTGGGCTACGACACCGAGAACGCCGAGGGCAAGGTCACGGCCGTGCTGGACCGCCAAGGCAACAAGCTGGACAAGGCCACCGCCGGCCAGGACGTCATCGTCCTGGTGAACCAGACGCCGTTCTATGGCGAGTCCGGCGGCCAGGTGGGCGACAGCGGCGTGATCTTTGGCGCCGGTGGCGTCGAGGTGGCCGTCAGCGACACGCAGAAGAAGCTGGGCGCCGTCTTCGCCCACATCGGCACCGTCACCCACGGCACCCTGGCCCCGGGCCAGTTGGTGGAGCTGCGGGTGAATGGCCGCCGCCGGGGCGACATCCGCGCCAACCACTCCGCCACCCACCTGCTGCACGAGGCCCTGCGCCAGCGCCTGGGCGAGCATGTCACGCAGAAGGGCTCGCTCGTGTCGGCCGAGCGCCTGCGCTTCGACATCAGCCAGCCGACGCCGCTGTCGGACGATGACGTGCGCGTGGTCGAGGCGGCGGTGAACGCCCGCATCCTGGGCAACAGCGAGGTCGTCACCCGCCTGATGACCCCGGCCGAGGCCATTGAGCAGGGCGCCATGGCCCTGTTCGGCGAGAAGTATGGCGACGAGGTCCGCGTCGTCAGCATGGGCGGACAGGACGAAGGCCTGAACCGTCAGTACTCCGTGGAGCTGTGCGGCGGCACCCATGTGCGCCGTACCGGTGACATCGGCCTGTTCAAGATCGTGTCGGAGGGCGCCGTCTCCGCTGGCGTGCGCCGTATCGAGGCGCTGACCGGCCGGGGCGCGTTCGAGTATCTGGAAGGGCAGGAGGGCCGCCTGCTGGCCGCCGCCGGCGCCCTGAAGGTGTCCGCCGCCGAGGTGCCGGCCCGCGTCGCCACCCTGGTGGAGGAACGCCGCCGCCTGGAAAAGGAAGTGGCCGACCTGAAGCGCCAGCTGGCCCTGGGCGGGGGCGGCGGTGCCGCCGCCACGCCGGAGAAGGTGATCAACGGCGTTAAGCTGTCAGCCCGCGTGCTGGACGGCATCGAGGCCAAGGACCTGAAGCCCCTGGCCGATGAGATCAAGGGCCAGCTCGGCAGCGGCATCGTCCTGCTGGTGGCCAAGGGCGAAGGTAAAGTCACCCTGGTGGCCGGCGTGACCGCCGACCTCACGGGCCGCTTCAACGCCGTGGACCTGGTGAAGGCCGCGGCGGCGGCCGTGGGCGGCAAGGGCGGCGGCGGCCGCCCCGACATGGCCCAGGCCGGCGGCAGCGAGCCCGACAAGGCCGACGCCGCCGTGGCGGCGGTCGAGGCGGCGCTCGCCGGCTAATCGCTACTCCTCAAGCAGCGGCATGAGAATTTTCTCATGCCGCTGTAGGACGCGACTGCGTCTGCCGGAACTTTTCGGGTAGCGTAGCGGACTGAAAAGTGAGGACAAGCCAAGGGCGCGGATGCGCCTGCCCGGCGTCTGAGGGAACGCGCACATGAAATTCCAGGGCACGGAAAACTACGTCGCGACCGATGACCTGCGGGTCGCCGTCAACGCCGCCGTCACCTTGCAGCGCCCTCTCCTGGTGAAGGGGGAGCCGGGGACGGGCAAGACCGTGCTGGCGCAGGAGGTGGCGAACGCTCTGGGCCGGCCGCTGCTGCAATGGCATGTGAAGTCCACCACCAAGGCGCAGCAAGGCCTGTACGAGTACGACGCCGTCAGCCGCCTGCGCGATGGCCAGTTGGGCGACGCCCGCGTCAACGACATCGCCAACTACATCCGCAAGGGCAAGCTGTGGGAGGCGTTCGAGGCCGACGTGGCCCCCGTGCTGCTGATCGATGAGATCGACAAGGCGGACATCGAGTTCCCCAACGACCTGCTGCAGGAACTCGACCGCATGGAATTCTTCGTTTACGAGACGGGGCAGACCATCAAGGCGCGGCAGCGGCCGGTGGTCATCATTACGTCGAACAACGAGAAGGAACTGCCGGACGCCTTCCTGCGCCGCTGCTTCTTCCATTACATCCGCTTCCCCGATGCGGAAACCATGGCCCGCATCGTCGAGGTGCATTTCCCCAAGCTGAAGCAAGACCTGCTGCGCGATGCCCTGACCCTGTTCTATGAGGTGCGCGAGGTGCCGGGCCTGAAGAAAAAGCCCTCCACCTCCGAACTGCTGGACTGGATCAAGCTGCTGATGATTGAGGATATCGACCCGGCGGTGCTGCGCCAGCGTGACGTGAAGAAATCCATCCCACCCCTGCACGGCGCCCTGCTGAAGAACGAGCAGGACGTGCATCTGTTCGAGCGCCTGGCCTTCCTGGCGCGGCGGGAGCGGGATTGAGGGCAGGCGTCATGCTGCGCTGCGATGTTTGCTTTTAACGCAAATCTCCCCAGCTTTGGGCACGGTTGAATAGAGAAATGGCGGGCTTCCAGCCCCCTTAGGGTAGGCAGCAGCACCAGCATGTGTGCACTGCAACATTCGTCACAGCACAGTTCCACCTGTTTGCGCTAACACTGTTGACATCTCAACAGCGGGCGAAGGATTGCGGTCATGATTGCCGGTGCCGTGCGGCGGTGGATGGTGGCTTTGGCGCTGGGCGGGCTGGCGGCGGTGCCACGGGTGGCCCATGCCGGGGCCGGACTGGGCTTGGAGATGGTGTGCGCCGACGCGGTGAACGCCGCCCCGGTGGTGGACCGGCTTCCCCCCTTCGCCCGGATGCTGGGCCTGATGCCGGCGCACCCCGCGCCGGTGCCCACGGCCGCCTGCGCGGCGGGGTACCAGGCGCTGTGGACGCCCAAATCCGCGCCTGTCCCTGAAACGCCAGTCGGGGCTGAAACCCCACCCGGCACGATCCTGGGACCGCAGGCCTTCGATGGCCTGGCCGGGGCGCGCGATCTGGGGCTTTACACCCACTATGCCGGTGCCCTGCTGGCGGGCCTGCCCGCTGATCTGGCGGCGCGGGGGGATCGGATGCGGACCGCCGCCGTGACCCGGCTCATCATCATTGGCCAGAGCTTGGCCGCAAGCGCTTACCGCCCGGTCGCGGCCCTGCACCGCGCCTATCGCGATCCCACGGAACCGTCGCCCGTGCGCATGGCCCGTCTGCTGCGTCCCGAGGTGGACACGCAGAGCCCCTGAAGGCGTAGGGCTGTGAGTTGGGTAACGATGCCAGCCCCAGCGCTTTGCGGGAGCTTGAGCGGACAGTACCCGTTTCAATGCGCGGCCCGCCCATTGGCTAATTTATCCGATATGCAATTTTTTACTGCGCGCGCTGACTCCTGTATACTCACGAAATGCAATCGGTTGTATAATTACTATTGTATGCTAACAAGTATATATTAGAGATATTGTGCTCAAGATTTCAGTATTTTTTCCGTTTTGTCGGCGCGGATTCCTCATGCTATGCTTTAGGATATGTTGGATGTACCTTGCTTAATGTGGGCTGTTAGCACTTCGTTAATGTCGCATAGGGGATCATCCGGCCTAAGATATTAACTCCACGGGCTAGAGATGATGAACTTCCTATCCAGCATGAAGGTCGGGCGGAAGCTGGCGGCCGCTTTCACGATCATCGTCGCCATCACCTTGATCGCTTCGGGCATCAACTACCGGGCGCTGTCCACCATTCGCGACACCACGCAGTGGACCGACCATACCTATAAGGTGCTGGAACGGCTTGGCCACGTCATGGCGGCCATGGTCGATCGGGAATCTGGCCTGCGCGGCTATCTGATCGGCGCCGACGCCAAGTTCCTGGAGCCTTATCAGAAGGGCCAAGTGGCGTTCGAGGCGGCGTTTGCGGAGGTCAAGTCCCTGACCGCGGACAACGCCGCCCAACAGGCGCGCCTGGATGAACTGCGCCGGCTGGAGCAAGCGTGGCGGCAAGAGGTGGCGGACGCGGAAATCGGGCTGATGGCCAAGCCGGAAACCATGGAGCAGGCGCGCAAGCTGGCGGCCAGCGGTATCGGCAAGGTGCATATGGACCCCATCCGCGCCAAGGTGGCGGAGATCGACAAGGTGGAGCGCGACCTGCTGGCGCAGCGGGCGACGGTCCAGGCCGACGCGCTCACGACGGCCATGACCGTCGCGCTGGTCAGCAGCGGCCTGTCCATCCTTCTCGCCGTTGTCATGGCTTGGGGGCTGACCCGGTTGGTGGCCTCGCCCATCGTCGGCATGACCGCCGTGATGCAGCGCCTGGCGGATGGCGACACCCGGGTGGAGGTGCCGGCCCGTGACCGCGAGGACGAGGTGGGCGGCATGGCCCGGGCCGTCGCTGTCTTCAAGGACAACATGCAGGAGGCGGACCGGCTGCGGACGGAGCAGGAGGCGCTGAAGCAGCGCGCGGAGAAAGAGCGCCGGCAGGCGATGCTGGACCTGGCGGGCGCCTTCGAAAGCCGGGTCGGCGGCATCGTCAACGGCGTGACGGCCCAGGCCACGGAATTGCTGGCCACGGCGCAGACCCTGAATTCCTCTTCCGGCCATGTGGCCCGTGAGGCGGGCACCGTTGCCGCCGCCTCCATGCAGGCGACACAGAATGTGCAGACGGTGGCGGCGGCGACGGAAGAACTGTCCGCCTCCATCCAGGAAATCACCCTGCAGGTCTCGCGGTCCAGCCAGATGATTTCCAGCGCCGTCGGCCAGGCCGGGCGGACCAATGAGGAAGTGCAGGGCCTGATGCAGTCGGCCCAGCGCATCGGCGAAGTGGTGACCCTGATCAACGACATCGCCAGCCGCACCAATCTCCTGGCCCTGAACGCCACCATCGAGGCGGCCCGCGCGGGCGATGCCGGCAAGGGCTTCGCCATCGTCGCGTCGGAGGTCAAGTCCCTGGCCACCCAGACGGCCCAGGCCACGGAGGAAATCCGGGCGCAGATCGCCGGCATGCAGGCGGCGACGGAAACCTCGGCCAGGTCCATTCAGGGCATCGTGGAGATCATCAGCCAGGTGGACCAGGCGGCCACCACCATCGCCTCGGCGGTGGAGGAACAGGCCGCCACCACCAATGAGATCACGCGCAACGTCCAGCAGGCGGCCCAGGGAACCAACGATGTCAGCCAGACCATCTCGCGCGTCAGCGACGCGGCGCAAGAGACCGGGGGCGCCGCCGGCGAGGTGCACACGGCGGCCAACGATCTCAGCAAGAACGGCGAACTGCTGAAGCAGCAGGTCGACACCTTCCTGCGGGAGATCCGCGCCGCGTGAGGCGGGGAATGACTTGGGACCAGGGCCCGGGGGTGGGAGGCGTTCCTGAATGAACGCGGCCCGCCCCCGGGGCTCATGAACTGCCACGATGCCGGACTTCTTGGGCGGGGCCAGGGCGGCATAACAGGAAAGCGGGGAAAGAGATGTTCGGATTTTCAAAAAACAACGACGCCATCAATCGTAAAATCGCGGCCATTGACGCCCTTCGCGCCAAGGTGATGGTGGCGGACGAGGATCTCAATATCGTCTACGTGAATCCATCCGTGGTCGCCTTGCTTCGGGATGTGGAGCAGGACCTGCGCAAGGAATTGCCGCGCCTGAACGTGGACCGCCTGGTCGGCAGCAACATCGACATCTTCCACAAGAACCCGGCGCATCAGCGAGGCATGCTGGCCAAGCTGGCCAAGCCCCATGCCGCCACCATCAAGGTCGCCAGCCACCAGTTCGACCTGCTGGTCACGCCGCTGAGCGAGAACGGCCGGCGCATCGGCTTCGTGGTCGAGTGGGCGGACGCCAAGGAGCGGCTGGAGAACCTGGATTACGCCGGGCAGATTGCCGCCATCCGGCGGTCGCAGGCGGTCATCGAATTCACCACCGACGGCATCATCACCAAGGCCAACGACAATTTCCTGACGGTCATGGAGTATCGCCTGGAGGAGGTCGTGGGCAAGCACCACCAGATGTTCGTCGACCGCGACTACGGCGCCACGGCGGAGTACCGCCAGTTCTGGGAATCGCTGAAACGCGGCGAGTTCAAGGCTGCGCAGTTCAAGCGCGTCTCCAAGTCCGGCAAGGCCGTCTGGATCGAGGGTGCCTACAACCCGATCTTCGATGAGAAGGGGCAGGTGACCAAGGTGGTGAAATTCGCCGTGGACGTGACGGCCCAGGTCAACCTCCTGAACAACCTGAAGGTGCTGATCGACCAGAACTTCGGCGAGATCGAACGGGCGATCGGCCAGTCGACGCGCGAGGCCTCGTCGGCCGGGGTCGCGGCGGGCACCACGGCCAGCAGTGTGCAGATGGTGGCGGCCAGCGCCGAGGAGCTGGCGGCCTCCATCGCCGAGATCTCGCAGAGCATGTCGCGCGCCCGCACCGCCACCGACAGCGCGTTCGACCGCACCGTGCAGGTGGGCGAAAGCACCGACCGGCTGGCGGCGGCGGCCCAGGCCATGAACGGCATCGTCGGGCTGATCAACAACATCGCCGGGCAGATCAACCTGCTGGCCCTGAACGCCACCATCGAGGCGGCCCGCGCGGGCGAGGCTGGCAAGGGCTTCGCCGTCGTGGCCAGCGAGGTCAAGAACCTGGCCAACCAGTCGGCCAAGGCCACCGAGCAGATTTCGGGTGAGATCGAGGGGATACAGTCCACCTCCGCCGAGGTCGCGGGCGCGCTGAACGCCATCCGCGAGGCTGTCTCCACCGTGCGTGAGCATGTGTCCGGGACGGCCGCCGCCGTGGAGGAGCAGAGCGCCGTCACGCGCAGCATGTCCACCAACATGCACAGCGCCTCCAGCGCCGTCTCCACGGTGACGACCAACGTCACGGCCATTTCCGCCGCCATCGGCCAGGTCGCCGCCGCCGTGGACAAGACCAAGGAGGCGGCGCAGGTGCTCGTGCGCTGACGACAGGTTTGGGGATTGGATGCTGGTGGCGCGGCCTCGGGGTGGCCGCGCCACCAGCGCCTTCAGTGCCCGCCCAGTTGCACCACCCCGGTCTCCTCCGTCCTCGCGTGTTCCAGCTCCGCCAGCGCCGCGTCGATGTCGTGTGGCGGGGCCATGAAGCGGCGGAAGACGCCGCCGGCCGCCGCAGCCAGCGGCGTGGTGGCGTCGCGGTCGAAGTAGGCGGCGAAGCCGGCCGCATCCTCCAGCACCTGGCGCCCCGCGTTCTCGAAGAAGGTGCCGGCGCCCGCCGGTGTGGGACCCGTGTCCCCCTGCCCATCGCGCAGCGGTGACACCATGGCGAGATCGGTGTTGAAGCGGTTCAGTTCCGCCGTCGCCGCCAGGAAGCGCACGAAGCGCTGAACCTCGGGCCGCGCGGCCGCCCGGGGTGCCACTACCAGCACGTCCTGCGGCGCGTCCTCATAACGGGGCATGCCCGGGGTCAGCGTTGGGAAGGGGATGAAGCCCACGTCATCGCGCACCAGGGGCGAGAAGTGCATGGCGGCGAACCCGCCCAGCAACAGCATGCCGACCTGCTGGTGATAGAAATAGGGCAGGGTATCGCGCCAACTGTCCCCGGACTGGGGCGCATGGAAGTATCCCCGGTCCAGCAGAAGCTTCCACCGCGTCATCACCGCGCGCGCGGCCGGGTCGGTGAAGGGGATGTGGCCCGCCAGCAGGCGACGATGGAAGTCCAGCCCGTTCAGACGCAGGTCCAGGTAATCGAACCAGGCGAACAGCGGCCAGTTCTCCTGCGCGCCATAGGCGAAGGGGGTGACCCCCGCGGCCTTCAGGCGCGCCGCCACGGCCAGCAACTCCTCCCAGGTCCTGGGTGGCGCCAGGTTCAGGCGCCGGAACAGGGATTTGCGATAAAAGAAGCCCCAGGGGTAGGTCGATAGGGGCACGGCCACGACTTTGGCACCCACGGTGACGGCATCGACGGCGGGCGGGCTGAACCGGTTGCACACCAGCCGGGCCAGATCCGGGGGCAGGGGCGCCACCATCCGCCGGGCATAGCCGTCACGCAACGCCTTGCCCGAATCCCAGAACGCGACATCCGGCGCGTCGGGCCCGCCGGCCTTGGCGCCGACCCGCTGCCAGTAGAGGTCCATGGGCACTTCGCGATGGCTGATCTGGATGTCCGGGTTGGCAGCGGCGAAGCGGTCCAGCAGGGCGGCCCAGACGGTGTGCTTGTCCCGGCTGCCGACCATCATGTCGATGGTCAGGTGGCCGGCCCGTGCCGGGCATGCCAGGCAAAGGACCAGGACCAGGCAGAGAAGGCGCGCGGCCCCATCCGGCCCCCGGCCCTTTCGCCGCGTGACCGCTACCATCCAACGGCCCCCATCCCGCCTGTCCTATGCCATTTCGATGTCATGCTGGGTAACCTTGGCCAGGGGGCTTTTGGCAGGGGGCTTTTGGCAGGGGGCTTTTGGCAGGGGAGTCTTTGGGCGAGGGAACTTTTCAACGGCGAACTGGGACCGGAGCGCGAGGCCGGGGAAGGGATGCTACCTATACGGTACGGGCGCCGCCAATCCTACGTGGAAATCCAGGTGGAATGCGGTCGCCCCGCGCCCCTGGCCCCACGCCCCCATGGCCCCACGCCCCCTTGGCCCCGCACCCCCTGGCCCCCGGGTCCGCCGTCGCGTAGACTGGCCCCATGTTCAGCACCTTCTTCTTCCAGCTGCGCCAGGCCCGCATTCCCGTGACCTTGCGAGAGTATCTGGCCTTGATGGAGGCCATGTCCGCGCATGTCGCGGGCTACAGCGTGGAGGACTTCTACCATTTGTCCCGCACCATCCTGGTGAAGGATGAGCGCAACCTGGACCGCTTCGACGTCGTCTTCGGCCAAGTCTTCAAAGGGCTGGAAGGGGCGGTGGTCGGGGAGGGCGGCGATGTGGCCGCGCGTGAGCTGCCGGAGGAATGGCTGCACAAGCTGGCCGAGCGGCACCTGACGGAGGAGGAGAAGGCGCAAATCCAGGCCCTGGGCGGCTGGGAAAAGCTGATGGAGACATTGGCCCAGCGCCTGAAGGAACAGCACGGCCGCCACCAGGGCGGGTCCAAATGGATCGGCACGGCCGGCACCTCGCCCTTCGGCGCCTACGGCTACAATCCGGAGGGCGTGCGCATCGGGCAGGAGGGCAGCCGCCACCGCCGCGCGGTGAAGGTCTGGGACCGGCGCGAGTTCCGCAACCTGGACGACACGGTGGAACTGGGCACCCGCAACATCAAGGTGGCGCTGCGCCGCCTGCGCAAGTTCGCCCGCACCGGGGCCGCCGAGGTGCTGGACCTGCCCGACACCATCCGCGCCACGGCGGCCAATGCCGGCCATCTGGACCTGAAGCTGCGCCCCGAACGGCACAACGCGGTCAAGGTGCTGCTGTTCCTGGACGTGGGCGGCTCCATGGACGACCACATCCGCCTGTGCGAGGAGTTGTTCTCCGCCGCCAAGGGCGAGTTCAAGCACCTGGAGTATTTCTACTTCCACAACTGCGTCTATGAGGGCGTGTGGAAGGACAACCGCCGCCGGCGGACGGAGCAGATGTCGACCGTCGACGTGCTGCACACCTACCCGGCGGACTACAAGCTGATCTTCGTGGGCGACGCCAGCATGAGCCCCTATGAGATCACCCACGCCGGCGGGGCGGTGGAGCACTGGAACCAGGAGGCGGGGCAGGTGTGGCTGCGGCGCCTGCTGGACGTCTACCGCCGCGCCATCTGGCTGAACCCGGTCAGCGAAGGCTATTGGCCCTACACCGCCAGCATCGGCCTGATTAAAAATTTGATGGGAGGCCGCATGTATCCCTTGACCCTGCAGGGGCTGGAGGCGGGCATGCGGGAACTTAGCCATTGATTTATTAACGTTTCTTGGCACCCACCCACGCAAGTGCAGGGGGGCAGGGGCGCCCAAAGCACAGTTGCCGCGCCGGGCGTCCCGGCATAGTGTCCGCGCGGGCTCAAAAATTTTGAGCCGGACGCGGGCGGCCTTCCCAGACCGTGCCCCAAACCGCGCCCCCAAAACCGCGCCATGTCCCCCGATGGTTGGGGAAAGGCGCTAGTGCCAAGGATGAAAGAGAAGATGAATTCTCCGACCAAGATCACCATCGCGCGCGGCGACGGTATCGGCCCCGAGATCATGGACGCCACCCTCGAGGTGTTGGCCGCCAGCGGCGCCAACCTCGAGTATGAGGAAATCCAGATCGGCGAGAGCGTCTATCGCCGGGGCATCATGAATGGCATGGAGCCCAGCGCCTGGGAAAGCCTGCGCCGCACCAAGGTGTTCCTGAAGGCCCCCATCACCACCCCGCAGGGCGGCGGCTACAAGTCGCTGAACGTGACCATCCGCGGCGCCCTGGGCCTGTACGCCAACATCCGCCCCTGCGTCTCCTACTCCCCCTTCGTCGCCACCAAGCACCCGTCCATGGACGTGGTCATCGTGCGCGAGAACGAGGAAGACCTGTACGCCGGCATCGAATACCGCCAGACGCAGGACGTGACCCAGGCGGTGAAGCTGATCTCCCGCCCCGGTTCGGAAAAGATCATCCGCTACGCCTTCGAATACGCGCGGGCCAACCATCGCCGCAAGGTGACGGCCTTCGTGAAGGACAACATCATGAAGATCTCCGATGGCCTGTTCCATCGGGTCTTCGACGAGATCGCCGCCGAGTATCCGGACATCGAGGCGGAGAGCATGATCGTCGACATCGGCGCCGCCCGCCTGGCGGACACGCCGGAGCATTTCGACGTCATTGTCACCCTGAACCTGTACGGCGACATCATCTCCGACATCGCCGCGCAGATCACCGGCTCGGTCGGCCTGGCCGGCTCCTCCAACATCGGTGACCAGTGCGCCATGTTCGAGGCCATCCACGGCTCCGCCCCCACCATCGCCGGCAAGGGCATCGCCAACCCCTCGGGCCTGCTGCTGGCCTCGGTCATGATGCTGGTCCACATCGGCCAGTCGGAAGCGGCCGAGCGCATCCATAACGCCTGGCTGAAGATGATCGAGGACGGCATCCACACCGTCGATATCTTCAAGCGCGGCGTCAGCAAGGCCCGCATCGGCACCCGCGACTTCGCCGCCAACCTGATCGACCGCCTGGGCGAGCGTCCGGCCACCCTGGTGCCCGCCAGCTACCCGGCCGGTGTCGCCAGCAGCTTCAGCGGCATCGCCCTGAAGGGCGCCCCGGCCCAGACCAAGAAGCTGGTGGGCGTGGACGTGTTCCTGGAGCGCAAGGGCGGCACCGGTGACGACATGGCGGCGCTGTTCCAGCCGCTGATCCCCGCCGGCCTGAAACTGGTGATGGTGTCCAACCGTGGCCAGAAGGTGTGGCCGGACGGCGCGCCGGAAACCTTCTGCACCGACCACTGGCGCTGTCGCGTCATGGCCGACGGCGCCGATGAGCTGAAGCACGGCCAGGTGGCCGAGCTGCTGGCCCGTGTCGCCAAGGAGGGCCTGGACTTCGTCCAGAGCTCCAACCTCTACACTTTCGACGGCGCCAACGGCTTCTCTGCCGCCGCCGGCCAGTAAGGTTGCGTGAAACGGCACGGGCATGGGAGCGGTCCCATGCCCGTTGCCATTTTGGGGCCGTCCGTTCCTCTTAACGTCCCTTTAATGGGGGATGAACGAGAATGGGCCCGCTAGGAATAGTGGCTGTTCCTGGGATATACCCACTAAGGAGAGGGGTGGCGGGTTTCCCAGGCAGCCTGCGGATCTTCGATGTGGATTCTGTATCCGCGGTCAAAAAACGAGTCGGAATCACCTGTTCAGGCTTTGGCAAGTTTGGTAGTGTCACACGCATCTCGATACCAAATCTTGTTGATGGGAATTTCCCGGTATCGACTGCTGGAGCGGGACGCTCGGCGGTGACGGCATGTTTTTGCGCGCCCGCCGATCTCGGGGGCTAAGGAGCGAGGGCTTCGATGGAAGAAGAAAAAGCGTCGATGAGTTGGACTGACGAGCGTATCGAGCGCCTGCGCCAGCTGTGGGGCCAGGGCATGAGCGCCAGCGAGATCGCCGACCTGCTGGGCAACGTGACCCGCAACGCGGTGATCGGCAAGGCGCACCGGCTGGGCCTGTCGGGCCGGCCGTCACCCATCAAGAAGAAGCCCACGCGCGGCGCCACCATCCTGTCGCTGAACGAGCGCATGTGCAAATGGCCGGTGGGCGATCCCAAGCACGCCGATTTCCATTTCTGCGGCTGCCCCTCGCTGCCCGGCATGCCCTACTGCCGTGAGCACGCGCAGATGGCCTACCAGCCCGCCAAGAAGCGGGATGACGAGCGCAAGCTGGTCATGGCCTGAGGCACTGCTCCTCACACGGAATTAAGCGAACCCCCGCCGGCGACGGCGGGGGTTTTGCTTTTGGGGCCCGGTCAGCCGATCATGCGGTGATGGCAGCTTAATCGCTATACGGGATATCCGCACATTGATATGATACCCGTGACTTATGGCTGGGTTCGTTGATGAACTTTGAGATCGACCCGGCCAAGGATGCGGCCAATCAACTGAAACACCGTGTTCCCCTGGCCTTCGGTGCCTTGGTGGTTCTGGACGAGCGCCGGTTGGATGTTGTTGATACCAGGGCCCTATATGGCGAGGTGCGCGTCCAATGCCATGGTCAAGTCGCGGGGCGGGTTTGGGTAGCGGTTTTCACCGAGCGCGATGGCGTCTACCGCTTCATCAGTGTGAGGAAGGCGAATGACCGGGAAACCAGGCGATACCATGCCCATCTCCTTTAAGCGCTTGGCGGATGGCTCCTTCGTGCGCGTCTTCCCCGATGGACGTACGGAACCCTATACGCTTCCCCAACCGGACTTTCAGGCTTTGGACGGTCTGAGCGATGACGAGGTGACGGCGGCGGCCGAGGCGGACCCCGATGCCGTGCCCATGACGGACGAGGAATTCTCTCGTGGCCTTGTCGCCGGCCAAATCGCGCGCATCCGCAAGGCGACCGGCCTGTCCCAGGACAAGTTCGCCAATCGCTACGGCATCCCCGTAGGTACCCTACGAGATTGGGAACAGGGACGCGCTCGACCTGACGGCCCGACACTGTCCTACTTGAAGGTCATCGCCGCCATGCCGGACCAAGTGGCCCAGGTGCTCAAGGCCGGCTGAGTCGACGAATACGCCCGTCAAAAGAAAACGCCGGGCGGTGGGTGCCGCCCGGCGTCTCTGTCACATCGGAACCGTTGAGAGGCCTCAGGCGTCGAAGCCCATGGCCTTGCGCAGGTTCTCATCCAGCTTGGCCAGGAAGTCCTGGGTGGTCAGCCAGGGCTGGTCAGGGCCGATCAGGATGGCCAGGTCCTTGGTCATGAAGCCGGACTCGACCGTCTCCACGCACACCTTCTCCAGCATCTTGGCGAAGTTGGTGACCTCCGGCGTGCCGTCGAACTGGCCGCGATAGGCCAGGCCCTGCGTCCACGCGAAGATGGAGGCGATGGGGTTGGTGGAGGTGGGGCGGCCCTTCTGGTGCTCACGATAGTGGCGGGTCACCGTGCCGTGGGCGGCCTCGGCCTCCACGGTCTTGCCATCGGGGGTCAGCAGCACCGAGGTCATCAGGCCCAGCGAGCCGAAGCCCTGGGCCACGGTGTCGGACTGCACGTCGCCGTCGTAGTTCTTGCAGGCCCAGACGAAGGCGCCGTCCCACTTCAGGGCGGAGGCGACCATGTCGTCGATCAGGCGGTGCTCGTAGACGATGCCCTTGGCCTTGAAGCGCTCGGCGAATTCGGCGTCGAAGATTTCCTGGAAGATGTCCTTGAAGCGGCCGTCATAGGCCTTGAGGATCGTGTTCTTCGTGGACAGGTACACCGGATAGCCGCGCTGCAGGCCGTAGTTGAAGCAGGCGCGGGCGAAGCCGGCGATCGATTCGTCCAGGTTGTACATGCCCATGGCCACGCCGGCCTCGGGGAACTTGAACACGTCGTAGGTGATGGCCTCGCCGCCGTCATCGGGGGTGAAGGTCATGGTCAGCTTGCCGGCGCCGGGCACCTTGAAGTCGGTGGCGCGGTACTGGTCGCCGAAGGCGTGACGGCCGATGACGATGGGCTTGGTCCAGCCCGGCACCAGGCGCGGCACGTTCTTGCAGATGATGGGCTCACGGAAGACGGTGCCGCCCAGGATGTTGCGGATGGTGCCGTTGGGCGACTTCCACATCTTCTTCAGGCTGAACTCGGCCACGCGAGCCTCGTCCGGGGTGATGGTCGCGCACTTCACGCCCACGCCGTACTTCTTGATGGCCTCAGCCGCGTCCACGGTCACCTGGTCGTTGGTGGCGTCGCGATGCTCGATGCCCAGATCGTAGTACTTCAGGTCGATGTCGAGGTAGGGCAGGATCAGCTTGTCTTTGATGAACTGCCAAATGATGCGGGTCATCTCATCGCCATCAAGCTCGACGACGGGATTGGCAACCTTGATCTTCTGCATTCTCAATGCCTTCTGCGTATAGGTAATTTTTATGACAGCCGGCGCCGCGTTTGAGCGCGCCTCGATATGCCAGAGCCGTTGCCCGGGTAAGAAACGACCGCGATTGGGCGACCAGTATATCGGACGGCCGGTATAAGAGCCCATTCGGGCCCGGCGATCAAGCAAGCGGGGCGGGGAACCGGCGTGCGGTCCCCGCAACGGTGTCCCCCCGATGGAACCGGGGCCGCGCGCCCTTGAAACCGGCTACAGCCGTTCCACCGCGATCTTCTGCAGGGCGTCCGGCGCGCGGCGCAGGGCCGGCAGGATGGCGTGAACGCTGTCGACGAAGGTGAAATAGCTCTCGATCTCGCCCCGGCCGAAACCGGTGGCGCGGATGTGGGTCAGCAGGTCGCGCAGCGGATCCCAGTAGCCGTCGATGTTGGCGATGACCACCGGCTTGTCGTGCAGGCCCAGCTGGCGCCAGGTGATGATCTCGAACGCTTCGTCCAGGGTGCCCAGGCCGCCGGGCATGACGACGAAGGCGTCGGACTTCTCCACCATCATGCGCTTGCGCGTGTGCATGCTGTCCACGACGTGCAGTTCGGTCAGGCCGCCGTGGTCGACCTCGCGCACCTGGATGTGGTCGGGGATGATGCCCACCACCTCGCCGCCCGCCGCCAGGGCGGCGTCGGCGGTGATGCCCATCAGGCCCACGCGGCCGCCGCCATAGACCAGCCGCAGGCCGGCGTTGCCGATCAGGGTGCCCAGGTCGTGGGCGGCCTTCTTGTATTCCTCCGACACCTGGCCTGAGGACCCGCAATAGACACAGACGCTACGCACCTTGGACATTCCTCTCATCCTTATGGAACGGGCGGGATGGGCTTTAACCACCTCATCCCCGCCCGGGATGCCGCCGTCCGCTGACCGCCAGCGGGGCTTGCCGGACGGGTGACGGCCCGTTACACCATCCTTGCGGGCCGACTGCAAGCCATCCGGCAGGCCGTGCAAGGTGGCGGATGGCATTAGGCGGCCCGGACGGGTGGCGGGCAAGGCCATAGAGATAAGTGGTTACAATCAGGGCAGGAGAGAAGAATGCCGCGTGCTTTTCGTGATGTCCCGCAAGCCTTTCGCGCCGGCCCCGCCGTGCGGATCGCCGCCGGCCTGGCCCTGGCCGCCGCCCTGCTGGGGGGCAGCGTCGCCCACGCCGCGCTGGACCCGGCGGAAATCGTCAAGGCCCGCCAGCAGGACATGAAGAAGCTGGGCGGCGGCATGAAGGTCTTCATGGGCTACCTGAAGGACGACAAGGGCACCGCCCAGGATGTGGCCGCCGCCGCCGCCGCCATGGAGGCCGTGACCAAGGGCCTGCCCGACCAGTTCACCGAGGGTACGGACGTGGGCGTGGGCGAAAGCGAGGCCCTGCCCGTGATCTGGCAGGAGAACGCCAAGTTCCGCCAGGGCTTCACCGACCTGGCCCAAGCGCTGGACAAGATCCTGGCCCTGCCGGCCACCGCCGACAAGGCCGCCATCGGCCAGGCGGTACAGGCCGTGGGCGGCACCTGCAAGCAGTGCCACGAGACCTACCGGCAGAAGAAGTAAGCCGGGCATGGCGCCCAAGGACCAGGGCGGGCCCCCGGGGGAGCGCATCCCCATCTGGGACCTGCCCATCCGGCTGTTCCACTGGCTGTTGGTCGCCGATTTGGCCGGGCTGTGGTGGACGGCCACCCATGACAACCTCGCCCTGCATTTCAAGCTGGGCTACGCCGCCCTGGCCCTGCTGCTGTTCCGCCTGTTCTGGGGGGGGATGGGCAGCGACCAGGCACGCTTCGCCCGCTTCCTGAAGGGGCCGGCGGCGGTGCTGAGCCACCTGCGGCACGTGGCGAGCCCCGGCCCGCTGCCACCGCAACGGGGACACAACGCGCTGGGTGGCTGGGCCGTGGTCGTCCTGTTGCTGGTGCTGCTGGCCCAGGTGGGCACCGGCCTGTTCGCCGTGGATGACGATGGGATGGAGGAGGGGCCGCTGGCCCACCGCGTCGGCGCGTCGGCCGCCAAGCTGGCGCGGCGGCTGCACCACGCCAACTTCAGCCTGATCCAGATCGTGGTCGCCGTCCACGTGGCGGCGGTGCTGTTCTATCTGGTGGTCAAGCGCGAGAACCTGGTGCGCCCCATGATTACGGGGTGGAAGCGCCTTACCTTCCTGCCCGGCGATGGGGCGGGGGCGGGGGACAGCGACGTGGGCCACGGCTGGGTTCCGCTCTGGCACGCGGGCGTGCTGGCCGCCGTCGCGGCGGGATTGGTGGCGGGCTTGGTCGTTTTCGCCTGACGCGGCGATCTTCCAGGCTTGATCGCGCGGGTGCCACCGGGCTATTCCGGAACGGCACCCGGGATCGCACCCAGGATGGTACCCAGGATCGCTTGGGGGGCTCATGAACCGGCGGCCGGGGGTCAGCCGCCGGGACAATGACAAAGGAACCGACTGTGACGCAGAACAAGGTCATTGCCGCCGTCGTCGGCGTGGGCGCGCTGGCGCTGCTGGTCTGGGGCTTGTCCCACATGCAGGCCGACCGCACCGCCGGCACGACGCAAACCGCCGCCCCGGCCGTGGCCGAGGCCCCGTCCGGCCCCAGCGCGGTTCCCACCTTCGATGTGGTGCGCGTCAGCCCCGACGGCACAGCGGTCATCGCCGGCCGCGCCATGCCGGGCGCTGCCGTCACCATCTCCGACGGCGACAGGGAATTGGGTACCGTCACCGCCGACAAGCGCGGCGAGTGGGTGCTGACCCCCACCCAGGCGCTGACCCCCGGCTCCCGCACCCTATCCTTGAAGATGAAGACGGCGGAAGGCACCGAGGTCGCGGCGGATGAGACGGTGACCCTGGTGGTGCCGGACGCCAAGCGCGACATCGCCGGCCGCAAGCAGAACGAGACCGGCGGCGCCCTGGCCGTCGTCACGCCGCGCCAGGGCGGCAGCCGCGTGCTGCAAAGCCCGGTCAAGACCGACAAGTCGCTGGCCGTGGCCATCGACACCATCGACTACAACCGCGCCGGCGCCGTCACCGTGGGCGGCGACGCCCCGGCCAAGGCGGAGGTGCAGCTGTACCTGGACAACACGCTGGTGGGCCACGCCACGGCCGACCTGCAGGGCCGTTGGTCCATTACCCCGGAACGCCTGGTCGACCCGGGCCGGTACACCCTGCGCGTCGATCAGGTGGGGGCGGACGGCAAGGTGGCGGCCCGCGCCGAGGTGACCTTCGAGCGCCAGCCCATCGCCGACAGCGACAGCCGCGCCGTGGTGGTGGTGGCCGGCAACAACCTGTGGACCCTGGCCCGCCACCTCTATGGCGAGGGCATCCAGTACACCACCATCTTCGACGCCAACCAGGACCAGATCCGCGACCCCAACCTGATCTATCCGGGGCAGATCTTCATCCTGCCGACAACGGCGGGGCCGGCCGGCGGAGGGCCGGCGGGGGCCGGCGGGCATCATTGATGATTTCGAAAGGTCCTGGGGTTGGTTTATTCAGCCCCAAGCGACCAGCCGGCGGCGGTTGGTTTTTGGATGCCACGAGCTGCTGCTATAGGTGGAATTATTGTGAATTCTGTTCGTTGATGGCATCGAGTTTTTTGGTGAACCGGACCAGAAGAAAGACCAGTCCGATAGCCGGTCCGACCGCTGGAATGGCGTAGAGCAATCGGCCTTCGTGACTGGTAAACCAATCTGTGAGGGTGCCGATAAAGTGGTAGGCGCCTAATGCGGCAGCGAAGGATAGACCGAGAGCCACCACTCGTGCGGCACCGCTTTTCAGCACACGAAAAGCTATGAAAAGCAGGGAATATTCCAGCACGATTAAGACCATTGCGATGAGCATAAAGCCGCCCAGCATGATCTCAAGCATGGCGCACTCCGGTCAGGTACGGGCGCCTATTCTTATTCACAGATAACTGCCGAAGATGCGCAGATACGGCCGCGCCTCCTGGATGAACTGCACCGTCTCATACATCAGGTCGGTCAGGCTGACATGGCCCGGCACGTCCTGCTGGCTCAGCACCAGCACCTTCTGTTGTTCGTCGACGATGAAGCGGGCGGTGCGCAGGCTGGCCGTGGCGCGCAGGATGGACTGCAGCTTGGCGCGCTTCTCCGGCGCCTCGATGGTGTAGGGCAGGAAGCCCACCTCAGCCCAGATCTGGAACAGGGTGCTTTCATCCTGCGGCGTGATCGAGACGTGGAACAGCAGGCCGTCCAGATAGAAATGGTGGCGTGAGGGCGAACGGTCGCGGTTGAGGCGAACCGTGCCATCCTCGCCGAACAGCAGGGCGTCCTTGCCCAGCGGCAGGCCCGCCTGGGCGCTTTGCGCCAGGCCGGCGAGGTTCTGAACGGTGACGATCGCCTGTTCCATTGACTGAACGCCCTCTCAATGCTTTTAACGCCGGTTCGGCAGCAGAACAAACCGGCATCATGCTTACCCTCAGGCGCCGTTGGCCGTCCACCTTAATCCCCGGGCGTCCCTCGTGAACTTGTAAAGGCGCCCTATTGCCAAGGTGCGCATTGCGGCGCGCGTGCAGCGGGAGCATATCGGCAGAGAACTAACAAGAAGTAAGCGGCCAGTTCCTGGGAACCGGGTGGGAGGACGCGGACTTGAGCAGCGATATGGATGTGGCGGTCCTGGTGGTGGGGGCCGGTCCCACGGGCTTGGCGCTGGCGGCCATGCTGGGCCGTACCGGCGTGCCCGTTCGGGTGATCGACAAGGCGGTGGGCCGCTCCCGGAAATCGAAGGCGCTGGGCGTGCACGCCGGCACGCTGGAGGCCCTGTCGGATGTGTTCGGCGTGGGGCTGCCGGCCCGCATGGTGGCCACGGGCCAGCCGGTGCGCACCGTGCATTTCCATCTGGGCGACCAGCGTCCCGTCCCGGTGGATCTGGGCGGCCTGCCCAGCCCCTACAACTTCGTCCTGGTGCTGCCGCAGGGGGAGACGGAGCGCCTGCTGGCGGAGCAGGCGGCGGCCTTCAACGTCGCCGTCGACTGGAACCATGAGCTGGCCGGCCTGCGGCAGGACGGCGACGGCGTGCAGTGCGAGGTGCGCCGGCCCGATGGCGGCATCGAGCTGGTGCGCGCCGCCTATGTCGTCGGTTGCGACGGCGCCCACAGCGTGGTGCGCCACCAGGTGGGCGCAAGTTTCGCCGGTGGCTCCTATCCCGGCACCTTCCTGCTGGCCGACGTGACCCTGGACTGGGGCCCGGGCCACGCGGATCTGGGCCACGACTCCGTGCGCTTCTTCAGTACGGAGGTTGGCGCCATGGCCTTCTTCCCCCTGAAGGATGCGGACCATCCCACGCTGTGCCGCCTGGTGGTGATTCCCAAGGGCGATCCGCCGGTGCCGGAGGCGGAGATCGACCTGGCTGCCTTCAGCACGCTCGCCCGCGCCGTGTCCGGCCTGCCCTTGGTGCTGGGGGAGGCCACCTGGCTGACCCGTTTCACCATCCATCACCGCATGGTGCGGCGGCTGCGCCACGGCCGGGTGTTCCTGGCCGGCGACGCCGCCCACATCCACAGCCCGGCCGGGGGCCAGGGCATGAACACCGGCATCCAGGACGCCCTGAACCTGGGCGCCCGCCTGACGGAGACGCTGCGCCGTGGTCCGCGAGGACGGAAGGACGAGGGCGTGCTGGACCGCTACGCCCAGGACCGCCTGCCCGTGGCGCGCGGCGTTCTGCGGGGCACGGACCTGATCTCCCGCGTCGGCCTGCTGGCCGACGGCTGGTGGGGCCGGCTGCTGCGCCGTCACCTCCTGCCCCTGGTCATCGGCACCCCCTTCCTGCGGCGGCGCATCGCGCTGACCCTGTCGCAACTGCCGGTGTCGCGCCAGGAACGGCCGGTGCGGCTGGCGGCGTTGGGCGGGGAGGAGGAATAACCCGAGGGCGTCTATCCCACCCATTCTTTCGCGCATGCCCGCCCGCCCGTCGGCGGCGCTTTGATCCACCGGGTGGCCTGGGTATACAAGGGTGGTGCGGTGCCCTAGCGACAGGATGGCATACCGGTGGTCAGACGCGTCTATTCCCGCAAGGAAGTGGTGGGCCTGCTGGACGCGTTGGAGCGTCAGGCGCGCGAATCCACCCAACTGGCCAAGCAGGCAGAGGCGGCGGCCGCCCGTGACAGCTTCGAGGCCTACAACGCCTTCCGCAACAAGGTGGGGGAGTTCCGCGCCCTGTGCATCCTGGTGGAAGGCCGCCTGCGCAGCATGGACGGCCCGGTGGATGATGTGCGCGAGCGCTACGCCCAGTTGGACACCCTGATGCTGAGCCTGCTGGTGCGGGCCAGCATGCGCTTCTTCTTCGTGCTGTCGGCCAAGACCGTGCTACCCCTGGGCGCCCGCGAGATCTTCGTGACGGAATTGCGCAGCCTCTATGAGGCCAGCGAAAAACTGCGCAAGCCGGAATACGCCAGCCGTCTGAACGAATCCATCCGCAGCGAGCTGGAGACGGCCGAGATGATCCTGGAAGAGATCATCGACAAGGCGCCGTCCATGCTGCAGTTCAGCTGAATTGGATTGCGGCACTGTATCCTATGGGATACAGTGCCTGTGTGAATACGCTCAATGCCCACCCAGCATTCAGCGCGTGGCTTGAGGCTTTGGCCGATGCGATCGGCAAGGCCCACGTGCTGAATCGCTTGAACCGAGCGCGCGCCGGTAATTTCGGCGACGTGGCGCCGGGTGGGGGATGGCGTTAGCGAGATGCGTATCCATTACGGTCCGGGATATCGCATCTATTTTACGCGGGTGGGTGGTGTCGTTTACCTGCTGCTGGCGGGTGGTGATAAGTCCACCCAGGCAGAGGATATCCGCCTCGCCAAATCCCGCGTTCCTCCCAAACCTCGATCACCGACGCGGGATCAGGCAAAGCGGACCAAAGGAAAATAGGCCATGACCGATGAGACCAAGTGGGAGCCCTTCGACGCCAGTCGCTATCTGAACGACGAAGAGACCATCGCGGAATACCTGCGCCTCTCCATGGACGATGAGAACCCTGACATCTTCCTTTTGGCGCTGGCGGATGTCGCCAAGGCGCGGGGTATGGCGCATGTGGCCGCGACGGCCGGGCTGGGCCGGGAGAGCCTTTATAAAGCGCTGACTCCCGGCACCCGTCCCCGGTACGACACGATCAAACGGGTGTTGAACGCGCTGAACTTGCGCATCACCGTCGTGCCCAGCGCGCCGGCCGGCACCTGACTTGGCCTATTATCAGTCCTCGGCCCGTCGGTCCACAGACCTCACCTCCACCGGCAGCCGTACCACGTCCCGGTAGGCATGCCAGCTGGCGTGCCCGATCAGGGGCAGCAGCGGCACCAGGCCGATGAACAGCGTGACCATGCCCAGTGCCACGGCCCCGGCGATCAGGGCGGCCCACAGCAGCATGGCGCGGGGGCTGGCGCGCACCGCCGTTATGCTGGTGGCGATGGCGGTGAGGACGCCGACGTCGCGGTCCAGCAACAGGGGCAAGGTCACCACGCTGATGGTGAAGGTGGCCAGCGCCAAGGCGGCGCCCAGCAGGGTGCCGACGATCAGGAAGGGCAGGGCCGCTGGGGTCAGCAGCACGGCGGCCAGGCCGTCCGGCGGGACATGCACTTCGCCCAGCATCAGGGCGTAGAGCAGGGTGGCCAGCCGCACCCAGAACAGGTGCATCAGCAGCAGCACCACGCCGAAGGCGCCGATGGCGGACAGGTTGCCGCGCCAGGCGTTCAGGCAGGCGGCGGCGTCGGGCGGCAGGCCGCGCTCGCGCCGGCGCGACGCCTCGTAGAAGGTGACGGACAGCAAGGGCGCCAGCAGCATGAAGCCGCCGGTGAGCGGCAGCAGCAGGGCCAGCCAGCCGTCCAGGATGGCCACGGCCGTGGCGAAGAAGCCCACCGCCGCCAGTATCAGGCCGTAGCCCAGGCTGATGGGGGGCGTCGCCGCCAAGTCGGCCCACCCCAGCCGCAGCCAGTGCCAGGGCCGGTCCATCGGCACCCGCCGCACCGCGGGCGAGGGGTGGGTGAAAACCGGGATCAGGGTCCCGTCCGTCATCGCCGTCATGGCCTTGTGCCGCTCCGCCCAGGGGTTGCAACGCCAACCGCGTCCCGTAGGCCTTCTTGCCGGGCCTTCCGTCACTCACCCAACCATACGCCAGGTTGATGGATGGCGGCTTGACGCAGGTCAATGCGGCTGGGTGTGCCCACCATCACAGTGCCGACGCTGAGGAGCATCGGCCCCGTCGCCCGACGGACACCGCCTGGGAAACCGGGCCCGCCGATGCCCGCAATCGTTGTCTTAAGAGACGAGATCCGGGGTTCAACCCGGGTCCCTGCCGCTTGAGCCCATATTCGGGGGGTGTCATGAGTGTAGCGGTTTCCGGGGGGGTGCCCATCACGGCGGCCCGTCCCGCCAGCCGGGAAGCCTATGTGGAGGATGTGGTCCGCGCGTTCACCATCGCGACCATGTTCTGGGGCATCGCCGCCTTCACGGTCGGCGTCCTCATTGCCTTTCAGTTGGCGTTTCCCGCGCTGAATTTCGGTTTGGAATGGACCAGCTTCGGCCGCGTGCGGCCGCTGCACACGTCCGCGGCCATCTTCGCCTTCGGCGGCAACGCGCTGCTGGGCACCTCCTTCTTCGTGGTCCAGCGCACGTGCCGCGCCCCCCTGTTCGGCGGTGCGCTGCCGGCCTGGTTCATCTTCTGGGGCTATCAGCTGTTCATCGTGCTGGCCGGCACGGGCTACCTGATGGGCATCACCCAGGGCAAGGAATACGCCGAGCCCGAGTGGTACACCGACCTGTGGCTGACCATCGTCTGGGTTGCCTACCTGATCGTGTTCGCCGGCACGCTGATCAAGCGGCGTGAGCCGCACATCTACGTAGCCAACTGGTTCTACCTGGCGTTCATCATCACCATCGCCATGCTGCACATCGTCAACAACCTGGCGGTGCCCGTCAGCTTCACCGGCACGAAGAGCTACGGCGCCTTCGCCGGCGTGCAGGACGCGATGATCCAGTGGTGGTACGGCCACAACGCGGTGGGCTTCTTCCTGACCGCCGGCTTCCTGGGCATGATGTACTACTTCATCCCCAAGGCGGCGGAGCGGCCGGTTTACTCCTACCGCCTGTCCATCATCCACTTCTGGGCCCTGATCTTCCTCTACATCTGGGCCGGCCCGCACCATCTGCACTACACGGCCCTGCCGGACTGGACGCAGACCCTGGGCATGGTGTTCTCCATCATGCTGTGGATGCCCAGCTGGGGCGGCATGATCAACGGCATCATGACCCTGTCGGGCGCCTGGGACAAACTGCGCACCAACCCGTCGCTACGCTTCACGGTCACCGCCGTCGCCTTCTACGGCATGAGCACTTTCGAAGGCCCCGTCATGTCGGTGAAGCCGGTGAACGCGCTCAGCCACTACACCGACTGGACCATCGGCCATGTGCACTCCGGCGCCCTGGGCTGGGTCGCCTTCGTTACCTTCGGCGCCCTGTACTATCTGGTGCCGGTGCTGTGGCGGCGTAAGGGGCTGTGGAGCCAGACGCTGGTGGAATGGCACTTCTGGACCGCCACCCTGGGCATCGTGCTCTACATCACCTCCATGTGGGTGTCGGGCATCATGCAGGGCCTGATGTGGCGCGCCTACGACGACATGGGCTTCCTGCAGTACTCGTTCGTCGAGACGGTGGCCGCCATGCACCCCTACTACATCATCCGCGGCATGGGCGGCGTCCTGTTCCTGACCGGCGCCATCATCATGGCCTTCAACCTGATCCGCACCGTGAAGCATGGCCAGCCGCTGGCGGAAGACCGGCCCGCGGGCCTGGTCGCGGCCGAGTGAGCGGAGGGACCGAAAATGAAATTCTCTCACGCCATCGTCGAAAAGAATGTCGTCATCCTGGCGCTGCTGACCCTGATCACCGTGTCCATCGGTGGCCTGGTGCAGATCGTGCCCCTGTTCTCCATCGAAACCACGATCGAGCGGGTGGGCGGGGTGCGCCCCTACACCCCGCTGGAGCAGATGGGCCGCAACATCTACATCCGCGAGGGCTGCTACGTCTGCCACAGCCAGCAGATCCGCACCTTCCGCGATGAGGTGGAGCGCTATGGCCCCTACAGCCTGGCGGCGGAAAGCATGTACGACCATCCCTTCCAGTGGGGGTCCAAGCGTATCGGTCCGGATCTGGCCCGCGTCGGCGGCAAGTATTCCAACGACTGGCACGTCGCCCACCTGAAGGATCCGCGCGCCGTGGTGCCGGAATCGATCATGCCGACCTACGCCTTCCTGGCCAGCCGTCCGCTATCGGTGCCCAACATCCAGGATCACCTGAAGACCCTGCGCACCGTGGGCGTTCCGTACACGGACGACATGATCGCCAATGCCGCCGCCGACCTGAAGGCCCAGGCCGACCCGGACGCCGATACCAGCGGCTTGCTGAAGCGGTACCCGAAGGCGGTGGTGGGCAAGTTCAACACCGAAAGCCCCGAGCTGACGGAGATGGACGCCCTGGTGGCCTACCTGCAGATGCTGGGCACGCTGGTCGAGTTCAGCAAGCTGCAGCCCGAAGACCTGCACCAGTGAGGGGGACGCCATGGAAGAGTTCCACGCCCTGATCTCGCAGGTTTGGCTGCTGTGGTTCGTGGCCTTGTTCAGCGGTATCGGCATCTGGGCCTACTGGCCCTCGCGCCGGCGCCGCCTGGACGAGTGCGCCCGTATCCCGCTGCTGGATGACGCCGACCACCCGCTGCCCGAGCGGCGGCGGCCCCTACGGCGGACAATGCCGACTATGAAAGGCTGAGGTCCCCCCATGTCGACCAACACTGACAACCATGCCCATGCGGGCAGGGAAAGAGACGCCCACACGGGCCGGGAGACCACCGGCCATGAATGGGACGGCATCAAGGAGTTGAACACGCCGCTGCCCAAGTGGTGGCTGTACACCTTCTACGCCTGCATCGCCTTCGCCCTGGTCTACACCGTGCTCTATCCCGCCTGGCCCAGCCTGCACTCCCACACCAAGGGCGTGCTGGGCTGGACCCGGCGCGACACGGTGAAGTCCGAGCTGGACACCCGCCAGCAGGCGCTGGCGCCCTTGAAGGCCAAGCTGCTGGCCACGCCCATCGGCGACGTCGAGAAGGATCCGGAACTGCGCGGCTACGTGCAGGCCGCCGGCCACATCGCCTTCGCCGAGAACTGCGCCGCCTGCCACGGCGCCGGCGGCGCCGGGGGCAAAGGCTTCCCCAACCTGGCCGACGACGATTGGCTGTGGGGTGGCACGCCAGAGCAGATCCTGCAGACCGTCACCTACGGCGTGCGCAATTCCAACCCGGACTCCCGCGTGTCGGACATGCCGCGCTTCGGCGCCGATGGCCTGCTGACCAAGGAGCAGATCAACGACGTGGCGGAGTATGTGCTGAGCCTGTCGAACACCGGTACGGACAAGGCGGCCGCCGGCCGCGGCGCCCAGGTGTTCGCGGACAACTGCGCCGCCTGCCATGGTGAGAAGGGCGACGGCAACCCCGACGTGGGCGCCCCCCGCCTGAACGATGCCATCTGGCTCTATGGCGGGGACAAGGCCACGGTCGTCCAGACCATCACCTACGCCCGGCGCGGCAGCATGCCGGCGTGGAGCGAGCGCCTGGACCCCGCCACTGTCAAGCTGCTGGCCGCCTACGTGCACACCCTGGGCGGTGGGAAGTAAGGCCGACGGGGGGTGGGACTTTCCTTCCCCCCATCCCCCTGACGCTTGCCTCCCCCAATACGTGTCATAGGGGACCCGCCCAGGGTCCGCACGAGAACCCCCGCCGCACCCCATCCGGCGGGGGTTTTTCTTTGCCCGGATCACAGGTGCAGCACTTTGCAAGCGGTTGTTTTCACGGCTGTGACCTGCCGTCGCGGCGCGGCCGTGGCTGGCGGGCGGTTGATCTATCGCAAGGCGAGGGGAGCGGTGCGGGCATAGGGTCCGTCCATATCCGCGTTGGTGGCCCAACCATTGGGGCTGGCCCGCGTATGGTTACTAGGATGGATCCCATGGAAACCAATCCCCAGGACGGCAGCCTGCTGGAACGCCCGGTCGAACAACGCAAGGCGCCGCCGCGTGACGGCCGCCCGCAGTCGATCAAGGCCAGCCGTGACAGCCAGGAAGGCGGCCTGTATGCCGAGCGGGTCAAGGTGTACCCCAAGGCGGTTTCCGGGCCCTTCCGTACGCTGAAATGGGCGATTTTGGTCTTGTGCCTGGCGGTCTATTACACCGTTCCCTGGGTGCGGTGGGACCGCGGGCCCGGGGCGCCCAACCAAGCGATCCTCATCGACCTGGCCGCCCCGCGCGCTTATTTCTTTGGCATCGAGATTTGGCCGCAGGAGGTCTACTACATCACCGGCCTGCTGGTGTTGGGGGCCGTGGGCCTGTTCCTGGTAACCTCGCTGGCTGGGCGTGTCTGGTGCGGCTACACCTGCCCGCAGACAGTGTGGACCGACCTGTTCATGGCGGTGGAGCGCTGGATCGAGGGTGACCGCGGCGCCCGCATCCGTCTGGATAACCAGCCTTTGAACCGGGAAAAGCTGCTGCGCAAGACGGCCAAGCACGCCGCCTGGCTGGCCATCTCCCTGGCCACCGGTGGGGCCTGGGTGTTGTACTTCGACGATGCGCCCACGGCGCTGAAGGCGCTGCTGACGGGCCACGCCACCATGCGTGAATACTTCTTCGTCGGCCTCTTCACCACCACCACCTATGTCCTGGCCGGTTGGGCGCGGGAACAGGTCTGCACCTATATGTGCCCGTGGCCCCGTTTCCAGAGCTCGATGCTGGACGTGCATTCCCTGGTGGTGACCTATGAGGCGTGGCGCGGCGAGCGGCGCGGTCCGCACAAGGCCGGCACCAGTTGGGAAGGCCGGGGCGACTGCATCGATTGCGGCCAGTGCATCGCCGTCTGCCCCACCGGCATCGACATCCGTGACGGCCAGCAGCTGGAATGCATCGGCTGTGGCCTGTGCATCGACAGCTGCAACGAGATCATGACCAAAGTGGGCCGTCCGCCCAACCTGATCCGCTTCGACACCCTGGCCAACCAGGAGACAAAGGCCGGCGGGCAGGCCAATCGCTATCGCCTGCTGCGGCCGCGCGTGGTGATCTACACCCTGGTGCTGGCGATCGTGGCGGGGGTGATGCTGACCGCCCTGGAAACGCGCGCCACCATGGGCATCAGCGTGCTGCGCGACCGGGCGCCGCTGTATGTCACCCTGTCGGATGGCTCCTTGCGCAACGGCTACACCATCAAGGTCATCAACAAGCGGCGGGGCGAAAGCGCCTTCCAATTGGGCGTGGTCGGCCAGCCGGGCGCGACCCTGGTCGTACAGGATGTGGGCGAGGCCCATGGCAGCGATGGCGTGACGCTGCCGGTGCACGGCGACGCCGTCGCCACCTTCCGCGTCTTCGTCAGCCTGCCGCGCCAGTCGATGACGCGCGACGGCGGCGCCCAGGGCTCCATCCCCCTGGTGTTCAGCCTGACGGAGCAGGGGCCGGCCCCCGCGCGCCCCACCTTCTACGAGGGCGTCTTCATGGGCCCCGGCGCCAAGCCCTGATCCTGAGGCCCCGAATCCGAGGAATGACCGTCATGACCGTCATCGACATGCCCCGCCGCCAACCGCTCAAGCCCAAGCGTTCCCTCATCCCCTGGATCTTCGTGGGCGGCATGGGTGTGGTGATCGTGGTGAACAGCATCCTGATCTACTACGCCATGCACAGCTGGACCGGCATCGTCACTGCCAAGCCCTATGAGCGCGGCATCGAGTATAACAAGGTGCTGGAGGCGCAGGCCCAGCAGGACGCCCTGGGCTGGGTGTTCGACGCGGATATCGAGCCGGCCGCCGACAGCGCGAAGGGGACGGGTGTGCTGACCGTGCGCATCACCGACCGCGACGGCGCCGTCCTGGACGGGATGGCCCTGACCGGCCGCCTGGTCCGGCCCATCGACATCATGCCCGACGTGCCGCTGACCTTCACCGCCAGCGGCAACGGCCGCTACACGGCCACGGTCGCCCTGCCCAAGCATGGGCAGTGGGACCTGAAGCTGAAGGCGGAGAAGGGCCCCCACTGGTACCACCTGACCCGCCGGCTGTTCGTGAAGTAAGGGCGGAGAGGACGCGACTCATGCCCTTGGACAGCCTGACGACGCACTGCCGGCACTGCGGCCAGCCCCTGCTGGGGGCGGCGACGGAGCGGGGCGCCTTCTGCTGCCAGGGCTGCGCCGGCGCCTACACCCTGATCCATGACCTGGGGCTGGACGCCTATTACGACCGCCGGCCGGCGGAGGCTGCGGCCCCCGCCGTGGCGGATGACGCGGACGGCGCCGATCCCCTGTTGGGCCTGCCCGACGCGGTGGCGGTGGCGCCGGACGGCAGCTGCCTGCTGCGCCTCAGCGTCGACGGCTTGCACTGCGGCGCCTGCCTGTGGCTGATCGAGGCGGCGGTGACCAAGCACCATCCCGAGGTGCAATCCGCCCGAGCCAACCTGACCACGCGCTGCCTGACCCTGCGCTGGACGGGCACCGCCGCCCAGGCGGTGGAGTATGCCCGGCTGGTGACGGGCTTGGGCTATCGCGTGGCCCCCTTCGGCGGCGCCGGCGCGGGTGCCGATCCGGCAGCGGCACAGGAACGGGCACTGCTGCGGCGCCTGGCGCTGGCGGGTTTCGCCGCCGCCAATGTCATGCTGCTGTCCGTGTCGGTCTGGTCCGGCGCGGATGCCATGGGCGATGCCACCCGAACGCTGCTGCACTGGGTGTCGGCGCTGATCGCCCTGCCCACGGTGGCCATCGCCGGCCAGCCCTTCTTCCAGTCGGCGCTGGCGGCGCTGCGGGCCGGCCGCACCAACATGGACGTGCCCATTTCCGTTGGCGTACTGCTGACCACGGGCATGAGCGTGGTGATGACGGCCCAGCATGAGGAGCACGCCTATTTCGACGGCGCCGTCATGCTGCTGTTCTTCCTGCTGGTGGGCCGCTACCTGGACAGCCGGGCCCGCGGCCGGGCCCGGTCCGCCGCCGCTCACCTGCTGGCGCTGAACCAGGCGCCCGTGTCGGTGCTGGGTGCCGACGGCCTGCCCCAGGTCCTGCCCCCCGCCCGCGTGCCCCTGGGCGCCACGGTGCTGGTGGCAGCGGGGGAGCGCATCGGCGTGGACGGCACGGTGGCCGAGGGCGTGTCCGACCTGGACGCCAGCCTGGTGACGGGCGAGACGCTGCCCCTGGCGGTGGCGCCCGGCACCCAGGTCTTCGCCGGCATGATCAACCGCACCGCCCCCTTGCGCCTGACCGCCACCGCCAGTGGCGAGGGCACGCTACTGGCGGAGATGGTGCGCCTGCTGGAGGCGGCGGAGCAGGGAAGGGCGCGCCATGTCCTGCTGGCCGACCGCATCGCCCGGGCCTACACGCCCGTGGTGCACCTGACGGCGCTGGCCACCTTCCTGGCCTGGGTGTTCCTGGGCCATGCCGCCTGGTACCAGGCGCTGCTGATCGCCGTGTCCGTCCTGATCATCACCTGCCCCTGCGCGCTGGCGCTGGCGGTGCCGGCGGTGCAGGTGGCGGCCAGCGGCCGGCTGATGCGCCAGGGCATCCTGCTGAAGTCCGCCACCGCCCTGGAGCGCCTGGCCCCCATCGACACCGTGGTGTTCGACAAGACCGGAACCCTGACCCTGGGCCGCCCCGACCTGGTGGCCGATTCCACCCTGGCGGCAGAGGAACTGGAAATGGCCGCCCGTCTGGCCCGTGTCTCGCGCCATCCCCTGTCGCGGGCGCTGGCCCGCGCCGCCGGTCCCGGCCCCGTGGCCGATGGCGTGGTGGAGGTGCCGGGCGGCGGCCTGCGCTGGCGGGGGCCGCAGGGCTTCGTCCGCCTGGGATCGCGCGCCTTCTGCGGCGTGACGGATTCTGATGAGGGGCGGGCGGGGCCGGAGCTGTGGTTCAGCCGCTGCGGCCAGCCGCCCCGGCGCTTCCTGTTCGCCGACCGGCCCCGCCGCGACGCCGCCGCCGTGGTGGCGGAGCTGAAGGCCGCCGGCTACCGGGTGGAGCTGCTGTCCGGCGACCGCGCCGTCACCGCCCAGGCCCTGGCGGCGGAGGTCGGCATCGATATCGTGCGCGCCGACGCCCGGCCAGCCGACAAGTGCGCGCACCTGGCGGCGCTGCGGGCGGAAGGGCGGAAGGTCCTGATGGTGGGCGACGGGCTGAACGATGCCGCGGCGCTGGCCGCTGCCGACGTGTCGCTCAGCCCGGCCAGCGCCGTGGACGTGACCCAGACCGCGGCCGACGTGGTGTTCCAGGGCGATGGCCTGGCAGCGGTGGCGGAGACGCTGGCCGTGGCCCGGCGGGCCCGCGCCCTGGTGCGCCAGAACCTGGCCTTCACCCTGCTGTACAACCTGTGCGCCGTGCCGGTGGCCATGGCCGGCCTGGCGACGCCGTTCGTGGCGGCCGCCGCCATGTCCGGCTCATCGCTCGCGGTCATGGCCAACGCCCTGCGCCTGGGCGGTAAGAAATCCCCCGATGGAGGTCAGTGATGAACAGCCTGCTTTTCCTCATCCCCGCCGCCCTGCTGCTGGGCGGGCTGGGGCTCTGCGCCTTCCTCTGGGCGGTGCGCGATGGCCAGTTCGAGGACCTCGACGGCTCCGCCACCCGCATCCTGTACGAGGATGAAACGCCGCTGCCCAAGCGGCACACCTGATCCGTTTAGTCTGATGGAGTGAGTCATGAAAGCGTCCAACACCCTGCCGGCCGTCATCGTTCATGGCATGGGCATCATCGTGGCCGTGCTGGGCCTGTTCTTCGCTGCCGGGTCCACCGACCTGGCGGGCTACATCGACGGCCTGCTGTTCGTCGCCTTCGGCGTGCTGGTCAATTTCTTCACCATCGCCCGCACCGTCGGCGGGCATACGGACGAGCTGGCGCAGCAGCCGGCGGAGTGAAGTCAAAGGGGGGCGGCACTGGCGCGGGATGGGAACCATCCCTATCTTTGCGCCATGCTGATCCCCGACGTCCTAGCTCCCGGCCTTGATCTTGTGTTCTGCGGCACGGCGCCCAGCCGCGCCTCCATGGCGGCCAAGGCCTATTACGCCAAGCCCGGCAACGCCTTCTGGCCCAGCCTGCATGCCGCCGGTTTCACGCCCACGCGCCTGACCCCCCAGGAATATCCCACCCTGCCGGGGCTGGGCCTGGGCCTGACCGACCTGAACAAGACCCAGTTCGGCAACGACGTGGATCTGGACCCCGCCGCCTATGACGTGTCGGCCTTCGTGGAGAAGATGCGGCGCCATCGTCCCGGCGCCGTGGCCTTCACCAGCAAGACGGCCGCGTCCGTCTTCCTGGCGGGGCACTTCGGCCTGGTCGGGAGCCCGGTGTATGGCCGCCAGGCCCAGGATTTCGAGGGCATCGCCCTGTTCGTCCTGCCGTCCCCCTCCGGTCAGGCGCGGCGCTTCTTCACGCTAGAGCCCTGGCGGGAAGCGGCGGCCTTCGTGGCCCAGCGGCGCACCGCATCCGCCCGGCTCCCCTGATTTTGCAGACCTGCATTTCCAGGTAGCGCGTGGGCGTCGTCCACTCCGGTAACAGTTGTGTGCTAGTATCATCACTGGGTTCCGGTGTCGGGTTGACGGATTTATTTTCGCTGTCCTGTCGCGGGCGCCCCGGTCGATGCCATGGGGAATATCCGGCCGTCATCGGTATTGCGCGGCGGTGGAAGTGAAATGCATGTCCTGACACTTCTCGACGTGAATATTCTGCTGCATGTCATCGCCGCCTTCTGCTTGTTTCCCGTCGGTCGTACGCTGAAGGCGGGCAGGGCGGTCTGGTTCTGGGTTTCCTCGAACCTGATCAATGCCGCTGGCATGCTGATCGTCCTGACGCCCCATGCCAACCGGCCCATACCGGCGTTCAGCTTGATCGGTAACCTCTTGCTGGATTGGGGAACGATGCTGGCTTACGTCGGCATCCTATCGTTCCTGGACCGGCCCCGGCGCACGCTCTGGCTGTTGCTTCCGGCGGCGGCGCTGTCGTGCGCCAAGATCGGCCTTTTCCTGGGGGTCGGTCTGAACTTGCCCATCAACGTCATCCTGGGTTGCGGCTGCCGCTTCCTGCTGGCGATGGGCTGTGCCTGGCTGCTGCTCCGCCATGCGGAGCGCGATCTGAGGATCGCCGCCTGGACGATGGCGGGATTCAACGTGGCCTGGGCGGCGGTGCTGCTGACCCGCATGGGTTGGGAGGCGCTGATGGTGCTGCCGCACGGCCAGGTGGTGATCGGTGACGTGCGTGATTCCACCACCTCTATGGGGCTGATGCTGCGGGCCGGTGTCACCTTCACGCTGACCCTCGGCTATTTGTGGATGGTCGGGCAGCGGTTGCAGGCGCGCCTGATCCGCCTGGCGGAGCAGGATCCCCTGACCGGCATCGCCAACCGTCGCGTCCTCTGGGAAAAGGGGGAGCGTCTGGTGGCGCGGGCCCAGCAGCGGGGCGGCATGCTGGCGGTGCTGATGGTCGACATCGACCACTTCAAGGCCATCAACGACCGGTGGGGCCATGGCGTGGGTGACATGGTGATCACCCGTGTCGCGCAGACCATCGCCGGCGTCATCCGCGCGACGGATATCCTGGGTCGCGTCGGCGGCGAGGAATTCGCGGTCGCCCTGCCTGACGCCGACACGGCCACGGTGGCCGCCGTGGCGGAGCGCATCCGCCAGGCGGTCGCCGACCTGGTCGTGGACCCGCAGACGCCGCTGCGATGCACGGTCAGCGTGGGTCGCGCCACTCTCGCGCCCGGCGTGGATTGGGCGGCCCTGGTCCATGCCGCCGACCAGGCGCTCTATCGCGCCAAGGCCGGCGGCCGCAATCGGGTGGAGGCGCACCTGTGGGGTGAGGCGCGGCGGGACGCCGACGCGGAAACCCCCGGACTGGCCGCGGCCGGCTGGATATAGGCACCCGCCCGCGCGGAAAGGCTCAGCGAGCGCGTCTGGTTTCACGCAGCCGGCTCCCGCCGGGGCATCCAACCAAATCGCTGCTCCCTTGGCTGCCGGGTCATGGTAATGTCATCCGGTATCCCACGGGCGGGACTTGCGAATACGGGATCCGGCGACATGAGCAACCAGGACGATATCGACGCCATGTTCGGCGGTGGCGGCGCCACCATGTCGTCGGCCCCCGAACTGTCGGCCATCTATGACACGGTGGTCGAGGTGTCGGTGGTGCTGGGCACCTCCACCATCCGCGTGCGCGACCTGCTGAAGCTGGGCCGCGGCGCCATCGTGGAACTGGACCGCAAGATCGACGACCTGTCCGACATCATCGTTTCCGGCCGCACCGTCGGCCGGGGTGAGGTCACCATCGTCGAGGACAAGATCGCCGTGACCTTCCGCGAGTTCACGCGGGTGAACGGCTGATGTCGTTCACCTGAGAACCAGGGCCTGAGAACCAGGGGAGGGGCCGGGCACATGATGGCGGATGGCGGCGTGGTGGTGGAGACAAGTACGGAGGGCTGGGCCCTGTGCCCCGTGACCCCCGGCTTCATCGCCCATATCGGCCCATTCTGGGAGGGCCGGCCGACCCGTGGCGGCGGGGATGGCGGCTGGGTCCGCGCCTTCGTCGCCGATGAACGCCACCTGGCCGGCACGGGCCAGATCCACACCTCCGTCCTGGCCTCTTTCGCCGAACTGGTCTGCCTGCGCGCCATCAGCGACGAAGGCGTGCCGGAGGGGGAGGCGGTGCTGCTGAACCTGACGCTGAACCACCTGGGCAGCGGTCCGCGCGGCACCCTGGTGCAGGGGGAGGCGCGGCTGATCCGCCGCAACTGGTCGCAACTGGTGACCGAGGTCCGCGTCCACGACGGCGACCGCCCCCTGGTGGCCGGCACCGCCCTATGGAGCCTGGCCGGCGCCTGAGGGACGCCCTTCGCCCCCTTTCGGTCCTCAGGCTCAGGACGTGCGGGCCGTCTGCCACGCGTTGGTCTGGTCCGAGGTGAACACGCCCAGCTGGTCGCCGCTGAAGGCGTTGGCCTGGTCCGACGACATCGCCACGATCTGGTCGGTGCTGAATCCCGGGATTTGGTCGGTGGTGAACATCGGCACCTGGCTGACCGTGAACTCCCGGATGTCGTCCGTGGTCAGGGCGCTGATCTGCGCCATGGTCAGGGCGTCGATCTGGGTGCTGTTCAGCAGGGCGACCTGGGTGCCGCTCAGCGCCGACAGGTTGGTGGAGCTAAGGCCCGCCAACTGCGCCGTGGTCAAGGCCGTCACCTGCGCCGGCGTCAGGTTCACGATGCGGTCGGTGGCCAGGGCGTCCAGCTGCGCCGTACCTAGCGCCTTCACCTGGGCCAGCGACAGGCCGGAGACCTGGGTGGTGGTCAGCGCCGCCGCCTGGGCGGTGGTGAGGGCCCCGACCTGCGCCGTGCCCAAGGCGGCCACCTGTGCCGCCGTCAGGGTCGACACGTCGTCCGTGGTCAGGGCGGATATTTGACCAGTGGTTAGCGCGCCCAGTTGGCTGGCGGACAATTCGCGGATATCGGCGGTGGATAGGGCGGTCAGCTGGCTGGTGGTCAGCGCCTGGATCTGCGCCGTGGTCAGCACGGTGGCCTGCGGGCCGCTCAACGCCGAGAGATTGTCGGTATCCAGCCCCGATATCTGCGCCGTGGTCAGCGCGGCGATGAGGGTGGGCGACAGGCCCCTGATCTGCGACGTGCTCAGCGCGTTCAACTGGTCGGTGCTGAGCGTCTGGATCTGGGTGGCCGACAGGCTGCTCAGCTGCGTGTTGCTCAGCGCCGACAGCACCGTGGTGCTGAGGCCGGAGAGCTGGGTCGTCGTCAGGGCGGCCAGTTGTGTGGCGGACAGCGCGCGAGCGTCGCCGGTCGTCAGGGCGTTCAACTGGTCGGTGCTGAGCGTCTTGACCTGGGTGGCCGACAGGCCGGCGACCTGGGCGGTCGTCAGGCCGCCGACTTGGGCGGTGGTCAGGGCGCCGACCTGCGCCGTGGTCAGCGCCGCGGTCTGGGTGGTGGTCAGGGCGGCGACGTGGGCGGTGTCCAGGGCCGCCAACTGGCTGGTGGTCAGCAGGGCGACCTGGGCCGCCGTGAACTCGGTGACGTCCGATGTGGTCAGGGCGTTCAGCTGACCGGTGCCCAGCGACTGCAGCTGGGCGCTGGTCAGGCTGTTTACCTGCGTGGCGCTCAAGGCCGACAGGTTGTCGGTGCTGAAGCCGGCGATCTGGTCGGTGGACAGGGCGGCCAGCTGGGTGGCGGTCAGGGCACGGGCATCGGTTGTGGACAGCGCGTCCAGCTGGTCGGTCGACAGCACCTTGACCTGGGCGGCGGTCAGGTTGGACACCTGGGTGCTGCTCAGGGCCTGCAGGAAGTCGGTACCAAGGCCGCTCACCTGATCGGTGCCCAGGCTGCTCAGTTGCGTCGCCGTCAGGGCCCGTATGTCCCCCGTGGGTAGGGCGTTCAACTGGTCGGTGCCCAGCGCATGCAGCTGCAGCGTGGTCAGGTTGGCCACCTGGCTGGTGGTCAGGGTGGATAGGAAGGAGATGCCGAGGCCGCTGATCTGGTCCGTGGTCAGGGCGGCGACCTGGGTGCCTGTCAGCGTCCGGACCGTATCGGTGCCGAGCGCGTTGATCTGGTCGGTGGACAGCACCTTGACCTGGGCGGCCGACAGGCTGGTGACCTGCGCGGTCGTCAACACCCCCACCTGGCCGGTGGTCAGGGCGCTGACCTGGGCCGTGGTCAGGCTGGGCACCTGGCTGGTGGACAGGGCGGTCAACTGGTCGGTGCCCAGGACGGACAGCTGCGCCGTGGTCAGCTGGCCCACCTGGGCCGCCGTGAACTCACGCACGTCGGCGGTGGTCAGGCTGTTCAGCTGGCCGGTTGTCAGGGCCTGCACCTGGGCGCTGTTCAGGGTTCCCACCTGTGTGGCGCTGAGCGCCGACAGGGCGTCGGTGCCCAGGGAGGATACCTGGGCCGTGGTCAGGGCCTGGACCTGGGTGGCGGTCAGGGCGCGGGCGTCGGCCGTGGGCAGGGTGTTCAGCTGGTCGGACGTCAGTACCTTGATCTGTGTGGCCGACAGATTGCTGATCTGCGTGGTGCTGAGTGTCGCCAGGAAATTGGTGCTGAGCTGCGACACCTGGGTGGTGGTCAGGGCCTGCAGCTGGGTCGCCGTCAGGGCGCGGGCGTCGTCGGTGGACAGGGTGTTCAGCTGGTCGGTGGTCAGGCTGGCGACCTGTGTGGCCGTCAGGCTGACCACCTGGGCAGTGGTCAGCACCGACAGGTTGGTGGTGCTAAGGCCCGCCAGTTGCGCCGTGGTCAGGGCCGCCACCTGCGTGCCCGTCAGTGTCCGCACCGTGTCGGTGCCAAGGGCGTCCAACTGGTCGGTGCTCAGGGCCTTGACCTGGGTGGCGGTCAGGCTGGTGACCTGCGCCGTGGTCAAGGTGGCCACCTGGTCGGTGGTCAGGTTGCTCAGCTGGGCCGTGGTCAGGCCGCCGATCTGGGTGGACGACAGCGCGGTCAGCTGGTCCGTGCCCAGGGCGGACAGTTGCGCCGTGGTCAACTGGCCCACCTGCGTGGCGCTGAGTTCACGGATGTCGGCGCTGTTCAGGCTGTTCAGCTGGGTGCTGGTCAGGGCCTGGATCTGGGCGCTGTTCAGGCTGGGAACCTGGGCACTGCCGAGGGCCGCCAGGTTGGCGGTGCCCAGGGCGGCGATCTGCGCCGTCGACAGGAAGCCGACCTGGGCGCCGGACAGTTCACGGATATCGGCCGTGGTCAGGCTGTTCAACTGGTCGGTGGTCAGCGCGCGGATTTGGGCGCTGCCCAGCCCGGCCACCTGGCTGGCGGTCAGCGCGGACAGCGCATCGCTGTTCAGGGCGGCCACCTGGCTGGTGGTCAGGGCGGTGACCTGGGTGGCGGTCAGGGCGCGGGCGTCGGCCGTGGGCAGGGTGCCCAGTTGGTCGGTGGTCAGGGCCTTGACCTGGGTGGCCGACAGGCTGGCCACCTGGGTGCTGCTCAAGGCCGTCAGGAAGGCGGTGCCCAGCGCCGCCACCTGGGTGGTGCTGAGGCTGGTCAGCTGCAGGGACGTCAGGGCCCGCGCTTCCGCCGTTGACAGGGTGTTCAGCTGGTCGGTGGTCAAGGCGCCCACCTGGGCCGCCGTCAGGCTGACCACCTGGGTCGTGGTCAGGGCCGTCAGGCTGCCGGTGGCCAGGCCCGCCACCTGACTGGTGGTCAGGGCCGAGACCTGGGTGGCCGTCAGCTTCTGCAGGTTGGCGGTGGGCAGTGCCGACAGCTGATCGGTCGTCAGCGCCTTAACCTGAGTGGCCGACAGGGTGACCAGCTGCGCCGTGGTCAGGGCCGCCACCTGGTCGGTGGTCAGAGCCCCCACCTGGGCGGTGGTGAGGCCGGCCAGCTGCAGGGAGGTCAGTGCCGTCAGCTGGCTGGTGCCCAGCGCGGACAGCTGCGCGGTGGTCAGGGCCCCCACCTGGGTGGCGCTGAACTCCCGCACATCGGCGGAGGTCAGCGCGTTCAGCTGGGTGGTGGTTAACGCCTGGACCTGGGCGCTGGTCAGGCTGGGCACCTGGGTGCTGCTGAGCGCCGACAGGTTGGCGGTGCCCAGGCCGGACACTTGGTCCGTCGTCAGGCTCGCCACCTGGGCGGCTGAAAACTCACGGATATCGGCGGAGGTCAGGCTGTTGAGCTGGTCGGTGGTCAGGGCCTTGACCTGGGCGCCGGTCAGGCCCGTCACCTGGGTGGCGCTGAGCGCCGACAGGGCGTCGCTGCCCAGGGCGGACAGTTGCGCGGTGGACACGGCCGCCAGCTGGGTGGCCGTCAGGGCGCGGGCGTCGGCGGTGGACAGCGTGCCCAGCTGGTCCGTGGTCAGCGCCCGCACCTGGGCGGTGGTGAGGGCCGCGACCTGGGCGGTGCTCAGCGCCGCCAGGGTGTCGGTCCGCAGGCCGGCCACTTGGGTGGTGGTCAGGGCCGCGATCTGGCTCGGCGCGAATTCCTTAAGGTCCGCGGCTCCCAGCGCGTTCAGCTGGTCGGTCGTCAGCGACTGCACCTGCGCGTTGGTCAGCTTCTGCACCTGCGCGCTGTTGAGCGCGGACAGGGCGTCGGTGCCCAGCGTGGCGATCTGCCCCGTGGTCAGGCCGGGAATCTGGAGGGAGGTGAGGGCGCGCAGGTCCGCCGTGGACAGGGCGGACAGCTGGTCCGACGTGAGGGTGCGCAGCTGGGCCGTAGTCAGGTTGGCGACCTGGGTGGTGCTGAGCGCCGTCAGCGCGTCGCTGCCCAGGCCCGCCACCTGGGTGGTGGACAGCTGGCTCACCTGCGTCGCGGTGAATTCGCGGATGTCGGCGGAACTCAGCGCGTTCAGCTGGTCGGTGGTGAGGGCGCGGATTTGCAGGCTGCCCAGCACGGCCACCTGCGCGCTGTTCAGCGCCGACAGATTGTCGGTGGACAAACCGGCGATCTGCGCCGTGGTCAGCGCCGCCACCTGGGCCGGCGTCAGCTTCTGCACCGATGCCGTGCCCAGGGCGCTGAACTGGTCCGAACCCAGGCCCTTCAGCTGCACGGCCGTCAGGCTGGCCAGTTGGGCGGTGGTCAGGGCCGCCACCTGATCGGTGCTTAGCGCCGACAGCTGGGTCGAGGTCAGGCCCGTCAGCTGCGCGGTGGTCAGCGCGGACAGGTTGTCGGTGTCCAGGGAGGATATTTGCGCCGTGCTGAGCGCCGTCACCTGGGTGGCGGCGAATTCCCGCACGTCGGCAGTGGTCAGGCCGTTCAGTTGGTCGGTGGTCAGGGCGCGGACCTGGGCGGTCGACAGCTTCTGCACCTGGGCGCTGCTCAGGGCTGACAGGTTGCCGGTGCTGAGGCCGGCGATCTGTGCCGTGGTCAGGGCGGTCAGCTGGATACTGGACAGCGTCCGCACCGTGGCCGTGCCCAGCGCGTCCAGCTGGTCGGTCGACAGCGCCTTGACCTGGTTGGCCGAGAGGTTCGCCACCTGCGCCGTCGTCAGCCCCGCGACCTGGTCGGTGCCCAGGGCCGCCACCTGGGCGGTGCTCAACGCCGCCGTCTGGATGGTGGTCAGGGCGGCTAAATTCCCGGTGCTGAGGGCCGAGATCTGCGCGGTGGTGAGGGCCGCCACCTGCAGGCTGGTGAATTCGCGGATGTCGGCCGTAGTCAGGCTGTTCAGCTGATCGGTGGTCAGCGCCTTGACCTGGGCGGTGGAGAAGGCGGCCACCTGGATGGAACTGAGCGTCGACAGCACGTTGCTGGTCAGGAAGGGAACCTGGCTGGTGCCCAGCGCCGACAGCTGCGTCACCGACAGGGCCTTGGCGTCGGCCGTGGACAGGGCCGACAGCTGGTCCGAGGTGAGCGAGCGGATCTGCGCCGTGGTCAGGCCCGCCACCTGTGCGGTGGTCAGGGCGGCAACGGCGTCCGTCGTCAGGCCGGCGGTCTGGCCGGTGCTCAGGGACGCGATCTGGGTGGCGCTGAATTCCCGGATGTCGGCGGTGGTCAGCGACGCCAGCTGGTCGGTTGTCAGGGCCTTGACCTGGGCGGCGGTCAGGCTGGCCGTCTGCGTGCTGTTCAGGGCTGACAGGTTGTCGGAGCCCAGGCCCGCCAGCTGGGCCGTTGTCAAGCCGCTCAGCTGCGTGACGGTCAGGGCGCGGATGTCGGCGGTGGACAGGGCCGCCAACTGGTCGGTGGTCAGGGCGCCGATCTGCGCCTTGCCGAATTCCTGGATGTCGGCGGTGGTGAGGGCGGACAGCTGATCGGTGGTCAGCGCCTGTATCTGGTTGGAGGTGAGGCCGGCGACCTGGGTGGATTTCAGGGCCTTGAAATCGTCCGTACCCAACGCCGTGATGTCGGCTTCGCTGAACGCCTGCAGCTGAGTAGCGCTGAACACCATTTGGCTGACCTGGAAGGCCGCCGCCTGCTGCGTCGTCATCGCCTTGATTTGGGCGGTCGTCAGCGCCTGGACGTCCTGTGTCGTCAGCCGCTGGATATTCGTGGTCGTGATGGCGGCGAACTGCGCCGGCGTCAGAAGACCGATCTTCGAAACCATACCCACCTCCGACCGCACCTCTTTGAGATGCCTCGTATTCGGCGTAAACCCACACCCCTTCTGGGTGTCGCCACGGACCGGTGGCGATAACGTCCGCCTTTTCCCCCGCCCCCTACTGGCTGCGCGGGAAAGGTACTGAGACACGGATCACCCCGGCGCCCCTTTGGGGTCGCCATGACCGGGCGACGCGATGCCAATCACACGATTGCATTCAAGGGATGAATGTATCCGTTTTTGTAGTGCTTCGCATCCACGAATGCACGGGGCGGCTTAGTGCCGCGCAAGAGCCGCAAAGGGATGGGATGGGCGGCGGCCGCGGCCGCCGGCGGATCAAAAAAACGCCGGCTGTCTCGAAGACAGCCGGCGAAGATGAAGGGAGCCTCATAAGGAGGTTGAAGGCTTGAGAGTGTCAAATCCGTCACGGTCAAGCCCCTCCTATATAGCTCCGACGCTGATTGATGAAAAGTTAAAAAACCGTGGCAAGCGTGTCACACTTCAAAAAACTGACCTCATGGTTAACCCCAAAGGCTCAGTCGCCGCGCACTTCCTCCACCATCTCCTCCAATCGGGCGAAGTCGCGGACGAGAAGGGAGTTGTCCTGGCGGATGACCAGCTTGTCGCGCGACAGGTCGCCCAGCACCCGGGCGACCGTTTCGCGGGTGGTGCTGACCCGGGCGGCGATGTCGCTGTGAATCGGGATGGGGGAGATGGCGGCGGTGTTGTCGTCCTTCAGGGTGGGCTTGGCCAGGCGCAGCAGCTCGGCATGCACGCGGTTGTTGGCGCCCAGGGTCGACAAATCCATGATACGTCCGGTGGCGGAACGAACGATGCTGGCCAGGCGGGTCATGACGCCCCAGGCGATGGTGGGGTTTTGGGTCACCACCTGCTGGAACAGGCGCGGCGACATGAAGGCGACCATGACCTCGCTTAGCGCCACGATGCTGGCCGATCGCGCCTCGCCGTCGATGGCGGACAGTTCGCCCAGGTAGCCGCCGGCTTCCACATCGTCGAAGGTGACCTCGCGGCCGGAGAGGGAGTAGTTCACTACCCGCACCCGGCCCTCGACGATGAAGCAGACGTCACGGCTGTCCGACGCGCGGTCGATCACCTGTTCCTGCGGATGGAAATGGCGCCAGCTGCATTGCTTGGCCAGGCTGGCGCGCTGGTCGGCCGTCAGGGGGGCCAGCAGTTCGATGCTGTCGAGGGACGCGGCTTCGATCACGGGGTGGGCTCCGGATAGGGGCGTTTGCGGCGTGGCTGCCGGTCCGGCATCCGCGCCCGGCTCCCGCACAGATACGGGGGCCTTACACAAGGGCTGGCCGGACAATAACGACCCGCGCGCCCGCCGTAAACGGCCCCACGCCTTTTGGTGGCGTCTCCCTTACCCAATGCGCCGCCGTTCAGGCCTGCGGGACCACGTCGCGGCGCGGCGCCAGCGCCGCTTCCTCCACCCGGATGCGGTAGGCCAGCAGCAGGGCGTTGGCGATGGAGAAGGCCAGGGCCAGCCGCCAGGCGCCGAAGGCCAGGGGCACGGCCGCGATCTCCGCCACCACCACGCAGTAGTTGGGATGGCGGACCCAGCGGAAGGGCCCGCCCTGGATCAGCGGTGCCTGGGGCAGGGTGATGATGCGCGTCGTCCAGTAGGGCCCCAGGGTGCGGATGACCCAATAACGCCCGACCTGCAGCAGGACCAGCAGCGCCACCAGAGGCCAGACGACGGGCGCGTTCGCCGGAACCAGGAAGAACAGCGCCGCCAGCCAGGCGCTGTGCAGCACGATGAACAGCGGGTAATGCCCCCGCCCGACCTCGCGCCCGCCCTGGTCCAGCAGGCGGCGGGTGTTGCGGTTGGCTACGCGCAGCTCCGCCAGGCGCTGCACGGCCAGCAAGAGGACGACGATTTGCGGGGGGCCGAAAGCAAGTCCGTCCATGGCTTAGAACCGCATCAGGCCCAGGGCGGCGATGAAGCCGGGCCCCAGGGCGGACAGCAGGTGCAGGCCCCGCGCGCCCTGGCCCACGCGGCGTTCCAGCACGAACAGCACGGTCGCGGCCGACATGTTGCCATGTTGGCGCAGCACGTCGCGGGCCTCGGCCAGCCCATCGGTGGCCGGGGCAAGAACCTCCTCCAGCGCGTCCAGCACCTTGGTGCCGCCGGGATGGCAGATGGTTCCAGCCAGGTCGGACAGCGTCATGCGCTGGCGATCCAGGAAGCCGGCCACCACCTCGGGCAGTTTCTCCCGCACCAGGGTGGGAATGCTCTGGGCGAAGATGACGCCCATGCCGTCGTCCTCCACCTGCCAGCCCATGATGCCCAGGCTGTCGGGCCAGCGATGCTCGGCCGATGCCAGGAAGGCGGGGGCGTCGTCCGGCTCCCGGGGCCCGGCCCGCAGGATGGCCGCTGCCCCGCCATCGCCGAACAGGGCGGTGGCGATGACGTTGGCCTTGGACAGGTCGCCCCGGCGGAAGCTGAGGGCGCACAGCTCCACCACCAGCAGCAGGACGTTGGCACCGGGCCGGGCGGTGGCCCAGGTGGCCGCCCGCGCCAGGCCCAGCACGCCGCCGGCGCAGCCCAGGCCGAACAGGGGCATGCGCTCCACATCCGGCCTCATGCCCAGACGCTGCATAATCAGCGCGTCCAGGCTGGGCGTGGCGATACCGGTGGAGGAGACGGCGACGATGGCGTCCACGTCGGTGGGCTTGAGGCCGGCCTGGTCCAGCGCCTGGGTGGCGGCGCGGGCCAGCACGTCGACCGCGTGCTCCAGGTACAGGGCATTGCGCTCCGCCCAGCCGTGCGGTTCCAGATACCATTCCAGCGGCACGCAGGAGGCGCGGCCCTCGATGCCGGCATGGGTGAAGACGGGGGCCAGCCGGTCGAAATCGCGCAGCCGGTGGGCGAAGACCTGGCGGGCGCCGGCCAGCGCCTGCTCCTGCGTCAGGCGATAGGGCGGCAGGGCGGTGGCGATGGACAGCAGACGGGCGGGCGCCGGCGGGGCGGACAGCGGGGTATTGGATGTAGGTGCGGCGCTGGCCATGGTCATGTGTGTCCTTCCCCTTGTGTCTGCCTGTCATACGGCCACCGACCGGCGATGGTTCATGTGGCGTTGCCGGGCATGCCCGGACACCATCATGCTAAGGGGAAGGAGCCTCCCCAACATCCGTCACTTTGGCGGGGTGGGTCGTCCGGCAACGGTTGGAATAAAGCCGGGCGCCGCTTCGTCAGGACGTGCCGGAATGGCCGGCCGCGCTATATCGATGCGGGCCATCCCTGCGAAGGACGCCCGCTGGTGAACGTGGAAGCCTCACACCATGTCGACTGTTCCGACATCGGACCGGACGGCTACTATGATTATTATTATGCCTACACCCTGTGGCGCTTTTCCGACGGGGGACCGCGTGTCCTGATCGTGCGGGGCTATGACGACGACACGGCTGCGACGGTACAGGCATGGGAGGGCGCGGATGGCACCCGGCATCCGGTGGGCGCGCTCGACCTATTCCATCCCCTGGTCCGCCAGGCCATGGAGTATCTGCGGGGCGAGGGACGATCGGTCCAGCGGCTCAGCCCCTATGGCATCGTGTCGGCCACCCCCGTGCAGGGGTGGGCCAAGGCTTTCATGCTGGGGCTGGGCTATTGGCTGGGCTTGCTGGCGATGATCTTCAAATCACCATCAGGGCCGCCAGGCCCACGAAGATGAGGGCCAGAGGCGCCAGGCCGAGGGTAAGCCTCAGCCGGCCGATGGCGCTGGGCTGCTCGGGCGGGATGGAGCGGGCACGATAAGCCCCGATCAATCCCATGCTCGCCATGCCGCCCAATGCGCCCCCCAGAACGGAGCCGACAAGGGCGCCCCGGCTGGTTGGCAGGTCGTGTCGCATGACGAAAATCACCATCGGTATCAAGCCGAAGCCTAAGCCCAACAAGACGTGCCTGATGACCGTCAGGGTCCGCAGGCTGACCTTATCGGTTGCGGGGCCCGTTGGGGTGGCGGCTGCGGAAGTGGGCGTGGCGACCATGGCGTATCTCCTGAAGGGGGAACTCCATGGGACATACGGCGCTGATCCCGCGCCGCAACTGTGCGGAGGAAATAGCCCGGCGGCACAAGTTGGCGGTTGCAGGCGTCGCCCCGGGTGCAAACATTGCTACAACGATGCCGGTATCCGCCGCTCATCGGTGGAGTGACGACGATTTTATGGGCTGGAACCTTGGCCGCCTATTCGATAGCTGTCGCTTTCCTTATGGACCCACCGTGAGCGACGCGTTAAAGCCGGCCATTATCGCCTGCGAAGAAGCAATCTCGTTTTCTTGGTAAAATTTCTCAATATTTTCATCTGTCATGACTGCATCGCCAAATTCTTTGAGTATTTCATAATAATTATCCTCCAGAATAGTTGAGGATGGATTGAGATTGGTAATGCAGACGATGCCTGTCGGTGTCGTGTCGACGAGGGTGATGTGCAGGTCTTTTCTATATTTCTTCAATATCGGGATCATTTTCCAGGCGTCGCCGGTCCACCATCCGGCATAATCCTGATTCTTACGCTGTAATGGATTGTGCTGCCTTTCGGTCATTTCCGCGTTCACGGGTAGGCAGTCATCCAGCATGATGAGGCTGTGTCTATTGCAGTTTCTTTCGCTATTTATAAAATCTCTCAGTAAATATTCAAATTGATGTAGGCCATCAAGGAACACAACATCAAGCGTATCACCTGATATCGCTCTCACATCATGGTCCCTGAAAAATTGGTCGCTTGTCTTTTGATAGAGGAAAAGGGACGGCTTCGTGCCGATGGGGCTTGAGCTGAACTGGAAACAAGGATCGACGCCAATAGCGGAGCAATCGATCATCGCGAGGGTGGAGCCGTCGCGGACGCCGATTTCCATATAGGTTCTGGCCATTTTTGACTTGACCATTTTTTGTATGAATACCCGGAAATCAACGCCGGCGTGATTGTGGTGATACATGACCACTCCAGATCAAATTATAAATTGAAATCAATCGGATGGTTTCCTGGCTTTCCCAATCAAGCGCCTTGCGGCGCCGTTCATCCAAGTATGTCCTCAACCGGACCGCAGCGTCTTGACCGCCTCATCCCGCTGGAACAGGTAGAGCAGGACGCGCAGGGCCTGGCCGCGCGGGGTTTCCAGGTCGGGGTCGCGGGCCACCATCAGGCTGGCGTCGTCGCGGGCGGTGGCCAGCAGGTCGGCATGCACGGTGATGTCGGCCATGCGGAACTCCGGCAGGCCGGACTGGCGGGTGCCCAGCACCTCGCCCGCACCGCGCAGTTCCAGGTCCTTCTCCGCGATGATGAAGCCATCCTCCGTTGACGTCATGACATCCAGGCGGGCGCGGGCGGTTTCGCCCAAGGGCGCGGTGTACAGCAGCAGGCAGGCGGAGGCGCGCTCACCGCGCCCCACCCGGCCGCGCAGCTGGTGCAGCTGGGCCAGGCCGAAGCGCTCGGCATGCTCCACCACCATGATGGTGGCCTCCGGCACGTTCACCCCCACCTCGATGACGGTGGTGGCCACCAGCACGGACAGCTCGCCCGCGGCGAAGCGGGCCATGACGGCGTCCTTCTCCGCCCCCTTCATCTTGCCGTGCACCAAGCCGACGCAATCGCCCAGCCGTTCCATCAGGGTGGCGTGGCGCAGGGTGGCGTTGGCGAGGTCCACCGTTTCCGACTCGTCCACCAGGGGGCAGACCCAATAGACCCGCTGGCCGGTCTTGATGGCGGCGGCCACGCGCTCCACCACTTCCTCGATGCGGTCGGCCGCGGCGGCGCGGGTCACCACCGGCTTGCGCCCCGGCGGCTTTTCCATCAGGCGGCTGACGTCCATGTCGCCATAGGCGGTGAGGGTCAGCGTGCGGGGGATGGGGGTGGCGGTCATGACCAGGGTATCGACGCCGCGCCCCTTGGCCGCCAGGGCCAGGCGCTGGTGCACGCCGAACTTGTGCTGTTCATCGATGATGGCTAGCGCCAGGTCGTGGAAGGCCACGTCCTCCTGGAACAGGGCGTGGGTGCCGATCAGGATGTCGATCTCCCCCGACGCCAGGCGATCCAGCACCTGCTGGCGCGCCTTGCCCTTGTCGCGGCCGGTCAGCAGGGCCAGGCGGATGCCGGCGGCGTCGGTCAAGTCGGCCAGGCTTTCGGCGTGCTGGCGTGCCAGGATTTCGGTGGGCGCCATCAGGGCGGCCTGGGCGCCGGCCTCCACCGCCGTCGCCATGGCCATCAGCGCCACGATGGTCTTGCCGCTGCCCACGTCGCCCTGCAGCAGACGCAGCATGCGCTCCGGCTGCGCCATGTCGGCGTCGATCTCCACCAGCGCCTGCGCCTGCGCGCCGGTCAGCTGGTAGGGCAATGCCGCCTGGATGCGGGCGCGCAGGGTGCCGTTGCCCACCGTGGCGCGGCCGGCCAGCCGCCGCTGGTGCCAGCGCACCAGGGCCAGGGCCAGCTGGTTGGCCAGCAGCTCGTCATAGGCCAGGCGCTGGCGCAGGGGGCTCAGCGGGTTGACGTCCTTTTCCCCCTTGGGGTCGTGCGCGCCGGCCAGCGCCGCCTTCCAGGCGGGCCAGCCTTGGCGCTCCAGCCACGCCGGATCCTGCCATTCCTCCAGATCCGGCGCGCGGGCCAGGGCGGCCTGGATGGCGGTGCGCAGCGGCTTGGGGTTCAGGCCGCCGGTCAGGGGATAGACCGCCTCCACCTCCTGCGGCGGAGCGCCTTCCTCCACCGGGGCGAAATGGTCGGGGTGGGGCATCTGCAGCAGGCCGTTGAAACGCTCCACCTTGCCGCTGACCACCACCATGGTCCCCTGGGGCAGCTTCTTCTCCAGCCAGTCGCCCTTCACATGGAAGAACACCAGCTCCATCTCCCCGGTATGGTCGGTACAGCGCACGCGGTAGGGGCGGTGGCGCTGCACCGGCGGCATGTGGCCGTCCACCCGCACCGTCAGGGTGACGATGCGGCCCTCCGGCGCCTCGGCAATGCTGGGGGCGTTGGCGCGGTCCAGGATGCCGGTGGGCAGGTGCCACAGGATGTCCGCCACATGCGGGCCGGTCAGCCGCTCCGCCAGCTTGCCCAGGCGGGGCCCCAGGCCCGGCAGGCTGGTGATGGGCGCGAACAGGGGATAGAGGACGGGCGGACGCAACGGGGCAGGCTCCAGGACGCAAAACCGTGGGCATATGCCTATATGTTAGCGGGCTAGCTTGTCGACCGGCTACCGTCGTGGTGGCTCTTGGGCGGCGAGGCGTGTTTACGATGTGTTCCTGGCGATGTATGATGCCGTCCCCTCCAAGCGGTGGAACTGTCATGACGAAAACGATGCCTGTCGCCGTCAATCTCGAACCGGAGCTGAGCGACCAGGTTATTGCGGTGGCTGCCGCCCTTGACCGCCCTGCCGCGTGGGTTGTCGAACAAGCGGTCAAGGATTTTGTCGCCCTCCAGGAATGGCAACTTGCGGCGATAGACGAAGGAATTCGCGCCGCCGATGCCGGTGAGATCGTGGCCCATGAGGACGTCGTGGCATGGGTCCGCTCATGGGGCACATCCCATGAGTTGCCCATGCCTGCGCCTAAGTCCGACTAAACCGGGATGCGTATCGTTTGGACCATTCCCGCCCTAAGGGATTTGACGTCCATTCAAGCTTATATCGCCCAGGATAGCCCATCGGCGGCGGCCCAGCAGATCGAGGCCGTGATTGCATCCGTGTCGGATCTGCTGGCGCGTTTCCCGCAGGCTGGGCGAAATGGTCGCCGTGCCAACACGCGTGAGCTTGTCATCCAAAAAACGCCATATCTGGTCGCCTATCGGTTACGGGGTGACACGGTTGCCATTCTGCGCGTACTCCATGGCCGGCAACGTTGGCCGAGGCTCCCGGCGGGCTAGTGCGGGTGTGGTCAGGCTCTCGTTTTCAGAACCATCTTCAAGGTCCCTGTTTCATGTCCATCATCACTCATAATCCCGAAGACGACGCCTCGCAGAATGCCCTGGCCGTGCGGCGCAAGCGCCTGATCTTCCGCAGCTGGCATCGCGGGATGAAGGAGATGGACCTGCTCATGGGCACCTTCGCCGAAAAGCATGTGCCGGCCTTCACGGTGGAACAGCTGGACCGGTATGAACATTTGCTGGATCTGAACGATCCGGACGTCTTCGACTGGCTGCTGGGGCGCGCGCCCTTCCCGGATGACCTGGATGCGGACCTGATGGCCTTGCTGCAGGCCCATCGCGTCGCCTGATTTTTTCGTCACCGCTTAACGCCTGGCTGTTGCCCCATGCCCGACACCGTCCTGCCGTCCGCCCTGCTTTCCAGTCTGAACCCCGACACGCCCCGCCGCCTGCTGGTGGCCGGCGCGCCGGAGGGGCATGACGCGCGCGTGCTGGCCGACCTGGCGCGGCGGGCGGGGGCCTCCGGCCTGCTGCACGTGGCGCTGGACGACACGCGCATGGCCCGGGTGCAAGAGGCCTTGGCCTTCTTCGCGCCCGATGTGGCGGTGCTGCCCTTCCCGGCGTGGGACTGTCTGCCCTATGACCGCGTCTCGCCCAACGGCGACATCGTCGCCCGGCGCATCGAGACGCTGACGACCCTGCTGGGCGCGCGGCAAGCCGCGTCCCAAGGGGGCCCCTTCATCGTCCTCACCACCCTGAACGCCGCCCTGCAGAGGGTGCCGCCGCGCCTGGCCTTCCGCAACGCCACCTTCAACGCCAAGGTGGGCGGTCGCCTCAACGTCGATGAGCTGCAGCGCTTCCTGGCCAACAACGGCTACACCCGCGCCCAGACGGTGCGTGAGCCGGGCGAGTACGCCGTGCGCGGCGGCATCATCGACCTGTTCCCTCCGGCGACGCCGGAACCCTTGCGCCTGGACCTGTTCGGGGATGAGCTGGAAGGCGTGCGCGCCTTCGACCCCATGACCCAGATGACCACGGAAAAGCGGTCGGGCGTGGACTTGAAGCCCATGTCGGAGGTGTTCCTGGACGACCCCTCCGTCCAGCGCTTCCGCACCGGCTATCGCGAACTGTTCGGCGCCGTCACCGACAGCGACCCGCTGTATGAGGGCATCAGCGCCGGGCGCAAGATGCCGGGCATGGAACATTGGCTGCCCCTGTTCCACGCCGGGCTGGACACGCTGTTCGACTATGTCCCCGCCGCCATGGTCAGCCTGGACGCCCAGGCGGAGGAGGCGCGCGACGCCCGCCTGTCCCAGGTGGCGGACTTCTACGACGCCCGCCGCACCTTCCAGGAGGTGGAGAAGAAGTCGGGCACGCCGGTGTACAAGCCGGTGCCGACCTCCGCCATGTTCCTGGATGGTGACGCCTGGGACCGGCACTTGGCCTTGCGCTGCGTGGCGCAGCTGTCGACCTTTGCCGCGGTGGAAGGGGGAAGTAATCCCAACCTGGCCGATGCCGGCGGCCGCCGGGGGCGGGACTTCGCCGACGCCCGCGCCAACCCGGACGTGAACGTCTTCCGCGCGCTGGGCCAGCACATCGACCAGATGCATGCGGACGGCCGCCGCGTGGTGGTGGCGGGCTACAGCCAGGGTGCCCGCGACCGCCTGGCCAAGATGCTGAAGGAACACGGCATCGACCCGGCCTTGACCGCCGACAGCTGGGCGGAGGTGGGGGCGCAGGAATCGCGGGCCACCGCCGTCATCGTGCTGGGCATCGACACCGGTTTCACCACCGGCGACTTGGCGGTCATCACCGAACAGGACATCCTGGGCGACCGCCTGGCCCGCCCGTCGCAGAAGAAGCGCCGCGCCGCCAACTTCATCGCGGAGGCCGCCAGTCTGTCGCCCGGCGACCTGGTGGTGCACGTTGATCACGGCATCGGCCGGTATGATGGGCTGGAGACGCTGACCGTCACCGGCGCCCCGCATGACTGCCTGCGTATCCTCTACGACGGCGGCGACAAGCTGTACGTGCCGGTCGAGAACATCGAGGTGCTGTCCCGCTTCGGGTCGGAGGAATCAGGCGCGCAGCTGGACAAGCTGGGGGGCGTGGGCTGGCAGTCGCGCAAGGCTCGCGTCAAGAAGCGGCTGAAGGACATGGCCGACGCGCTGTTGCGCATCGCCGCGGAGCGCGCCCTGCGCAAGGCCCCGCCCATTGAGGTGCCGGACGGCGTCTATGATGAGTTCGCCGCCCGCTTCCCCTATGCCGAGACGGACGACCAGCTGAAGGCCATCGAGGATGTGCTGGAGGATTTGAACTCCGGCCAGCCCATGGACCGCTTGGTGTGCGGCGACGTCGGCTTCGGCAAGACCGAGGTGGCCCTGCGCGCCGCCTTCGTCGCGGCCATGAGCGGCCTGCAGGTGGCGGTGGTGGTGCCCACCACCCTGCTGGCCCGTCAGCACACCCGCACCTTCGAGAAGCGCTTCGCCGGGCTGCCCGTGCGCCTGGGGCACCTGTCGCGCCTGGTGACGGCAAAAGAGGCCAACCAGACCAAGGCCGGCCTGGCCGACGGCACCATCGACATCGTGGTCGGCACCCACGCCCTGCTGGCCAAGAGCATCCAGTTCAAGCGGCTGGGCCTGGTTATCGTGGACGAGGAACAGCATTTCGGCGTGAAGCAGAAGGAACGGCTGAAGGAACTGCGCACCGATGTGCACGTCCTGACCCTGACCGCCACGCCCATTCCCCGCACCCTGCAATTGGCGCTGAGCGGCGTGCGGGAGCTGTCGCTGATCGCCACCCCGCCGGTGGACCGCTTGGCCGTGCGCACCTTCGTGCTGCCCTACGACCCGGTGGTGATCCGCGAGGCCATCCTGCGCGAGCATTATCGCGGCGGGCAGAGCTTCTATGTCTGCCCGCGCATCGAGGATTTGCCCAAGCTGCAGGAACGGCTGGCCGAACTGGTGCCGGAGGTGAAGGTTATCACCGCCCACGGCCAGATGCCGGCGGCGCAGTTGGAGGAGGTGATGACCGCCTTCGACGAAGGCAAGTACGACCTGCTGCTGGCCACCAACATCATCGAAAGCGGCCTGGACATCCCCAGCGCCAACACCCTGATCGTCCATCGCGCCGACATGTTCGGCCTGGCGCAGCTGTACCAGGTGCGCGGCCGCGTGGGCCGGTCCAAGGTGCGCGGCTACGCCTACCTGACCTATCAGCCCAAGACGGTGCTGTCGCAGACGGCGCAGCAGCGCCTGCACGTCATCGAGACGCTGGACAGCCTGGGCGCGGGCTTCCAGCTGGCCAGCCACGACATGGACATCCGCGGCGCCGGCAACCTCTTGGGTGAGGAGCAGTCGGGCCAGATCCGCGAGGTGGGCGTGGAACTCTACCAGCAGATGCTGGAAGAGGCGGTGGCCGCCGCGCGCGGCGGCCTGACGGAGGCGCAGGCGGCGGAGGAGCAGTGGACGCCGCAGATCCAGCTGGGCATGCCCGTGCTGATCCCGGAGGACTATGTCGCCGACCTGGGCATCCGCCTGTCGCTCTACCGCCGCGTGGCCGACCTGGTGGACCGGGCGGAGATCGACGCCTTCGCCGCCGAGATGGTGGACCGCTTCGGCACCCTGCCGGGGGAGGTGGAGAACCTGCTGCGCCTGGTGGAGATCAAGCGCCTGTGCCGCGACGCCGGGGTGCAGACCCTGGACGCGGGCCCCAAGGGCGCCGTCATCGGCTTCCGCAACAACGAATTCAAGAACCCGGCCGCCCTGGTGGGCTTCATTCAGCAGCAGGCCGGCACCGCGAAGATCAGGCCGGACCACAAGCTGGTGCTGCTGCGCCCCTGGGATAGCGCCGAAACCCGCATGGACGGCGTGCGCAAGCTCATGAGCGACCTGGCCAAGATGGCGGCGGGCGAGACGGTGAAGACCGATCCGCCCCCGCCACCGCCGCCACCCCCGCCGCCCAAGCCGCAGGGCAAGCCCGTCTCCGCCTGGGGCCACAAGCCGCCGCTGCCATCAGCCAAGCTGAACCGCCCGGGCTTCTCCGCCCCGCCGCGCAGCCGGCGGTAGGGGCGCGCGGAAAACGCAAATGGCCCCGTACCCTGGCGGTACAACCAATCCCCGCCTTCCTGATGTCGGCGGCCCGGGTTAAGCTTCGGGCTGTGTTCGGGAGGGGAGGCGGCTATGGCCGGCATGCTTGACCCACAAGAGCTTCTGCAACAGGCCACCGCCGCCCGGCGGGCGGGTCGGCTGTCGGAAGCCCTCGACTTGGCCAGCCAGGCCGTGGCCCTGTCGCGTGCCTCCGGCCAGACGTGTGGCGCTGATCTGCCCCAGGCGCTGACGCAGCTGGCGCAGGCATTGCGTGATCTGCAGCGTCCGGCTGAGGCGCGGCTGCCGCAGGAGGAGGCGGTGGCCCTTTCCCGCAATGCGGGCGATGGCCTGTCCACGGCCCGCGCCCTGCGTCACCTGGGTGGAATCCTTGACGACATGGCGGCCCATGGGGACGCCGTGCCGGTTTATGCGGAGATGATGGCCTTGTACCAGGCGGCGGAGGTCGCTCCTCTGGAAATGGCCAACGCCGTCCGGGCGCTTGCCTGCAATGCCGAGGGGCGCGGCGACCAGCGCGAAGCCGAGGCGCGATGGCGGGAGGCATTGGACCGCTATGCCGCGCTCGATGCCGTGTTCCGTGGCGACTTCGGGCTGGCCGACAATCCCGGTGTCAAGGAGGCGCGGACGCGCCTGTCGCGGCTCCAGGCCAGCCCAGTCTAAACCGTTCTGGCCCCCGGGGCGATCCGTTCGCGCCAACGGTGATGGTTACAGCGCCCCGTGCCGTTCCAATGCCGCACGCAGCAGGCCCTTCATGGGCGCCTGGGGCACGGCATCCTGTTTCTTCAGCACGGCGGTGAAGGCGGGCGCGCCGCCGTAGGCGGACTCGTAGCGTTCCACCACCTCATCCGCCAGGCGGGACACGGCGTCAGCCGGCACGCCGTTGGGAAACTGGAAGAAGGCGCGGATGGGGCCCAGCAGGGTGCAGCCGTCGGCGGTCAGCGCCACGACCGCGCCCTTGGGCACCACGATGGGCTGGTCCTTGCGCCGCACCGCCACCTCGCCGCCCAGGGCCCAGTATTGGGTGCCGTCAACCTCCGTCCGACCGAAGACGCGGATGCGATCCCCCAGGCCGGCCTGGGCCAGGCCGGGGCAGCGGCCGGGCAGGGTGTCGGGCGCCTGCTCGAACACCACGGTCTGCGGGTCATAGATCAGGCCGAACACCGGTTCGATCATCTCTTCGGCATGGGCGCCGCCCGCCGTGGCCAGCAGTGTGGCGAACAGGCCGACCTTGGCCAGGGAACTCTTGAACAGGGAAACCTTGGGCATTTTCACGCTCCGGCAGCTGAACTGTCTTGAGGCTGCAAGGAAGGGTAGGAGCGGCGTGTGGCCGGAAAAGGGCGGGACCGGTATCGCGAAACGGCTAGATCGCGGCGCAGGCTGGCCGCCGGATCAGCCTATGGAAAGCGGGTGCACGGTGCGGCTGGTCCCCCGTTTCCCGCCATAAATGAAATAATTTAATAAGCATGCATCGGTGGATGCAATTTCCGAACGGCTGAGGCAACAATCGCCGCAACGTTGAATGCACCGACGAATAATGAGCGGAGGATGTCGCCATGGCCGTAGACAGCAAGCACCCCGAGACCTTGGCCCTGCATGCCGGGTACCGCGCCGATCCCGCCACGGGGGCCGTGGCCGTGCCCATCTACCAGACGACGTCCTACCAGTTCCGCGACACGGAGCACGCCGCCAACCTGTTCGCGCTCAAGGAATTGGGCAACATCTACACCCGCATCATGAACCCCACCACCGACGTGCTGGAACAGCGGCTGGCGGCGCTGGAGGGCGGGGTGGCGGCCCTGGCGGTGGCGTCGGGCCAGGCGGCCAGCACCTTCGCCATCCTGAACGTGGCCAGCGCCGGCGACAACTTCGTCACCTCCACCGACCTGTACGGCGGCACCTGGAACCTGTTCGCCAACACCTTCAAGCAGCTGGGTATCGAGGCGCGCTTCGTCGATCCGTCGGATCCGGAGAACTTCCGCCGCGCCACCGACGACCGCACCCGCGCCTATTACGCCGAGACGCTGCCCAATCCCAAGCTGCGCGTCTTCCCCATTGCCGAGGTGGCGGCCATCGGCCGCGACTTGGGCGTGCCGCTGATCATGGACAACACGGCCACCCCCATCATCGCCCGCCCGCTGGACCATGGGGCGGCCGTCGTCGTCTATTCCACCACCAAGTACATCGGCGGCCACGGCACCAGCATCGGCGGCGCCCTCATCGACGGCGGCAATTTCGATTGGGAGGCGCATGCCGATCGCTTCCCCCTGCTGAACCAGCCGGACCCCAGCTATCACGGGGCGGTGTGGACGCGGGCGGTGAAGCCGCTGGGCCCCATCGCCTACATCCTGCGCGCCCGCGTCACCCTGTTGCGCGACATCGGCGCCGCCCTCAGCCCGTTCAACGCCTTCCAGGCCATCCAGGGGCTGGAGACCCTGCCGCTGCGCATGCGGGAGCATAACCGCAACGCCAGCGCCGTCGCGGCCTTCCTGGCGGAACATTCCAAGGTGTCGGACGTCATCCACCCCAGCCGGCAGACGGGGGAACTGCGCCGCCGGGCGGACGCGGTGCTGAAGGGCGGCCATGGCGCGCTGGTGGGCTTCGAACTGAAGGGCGGCGCCGACGCCGGCCGCCGCTTCATCGACGCGCTCAAGCTGTTCTACCACGTCGCCAACATCGGCGACGCCCGCAGCCTGGCCATCCATCCGGCCAGCACCACCCATTCCCAGCTCTCGGCCGAGGACCAGGCGGCCACCGGCGTCACCCCCGGCTATGTCCGCCTGTCCATCGGCATCGAGCATATCGACGACATCCTGGCCGATCTCAGCCAGGCGTTGGCCCAGGCCTAACGGGCGCAGGCGCCCGGCGGGCGTCAGACCACCAGGCGGCGATAGAGGTGCCAGGTGCTGTGACCCAGCACCGGCATCACCACGATCAGGCCGACGAAGGCGGGCAGGGTGCCGGCCAGCAGGCTACCGGCCACGATCAGGCCCCACAGCGCCATGACGCCTGGGTTGCGCGCCACCGCTCGCATGGAGGTGCCGACGGCGGTGTGCAGCGGCACGTCGCGGTCCAGCAGCAGGGGGAAGCTGATGGCGGCGATGGCCAGCACCAAGGCCGCGAAGCAGGCGCCCACGGCGCAGCCCACCGCGATCATGGTCCAGCCGGCGCGGGTGCCCGCCACGTCGGCGGCGAACTGCGCCACCGAGGCCGGCGGCTGCGGCCCCAGGGTGGCGTCATAGATGCCCTGGGCGGCGTACAGCCAGGCGAAGTAGATGACCGTCAGCATAAAGCCCAGGGCCGCGATGGCGGCGATGGCCGGGGAGCGCAGGGGCCCGAACGCCTCCCGCCAGCTGGGCTGCGCGCCGCGCTCCCGCTGCCGGCTCATCTCCAAGAGGCCGATAGACGCCACCGGACCCACCAGCACGAAGCCGGAGGCCAGCGGGAACAGCATCGGCAGCATGTTCAGGTTCACCGCCGCCCGGGCCAGCACACAGCCCAGGATGGGGTAGATGATGCACAGCGCGAAGACATCGGTGCGGAAGGCGCCGAAGTCGCGGAAGCCGGCGGCGATGGCCTCGCCCAGGTCGGCCACACCGATGCGCCGCACCAGGGGCGCCTCCCGCGCCCGCAGGTCCTCCATATGCCCGATGGCCCGGCCCACGGACGCCACGCCCGCCGCCGCCTCACCCAGCCGTTCCCATGTCCATTCCACGGGATTGCGTATGGTCTCTTGTGTCATGCCCGATCCTCCTGAACGCATTGCGGTTTCAGGCAGGGGCCCAGAGATCAGCGGGGCCCAAGGCAGGGATGTTTTTGCCGCGACCGAGGCCCAATGGCCAGGGTCCGGCCGCGCAGGGCGGTTAAGCGCCGCTCCTGTTTTCGCGGGAAGTGTACGCCGGTTGGTTGGGCTTGTTAATGGGCGTGGGGAGGGGGATAGGGGACCGGACGTGGAGAAGCGGTTTCCAATATCCGGTCCCGGCGCCTTCTGCGCGCCCGTCTTGTCGAGACGGGGGCGCCCGTGCGGGGGCTAGGACTGGGGCGGGAGTTGGGCAGTGTCCATGAAAAGCGGCTCCCAGACATGGCCGTCCGGGTCTTCGAAGCTGCGGCTGTACATGAAGCCGAGGTCCTGCTTGGGGTTCACGTCGGCCTTGCCGCCATGCCGGCCTGCGGCCTCGGCCATGGTGTCGACGGCGGCGCGGTCGTCGCAGGACAGTGCCAGCATCAACGCCCCGCTGGCATGGGTGTCGGTGATGGGCTTCTGGGTGAAAACCCGCCACTTATCGTGGGTCAGCAGCATCACGAAAATGGTGTCGGAAAACACCATGCAGGCGGCGGTCTCGTCGGTGAATTGCGGATTGTTCACCGCCCCGATGGCGGTATAGAACGCCATCGCCTTGGGCAGGTCGCGCACCGGCAGGTTGATGAAGATTTGCCTGGCCATTGTCCTCTCCATTCAGGAAGCAGTACCCGAAGGACGGGCCGGGCCATCCGGAACCGACAGGGCGCCCAAAATTTTTCTTTCGGTGAGGGCGCCGGCCCCCATGTCGGGTTCTTCAGCACGCCGCCTTCTTCTCCACCCGGGCCATGAAGCGGGCGTAGTCGATCACGCCCCGGCTGTGGAAGCCTTCGCCGATCAGGCCGGTGGCATCAACGGCGGCGACCTTGAAGCGCAGGGCGCGGCCGTCGAAGGCGATCAGTTCCACGGTGGCGGTGACGGTCATGCCCACGGGCGTGGCGGCCACGTGACTGACGTCGACGTGGGTGCCGACGGTGCGCTCCCCCGGTTCCAGATAGGGCGCCAGTGCCTGCACGCAGGTCCATTCGATGAAGGCCACCATCTGCGCGGTGGCAAAGACCGGCGGCATGTCGTGGAAGCCACCGAAGGCGGCGGGCAGGGCGGGCACCAGCATGCTGGCGTCAACGGTCAGGCTTTCGCTGTGGCGCAGGCCGGGTTGCAGGCAGGATTTCATGCGTTGACTGCTCCTCACCGACAGCCGTTCCGGGCTGACCTCGGCGGCACGCCGGCGGTTCAGAATTCGATAACCAGCGTGGTGATGCCCTGCCCGGCCTCCTGGATGGGTGTGATGGTGGGATGGGGGGCGCCGACCGTGGATGTGGCGGGATCGCTCAGGCAGACGTTAGCGCTCGGGCCGGTGCGCATCTGCGCCAGCAGCGAGGCTGGGGTGATGTTGCACGCCGCGACCACAGTCACGGTCACGGCCATGGGCGCCGCCATGATGCCTGTGGCCTTGGCGAAGGGCGAAACGGCGACCAGGGCCAGCGGCACCATGAGGAGGAGGGGCAGGAGCTTTCGGTGGGCGCGTCGCGTCGGCTGCATCGGTTCAGGCATGGGGGTTCCGCCTTCCTGCACGACCGCCGCGCTCCGGGGGTAGCCGGCGGAAAGTTCATCTCGTCAGAATATCACGGCGACCGTGACGGTGTCCAAATATGCTCCCGCCGCCGCCATCCGTCCGGCCGCCCACCCGCCGCGTCCGCCATGGTCGCGCTGCCCCCCGGCCAGGGGGTGGCCATCCTCAGTATATGACGGTCACGGTGATCGTGTCGGAATAGGCCCCCGGCTGGACGATCTGGCCGGCCGGCATGCTGCCGTAGATGGGGTGGACGGTATGGCAGGGCGACAGGCAGTCGCCGACGACCGTCCGGGTGGAACCGCTGCCGTCACCCCATATGTTGGACCGCAGGGAGTCGGTGAAGAGCTGATAGTTCAGGTTATAGCCGCCGTACAGCATGCGGCGGCTGCTGTAGCTGCCGCTGTTGCCGCTGCTCAACGTGACGGTATAGCCGGCCGGCAGGGCTGCCGTGCAGTCCACCGTAACGCCGCCCGTGCTGTTCGTGGGGAAGGCACGGAAGGGGATATAGGTGCCATAATTCAGGGTGGTGACCGATACCGTGCACTGGGCCTGGGCCCTGTGGGGTATCAGCAGCAGGGCCAGCGCCAGCAGCAGGGCGGTGGGCAGCCATGTGCGCCAGCCGCGCGTCCGGCGGCGCTGGGGCAAGGGACGGCGGGTCATGGCACCTCCTTCCGGCAGAGCAGGGGACCGAGGGTGGGGATGTCGTCCGGCCGGTCCTGATAGTCGAATTCGGCCATGCAGCGCCGGCGGTTGGGCAGGGTCACCGTCAGGCGGTTGCGCGCCGACAGGTCCAATACGTAGGCCAGGCCGTCATACCCCACCGGCGTCCGCGCCCCGGTGGCGTCCAGTATGGCCTCGCTGCCCATAGGCAGGGGCTGGCCGTCCTCATCCACCAGGCGCAGCAGCGCGCCGTGGGCGCGGCGCAGGGGGAAGCGCACCACCACGCCCGACCGGTCCTGCGGCCGCACCGTCTGGGCCGTGGTGGCGGCATCCATGTCGATGGGGAGGTCCGTGGGATCGATGGCCAGCTGGTTGGCATCGAAGGAGCGCAGATCCGGAACCAGCAGGCGGCCGCCACCGTCGGTCACGCCCACCGGACGGTTTTCCCCCAGGACGTGCAGGCCAGCGGTGCCATCGGCATCCACCACGGCGAAGCTGTCGTTGATGGGGGTGGAGGCGAACAGGGCACCGTCCAGCAGCGACAGGGCGCCCTGGATCTCGGCCCGGCCGGCGGTCTCTTCGCCGCTGTGGTCCATGCCGCCTGACAGCAGGGCCCAGGGCGCACGGTACTGCAGGTCGGCGAAGGCGTGGGTTTGCTGTCCGCCGGCGGCGTAGGCCTGATAGCCGTAATCCCCTGTCTCATTGGCTGATTGATTGGCCTGCAACTGACCGTAGAGCCCGCTGGAGCCGCCGCCCAGGCTGGCGCTGGCCGAACTGCGGCTGCCCAGCGGCAGGGTCAGCGTCAGCAGAAGGCCGGTGCTGCGTCCGGTGGCGAAATCATGGAAGCCGGTAGCCGCGAGGGTCAGTGATCCCACTTGCGCCGAATAGCTGCCCGACAGCACATGGGCATGGGTGGCCGGCGACACCGACACGGTGGTGCCCGACAGCAAGGTGTCGCGGGCATAGAAGGTCAACGGCGTGGCGCTGGCGTCGCGGTCCAATCCGGTATAGCTGAGCGCCAGTGAGCCGTAGGGCCCCAGCGCGAAACTCAGGCCTGCGTTGATCTGCTGGTGGGCCACGCCATCGCCGGTCAGTGCCGCGATGTCGCGGTAGCCCTGGTTGGCGCGGGTGATGGAGGCATTGAAGCTGATGTCCTCGCCCATGCGCTGGAACCCGGCGGAGAATTGGGCACCATTGCCGGCACTGCCGGCGGCACTGAGCGTCAGCACGCCGAAGTCGGCCACGTTCACGGCTGCGCCGATGCCGCCCATGGCCAGGCCGCCGGCCCCCTCGACATGGCCTTCCACCGTGACCGCGTTTGACAGGCCGCGGCGGTAGGTGGCCGACCCCGTGAGCCGTCCATAATTGTTGCTCTGCAGGCCCCAGTCGCGGCGCACCGCCCCCACCTCCGCCGAATAGGCCTGCAGCCCGGCGGACAGCAGGTTGCTGCTGGCGTAAAAGGGCAGGCGGCTGGTCACCTGGTGGCCCAGGGCATCGGTCAGGGTCATGGCCACCGTGCCCGCGCCGGTGATCACCGGCAGGGTGGGCACCTGGAAGGGCCCCGCCGTCACCTGGCTGGAGAACAGGCGCGTGCTGTTGACCATGACATCGACGGTCGAGGGAACGGCGGCGGAGCCCAGGACGGAGGGGACGGGGAAGGTGGTCAGGTCCGGCCGCATCGAGAAGTCGGAATTGATCTGCACGCCGCCAAGGCGCACGGGCCGGGTCCAGGCGGTGCCGCCGCCGACGAAGTCGCCCAGGCGATAGCGGCGCAGGCTGTCGGGGTCGGAATAGACGTAGGCGCTGTCCAGACGCAGCGCCTGGAAGGCGCCGTTGTTGCCCGTGGTGCCGCCGGCGCGCGCCAGCAGGCCGGTGGAAATCACGCCCCAGGGGGAGAAGCCACGCAGGTCGAACAGGCCCGTGGCCAGACTTTGGCTGCCGCTGGGGCCGCCGCTGGTGCTGCCGGCCAGGTCATAGTTCAAGGTGGCGCCGGTGGCGCTTTGCACGGTGCCGGCCGGCGGCTGCGGCTGGTGTGCGGGGAGCAGCAGGGCCGGCACCAGCCGCTCATCCGTCGCCGTCACGTACAGGGTCTGGGTGCTGGCTTCCATGCGGGTATCCAGCCCAGGCGTCCCCGCCAACGGCACCAGTCCTTGGGCATCCGCCGGCGTTTCGGGCGGTAGTCGCAGCCCCAGGTCCCGCAGCTGGTCCAGACGGGCGAAAAGGGCACCGTCACGCATCACGAACTCCCCGATCTTGCCCGTGGGGTAGCCGTTGATCACGATCTCCAGCAGGCGGAGTTCATCGGCCATCGCCATAGGCAGCGTCAGCACGGCCTGAGGCAGCAGGGCGATGGCCGCAGCGGCGCAGGCCCGCCGCAGCCATCGGGGCGGGCTCATCGCGCGGCGGCCACCGTGACCGGCTGATCCAGCGCGCCGCTGTCGGCCCGCGCCGTCAGGCGCAGTGTGCTGCCGGCGGCGGGGGCGGCCAGCCCGGGCATGCGCCAGCGGCGCGTGGACCCCGGCAGGATGTAGGGCGATACATTGTCTTCCGCCTTCACGGCGCGACCGTCGGGCGCTGTCAGGACGATATTGCGGACGGTCTCATGCCGGTTGCCGTCATTGGTGGCCACCAGGTAGGCCTCGCCGCCGTTATTCTCCACCTGCCAGCGCACATGGGATGCGATCCGGGTGCTGGGTTCGGCAAAGATGGGGATGGACAGGCGCAGGGCGATGCGGACGGTGCCGGGGTCGGCCGGCGGCGGGATCTGGTCCAGCAGAATGCGGTAGCTGGCTTCCCGGCCCTGTGGCGGGTGGCGCACGGCGATGCGGACCACTTGGCTGGTGGCGGCGGGAATGGTGCCGATGGGTGGGCTGGCCAGCAATTCCTCGGTCGGCGTCAACTGATCGTTGCCGTCCACCTGGCTCCAGCGGAAGCCGCGGATCTGGTACGAGGCCTCGGTGTCGCTCTGGTTGATGACGGTGAAGGCCACCGCCGTCTGGCCCGGGGCCAGCTGCATGGTCACCGGCAGCACCGTGAGGCTTTGGGCCCCGGCGGCCGGCGAAAGTGCCGCCACCGCAACCAGGGCTGCCCCGCCCAACAGCGATCGCCAGAGGGGGGCGGAACGGGGCACGCCATGCGGGCGTCGTCGAGACGGGTTCCGGGAATCCTTCATTTTGCCCCCACGCGTTTCGAGAGATGGAGCCGATAGGGAGTGGCGGGCGATGCTGCGCCCTGCCGTGGTCAGTAGCTGACGGTCGCGGTGATGGTGTCGGAGTAGGCCCCCGGCGTGACGAACTGCGATGCGGGCAGCCGGCCGTAGACAGTCACCGTTTGCAGGGAACCGGAGCCAATGCCGGCGACCGTGTCGGTGCCGACGGTGATGCCCCAGTTCTGGCTATGGCCGGTATCGCGGTAGAGCCCATAGTTCAACATGTCGCCGGACGGGCCCGTCATCTGCCGGGTGGTGACCGTGGCGCCCGGGGCACTGCCGGCGTCCAGCCCGATGTTATAGGCCGTCGTGTTGGTGCAGGTGACGGAAATGATGGACGTGGCGTCCACCGAGGCCCCGGTATAGGTGCCGAAAGCCAGGGCCGTGGCGCTGACCTGGCAGGTCGCCCGGACGGTTGCCGTCACCTGGAACGTGGTGGTCGCCGTTGCCTGCGCGTGGGCCATCCGCGCCGGGGACCAAGTGATAAGGGCGATGCCGAAGAAGACGAAGCTAAGTAACCGAGGCATGGCGGTACCCCCTTGTTGGAGAGTTCCGCATGCTTATTCCGCCACCCAGCCCCTGTCCTTGATTTGGCGCAGTCAGGGGTTGATTTAATCGATCCTATGAACCGGAAAATTTAGGGAACGTTTCCCTCATGCCTACCGGCGCGTTGGCGGCCTGCTCATGGCATGGCCTTCAGGATGGACAGCAGGATATCCTGCGACCGCCGCTGGCCATAGCCCTTGCCGTAGGCGCTGGAGGTGATGGCCACCACCAGGTCCAGCGATGGCACCGCGTAGATCTTGTTGCCGCCGTTGCCCGAGGCGAAGTGGACCGGCACGGTGCGGCCATCTCCCACTGGTTCGTCCTTGGCGTACCACATGTAGCCATAGAAATCGGCGTAGGGGTCGCTGGCGGCGATGGGGTGGATGCGGGCCAGGCTGTCGCTCAGCCACCGCTGGCTGATGACGCGTCTGCCTTTATAGGTCCCCCCATTCAAGACCATCTGGCCGATGGTGGCGGCATCGCGGGCGGTGATCGACAGGTTGCCCTGGCCGGTGCCATGGCCGCCGGGCAGGGTGCGCCAGTCGTGGGCGCGGATGCCCAGCGGGTCGAACAGGGACTCCTGCGCCAGCCTGTCCAGGCTTTGGCCCGTGGCGCGTTCCACGATCAGGCCAACCAGGAAGGCGTTGAGGGAGCAATACTGGTAGGTGCGCCCCGGCGGTTCGCGCACCGGCACGGCCAAGGCGGTGGCCCAGTCGCCGGTCTTCTCCCCCGCCTCGTCCAGCGTGTCCTCGTTGCCGGGGCTGGCGGGGTCGGTGTCGTCGGCCGCCAGGCCGGAGCGCATGGTCAGCAGGTCGCGGATGGTGATCGCCTCCCATCCTGCGGGCAGGGGACCCGGCAGGTAGCGGGCAATGGGGGCGTCCACGCCCGCCACGCGGCCGCGATCGATGGCGATGCCCATCAGCAGGCTGGTCAGGCTTTTGGTGGCGGAACGGATGTCGTGCAGGGTGGTGGCGTCGTCGCCGTTGTAATAGGCCTCCGCGATGCGCCGGCCATGCCGCAGCACCACCACGCCCTTGAGGTCGGGGTGGGGATCATCATGCCGGCTGTCCAGCAGGGCGGTCAGCCTGGCCGGGGTGGCATTCTCCGCGCCGGCTATCCTGGGTGTCAGTCCCACCAACGCCGTTCCCGCCAAGCCACCCAGCACCGCCCGCCGGTTGCACCATGCCCCGTCCATACCGCCACTCCCCCTTGCTTGTGGGCGCAGCCTCGCCGAGTCCGGTGATGGGGGCAACGGCCATCCGTGCGGCGGGACGTGGGGCCACTTTCTGAATGACCTGGAGTGGCGGCGGATCCGACCTAATCCAGTGTCATGATCGCGTCGGCATAAATGGGGTGAGCCGAGGCGGCACGATGGAAGCGCCGGTCGGCCGTCACGACTTTGGCCGACAGATGCAGGGCCGCGGCAAGATACAGGCAATCATAGAGTGGGTGCTGGAGGGTCTGGGCGATGCGCAGGGCCGCCGGCAGAAGCGGTGATGTATCAATCAGGCGCACGGGTGCCTGTATCAGGAAAGCCAGCCGATCTTCGGCCTCATCAGCGCTGAGCGCCTGCCGCTGCGCCAACTTCCACAGGGCATTCGCGGCTTCCGTCAGCCAGAGGGCCGGGGCGGCCAGGGGGCGTCCGTCCAGCAACGCCGCCGCTGCCTCGCTATCGGCCTCCATCCACACCCATTTCAACGCGACCGAGGCATCGATGATGGTCAGGCTCATCTCTCGTCCCGCGCTTCCCGGATGAGGGCGGCGGTATCGATGGGCGTGCGGCCGGCGGTCTGGCGCCGAAACTCCGCGGCGCGTTGGGCGAAGTCGCCGGCAGTGGGCCGAAGAACCTGTTCCAGAATGGCGCGGTGCTCAGCCTCCACCGACCGGCCATGGGCGCTGGCCCTCGCTTTCAGGGCGGTGACGATTTCGTCATCAACTTGGCGCACCAGCAATTGAGCCATGACGATTTCTCCATTGGATCGCCGGAGCGCGAATGATAGCACGTGATATCATCGCGCTCAACGAGGCCCATGAATTGTGAATCCACTGCCTTTCCAGGATCAATGCTGCTATGAAATCGATAACATGGAGGCAAATCACCAAGGTTTGAGGGGCGACATGGCGATGCGGGCGGCGTGGGCACTGGTTCTGGCGGTGGGGATGGGGCTGGGCGGCGCGGTCCCGGCCCAAGCGGCGGACAAGACGCCGGCGAACCCGGCGCTGGAGGCTGTGCTGGCGGGGGATCCGCCGTTTCAGCCGCAAAACCTGCGCCTGGTGGACGTGCCGGCCCCGGCAGGGCCGGCGGTCAGCCTGTTCAACGGCCGCGACCTCAACGACTGGGACGCCTGGCTGGGCTATCCCGATCCGGCCCGCACCTATCTGGCCCAGCCCGGCCAGTCCCCCATCGGCGCCGACCAGGCCGCCATCGCCAAAATCTTCCACGTGGTGACGGAGGAGGGTGAGCCGGCGATCTTCATCACCGGGCAGACCTGGGGCGGCATCGTCAACCGGGGCGACCACGCCAACTATCACCTGCGCCTGGAATACAAATGGGGCAAGACCCGCTACGTCCCGCGCCTGGACCTGCCGTGGAACAACGGCCTGCTCTACCACAGCCATGGCGCGCCCGGCGCCGTCTACGGCACCTGGATGGCGGCGGCGGAGTTCGAGATCATGCTGGGCTCCGTCGGCATGGTGGTGCCCGTAGGCCCCAATGTGACGGCGGTGACCGAGGTGGCGCGCGACCGCGCCCTGATCGATCCCCAGCGCCGCTACATGATGGGCGGCCGCGCGGTCACCGTGCAGCAGCCGGCCTGGAACGTGGAGGCCGGCAGCAACGCCGAAAAGCCGGTGGGTGAATGGAACGTGCTGGACCTCTATGTCCTGGGCGACCAGGCCGTGCACGTGGTGAACGGCGTGCCGGTCATGGTGGTGCGCGACCTGCGGATGCGCGAGGGTGAGGGCTGGGCGCCCCTGACCCACGGCCATATCCAACTGCAGTCCGAAGGGGCGGAAACTTACTTCCGCCGCATTACGCTGGAGCCCATCACCAGCCTGCCCCGGGTGATCAAAAACTGAACGTCAGGCCTCCGCCGTTCCCGTGGCCAGGAAGTCCAGCAGCAGGCGGCTCACCGCCTCGGGTGCCTCGCGCGTCGGGAAGTGGCCCACGTCCGGCAGCACCTCGCGGCGGTAGGGGCCGGTGAAATGGCCCTCGCTGACCTCCGTCGTGGCGGGCAGGGTGCAGCGGTCGTCCCCGCCCTGAATCATCAGGGTGGGCACGGCCAGGGTGCGGGCGGCGCGCTGGCGCTTTTCCATTTCGGTATAGCGCGGGTCGGGTTTGGCCTCGTCCCAGCGCACGCGGTAGGAATGCAAGGTGATGGCGGCCCAGTCCGGATTCTCGAAGGCGGCCGCCGTCCGTTCGAACGCCGCCTCCTCATACCACCCGGCGGGGCTCCAGCTGTCCCATTGATAGCGGGCGAAGGCCTTGCCGTCGTGGCAGATGGTTTCCGCCCCGCGCTCCGTCGTCAGGAACCATTGATACCAGTAGCGCTGGGCCTGGGGCAGGGGCGGGGTGGGCAGGCTGCCCGGTTCCCACCCCACCGACAGGGCAGCGATACGGCAGAGGCGGTCGGGCGCCACGGCGGCCAGGAAATAGGCGATGCGGGCGCCCCAGTCGTGGCCGATGACGCTGAAGCGCTGCCAGTCCAGGGCGTTGGCGAGGTCCAGGGCGTCGTGCGCCAGGGCGGCGATCTGGCCGGAGCGGGTGGTCTGGCTGGACAGGAAGCGCGTGGGGCCGAAGCCGCGCAGCCAGGGCGCCACCGTTTTGTACCCCGCTTCCCACAGGGCCGGCGCCACCCGGTCCCAGGTGTGCGCGTCGTCCGGCCAGCCGTGCAGCAGCATCACCGGCGGCCCATCGGCCGGCCCGCCGGTGATGTAGGCCACATCCAGCAGCGGGGTGGCGATATGGGCGATCTCTGGTTCGGTGGCGTATTCGGTGGGAGGCATGGCGTTTCAACCTCGTTGAGGCGCCGATGGTTCCGGTTCAGCCTGCGGCGCTGGCCACCACGCCCTCCGCTCCAGCCAGGTCCAGCAGGGGCAGGAAGGCGCCCGGTTCCTGGGCGCCCGACAGGGAATAGAGGCGGTTGAAGATGAAGCAGGGCACCGCCTGGATGCCCAGTTGGCGCACGGTGGCCAGCGACTGGCGCAGGGCGTCGCGGTCGGCGTCGCCGTGCAGGAAGGCGGTGGCCGCGTCGGCGTCCAGCCCCGCCTCCCCGGCGATGGCGGCCAGCACGGCGCGGTCGCCGATGTCGCGGCCGTCGCGAAAGAAGGCGGCCTGCAGCGCGGCGGCCAACACCTGAGTGTGGCCCCTGCCTTGGCCATTGGCGTCGGCGTGGCGCAGCAGGCGATGGGCGTCCAGCGTGTTGGGCGTCCGGCGGATGCGGTCCAGGTTCAGGGCCAGGCCCTCCGCCGCCGCCGTCTGTTCCAGCAGGGCGTTCACCTGGCGGATGCGCTCCACGCTGCCGAACTTGGCCAGCTGGTCGATGGTGCGGTCGATGCCGCTGGGCGGCGTGTCCGGGTCCAGCTGGAAGGGCAGCCAGCGGACCTCCGGTTGTTGTGTCGGGCGCTGGGCCAGCGCGCGTTCCAAGCGGCGCTTGCCGATGTAGCACCACGGACAGACGAAGTCGGCGACGATCTCGATCAGCATGGGGGTGTCGTGGTGTGGTCGGGTCGCACGCGTGGACGAATGATACGGCGGTGGTGCCGGCCCGCCGAGCTTCACCATGGTTTATACACCAAGGTGGGTTACAGGGGGGAGGTGGCTGGCGGATGGCGTCGGTTTCTTTTCCGTTCCGGTTAGGAGGCTCCTGCGCTAAACTTTTCTTATCTCTGCCTTATATGGGCATGCCGCCGGTTTCGGCCGTTGGCGCCAGGCGGTGAATGCGCGGCGACTTAGAATGGCTGGTCCGGCGTGGACCGCCGCCCGGTGGGGACCCGTTCCATGAGCGAAACCTACGTCACCATGAAAATCCGCGAGGCCATGGCCCAGGCGCAGGGCAGCCGCGCCCAGGCGCAGCGCATCCTGATGGCCTGGGCGCTGGCGGATGAGCAGCTCATGCGCGGCCTGTGCAAGCCCTTCCTCAAGGGCATCACCGGCGCCGCCATCGAACGCGCCTACCGCGGCGGCCCCACCGTGCCTGCCATGGCGCCCGCCGCCGCCGTGCCCAGCGGGGGTACCAGCCGACGGGCGCCGGCGCCGCAGCGCCTGACCCAGGCCCAGTTGGACGCCATCGTCGCCCGCATGGGCGGCACCCGCCTGGCCAATCAGCCGCCCATCCTGAACGGGGCGCCGCCGCCCAAGAGCGAGGGCACGGTGAAGCAAGCTGCCTCCGTCAAGGCGCTGGCCGCCGCCTTCCACCGCAAGAAGTTCTGAACGGTCGCTTGTGGCTGTAGGAACAGGCGGGGCCGGCGGCTCCGCCTTTTGCTTTTCGGCCGCTTCATGGTATCGCTGCCGCCCTTGGTTTCCGTTCGTTTCCTGAAGGTCCGCTTTTCCCATGAGCCCAGTCGCCGTCCGTTTCGCGCCCAGCCCCACCGGCCGCCTGCACATCGGCAACGCCCGCGCGGCGGTGATGAACTGGCTGTTCGCCCGCAAGCAAGGCGGCAGCTTCATGCTGCGCATGGACGACACGGACCGGGAGCGGTCGACGGCCGAGTATGCCGCCGGCATCGAGGAGGACCTGCGCTGGCTGGGCCTGGAATGGGACCGCTATGCCCGCCAGTCCGATCGGCTGGACCGCTACACCGCCGCTGCCGAGCGCCTGAAGGCCGCCGGCCGCCTCTACCCCTGCTATGAGACCCCGGATGAGCTGGGCCTGAAGCGCAAGGCCCAGCTGGCCCAGCATCGCCCGCCGCTGTACGACCGCGCCGCCCTGCGCCTGACCGATGCCGACCGCGCGCGGCTGGAGGCGGAGGGCCGCCGCCCGCACTGGCGGCTGAAGCTGGAATACACACCCGTCGTCTGGGACGACCTGGTGCGTGGCACCCAGCGCTTCCAGGGCCAGGACCTCAGCGACCCGGTGCTGATCCGCGAGGATGGCCAGCCGCTGTACACCTTCGCCTCGGTGGTGGACGATATTGAGCTGGGGATCACCCATGTCATCCGGGGTGAGGACCATGTGGCCAACACCGCCGTGCAGATCCAGCTGTATGAGGCGCTTCTGGGTGAAATGGGGGGCGGCCCCGTGCCCGCCTTCGGCCATTTCCCCCTGATCACGGACGCCAGCGGCGCCGGCCTGTCCAAGCGCCTCGGCAGCCTGAGCCTGAAGAGCCTGCGCGAGGAATCGGGGCTGGAGCCCCTGTCCATCCTGTCGCTGCTGGCCAAGATCGGCACGTCGGACGCGGTGGAGGCCCGGGGCACGCTGGACGAGCTGGTGGCCGATTTTGACCTGGCCAAGGTCGGCCGGGGCACGCCCAAGTTCGATGCGGAGGACCTGCACCGCCTGAACGCCCAGATCCTGCATCGCATGCCCTACGCGGCGGTGGCGGGGCGGCTGCCGGCCCTGGGCATGCCGGGCGCCGATGAGGCCTTCTGGCTGGCGGTGCGGCCCAACATCACCCATGTCGCCGAGGCCAAGGGCTGGTGGGACATCACCCATGCGCCGCTGGCGCCGGTGGTGACCGACGCCGCCTTCCTGGAGGCCGCCGCCGGCCTGCTGCCCGCCGCCCCCTGGGGTCCCGACACCTGGGGCCAGTGGGTGGACGCGGTGAAGGCCGCCACCGGCGCCAAGGGCAAGGCCCTGTTCATGCCCCTGCGCCTGGCGCTGACAGGCTTGGAGCATGGGCCGGAGCTGAAGACCATGCTGCCCCTCATCGGGCGGGAGCGGACGCTGGCGCGGCTGTCCGGCCAGACCGCTTAAATCGCCAGGCCACTTAAATCGTTCGTTGTCAAATCGGTATCGTCGTTTTCTTCCAACCCAGGTTAACCCCACATGGCGCTTCAGCTCTACAATACGCTCACCCGCGCGAAGGAAGTCTTCGTGCCCGTCGATGCCAGCCATGTGCGGATCTATTGCTGCGGCCCCACCGTCTACAGCTACGCCCATATCGGCAACGGCCGTACCTTCACCGCCTTCGACCTGCTGGCACGGGTGATGAAGCATCTGTACCCGACCGTGACCTATGCCCGGAACATCACCGACGTCGATGACAAGATCATGGACCGGGCCAAGGCCCTGGGACAGTCCATCGAGACGGTGACGGAGACGACGACGGCGCAGTTCCATGCCGACATGGACGCGCTCAACCTGCTGCGCCCGGATGTGGAGCCGCGCGCCACCGGGCACATCGGCGCCATGATCGCCATGATCGAGCGGCTGATCGCCGGCGGCCATGCCTATGCCGCCGAGGGCCACGTGCTGTTCAACGTGCCGTCCATGCCCGACTACGGCCGCCTGTCGCGGCGCAGCCAGGATGAGATGATCGCCGGTGCGCGGGTGGAGGTGGCGCCCTACAAGAAAAGCCCGGCCGACTTCATCCTGTGGAAGCCGTCGGCCGAGGATCAGCCGGGCTGGGATAGCCCCTGGGGCCGGGGCCGCCCCGGCTGGCATATCGAGTGCAGCGCCATGACTGCCGCCCACCTGGGCCCGGTGTTCGACGTGCACGGCGGCGGGCTGGACCTGATCTTCCCCCACCATGAGAACGAGATCGCGCAAAGCCGCTGCGCCCACGGCACCCAGGTCATGGCCAACTACTGGGTCCACGCCGGCTTCCTGACCATGTCCGGCGACAAGATGTCGAAGTCGCTGGGCAACATCTTCACCGTGGCCGAGCTGCTGGACGAGGTGCCGGGCGAGGCCCTGCGCCTGGCCCTGCTGCAGGCCCATTACCGCCAGCCGCTGGACTTTTCCAAGGAAGGCCTGCGCCAGGCCAAGGCCACGCTGGACCGTTGGTACGGCGTGCTGCGGGCCGCCGGTACTGTGCCGGCGGCCAAAGTGCCTGATGAGGTTCTTGCAGCGCTGGAGGATGACCTGAACACGCCGCTGGCCTTCAGCCTGCTGCACGAGCTGGCCAACCGCTTCCACAAGGAGACGGATGAAGGCGCCCGCCGGGCCGTGGCCGCCAGCTTCAAGGCCGCCGCCAACCTCATGGGCCTGCTGACCCAGGACCCCGAGGCCTGGTTCCGCTGGACGCCCAAGGGGGCGGAGGGCCTGGACGAGGCCGCCATCCAGGCCGCCATCCAGGCGCGCAAGGACGCCCGCGCCGCCAAGAACTTCGCCGAGGCCGACCGCATCCGCAAAGTGCTGCTGGACCAGGGCGTGGTACTGGAGGACGGAGCCCAGGGCACGACTTGGAAGCGGGTGTAGCCGCGACACGATTGCCCCGACGCGCTCAGCGGGTAATACTGCCGGCGAAATCCCCTCATCGGGGGTGGCGATGCGGGGGAAGGCATGATCAGGGTCACGGCGGCGTTCGGCCTGGGGCTGCTGGCGGCGGCCCTGGGTGGCCCGGCGGGCGCGCAAACGGCGGCGTCGGCCGCGCGGACCAATTTCGACCGGCGGCACTGCGCGGAATCCCCGGCGGAGGAAGCCATCCCCGCCTGCACCCGCATCATCGAGGCGAAGGGGGAAACGGCCCAGGTCCGGGCCGGCGCCTTGCGCAACCGGGCCTTCCACTTCCACCAGGCGGGGGACCTGGACCGCGCCATCGCCGACTATGGCGCCGCCATCGATTTGCATCTGCGCGCGGGCGAGACGGACGCCAGGCTTTATGTCGACCGTGGCTTGGCCTATGCCGAGCGGGGCGACGATGGTCGGGCGCTGGCGGACTACGGCAGTGCCGTGACGGCGGATCCCAAACTGCTGGCTGGCTACGTCAACCGTGCCGCCCTTTTCCTGAAGCGGGGTGACCGTGACGCCGCGTTGGCGGATTTCAGCAGCGCCATCGCGCTGAAGGCGGATGACCCGACGCTCTATGTCAGCCGGGGCGCGCTCTACATCCAGCGCCATGAAGCCGACCGGGCCATTGCGGATGAAAGTGAGGCTATCCGCCTGGACCCGACCGCCGCCGCCGCATGGCGCTTCCGCGCCGTGGCCTATCGCGCCAAGGGCGACGATGCCCAGGCCCAGTCCGACGCGGCGGAGGCGGTACGGCGGGACCCCCGCATGGCCGAGGCCTACAGCGACATCGGTTTCAGCCTGCAGGCGGCGGGGGAGGCCGGGGGCGCCATTGCCGAATTCACCAAAGCCATTACCCTGAACCCCCAGGATGCCCGCGCCCTGAAGGCGCGCGGGGACAGCTATCTGGCGGTTGGCGCGCCGGACGCGGCCATCGCGGACTATGGCCAGGCGCTGGCGATCGACCCCGGCTTTACCGACGCGCACAACAACCGGGGGGTGGCCTATATCGGCAAGGCAGCCTGGGATCAGGCCATCGCCGATTTCACCGCCGTCCTGGACCAGGATCCCATGAACGCGGGTGCGCACCTGAACCGCAGCCTGGCCTTGCAGTCCAAAGGACAGGACGCGGCCGCCCTTGCCGACCTGGATGAGGCCTTGCGGCTGAAGCCCGGCACACCGCAAGCCCTGCTGCGGCGGGCCGCGATCTACCGCGCCCAGGGTCGCATGGCCGACGCCCTGGCCGACCTGAACGCTGCCGTCGCGCTGTCGCCGACCTACGCCGACGCGCTCCGGGCCCGAGGCGCCATTGCGCTGGACCAGGACCGTTTTGAGGCCGCCATCGCCGACATGACCCAGGTTATCGCCCTGCAACCCCGGGACGCGGCAGCGTACCGCTACCGCGCCATCGCCTACGCCGCCCTGCATGACGACGCCCGCGCCACCCGTGATGACGCGGCGGCGCAAGGGCTGGCGCCGGAACAGAAATAAGGCTCACCCCACCGGCGTCCTGGCCCTCAACTCCCACGCCCGCGCTTCCTCCGTCCGGCCCAGCTTGCGCAGGCAGGCGGCGCCGGCGGTGAGGGTGGCGGCCAGGCCGGCGGGGTCGCCGTGTTCGGCGGTCTCGGCGGCGTGGCGGTACCAGTCCATGGCCTCGTCGAAGCGGCCCATGCTGGCCAAGGTGTCCCCCACCGCTTGCAGGGCGTGGCACAGGCCCTCCAGGTTCACGCGCCCGGCGGCGTCGCCATCCTCGACCGCCGTGACGGCAGCCAAGGCCCAGGGCAGGGCGTCGGCCGGGCGCTTCAGGTCCATCAGGCAGTGGCTGACGCGCAGGCGGGCGCGGCCGACGTCGTCGTGGTTGACGGGGGTATCGGGCGCGCCGCGCTCCAGCGCCTGGACGCTGCGCTGGAACCAGACCAGCGCATCCTCGACCAAGCCCAGGGCGTAGAGGCAGTCCGCCATCAGGTGCAGGCTGGCGCCCAGGCTGGCGTGGTCCACGCGTCCGGTGCCGTCGCCTTGCTCCTTGGCGGCCACGGCCTGCTGCAGCCAGGGCAGGGCCTGGTCGGGCTGGCCCTGGCGCGCCAGGCAGGCGGCGGCCTGGTGCAGGCTGTGGCCCACGGCCTCGCGATCCACCCGGCCCTGGGCATCGCCCCGGCTGGCGGCCTCCGCCGCCTGCTGGAACCAGGCCAGCGCCTCCGTATCCCGGCCCAGGCGGGCCAGGCAGGTCCCCACCAGGTGCAGGCAGGCGGCCAGGTTGTCGCCGTGCACCAGCCCGTGGGCGTCGCCCTGTTCCGCCGCCGCCACGGCGTTCTGGAACTCCGCCAGCGCTTCGTCGATGCGGCCCAGGTCGTATAGGCAATAGCCCACGTCATAGAGGATGCGGCCCAGGCGGTCCGCGTCCACGACCCCTTGGCCGTCGCCTTGCCGGGCCAGAAGGGCCGCGTGCTGGAAGACGGGCAGCGCGTCCTCGGGACGGCCCTGGTCGATCAGGCCGCGCCCCTGCCGATGGAACCCGCGGGAGTCCGGAAAGGCGGGATTCATGAAGGCGGGATCGGCGAAGGGAATTGCGGTGTGCGCCGGCATGCGAGGGGTGGCTTCCTGCGAAGGGGGCCGGCCAAAGGTGGGGACTGCCTCCAGGGCTGTCAACGCGCGGCCGGGGCGGGGGGCCTTCTGGGCAGGGGCCTCAGAGCGAGGCTATGGAGGAAGGGATACGGCGCGCGTCATACGCCACCCCACGAAAGACCAAGGGGCCCTATAGCCCCGCGCGGCCCTTTCCCTTTCGATCATACTGGGGCGCCACCGCGGCGCCCCGTCCTCCCTTCCCATTGCTGCCGAGGTGGCGCCGGCCGCTCCCTCCCGTTATGACAAGAAGCCATCCAGCATAGGGCGTGGATCCGCATCATCCGGCACCAATCATGCCAACGTTCGGCTAGGAGAAGGGTGCAGACAAAAGTCGATGTGCCGGTCCAGTGGGGCCATTAGCGCGCAGTTTATTTTGACTGGAAGGATTCATTCCCGAAAATGACGGATTCGGCACGGCTGTTCCCTATGTGGCGAAGGAACGTGAGACGGAAATTAGAATTATTAAGAACCTGTTCGGAAGGAAAATTTCCGATAACCCAGATGGCGCGGCTGAATCCTACCTTCCCTCTGGTTTGCCAAGGGTGCCCGGCGTGCTGCTTTTGCGTAGTTGACCGAACTGATGTACAAATCGGTGAAATATGAGTAACTCCCTGTTGTGAGTGCTGTATGGCACCTCGCTCGACTTGTCGGCGTGTTCAATGCTTCGAACGGATTCAGTAATTAGAAAAATTTAAAATTGGCAGAAAAGTTTCTGTGGTCGCTATTTGCTTACGCGTAATGAACATATCAAGTATTGAGGAGATCGATCATGCGTAAATTCGCTTTCTTCTGCGCCCTCGCTTTTCCCCTGCTGTCCGCCTCGTATGCCAGTGCGCAGCAATGCGACAACCAACAGGAGCCGTCGCCCCAGACGCGCGTGAAGTCCGGCCTGAGCTTGCAGAACACCACCAACAGCCAGATCAATGTGCTGTGGGCGGGCTTCGATGGGGTCCTTACCCATTACACCACCCTGCAGCCCAAGCAGACGGCAGACTTCGTCACCTATGTCGGCCACATCTGGTATCTGGAGGCGTTCACGCCCAGTGGCGCCGTTTGCCTGGGCCCCATCCGCCCGGTGCAGGCCTCGGCCTGCAAAATGAAGATCTCCCTGCAGAGCGGCGATTTCGCGTACGAGCAGGTGGGCTGCCAGGTCGAATAAGCGCCGGCGGGCGGCATGGGCCCGGCGGGGCCGTGCCGCCCCCTATTTTTCCGGCCCCCTCACGCCGCCCGCACCGTCCCCAGAAACCGTTCCACCGCGCCGGTCAGCACGTCGGCATGTTCCGCCAGCTTGCCGGACGTTCCCTTGATCTGGGTGGCGGCGCTGCCGGTGGTGGTGGCGGCGGCGCTGACCTGGGTGATGTCGCGCGACATGTCCTCGGCGCCGGTGGCGGCCTCGTTGATGCCGCGGGCCACCTCGCGGGTGGCGGCGGTCTGTTCTTCCACGGCCGACGCGATGGCCATGGCGATGTCGGCCATGCCGGTGATGGCACTTTGCATGCCGGCGATGGCGGCGGCCGTGCGCTCGCTCAAGCCCTGGATGCGCTGGACCTGGGCGGTCACGTCCTCGGTCGCCTTGGCGGTCTGTGTCGCCAGCGCCTTGACCTCGCCGGCCACGACGGCGAAGCCCTTGCCGGCCTCCCCGGCGCGCGCCGCCTCGATGGTCGCGTTCAGGGCCAGCAGGTTGGTCTGCGCGGCGATGCCGGCGATGATCTCAACCACCTCGGTGATGCGGTTGGTGCTGTCCCGCAACTGGCCCACCACCTCGGTGGAGGCGGCACAGTCGGCGATGGCGTCCTGGGCCTGCAGGCGGGAGCGTTCGACCTGGCGCGCGATCTCCTGCACCGTGGCGGCCAGTTCCTCCGACGCGGTGGCGACCATCTGCACGTTGGCCGAGGTCTGCAGGGCGGTGCTGGCGACGGCGCTGGAGCGGTCGCGGGTGACACCCGCCGCGTCCGCCATGGACTCCGCCGTGTCCTTCATCTCGCGGGCGGCGGTGGCCAGGGCATCGACCAGGCTGGCCACCTGGGCCTCGAAGGCGTCCGCCACCGCGGCTTGGGCGGCCTTGCGCTCCCGCTCCGCCTGGGTGCGCAGGGCCGCCTGTTCCTGTTCCAGCAGCCGCACGGCCAGGGCGTTGTCGCGGAACACGGCCAGCGCCCGGCCCAGCAGGCCGACCTCGTCCCGTCGCTCCTGCTGGGCCAGCACGGCCCCCTCCAGGTCACCGCGCGCCAGTCGGCCCAGCGCGTCCGCCATGGCGGTCAAGGGGCGGGCCACGGTGCGCGACATGGCCAGGATGACCACCAGCCCCAAGGCCAGGCTGGCGGCCAGCGCCCCCAGCACGGCGGTGCGTGCGGCTTCGCGGGTGGCGTTCGCCGCCCGCGCCAGTTCCTGCCCATGGCGGGCGTTCCAGTCCAGCGTGTCCGTCAGAGGGCTGATCACGGCGCGGAAGGCGTCCTTCAGCGGGCCGGAGGCCAAGCTCTGCATGCCGGCATCGTCATGCGCATCGATCAGGCCCACCAGTTTGGCCGTGGCGGCGGTGTAGCGCTGCCAGGCCTCGGTGAAGGTACGCAGGGAGTGCCCGTCCGGGCTGTCGGCGTTGACGTTGGCGGCGTAATCGCGGATGGCCGTTTCCACCGCCGCCCGGGTCTTGGGGAAATCATCCTCCGCCCCTTTGACATCGCCGGCATCGTGCACGGCGGCGGCCAGCGCCAGGCGCAGTTCCAGGCGGCGATAGCGATTCAGGCTTTCCATCAGTTCCCCCAGCCGCACGGCGTTGGGCAGCGCCTGGCCGGCCAGGGTGTCCGTCGTCCGTCCCAGGCTGGCCTGGGTCCAGAGGGACGTGCCGCCCAGGGCCGCCATGAGGACCAGGACGGCCAGGAAGGAGAGGAGGACCTTGGCGCGCAGCGACAGGTTCAGCCAAAGCGTCATGGGCGGTTTCCTTGGAAAAGGGGGACGGATGCCGGAACGGGTCAATAAATAGCAAGACGACGGAGCGGCGGTCGCTCGCGGGAGTAAAATTCAATAAAATTATCGATATTAACCAGGATGATTCAAGAATTTGACTATGCAAAAAGTATAGGTTCTGAACAAAAGAACGCAACATCTGTGTGTAGGTTTTTGCCAATTTGATTGGTTAATTCTACTTGTCCGCCTTCCGTGGATGTCACAGTCAATCACATCCGGAAGCGCCTGGCGGTTTTTACCAATGTCCCGCGATCCATCCCGATGTCGTCGGATCAGGGCGCACCGCGTCCGGCAGGGCCGCCATGTCCGTCCTTGAGGGCTTCCAAGGTTGCTTCGTTGCGTGCGATGGGCCATTGTCGCAACTCCATTACGTTATCTGGCCTGGTTATGACCGATCGCCCCCGCATCTACCTGTACGACACCACGCTGCGCGACGGCGCGCAGACCCAGGGCGTGGACTTCACCGCGGCCGACAAGGCGGCCATCGCGCGGGAATTGGATGCGTTGGGCATCGACTATATCGAGGGCGGCTGGCCGGGGGCCAACCCCACGGACGACGCCTTTTTCGCCGACCCGCCCCGCTTCAAGCGGGCGCGGCTGACGGCCTTCGGCATGACCCGCCGCCCGGGGCGCAGCGCCGGCAACGACCCGGGCCTGAACGCCCTGTTCAACGCCACGGACGGGGTGCCGGGCGCCGGCGTCTGCCTGGTGGGCAAGACCTGGGATTTCCATGTCGACGTGGCCCTGAACATCCCGCGCGGCGAAAACCTGGACCTGATCCGTGACAGCGTGGCGGAGACGGCGGCCCGGGGCCGCGAGCCGCTGTTCGATGCGGAGCATTTCTTCGACGGCTACAAGGCCAACCCGGACTACGCCCTGGCCTGCGTGCGCGCGGCGTACGAGGGCGGGGCCCGCTGGGTGGTGTTGTGCGACACCAACGGCGGCAGCCTGCCGCATGAGGTGGAGGCCATCGTGGCGGCCGTGGCGCGGATCATCCCGGGCGACCGGCTGGGCATCCATTGCCACAACGACACCGAGAACGCCGTGGCCAACAGCCTGGCGGCGGTGCGCGCCGGCGCCCGCATGATCCAGGGCACCCTGAACGGCCTGGGCGAGCGCTGCGGCAACGCCAACCTCATCTCCCTCATTCCCACGCTGTCCCTGAAGATGGGGTATGAGACCGGCGTGGACGAGGAGGGGATGCGCCGCCTGGTCCATGTCAGCCGCCTATTGGACGACCGGCTGAACCGCGCCCCCAACCGCCACGCCGCCTATGTCGGCGAAAGCGCCTTCGCGCACAAGGGGGGCCTGCATGTCTCGGCGGTGGAGAAGGACCCCACCAGTTATGAGCATGTGCCGCCGGAGAGCGTGGGCAACCGGCGCCATGTCGTGGTGTCGGACCAGGCCGGCCGCTCCAACGTCCTGGCCCGCCTGCGTGAGGTGGGCATCAGCATCGAGCCCGGCGACCCGCGCGTGGGCGCCCTGGTGGAGGCGGTGAAGCGGCGGGAGTTCGAGGGCTACGCCTATGACGGGGCGGAGGCCAGCTTCGAACTGCTGGCCCGGCGCACGCTGGGCACCCTGCCGGATTATTTCCGCCTGATCTCCTTCCGCGTGCTGGATGAGCGGCGCTGGAACGCCCAGGGGCAGCTGGTGACCCTGTCGGAGGCGACCGCCAAGCTGGAGGTGCCGGGCGTGGCCGACGCCCTGATGACGGTGGCGGAGGGCAACGGCCCGGTGAACGCGCTGGACACGGCGTTGCGCAAGGCCCTGATCCCCGCCTACCCGCATCTGGACGGGATGCGGCTGGTCGACTACAAGGTCCGCATCCTGACCCCCCAGGACGGCACCAAGGCGGTGACCCGCGTCATGATCGAAACGCGGATGCCGGACGGCGCCCCTTGGGTTACCGTCGGGGTATCGGCCAACGTCATCGACGCCTCGTTCAACGCGCTGTTCGACAGCATCACCTATTGTCTCTACCGCGCGGGGGCCACCGTCCCCACCGCCTGAGGGACGCCAGCAGTTTCAGGACCCAAGTGCCATGAGTGGAACCGACCGCCGTATGCTCGCCAAATCCCAGGCTGAAGGGACGGAGGAGGGCGCGGGCCCGGCCGTCATCCTGGTGGAGCCCCAGTTGGGGGAGAACATCGGCACCGTGGCGCGGGCCATGCTGAACCATGGCCTGACCGACCTGCGCCTGGTGAATCCGCGCGACGGCTGGCCCAACGAGAAGGCGGTGTCGGCATCGGCCGGCGCTACCCTGGTGCTGGACCAGGCCCGCGTGTACGAGAGCACCAAGGACGCCATCGCCGACCTGCAGAAGGTCTACGCCACCACGGCGCGCCCCCGCTACATGGTCAAGACCGTGCTGACGGCGCGCGAGGCGGCGACGGAGATGCGGGCGCATGCCCAGGTGGGCCGCGGCGTCGGCATCCTGTTCGGGCCGGAGCGCACCGGCCTGGTCAATGACGACATCGCGCTGGCCGACACCATCATCACCATCCCACTGAACCCGGGCTTTTCCTCCCTGAACCTGGCGCAGTGCGTGCTGCTGGTGGCGCACGAATGGTTCCAGGCGGGCTATGAGGGGCCGGAGCGGCAGCTCTACACCGGCAACTCCCGCCCCGCGACCAAGGAAGAACTGGTCAACCTGTTCGAGCACCTGGAGCTGGAGCTGGACGCCACCGGCTTCTACACCAGCGAGGAAAAGCGCCCCAGCATGGTGCGCAACATCCGCAACATGCTGCAGCGCGCCCACATGACGGAGCAGGAGGTGCGCACCCTGCACGGGGTGATCGCCGCGCTTGTTGGCCGGCGCAAGGACGGCGGCCCCGTGAAGGGGCACTGATCGCCAGGGTTCCCTCACGTCACCACGGGCACGTGGAAGTCGATGACGGCGCCGGGGCGGGTGGGGGCGAATTCGCTGTCGTAAAGCTCGAAGTCCGGGCTGTCCGCCACCCTCAGGCCCGATGCCGGCATCAGCTCGCCCCAGATGCGGTCCATGGCCGCCTTGACCTGGGGGTGCAGGGGGCCGCCGTTCAACGTGATGCGGAACACGGCGTAGGTGGCGGCGGGGATGCGCAGGGTGGTGAACCCCGCCGGCGGCGTGGCGTCCGGGGCGACGCGCACGCCGGCCATGTAATCGAAGCTGCCTTCCGAGCGGTCCGCCGCCCACACCACGCCATAGGTGGCCCAGCTGGGTTCCTGTCCCGCGAAGGGCAGGGCGCCGATCAGCGCCGGCCAGAGCTGGGGGATGGTGGCCTTGGTGGCGCCGTCGAAGCGCCGCGACGGGCCGGCGACGGTGAAGGCGTCCAGGGAAACCAGGTCGGGCAGTCGGATGACATCGACATCGGTGCTGTCGGGCAGGCTCATGGGATATTGTCCTTCAAAGGGGATGGCGGAGTAGCCTTGCCGGAACCGGCCGGGCGAGACACCGAACAGGCGCCCGAAGGCGCGGGTGAACGCTTCCTGGGAGTCGAAGCCGCAATCGAACGCCAGGTCGATCAGGCGCACCTCCGGCTCGCGGGTCAGGCGCCGCGCCGCCTTGACCAGCCGCCGTCCACGAACGTAGGCCATGACGCTGCGCCCCATGCGGGCCGTGAACAGGCGGGAGAAATGGTAGGGCGACAGCGCCATGCGCGCGGCGATGCCGTCCAGCGTCAGCGGCTGGTCCAAATTGTCCTCGATCCAGGACAAGAGGTCGGCGAGGCGGTCGGGGGTGTGCTGGCTCATGCCGGCACTATGACCAATGCCGACATCCCTGTCCTGACCGGTCTTGCTGTTTTGGGGGGAAGGGAGGCACCCTGGTGCTCCTACGCCGACGGGTCGGCCAACGATACGGGGAAGGCAATGCGGTCAGGGACGATGATACGGGCGGCGATGCTGGCGGCAGCCTTGGCGATGGCGCCCTTTATGGCGCCGGGGGATGGGCACGCGGCCGATGCCGCGCAACCCGCCGCCGCCGGACGGGCGGCGAAGAGCGAAGCGCAGACCATCCAGCTGTTCGGCGCCTCCATCAAATATTACGAGGCGGGGCAGGGCCCGACCCTGGTGCTGGTCCACGGTTTGGGCAGCAGCGCGCAGGGCGACTGGGGCAAGGTGATGGCCGACCTCGCCAAGACCCACCACGTGCTGGCGCTGGACCAACTGGGCTTCGGCGCCTCGGACAAGCCCATGATCGACTACGCCATCCAGACCTGGGTGGATTTCCTGGGCGAATTCCTGCGGCAGAAGAAGGTGACGGACTTCACCCTGATGGGCGAATCCCTGGGCGGCTGGATTTCGGCGCAATACACCATCCAGGCCCTGGACGGCATCGCCGCCGATCCCGCCTTCGCCCTGCCCAAGCCGTCGCGGCTGGTCCTGTGTGACGCCGCCGGCCGGCATGACACCATGGCCAAGGCCTTTGGCCCCAAGCCGGCGGGCGCCGACGCCCCGCCCCCCGCCGCCTCGCTGGCGGGGCAGAAGGCCATGCTGGGCGCCATCTTCCATGACCCGCGCTGGTCCACCGGGCCGGCGGCCCTGAAGCGCGGCTTCGCCTGGAGCCTGTCCAAGGGCGACGCCTGGACCATCCACGCCGTCTACAGCAACCCGGCGCTGCTGAACGAGACGGTGGATGGCAGGCTGAAGGACATCACCATCCCCACCCTGGTGGTCTGGGGGGCGGAGGATAAGCTGTTGCCCCCGGCGGATGGCCAGTTCTACGCCGACGGCATTCCGGGGGCCAAGCTGGTCACCATCCCCGACAGCGGCCACGCCCCCATGATTGAGACGCCCAAGGCCTTCCTGGCGGCGGTGGAGCCCTTCCTCTAGAATTTGACCGCAAGAAAATCCCCTGTACCCTTGGCGGCAATGAAACCAAGGGGATGGGGATCATGATGCGAATGGGACGGGTCGCGGCGGCGGTCTCTGGTTTGGCGCTGCTGACCGGCCCGTTGGGGGGCCCACTGGGGGGGCAGGCATGGGCCGCGCCCACGCTGCTGGTCAACGCCCTCATCCATACCGAGGATGCCGTCCACCCCACGGCCAGCGCCCTGGCCTGGGATGAGAGCGGCATCCTGCTGGCGGTGGGGGAGACGGCGGACCTGACCCAGCGCTATCCCGGTGCCGCCACGGTGGATGCCGGCGGCGCCCCCGTGGTGCCCGGCCTGATCGACGCCCACGGCCATGTGCAGGAGGAGGGGGCGGCGCTGCTGACCGCCGACCTGTCGGGCAGCACCAGCAAGGCCGAAATCCTCAACCGCCTGAAGGCGCAGGCGGCCAAGCTGCCGCCGGGCGATTGGCTGCAGGGCTGGGGCTGGGACCAGAACCGCTGGGCGGACAAGGCCTTCCCCACCGCCGCCGACCTGGACGCCGCCTTTCCCGACCGGCCGGTGCGGCTGGAGCGTATCGACGGCCACGCCGTCTGGATCAATAGCGCCGCCCTGCGTGTCATGGCGGCGCAACCCAAGGCCAAAAGCCTGGACGGCAGCTGGCAACCGCAAGGCGGCCGCATCGTGCGCAAGGGCAAGAAGGCCACGGGCGTGCTGATCGACAACGCCATGGACCTGCTGACCGAGGCCCTGCCGCCGCGCACCGATGACCAGATCCGCCAGAACTATACGCTGGCCTTCGCCGAGATGGTGTCGCTGGGCCTGACCGGCACGCATGAGCCCGGCATCGACCTGCAGTCCTTCCGCGTGCTGCAGGACATGGCCGCCAAGGGGGAGGTGCCGGTGCGCCTCTACACCATGGCCGACGGCGACCATGAGGCGCTGGCCTGGCTGTGCAGCCAAAACGGCGGCTATACCGACCCCACCGGCCGGGTGCGCATGCGGGCGGTGAAGCTGTACATGGACGGCGCGCTGGGCAGCCGGGGCGCCAAGCTGCTGCGCCCCTACAGCGACGATCCCGGCAACAGCGGCATCTACGTCACCAACCCCGCCGACTATCCCCGCATCGTGGCCAAGGCCAAGGGTTGCCACGTCCAGGTGGCGACCCACGCCATCGGCGACGGCGGCAACCGCCTGGTGCTGGACACCTACGCCAAGGTACTGGGCGCCGACGCCAAGAGCGACCACCGCTGGCGGGTGGAGCATGCCCAGATCCTGACCCTGGATGATATCCCGCGCTTCGCCCAGCTGGGCGTCATCGCCTCCATGCAGCCCACCCACGCCACCTCGGACATGCCGTGGGCGGAAAAGCGCCTGGGCCATGACCGGCTGGCCGGCGCCTATGCCTGGCAGAGCCTGCGCCACGCCGGCGCGCGCCTGGCCCTGGGCTCAGACTTCCCGGTGGAGAAGGTGAACCCCATGCTGGGGCTCTATGCCGCCGTCACCCGCCAGGACCTGGCCGGCCAGCCCCCGGGCGGCTGGTTGCCCGACCAGAAGCTGACGCGGGAGGAGGCGCTGGCCGGCTTCACCCGCGACGCCGCCTACGCCGGCTTCATGGAAGAGGAGGTGGGCGCCCTGAAGCCGGGCCTGCGCGCCGACTTCGTCATCCTCAGCGCTGACCCCCTGACCGTGGCCCCCCGCCAGATCGCCGACATCAAGCCGCTGTCGACCTGGGTGGACGGCCGGAAGGTGTACGATGCCGGGAAGTAGGATTTTAGGGCGCTGCCCGGGTTGTGCCCCTGGCGCACCACAATCGCGCTGATAGAATGATCGCCAAGCCGCCACGATTGCAGCGGTGGAGATCGGGGGGGACAATGCGCGCTGGGGTATTCGCTATTCTATTGATGGCGGGTCTGTTGGCTGGAGCCGGGCGTGCGACCGCCCAGGAAAGTGGGAGCGCTGCCGGACCAACGGTGCCGTCGGACAAGGTCGATCACGAGGAGATGAGGCACCTGATCCGCGAGGGCCTGCAAATGCTGCAGTCTGGCCAGCCACGCCAAGCCATCGACACCGACTTCGATAAAATCATCGCCGCTTACGAGGCGGCCTACAAGGACGGCAAGGTGCAGGTCTATTCCATCGCCAATCCGGCGGAGGCGCTGGCCTACATGGCGATGGCGGCCAAGGACGGCAAGCATGCGGTGGCGCTGGACGACACCTGGGCCTATGCCTTGTATTTCAAAGGTTATGCGCTGGTGGAAATGAGCGATCTCGCCGGAGGTGAGGCGGTTCTGCAGCAGGCCCAAGCACTGGCCCCGTTCAATCCGCAAATCATGATGGAACGGGCGAACATTCATAAGTTGCGGAAGGAATGGCCGCAGGCGATGGAGCTGTATCAAGCGGCCGCCGCCTTTGTCAGCGGCTTTGCGCGGCCGGGACTTGAAGCGGATATGGAGGCCAAGGCCAACCATGGCATCGCCTACATCGACTCCGAGACGGGCAAGCTCGATGAGGCGGAGGCCATCTATAAGAAGTGCCTGGAGAAGAACCCGCAAGACGGCTACGCCAAGAATGAGCTGCAGTACATCGCCGGACAGCGGGCGAAGCAAGCGCGACAGGCCCAGTAATGAGGTGAGACATGGGCCCGTTGCTGCGATGCTGTATCGTGATGGCGGCCCTGGCGCCCGCTGCGGCGTGGGCCACCCCGCCGGGGCCGGATCCGGCTGGCCAAGGCGCGGCACCGATACCGAGCGTTGACTTGGCGCCCGATCCCCGGCTGGCGGATGGCCTACAGGAAGGGCTGGCGGCTTTGCGCGGCGGGGACGCCCGCCTGGCCCTGGACGGCTATTTCAACAAGATCATTGCCGCCTACGAGGCGCGCTATCGCGACATCAAGGAACGTCTCTATTGCGCCCGCACCCAGGCGGAGGCCAGCCGCTATCTGAAAGAGGCGGCCGTCCGGCAGCAAAGTGTGCGGATCGTGGAGGCGGGGCTGGTGCAGGCCTATGCCTACCGCGCTTATGAATTGATGGTGCTGAACGATACGGCGGGCGCGGTGGAGAGCCTGGAACGGGCACGCGACCTATCGCCAGGCAACGCCGCGATCCTGTCCCGTCTGGCGGCCCTCTACAAGGCACAGCAGAACTTGCCCCAGGCGCTGGAGGCCTATCAGGCGGCGTTGCCGGCGGCGTCCGAACTGTCGCCGGCGGACCGGCGGTGGGGGGAATTGTACGACGCCTATCACGGCCTGGGCGGCGTTTATGCGGCCATGGGTCGCCTGGAGGAGGCTGCCGCGACCTACCAGCAATGTTTGGCGGTGCTGCCGGACGATGACGATGCCAAGGAGGAACTGGCCTATATCCGGCGGCGGCAAGCCAAGGCTCAAGGCCGGACCCCTTAGCCGACTTCACCCCGGCCAATAAGACGCTCAAGGATTCCTCGGGTTTTTCAGGCTGCCGCCGCTGGCAGAGTGGCGGCAACCGTCAAACCTGGGAGCCCATCCATGACCCAATCCGCCGAACCCACCCTGACCCAGCTGTTCGCCGACCTGCACGCCCATCGGGTGGCGACCATGGATCCGGCCCAGCTGCAGATCAACATCGACCAGCGGCGGGAACTGGTGGAGACGGCGGATCGCAGCGCCTTCGTCCGGCCGGGTGACCGGCTGGTAGGTGAGGTGCTGCAGGATGTGGAGGGCGGCACGCTGCACCTGGGCGCGCTGCTGGCCCGGGGGCCGGTGGCGCTGGTCTTCTTCCGCTTCGCCACCTGTCCCGCCTGCAACATCGCGCTGCCCTATTACCAGCGCCATCTGGAGCCGGGCCTGCGCGCCCTGGGCATTCAGCTGGTGGCGGTCAGTCCCCAGGTGCCGGAGCGGCTGGTGGACATCAAGCGCCGCCACGACCTGACCTTCATCGTCGCCAGCGACCGCGACAACACCCTGGGCCGCCGTCTGGGCATCGTCTTCACCGCCAACGCCGCCTCCCAGGCCAGCCAGCTGGCCAAGGGCACCTCGCTGGGGGAGGTCACGGGCACCGGCACTTGGGACCTGCCCATGCCCGCCGTGCTGCTGCTGGACCGCGATGGTGTGGTGCGCTACGCCGACGTCACCCCGGATTGGCTGGCGCGGACGGAGCCCGGCCCCGTCCTGCAAGCCGCGTGCACCCTGGCGTTCCAGGATGCCGCCCACCGCGCGGCGGAATAAGGCTGGAAGCCTTGCGATGCGGGGTCGGGGGCGCTAAACCGGCGCCGCATGGGCCGCCTGCGGCCGGCGCTGGCCCGATGTCTGCGGTTTCCGTTGACTCAGCCAGTGTCGTGCTTATAGTGCCGGCCTTCCCTTCCCGGGAAGGTGGGTCCGGGGGATCTCTCCCCTTGTCCCTGTCCATGGGTTCCGATCCGGATTTATGCCGGAAGGGGCGCCATGGAACTACCGGGACAACAAGCCGCGACAGCGGCACTCTGGAGCTTAGAGATGAGCAAGCGTTTAGAGTCCAAGTACAAGATTGACCGCCGCCTTGGCGTCAACCTGTGGGGCCGTGCCAAGAGCCCGGTCAACCGCCGCGAATATGGCCCCGGCCAGCACGGCCAGCGCCGCAAGAAGCCGTCCGACTTCGGCCTGCAGCTGATGGCCAAGCAGAAGCTGAAGGGCTACTACGCCAACATCGGCGAGCGTCAGTTCCGCCGCATCTATCAGGAAGCCGTCCGTCGCCGTGGCGACACCGGCGAGAACCTGATTCAGCTGCTGGAGCGTCGTCTGGACGCCGTGGTCTACCGCATGAAGTTCGCGCCGACCCCGTTCGCCGCGCGTCAGATCATCAACCACGGCCACATCCTGGTGAACGGCAAGCGCCTGAACATCGCCTCCTACCGCGTGAAGGACGGCGACACCATCGAAGTGCGCCAGAAGGCCAAACAGTTCGCCATCATCCTGGAGTCCGTCGCTTCGGGTGAGCGCGACACCCCCGAGTACGTGCAGGTCGACACCGGCGCGCTGAAGGGCACCTTCGTCCGCGCCCCGAACCTGGCCGACGTCCCGTACCCGGTGACCATGGAACCGAACCTGGTGGTCGAGTACTACTCGCGCTAATCCAGGCTCCTTCCGGAACCGCAAAGATCAGGCCGCGCCCCCCGGGACGCGGCCTTTTCTTTTGGCGCGGCCCGGCTGGCGCGGCCCGAGCCTTCAGCTCCGGGGGCGGAGACGGGGCATCATGCGATCCATGATCCGGTCACGCCACAGCACGACATGGGCGGCCACGGCGGCCACGTGCAGGCCCACCAGGACCAGCAGCACGGTCACCAGGGTTTCATGCACTTCGCCCAAGGCCCGGCCGACGGTGGAGCCCGTGGCCACCAGCGCCGGCAGGTCCAGGATGCCGAACAGGGTCACGGGCCAGCCGCGCCGCGACGCGTCGGCCCATCCGGTCAGCACCAGGGCGAAGACCAGCAGGTACAGCAGGCCGTGGACGGCCGCCGCCGCCCTATGCTGCCACACCGGCAGGGTGGGATCGCTTGGCGGCTGGGGCGTCAGCACCCGCCAGGCCAGGCGCAAGGCCATGACCGTGCCGATGGCCACGCCGAAGGACAGGTGCAGGTTGACCAGGCCCTCCGGCGGCATGCCGCGGCGCAGCTCCGGCATGGTCCAGCCCAAAGCGTATTGCACCACCAGCAGGGCCACCACCAGCCAGTGGAACCCCTTCATGGCGCCGCCGTACTCGGCCAAGGGTGTGCGATCCATTTGTTTCCTCCTTCCAGGTCAACGGCCCCAGGTCGATGGCCCAGGTCAACGGCGCAGGTGATCGGCCCAAAGGGGCTTCACCATCTCCAGGGCCAGCACCATGACGACGGCGGCGGCGAAGGCCACGGCCAGGTCGTCGGCATGCAGGGGCCCGAAGGCGAACAGGGCGGCCGCGGGCGGCCAGGCGAGGGTGGCCGCCATGACCGCGCCCATGACCGCCAGCACCGTCCATAGCGCGGTGTTGGGCCGCAGCAGCGCCGTCAGCGGCGACGCCGCGAAGGAGCGGTTGACCAGCACCAGGCCGAAATTGATCAGCATGAGGGCGACGAAGGCCAGCGCGCGGGCCTGGTCGGCCGGCATGCCGCCGTTCAACGCGGCCATGAACAGCACCGCCACGACGGCGAAGGCGACGAGGCCCTGGGCCAGGCTCCACAGCACCAGCGCGCGGGAAAATAGGGTGCTGCCCGGCGGGCGGGGTGGCCGGCGCATGATGTCCGCCTCCGACCGTTCCGCTTCGAAGACGATGGAGCAGACGGGGTCGATCACCATTTCCAGGAAGGCGATGTGCACGGGGGTCAGCAGCAGCGGCAGGTTCAGCGCCAGCGGCAGCAGCGCCAGGCCGGCAATAGGCACATGGACCGCCAGGATGTACCCCATGGCCTTGCGCAGATTGTCATAGATGCGCCGTCCCAGCCGGATGGTGTGGACGATGGACCCAAAGTCATCGTCCAGCAGCACCAGGGACGCCGCCTCGCGCGCGACGTCCGTGCCACGGCCGCCCATGGCGATGCCGATGTCCGCCGCCTTCAGCGACGGCGCGTCGTTCACGCCGTCCCCGGTCATGGCCACGATCTGGCCGTCCGCCTGCAGGGCCTTCACGATCGCCAGCTTGTGCGCGGGGCGGGTGCGGGCGAACAGGGCGGCCCCCCGGATGCGGGCCGCCTGTTCCTGGGGCGGCAGGCCGTCCAGTTCCGCCCCGGTGACCAGGGGACCGTCGGGCAGGCCGGCCTGGATGGCGATGGCGCGGGCGGTTTCGGGATAATCCCCCGTGATCATCACCACGCGGACCCCCGCCGACAGGCAATCCCGCACCGCCGCCGGCACCTCCGCCCGCAGCGGATCGCTGAAGCCCACTAGGCCCAGCAGGTGGCAAGGATAGTCGCGGCGGTCGGTGGGCAGCGGGCCATGCGCCTCGCCGCCGGCGACGGCCAGCACGCGCATGCCGTCGCCAGCCAGGCCGTCCACGGCGCGCAGCATCGCCGCATGCGCCTGCCGGTCCAGCCGGCATAGCGCCGCCACCGCCTCCGGCGCGCCCTTGGCCGCCACGATGGCCCCGCCCTGCGGCGGCTGCCAGACCTGGGTCACCGCCGGCAGGCCCGGCTCCAGCCCATGTTCCCGCGCCAGGACCCAGGAGGGCTCTGGTGGATGCAGGCTCAGGCGTTCGCCCAGGTCGTGGAAGGCGCGCTCCATGGGATCGAACGGGTTGGGGGCGCTGGCCAGGATGCCATGCCACACCAGCGTGCGGATGGCGGCGGCGGCCTCTGTATCACCGGGCGTCAGGCGTCGCGCCAAGTCGCCGGCGTCCCGCATCTCGGCGATGGCCATGCGGTTTTGCGTCAGGGTTCCGGTCTTGTCCGTGCACAGCACCGTGGCGGCGCCGAGCGCCTCGATGGCGGCGGCGCGGCGGGTCAGGACCCGCGCCCGCGACAGGCGCCACGCCCCCATGACCATGAACACGGTCAGCACCAGGGGGAACTCTTCCGGGATCATCGACATGGTCACGGCCAGTCCGGCGAGCGCGCCTTGCAGCCAGCTTCCCCGCGCCAGGCCGTAAAGTACCATGACCAGGACGCTGACGGCCAGGCCGGCCACGGCCACGCCGCGGACCAGGCGGCGTGTCTGCCGATTCAGGCGGGTGGGCTCCGGATGGATTCCCCCGAGGGCCAGCCCGATCTTGCCGATTTCACTGTGACGGCCCGTGGCGATGGTGGCGCCGCAGCCGCGGCCGCGCACCACCAGGGTGCCGGAAAAGGCCAGGGGCAGGTCGTCGCCCCCTGGGGTGGCGGCGGCGTCGTCCGGGCCGCCGGGGCGTTTGCGCACCGGCGCGGATTCCCCGGTCAGCAGGGATTCGTCCACCTCCAGATCCTGGGTGGACAGGAGGTGGATGTCGGCTGGCACCCGGTCGCCTTCCTCCAGGAACACGATGTCGCCGGGCACCACCTCCCGTCCCGGAATGCGGACGCGCGCGCCATCGCGCAGCACCTGGGCCCGGGGGCTGGTCAGGGTACGCAGCGTGTCCAGCACCCGCTCGCTCCGGCTTTCCTGGGCGGCGGCGATGCCGACCGACGCGGTGGCGAAGGCCAGCAGCATCAGGCCTTCGCGCAGGTCGCCCAGCACGAGGTAGATAAGGGCGCTGGCCACCAGCAGGCCGAACATGGGTTCGGCCAGGATACCCAGCAGGATGCGGAGGAAGGGGCGCCTGTCCGGCCGGGGCAGTTCGTTGTAGCCCTCGGACACCAGCCGCCGTGCCGCTTCCGTGGCGGACAATCCGGCGGTCGGAACTGGGTCGCGCGGCATCATGGCACCGGGGGGCGGATACGCTGTTCAGGCGGAGGTAGTGTGCCGCGATGCGGGGGCGGGGACCTTGATTCAGGTCAGGGCGTTGGGGGATACCCGCCGCCCTCGCGCCTCTTTGCCGCGCCCCTATCCAGGGCGTGGTCTTTTCTTTTGGTTATGGCGATGCGATGCTGCGCCATCACACCAGCAGCGGCCGGCAGGGCCAGCGGGGGAGCGGCATGGAACGGGTCACGGGCATTGGCGGCGTCTTCATGAAGGCGCGGGATGTGAAGGCGTTGAGCGCCTGGTACCGTGACGCCCTGGGTGTCCCGCTCAGCCCGTATTTCGCCGGCGCCAAATTCAGCTGGCCTGAGGGACAGCGCCCCGACCGGCCGGGCACCACCGCGTGGAGTCTGTTCCCTGAGGACAGCACTTACTTCGCCCCGTCTACGGCGCCCTTCATGATCAATTTCCGGGTGGACAACCTGGATGCCATGCTGGCGCAACTGCGGGCCTTCGGCGCCGCCGTGGACGAGCGGGTGGAGCAGAGTGAATTCGGCCGCTTCGGCTGGGTCATGGATCCGGAAGGCAACCGGGTCGAGCTGTGGGAACCGCCCCCCGGCAAGTAATCCTGCGTTCCGTTAACTCCGCGCTCCGTCTGCCCGCTGGCGGACCTCGTGTGCCTGTCGGCAGCCCGGCCCTGCGTCTGCGGGATGCCTGGGCGGAAGTTCCCTGCCTGCCAATATCCTATCCAAAAAAATGAAACATGCCCGCTTGGCGCAGGGGATGTTTGCACGCCTGGGTGGAGAATGTGGCGGAGTTCAGGCTAAGGCCTAGGCCGAATTAAATAATGTTTGCAAATATGAATGATTTTATTGAGCGCGACCTATTACGATGGTCATGTATCAGGTATATCTAATGGATGTCTCGGTAACGGGTCTACTAGACGGAAGAATCCGTTTCTAGAGCATAAATGAAGCAGGATTTTTAATCTCCCTGCGTAACAGGAAAGTCACGGAGAGAACCTGTGACTTGTGGACGCATCCCAGCCTGGATTGATCCGGAGAAGGTTGCCGTTCGCCCAATCACTGTAATGGGGATTTGGTCTTGTCGAACGCCTATGCCAAGAATTGGGACAGTCAAAGTCGCGCCGGTACCCCGGCGTCCCGCCCCGCGCGGACCGTCCATAGCCAGGGCGGCACGATAGAACGGCTGCGGCGGCGCTTCGCCGATTTGCCGGCACCGGTGATCGTCTATAACAAGTCGCATTCCGGCAGCCGGCTGCTGGCCCAGATGCTGGACGACCAGGGCGTGTTCATCGGCGGCAAACTGAACGAGTCCAACGACGCCATGGCCATCCTGCCCCTGGTCGAACGGCTGGTGGAGGACTACTACCCCGATTACCACGCGCTTTGGGACCGGGAGTGGCCCACCGACCTTGAGGCCCTGTTCGTCACCGCGATGATGGAGCATCTGGCGGGCTATGACGGGCATTCGCCCTGGGGCTGGAAGCTGTGCGAGACGACCTACATCGTTCCCATCATCGCCGCCGTCTTCCCCGAGGCGCGTTTCATCCACCTGCTGCGCGACGGGCTGGATGTGGCCTTCAGCGACCATGTGCCGCCCCAGGCCCGCTTCTGGCGCAAGGTTTATTTCAATAATGGCGACATCCAGGGCTGGCGCGGCCTGTCCATGACCAACCGCGCCTACGTCCGCCGGCCGCACGTCTACAACGCCCTGCACTGGATGAATTCGGTGGAGGTGGGGCGTACCTACGGCGCCATGCTGCAGGAACGTTACCTGGAGGTGCGGTACGAGGATTTGTGCCAGGACTTCATCCCCACCTCCCGCCGTATCCTGGCCTTCATGGGGCAGGTGGCAGACGAGGCCGCGCTGATGAGGCGGTCCGCTTCCGTGCGCAAGGGCGCCATCGGCAAGCATCATCGCCACCGCCGGCAGCGGCGCCAGGTGGTTCGCCTGATCGAGCCCACGCTGTTGTCCCTGGGATATCTGGAGGCGCCTAGCCAGCCCACGCTGTTGTGGCGCCTGCGGGAGCGCTGGTACAGCGTGCTGCGCGAGGCGGGCAAGGGCTGGGACCGACTGCGGAGGCGGGGGCGACGCCCATAGGTCAGCCGGCGGCCTTGCTCAGGCGTCGGCGGTTGGCGCGCACCTTGCGGCGGTAATGGGCCAGCACCTTGGCGGCGGCGCCGTCGGCGGTGGTGCCCAGGCCGCCGGTCAGCGCCCGCATCTGCAGGTCCAAGCCGGCGGCGATCTTCTCGCTCACCATCCGCTGCGCCTCCGTCTGCGCGGCGGCCCCACCGGCCGCCAACTTCATGGTGCGCAGGGTGATGACCTGCAAGGCTTCCATGCCCAGCAGCCAGCTGTCGAAGCCATTGCGCATCCAGGCGTTCTTCGCCATCGGTGTCTCCGCGATCGGGGGCAAGCCCGACTTAAACGGGGCGCGGCCAATCTTTGTTCCGACACTCCCATAACCATCCCCTGGAACAAAATCCGGTTCCTCGGGGTTCTTGTCGGCGTTGGCCCAGTCTTGTGGGGCCGCTCTCAAGAATTGAGAGATCGAGAACCGAGAAACAAGGAGATCGCGGCGATGCGATATGGGCTGTTATGGCTGCTGGGGGTGCCGTTACCCGTCCTGATCATCATCTATCTGATGTTTCATTAAGGGCCTGGTGTTCCATAAAGGGACGGCGCCGCGACCGCGTCAGGCGGCATCCCAGCGAGCTGAAAGCACAAAGCGAAAGGGCCGCGCCCGGCATCCCGGGGCGGCCCTTCGTCAATTCTCAGCCCTGGGTGATCAGGCGGCGGCCTGGGCGGCGACGCCCTTCTCGGCCAGCAGCTGCACCAGCTCACCCGACTCATACATGTCGCGGATGATGTCGCAGCCGCCCACGAACTCACCCTTCACATACAGCTGCGGGATGGTGGGCCAGTTGGTGAATTCCTTGATGCCCTGGCGCAGGGCCGGGTCGACCAGGATGTCGATGCCCTTGAACTTCACGCCCAGGTGGCTCAGCACCTGCACGACGGCGGCGGAGAAACCGCACTGCGGGAAAACGGGGGTGCCCTTCATGTAGAGCACGACGTCGTTTTCGGTGATGTCGCGGCGGATGCGCTCTTCGACGGTCTTGTCCATGTACGATCGATCCTCTGGTGCCGGGGCTGCCTTCCTCACGCGGGGAAGACGGTCGGCGGTCTAAACCAAGCCGGCCAAACGGGGCCGGTGTCGCTGGCGCCCATGATACCGCTGGCGGCGGCCTGGTTCACCCAACAACGTGTACCCGTCATAAATGAGCGCGCGCCGGGCGTCTGTCCAGAGGGAATAGCCGGCGCATCGCCCCGCGATGTTCGCGGATCAGTCTTGCGTGGCCGCCGTGGTCAGGGCCAGGGCGTGCAGTTCATTGCCCATGCGCCCGCCCAGGGCCGCGTAGACCATCTGGTGCTGCGCCACCCGGCTCTTGCCTTTGAAGGCCGCCGCGGTGACGTAGGCGGCATAATGGTCGCCGTCGCCCCGCAGATCCTCGATACGCACCTCGGCGCCCGGAATGCCTTCCCGGATCAGGCGCTCGATTTCAGAGGCGTCCATGGCCATAAGTTATTTCCTTTCTATGTTCCCTCAGGCGCCGGGCGGCCGCATCCGCGGCCTTGGCTTGTCCTCGCTGTGCCCTGCGGTGCTCGCTCCGGCGCCCGCAGTCGCGGGCTACGCTGGCATGAATAAGTCATGCCAGCGCTCCCGTCTGCTTAGGCGTCGCCGGCCATGTAGCCGGGCAGCCAGCCTTCGTGCACCTCGCGCAGGTCGGCCAGCGCCAGGGCGCCGCCGCCCAGGCCGGTGATGGCGTCGCCGCCCACCGTGCCCAGGGTGGTGACCGGTACACCGGCGGCCTTGGCGGCGTCGGTGACGGCGGCCACATCGCCGGCGGCCACGGTGACCAGATAGCGGCCCTGGTCCTCACCGAACAGCAGGCCGGCGTCCGCCGCCTCCAGGCCAGTCAGGGCGATGCCCTTCTTGCCGCGCAGGGCCATTTCCGCCAGGCCCACGGCCAGGCCGCCATCGGCCAGGTCGTGGCAGGCGGTCAGCGTGCGGGCCTCGATCAGGCCGCGCACCAGGTCGCCGGCGCGGCGCTCGGCCGCCAGGTCGACCGGCGGCGGGGCGCCTTCCTCACGGCCGTGCACCTCGCGCAGGTACAGCGACTGCCCGACATGGCCTTTCGTCTCACCGAACAGCAGGACCACGTCACCCTCGGCCTTGACGCCGCTGCCGATGGCCAGGGTGCTGTCCTTCAGCAGGCCCACGCCGCCGATGGCGGGGGTGGGCAGGATGCCTTCGCCATTGGTCTCGTTGTACAGGCTGACGTTGCCCGACACGACGGGGAAGTCCAGGACGCGGCAAGCCTCCGCCATGCCTTCGATGCAGCCGGCGAACTGCCCCATGATGCGGGGCTTCTCCGGGTTGCCGAAGTTCATGTTGTCGGTGATGGCCAGGGGCAGGGCGCCCACGGTGATGATGTTGCGGTAGGCCTCGGCCACTGCCTGGGCGCCGCCGCGCACCGGGTCGGCGTAGCAGTAGCGCGGGGTGCAGTCGGTGGTCATGGCCAGCGCCTTGGGCGTGCCGTGCACCCGCACCAATGCCGCGTCACCACCAGGCCCGATCATGGTGTCGGCACCCACCTGGCTGTCGTACTGCTCCCAGATCCAGCGGCGGGAGGCGAGGTCCGGCGTGCCCATCAGGGCCAGCAGGGTGTCGCGGGCCGATGCCTTCAGCGGGGCGTCCGCCGCGGCGATCTCGGCCTGCGGCGGGGTCGGCTCCGTCGGGCGGTTGTACAGCGGCGCCTTGTCGAACAGGGGCGCCAGCTCCACGTCGCACCAAGTGTGGCCGTGCATGCGGATGACCATGCGGCCGTTGTCCGTCAGCTTGCCGATGACGGCGAAGTCCAGTTCCCACTTGTCGAAGATGCGCTTGGCCTCTTCCTCGCGGCCCGGCTCCAGGATCATGAGCATGCGTTCCTGGCTTTCCGACAGCATGATCTCATACGGGGTCATGCCGGCTTCGCGCTGGGGAACGGCGTCGAGATCCAGGTCGATGCCCAGGCCGCCCTTGCCCGCCATCTCGACGGAGGAGGAGGTGAGGCCGGCGGCGCCCATGTCCTGGATGGCGACGATGGCGTCGGTGGCCATCAGCTCCAGGCAGGCCTCGATCAGCAGCTTCTCGGTGAAGGGGTCGCCCACCTGCACCGTCGGGCGCTTGGCCTCGCTGTCCTCGGTGAACTCGGCGGAGGACATGGTGGCGCCGTGGATGCCGTCGCGGCCAGTCTTCGACCCCACATAGACGACGGGCTTACCCACGCCGGCGGCCTTGGAATAGAAGATCTTGTCCGTCTGGGCCACGCCCACGGTCATGGCGTTGACCAGGCAGTTGCCGTTGTACGCCTTGTGGAAGTTGGTCTCGCCGCCCACGGTGGGCACGCCGACGCAGTTGCCGTAGCCGCCGATGCCGGCCACCACGCCCGCCACCAGGTGACGGGTCTTGGGGTTGGCGGGCTCCCCGAAGCGCAGGGCGTTCAGGTTGGCCACGGGGCGGGCGCCCATGGTGAAGACGTCGCGCAGGATGCCGCCCACGCCCGTCGCCGCACCCTGGTAGGGCTCGATGAAGCTGGGGTGGTTGTGGCTTTCCATCTTGAAGATGGCGGCCTGGCCGTCGCCGATGTCGATGACGCCAGCGTTCTCACCGGGGCCGCAGATCACCCAGGGCGCCGTCGTCGGCAGCTTCTTCAGCCACACGCGCGAGGATTTGTAGGAGCAGTGCTCCGACCACATGACGGAATAGATGCCCAGTTCCGTCAGGGTGGGCGTGCGACCCACGCTTTCCAGCATGCTGGCGTATTCGTCGGGCTTCAGGCCGTGCTCGGCCGCCAGCTCGGCGGTAACCTTCGGTTCGCGGTCAGGGGTGTGGGTGACGCTCACGACAGGCTCTCCAGCAGGCTGGTAAACAGGGCGCGGCCATCGGTGTTGCCGTGCTGCGGGTCAAAGGCGCGTTCGGGGTGGGGCATCATGCCCAGGACGGTGCGCGTCTCGTTGAAGATGCCGGCGATGTTGTTGGTGGCGCCGTTGGGGTTGCCGGCCGCGTTCACCACGCCGTTGGCGTCGGTGTAGCGGAAGGCCACGCGGCCCTCGCCTTCCAGGCGCTTCAGCGTCTCCTCATCCGCGACGTAGTTGCCCTCGCCATGGCCCACCGGAATGCCGATGTGCTGGCCCGGGGTGTAGTGGCGGGTGAAGGCGCTGTCGGTGTTCTCCACCTTCAGATCCACCGTCTTGCAGATGTACTTCAGCGACTGGTTGCGGATCAGCGCGCCGGGCAGCAGCCCCGCCTCCGTCAGGATCTGGAAGCCGTTGCAGACGCCGATAACCTTCACACCCTGGGCGGCCCGTTCCTTCACCACCCGCATGACGGGGGAGTTGGCGGCCATGGCGCCGCAGCGCAGATAGTCGCCGTAGGAAAAGCCGCCGGGAACGGCGATGACGTCGACCTCGGGCAGGTCGGTGTCGCGGTGCCAGGCGTGGAAGGTCTTGTGGCCGGAAACCTGTTCCAGGGCCACGGCGATGTCCCGTTCACAGTTGGAACCGGGAAAGACGATGACGGCGGACTTCATGGGGGCCGCAAATCCGATCGTTGGAGGCCGGGGAAGGCGGGATGCCCACCGATCCTAAGCCGGCGCAACACCCGTCGTCTTGTGGGGCGGAAGCTAGCCGCGCCGCTGGTCGAATGCAAGGCGTGGGGGTGGGGGGCTACCCCGCGCGGATGTGGGGGCGTGGCGACCGCTAGGGATGGGGGCCGGCGCCTTCGCAGCGGCCTTTGATGCACCTCATGGCCGCAGGCCGGACGGGGTGCTTCGATGGGGGTGGCCGGGACGGTGTGCCGGCCAGCAACGGAGGACGACGCCATGCCGTACGCGACCACCAATCCCTATACTGGCGAATTGCTGAAGACCTTTCCCGACGCCACCGACGCGGAGGTCGATCGCGCCCTGTCGGACGCCCACGCCGCCTTCCTGGCCTGGCGGGAAACGCCTTTCGCCCATCGCGCCGGCGTCATGCAGAAAGCGGCCGACATCCTGCGTGCCGAGGCCGACGCCTATGCCCGGCTGCTGACGCTGGAGATGGGCAAGCTGTTCACCGAGGCGAAGGCGGAGGTGGAACTGTCCGCCCGCATCTTCGAATATTACGCCGAGAAGGCGGAGGCGCTGCTGGCGCCGGAGAAACTGCCGGTGGCCGACCCGGCGGAGGGCGAGGCCGTGCTGGTGTGCGAGCCGCTGGGCGTGCTGCTGGCCATCGAGCCGTGGAACTTCCCCTATTACCAGATCGCCCGCATCATCGCCCCGCAGCTGTCCGCCGGGAACACGATGCTGCTGAAGCACGCCTCCAACGTGCCGCAGTGCGCCGCCGCGTTCGAGGGGCTGATGCGCCAGGCGGGCCTGCCCGACGGCGCTTTCCGGAACCTGTACGCCACCCGGGACCAGATCGAGCGCATCCTGAACGACCCGCGCGTCCACGGCGTGGCCCTGACGGGGTCGGAGGCGGCGGGCGCGGTGATCGCGGCCCAGGCGGGCAAGGCGCTGAAGAAATCCACCATGGAACTGGGCGGGGCCGACGCCTTCGTCGTGCTGGCGGACGCCGACATGGACAAGACCGTCAAGTGGGCGGTGTTCGGCCGGCATTGGAACGGCGGCCAGGTCTGCGTCTCCTCCAAGCGCATGATCATCGTGGATGATGTCTATGACCAGTTCCTGGACCGCTACATCAACGGCGTCGCCGGGCTGAAGGCGGGCGATCCCTTCGACGCCGCGACCACCCTGGCGCCCCTGTCGTCGCAAGGGGCCGCCGACGAGGTGAAGCAGAAAATCCGCGAGGCGGTCGCCAATGGCGCCAAGGCGATCGAGGTGGGCCCCAAGGTCCCCAACCAGGGCGCCTTCGTCCAGCCCACCATCCTGACGGAGGTGGGGGAGGACAACCCCGCCCGCTACTGGGAATTCTTCGGCCCCGTCTCCATGCTGTTCCGCGCCAAGGACGAGGACGACGCGGTGCGCATCGCCAACGACTCCCCCTTCGGCCTGGGCGGCTCAGTCTTCACCCGCGACACCCAGCGCGGGGCGGCGGTCGCGGCCCGCATCTCCACCGGCATGGTCTTCGTCAACCACCCGACCATGGTGAAGGCCGACCTGCCGTTCGGCGGCATCCGCCGTTCCGGCTACGGCCGCGAATTGCTGGGGCTGGGCATCAAGGAGTTCGTGAACCACAAGCTGATCGACGTGGTCGATATCGACGCGCCGTTCTGAGCGTTCTGAGCGTTGGGGGGCGACACGCGGGCGCGGTCTCATGCCGCGCCCGCGTGTTCATGCATCGTCAGGCTGGGCCGACGCTTGGCACCAGCGTCGCCTTTTCCAGCGACAGTTCCACCGTGGCCGGCTTCAGCCCCTGGGCCTTGGCGGTCACGCGCACCGTGCCGGCTTGGCGGCCCGTCTGCGCGATGGCGCCGCACAGGCCCTTGAAGGCCTTGCGATAGGGGGCGTGGTCGGGTTCCAGGCTGGTGGGGTCGCCGTTGCCCACACCCAGCAGGCGGGCGCCGCCCTCGATGGTGAAGGTCACCAGGTTGTCGGCATTGGGCACCAGGCGGCCCTTGGCGTCGACTACGCTGGCCGACAGCACCGCCACGTCGTCGCCGTCGGCCAACAGCGTGACGCGGTCGGCGGCCAGGGTCAGGGCGTGGGCCGGGCCGGCGGTTTCCTGACGCTGGGTCAGCACGCGCCGGCCGTCCTTGTAGCCGTGGGCCTCGATGGCGCCCGGCTGGTGGGGCACGGTCCATTCCAGGTGGCGGTTGCGGGTGACGTCCTTGCGCCCCAGGCTGCGGCCGTTCACGAACAGCTCCACCGCGTCCAGGTTGCTGTGGCACCAGACGGCGATGTCCTGGCCCTCCCGCCCCGGCCAGGTCCAGTGGGGGAACAGGTGCAGGTGCGGCTGATCCGGCCGCCACCAAGCGCGGTAGTAGTGGTAGTTGTCCTTGGGGAAGCCGCACAGGTCCAGGATGCCGAAGTTGGACACGGTGTTGGGCCAGTCGATGAAGGGCGTCGGCTCCCCGCGATAGTCGAAGCCCGTCCAGGCGAAGCCGCCGGAGAGGAAGGGGCGGCTGTCGTAGAAGGTCCACCACTGTTCCGCCGTGCTGGCCCACTTGGGATATTCGGTGTCGTAGGCGGGGACGTAGTGGCGGGCGTCGTCATGGGCATAGACGCCGCGGGTGCAGACGGTGCTGGCCGTTTCCGTGCCGATCATGGGCTGGCTGGGGAAGCGGGCGTGGAAGGCGTCAATCTCATCCAGGTAGTAGTTGAAGCCCATGACGTCCAGCACCGGGCTGGCGCCCTGGCCGAACTTGCCGTTGAACGCTTCCGTCACCGGGCGGGTGCCGTCCAGGCGGTATACGGCGCGCTTCATGCTGGCGGCGATGCGGGCGCCCTGTTCCGTGCCGCGGTGGATTTCCTCGTTGCCGATGCTCCACAGGAAGACGCTGGGGCGGTTGCGGTCGCGCCGCACCATGCGTTCCAGCTGGCTCATGCCCTCCGGGTTGCTGGACATCTGGCGGGTCTCCTCCATCACCAGGATGCCCAGCCGGTCGCAGGCGTCCAGCAAGGCCGGCGCCGGCGGGTGATGGGTGGTGCGCCAGGCGTTGGCGCCCATCTCCTTCAGCCGTTCCACGCGATAGGCGTGCAGGCGGTCGGGCACGGCGAAGCCCACGCCGGCATGGTCCTGGTGGTTGCAGGTGCCCTTCACCTTCACCGGCCGCCCGTTCAGGAAAAAGCCCTGGTTGGCGTCGAAGCGCAGGGTGCGGATGCCGAAGGGGGTGTGATAGCGGTCGACCACCGCCCCGCCCACGCTGACCTCCGTCACCAAGGTGTGGAGGTTGGGCGCCTCCAGCGACCACAGGGCGGGTGAGGGCAGGGTGGCGGTCTGCGTCACGGCGCCGGTGTCCCAGGCGCCCAGGGGCAAGGGGGTGGCCTCCAATTGCAGGACGGCCGTGCCATCGGGGCCCAGCACGGTGCTGCGGACCGTGAGATCCGCAGCCGGCCCCTCGTTAGCCAGCTCGGTGGTGATGGTAAGGTCGGCGCCCTTGGGCGTCACCGTGCTGCGCACGAAGGTGCCCCATTGCGGCACATGGGCGGGGGCGGTCTTCATCAGCCAGACATGGCGGTAGAGCCCGGCGCCCTCATACGACCAAGCCTCGCCCAGGGTGGCGTCCACGCGGATGACCAGGGTATTGGCGCCGCCCAGGATGGCGAAATCGGTGATGTCCACGCGGAAGGGGGCGTAGCCGCTTTCGTTGGTGGCGACGATGAAGCCGTTCAGCACCACCAGGCAGTTGCGGGCAACCCCGTCGAACTCCAGCGACAGGCGGCGCCCGGCGTCACTGGCGGGCAGGGTGAAGCTGCGGCGGTACCAGCCCACACTGGTTTCGGGGAACTGCCGGCCCAGGGGCTTGAAGCCCTGGTAGGCCATGGCCTCCGCCGCGTCCTTGCCCGGCAGCCGCGCCTGGGTGAAGGGCAGGTCCACCGCCCAGTCGTGCGGCAGGGTGACGGCGGCCCAGTCCTTGTCGTCGAAATCGGCCTTGGCCACCGGGGCGCTGAGATCGCCGGACTTGGCGTAGGTGCTGCGGTCGGTGCCGAAACCGAAATCCTGCAGCGGGTCGGCGGCATGACCCAGGTGGAAGCGCCAGCCGTCATTCATGCGCAGCCGCTCGCGCGGGCCCAGGTCGGCGGGTACGGGGATAGGGGAGGCCGCCGCGACCTGCGCCGACGCCGCCATCGCGGAAGGAATACCGGCCGGCGTCACGCCCAGCGCGGTCCCAAGGGTGGGCAGTGTGGCGGCGGTGGCCAGCAGGCGGCGGCGGGTCAGGTCAGGCATGGCAAGCGTCCCCAGGGTGCGGCGGATTATAAATATTATATAATATCCAATTTGCGCGACGTAAAAGCCTTATGACCGTTAAGATGCTTGATTGGCGTGCAGGCGCGATGACGCGGTTCAATCCCATGAAGCGGCTTTGGATATGGCGGGGCGATGAGCTATCATGAGGATCAATGGAGGACAGTGCGATGCAGCTTCAGGGCTTTATGCCACAAGGCATCATCGGGACATGGCGGCGCTTCGGCGTTGTCGGTCCGGTCTATGAAATCGTCAGCAAGGAACAAGATCTTCCGGATGGAGACACGCTGATGCGCGTCCGCGTCGTTGAGACTGGCGAGGAGCTTGCCTACAAGTTGACGGATATATTGGATGATCCGAAGGAACGTTGACCTTGTTCGCCATAGCTTTTGATCTGGTGGTGGCCGACACGGTTCAACACCACCCCAGTCATAATGCCTCCCAGGCTTACGCTGATATCCGCGCGACGTTGACTGGGCTTGGTTTCGAATGGCGACAGGGTAGCCTTTACACGACAGACAACGACAGTATGGCGTCGATCTTTGCCGCTATTTCGGCCCTGAAGGCATTGCCTTGGTTCCCGCTATCTGTTCGCGACATTCGTGCTTTTCGCGTCGAAAACTGGTCCGACTTCACGGCCATTGTTAAAGGGGCTTAACGGCCCACCCGCCGGCCCCGTTCCTCCGCGCGCAGGGTCAGGACGCGCACGCCGGTGGCGGTGACGGCCACGGTGTGCTCGAACTGGGCGGATAGCGTGCCGTCCACCGTCACCACCGACCAGCCGTCGTCCTTCGTTTCCACCTTGGCGCCGCCCTGGTTCAGCATGGGTTCGATGGTGAAGACCATGCCTTCCTTCAGGCGCAGGCCCGTGCCCGGCTTGCCGAAGTGCAGGATCTGCGGTTCCTCGTGCATCTCCCGGCCGATGCCGTGGCCGCAATATTCCCGCACCACGGTGTAGCCGTTGCGCTTGGCGTGGCGCTCGATGACATGGCCGATGTCGCCCAAATGGGCACCGGGGCGCACCTGGCGGATGCCGTGCCACAGCGCCTCGTACGTCGTCTGCACCAGGCGCCGCGCGGCCGGCGCCACCGCGCCGATCAGGTAGGTCTTGCTGGAATCGGCGATGTAGCCGTTCTTCTCCAGCGTGATGTCGAAGTTGACGATGTCGCCGTCCGCCAGGATGTCGGTGGCGGAGGGCACGCCGTGGCAGACGACCTCGTTGCGGGAGCAGTTCAGGACGTAGCCATAGCCATACTGCCCCTTGCTGGCGGGCCGGGCGTGCAGCTGGTTGACGATGTAGTCCTCGACCCGGTCGTTGACTTCCAGGGTGCTGAGGCCGGCCAGGGGCATGTCGTCCAGCATCTGGAAGACGCTGGCCAGCAGGCGTCCGGCCTCCCCCAGCTTTTCGATCTCGTCGGGGCGCTTGACCATTATGGGGTGGGTTCCAGCTGATGGGGTTCCGGTTCCAGATGGACGGAGGCCATCTTCAACTGGATGCGCAGGATATCGTTCAGCGACAGGGTTGGGTTGGCCTCCGCCAGCATGCCGATCTTCATCCAGTATTCGGCCTGGGCGTTGATGGACCGGCACAGCACGGTGCTGGCCTTGCGCACCTCCTCATGCAGGTCGTCGTCGATCTTCACGATGCCCATGGGGCTCTCCAATATACGAAACGTATATGATTCATATATGGAGTGGCCGGTGCCGTCAATCGGCGCTGTCGATTCCGGATAGTCCGGTTTTGGGGTGTCGACTCATCTTGACCAGGCGGTCGACTCCGGATTAGAACATAACAAGAACACCATCCCCCGCACGCGAGAGACCAAGGCAGCATCCCCATGCCCGCCATTCCTCCCCCCATTTCCGCAGCCAAGCCAACAGCTTGCCCCGAAGCGGGGCAGGCTGAGGGCGTCCATGCCCTGGACCGCCAGCGCCTGCTGGCGGTGCTGCGGGAACAGGTGCGCGCGGTGGAGGCGCCGGGGACCGGCCGGGGTGTCGTGCCCCTGGGCGTGCCGGCGGTGGACGCCCATCTGCCGGCGGCCGGCCCGGGGGAAGGTGGCGCCCACGGCCTGCCGCGCGCCGCCCTGCATGAGGTGGCGGCGGCGGGCGATCTCGATGCCGGCGCCGCCACGGCCTTCACCGCCCTGCTGGCCGCCCGCCTGGCGGAACAGGTGCGCGGCCCCATCCTGTGGATGACCCGGGCACCCGACCTGTACGCCCCCGGGCTGGACGCCCAGGGCGTGGGGCCCGGCCGGCTGGTGGTGGTGCATGCCGCCTGCGAGGTCGACCTGCTGTGGGCCATGGAGGAGGCGTTGCGCTGCCCGCGCGTGGGCGCCGTGGTGGGGGAGGCCGGCGGGCTGGACCTGACGGCCAGCCGCCGCCTGCACCTGGCGGCGGAAACGGGCGGCGTGCCGGGACTGCTGTTGCGCCTGAACGGGGGCAAGGGGGGCGCCATGAAGGGCTTGAAGGGTGCTGGGCGGGGCAGCGGGCGGGGCAGCACCCAGGCCACCGCCGCCGTCACCCGCTGGCAGGTGGGCACGGCGCCCATCTACGCTGATGACAGCGCCGCTTCGGCCTTCACCGGCCCCGCCTGGCGGGTGGAGCTGTTGCGCTGCCGCGGTGGCCGGCCAGGGGCTTGGACCCTGTATGAACGCGAGGGGTTGAGGCTGGAGGCGGCGGGCCAGGTGGCCGTGCCGGCGCCGGAGACGCCCCCGCCCGCCTCGGCGGTTGTGCCCTTCACCTCCACCCAATTCCCCTCGACTGGGCGCGCGGTGGGCTGATTCCATGCGCCGCATCCTTTCCCTCTGGCTGCCCACCTTCGCCACCGACCGTGTCGCCCGGGGACTGACGCCGCCGCTGCCTGCGGACGACGCCCTGGTGACCCGCCTGTCGGACCGGGGGCGCCTGACCGTGGCGGCGGTGAACGCGGCGGCGCGGGCCAAGCGCCTGGTGCCGGGCATGGGCCTGGCCGACGCCCGCGCGCTGGAACCCCAGGTGCGGGTGGTGGACGCCGATCCCGAGGGCGATCTCGCGGCGCTGGAGCGGCTGGCCGACTGGGCCCGGCGCTACACGCCCTGGACGGCGGTGGACCCCAGCGATCCGCCGGGTTTCGGCCCCAAAGGTCTTGGTGGGGGGCCCGGCCTGCTGATGGACATCACCGGCTGCGCCCATCTGCTGGGTGGGGAGCATGAGCTGCTGCTGGACCTGGAGCGCCGGCTGGCCAAGGCGGGGTTCGAGGGGCGGGGCGCCATCGCCGACAGCATTGGCGCCGCCTGGGCGCAGGCCCGCTTCGGCGCCCAGCTGGTGGTGCCGCCGGGCGGGGCTGCCGAGGCCCTGGCCGACCTGCCGCTGCCGGCCCTGCGTCTGGGCGGCGACCTGGTGGCCAGCCTGCGCCGCGTGGGCCTGCGCCGGGTGGGCGAACTGATGCGCACGGCCCAAGGAACAGGGGGGCAAGGGTCCAAGAACCGGGCGGCGCTGGCGGCGCGCTACGGCGCCCAGGTCGCCCTGCGCCTGGACCAGGCCCTGGGCTGGGTGGATGAGCCGTTGTCGCCCCGCCGCGCGCCCACCCGCCACATCGCCCGCCTGACGGTGGTCGACCCCATCTCCACCCCCGAAGGCCTGGCCCAGGCGGTGCGCCACCTGCTGGGTCGGGTGGCGGCCAGCCTGACCGCGGCGGGGGAGGGCGCGCGCTCGCTGGAGCTGGAGGCCTGGCGCATCGACGCCGGCCATGAAGCGCCGCCCCAGGTGCTGAGCGTGGGCGCCAGCCGCCCCAACCGCGACCCGGCCCATCTCTGGCGCCTGCTGGAACCGCGCATGGACCAGCTGGAGCCGGGGGCGGGCTTTGAAACCATGGCCATTTCCGTCACCCACGCCGCCCCCTTCGATGGCGGCCAGGCGGTGCTGAGCGGCGACGGGCTGGCCGACCTGGCGGGACCGCCGGCGGCGAAGGGTGGAGAGGCGGCCGCTGCCGGCAACCCCCTGGTGGCCGATCCGCCCATCGCGGAACTGGTGGACCGGCTGGGCGCCCGCCTGGGGCCTGGCCGGGTGCTGCGCCTGCTGCCCCGGCAAAGCTGGATACCGGAACAGGCGGTGCGGGCGGTGCCGGCCGAGGCGCAGGACAACAGCCCGCCAGCGGCCCCGCCGGCGGCCGCACCGCTCGCCTGGCCCGCCGACCGGCCGCGTCCCATCCGCCTGCTGCCTCGGCCGGAGGCGGTGGAGGTGGTGGCCCCCATTCCCGACGACCCACCCCTGCTGTTCCGCTGGCGCGACCAGACCTATCGCGTGGGCCGGGCCGAGGGGCCGGAGCGCCTGCTGCCGGAATGGTGGGAAGGGGGGGAGCGCCGCCCCAACCCGAACCCCGAGCCCCGCGACTATTACCGGGTGGAGGATGCCGAGGGCCGGCGCTTCTGGCTCTATCGCCTGGGTCTCTACCACGCCGGCGGCCCGCCGCCCCGCTGGTTCCTGCACGGCTTTTTCGGGTGACGTCCGCCCCCAGCCCCTAGCCGTGACCGTTTGAGGATGCGCCCCGGAGCGCAGCGACTAGGCCGCGACTGCGGCCGCCGGAAGTTTCCGGGGAGCGTAGCGGACCGGAAACTGAGGACAAGCCAAGCCAGCGGATGCTGGCGCCCGGCGTCTGAGGGAACATGCAAAGCTACTCCGAACTTCAAGTCGCCAGCAATTTCAGCTTCCTGCGCGGCGCCTCCAAGGCCGGCGAACTGGTGAAGGCGGCCAAGGCGCTGGAGCATCGCGCCATGGCGCTGACCGATCGCAACAGCTTGGCGGGGGTGGTGCAGGCGCATGCGGCGGCGCGCGAGCTTGACTTCCGCCTGGTGGTGGGGGCGCGGCTGGACTTGACGGACGGCCCCTCGCTGCTGTGCTGGCCCACCGACCGCGCGGCCTATGGCCGCCTGTCCAGCTTGCTGACGGTGGGCATGCGCCGGGCGCCCAAGGGGCAATGCTTCCTGACCCGCGCGGATGTCGAGGCGCATGCCGCCGGCCAGATGATGGCGGTGGTGCCGCCGGACACTCTTGACGCGGACTTCACCGCCGACCTGGCCGATTACCGCCGCCGTTTCGGCCGCACCCTCAGCCTGTGCCTGACCCATCGCTACCAGGGCGACGACGCCCGGCGGCTGGATCGGCTGGCGGCCTTGGCCGAGGTGCACGGCCTGTCGCCGCTGGCCACCAACGACGTGCATTACCACCACCCCGGCCGGCGGGCGCTGCAGGACGTGATGACCTGCATCCGCGAGCATTGCACCATCCAGACGGCGGGCTGGCGCCTGGCCGCCAATGCCGAGCGCCACCTGAAACCACCGGAAGAGATGGCGCGCCTGTTCCACCGCCATCCCCGCGCCCTGGGGCGCATCCGCGACATCGTGGAGGCCTGCACCTTCTCCATCAGCGAACTGCGGGTCGATTACCTCTACCCGTCGGAGGTGAAAGGGGGTGAGACACCACAGGGCCGCCTGGCCCAGCTGACGGCGGAGGGGGCCCGCAAACGGTACCAGGCGGGCGTGCCGGAAGATGTCCAAAAGCAGATCGACAAGGAATTGGCCCTGATCGGGGAGCTGGGCTACGCCTCCTACTTCCTGACGGTCTATGAGATCGTGAGGTTCGCCAACGAGCAGGGCATCCTCTGCCAGGGGCGGGGATCCGCCGCCAACTCCGCCGTCTGCTATTGCCTGGGCATCACCTCCATCGACCCGGTGGAAAGCGGGCTGCTGTTCGAGCGCTTCATCTCCAGCGCGCGCAATGAGCCGCCGGACATCGACGTGGATTTCGAGCATGAGCGGCGGGAGGAGGTGATCCAGCACATCTACGAGAAGTACGGCCGCGACCACGCCGCCATCGCCGCCACCGTCATCTGCTACCGCTCGCGCGGGGCGGTGCGCGACGTGGGCAAGGCCATGGGCATGAGCCAGGACACGGTGGCCCAGCTGTCGGCCATGATCTCCGGCTGGGGCACCGGCACGCCGGAGGAGGAGCGGGCGCGGGAGGCCGGGCTGGACCCCGACGACCCGCTGCTGCGCCAGGTGCTGGATCTGACGGGCCAGATCTCGAAATTCCCCCGCCACCTGTCGCAGCATGTCGGCGGCTTCGTCATCACGCCCAAGCCGCTGGCGACATTCTGCCCCATCATGAACGCGGCCATGGAGGACAGGCAGAACATCGAGTGGGACAAGGACGATCTGGACGCCGCCGGCCTGATGAAGGTCGATGTCCTGGGCCTCGGCATGCTCAGCTGCCTGCGCCGGGCGTTCACCCTGCTGCGGGATCATTACGGCCGCGACTTGACGCTGGCCACGGTTCCGCAGGACGACGTGGCGACCTACGACATGCTGTGCGCCGCCGATACCCTGGGCGTGTTCCAGGTGGAGAGCAGGGCGCAGATGTCCATGCTGCCCCGCCTGCGCCCCCGTGAGTTCTATGACCTGGTGGTGCAGGTGGCCATCGTCCGCCCCGGGCCCATCCAGGGCGGCATGGTCCATCCCTACCTGCGCCGCCGCCAGGGGCTGGAGCCGGTGGACTATCCGTCCGAGGCGTTGAAGAAGGTGCTGAAGAAGACGCTGGGCGTGCCCCTGTTCCAGGAACAGGCCATGCAGATCGCCATCGTCGGCGCCGGCTTCACCGGGGCGGAGGCCGACGCCCTGCGCCGGGCCATGGCCAGCTTCCGCAAGCTGGGCGACATCGACACGTTCGAGGAGAAGTTCCGCGCCGGCATGCTGAAGAACGGCTACACGGCGGAATTCGCCGAGCGCTGCTTCAACCAGATCAAGGGCTTCTCCACCTATGGCTTCCCGGAAAGCCATGCCGCCAGCTTCGCCAAGCTGGTTTACGTCTCCGCCTGGATCAAATGCCACTATCCCGATGTCTTCGCCTGCGCCCTGCTGAACAGCCTGCCCATGGGCTTCTACGCCCCGGCGCAGATCGTGCGCGACGCCCGGGACCATGACGTGGTGGTGCTGCCGCCGGACGTGAACCATTCCGATTGGGACAGCCGGCTGGAGCCGCCGGCGCGGGGGCAGCGTTTCCAGACCCTGCGCCTGGGCCTGCGCCTGGCCAAGGGCCTGAGCGAGGCGGCGGTGCGGCCGCTGCTGGAGGCGCGGGGGCATGAGCCCTTTGCCAGCCCGCATGATCTGTGGCGCCGCGCCCGCTTGGCGCCGCGCACCCTGGAACTGCTGGCGGAGGCCGACGCCTTCCAGTCCATGGGCCTGGACCGGCGCCAGGCGCTGTGGGCGGTCAGCGCCCTGGGCGAACGGCTGCCGCCCCTGCTGGACCTGGCGCTGAACGCGGAGGAGGAGGGGACGGGCGACCCGTGGGCGGAGGACCCGTCCATCGCCACCCTGCCGGCCATGACCCTGGGCGAGCACCTGGTGGAGGATTACACCCGCCTGTCCCTGTCGCTAAAGCGCCATCCCATGAGCCTGGTGCGCGACGACGTGGTGGCCCGGCTGGAGCGGTTCGCGGCGGAGCCCAAGGAGAGGATGGTCCGCCGCTATCCCCTGATGCGCATGGAGACGCTGGAGACCCTGGCCGACGGCAGCCGCGTGGCCCTGGCCGGCCTGGTGCTGGTGCGCCAGCGGCCGGGCAGCAGCAAGGGCGTCATCTTCATCACGCTGGAGGATGAGAGCGGCATCGCCAACCTGGTGCTGATGCCCGAGACCTTCACTGCCTTCCGCCGCCACATCCTGGGCAGCCGCCTGCTGCTGTGCCTGGGGCGGGTGGAGAAGGTCATCGCCCCCACCCAGGACCGGGGCCCCAGCGCCACCCCCGTCACCCATGTGCGCGCCGAGCGCCTGATCGATTACTCCGACCTGCTGTCCCGCCTGGACGAACCCACCGGTGCGGCCCCCGCCCGCCGCGCGGACGCGACCTTTCCGGATGGGCGGAACTTCAGGTGATGTTGACCAACTCGACCAACCCTGGTGGTGATGCTATGTTTGGTCAAGTTGGTCAGGAGGGTGCCATGGCTGATCCCGTAAATCTGTATGACGCGAAAACACATCTGTCGCAGTTGGTTGAGCGCGCCGCTGCGGGTGAGGAGATCATCATCGCGAAGGCTGGGCGCCCCATGGCACGCCTTGTGCCGCTGGAGGCGTTGGGAGGACCGCGTGTGCCCGGCCTATGGAAGGGGGAGATTGAAATCGGCCCTGATTTCGATGCGCCATTGCCGGACGAAATCGCCCGCGCTTTTGGAAGTGGTGTTCCGTGAGACTGCTGATCGACACGCACATTCTGCTTTGGTGGATGGCGGACGATCCGGCGCTGCCCGCCGCCGCCAGAACGGCACTGCAGGACCGACGTTCGCAGATCTTCGTGAGCGCGGCGTCAATCTGGGAAATTTCGATCAAGAGCGCCCTTGGTCGGCTGATATTCCCATTGCATGGCATTGAGGAACGATTGGCGAAGGCCGGTTTCATGCCTCTCGGCATCGACATAGCCCACGCGGCAAGGGCGGGAGCGCTACCGCCGCACCACCAGGATCCCTTCGACCGGATGCTGGTGGCCCAGGCGCAACTTGAAGGGCTGACGCTTGTCTCCGTCGATGCGATCATTCGCCGATATGCGGTCGCCGTCCTCGGTCATGATGGCTGAGGCCGGGGAGGAACCCTAAACCTCATCCCCCCGCTTGAACGCCGCCGCGAACTCCTCTGACGCCACGATGGCCAGGGCGCGGCGCAGGGCGGCGGATTCCTCCGCGCCGAACAGGGCGTCGAAGCGGCTTTGCGCCACCTGCCACAGCGCCAGCCCCTCGGCCTGCTTGGCCTCGCCCGCCGCCGTCAGGCGGGCGCGCTTGACGCGGCGGTCCTTGGCGTCGGGCACCAACTCGACATAGCCGTCGCGGATCAGCGGCTTCAGGGTGTGGCCCAGCGCCGACAGGTCCATGACCACGGCGGCGGCCACGTTCTGCAGCGTGCCGGCGGCGGGGTCGGACACGGCGGCCGCCAGCTTCAGGTGGGTCAGCAGGGTGTGCTGGGTGGGCATGAGGCCGGCCGGTGCCGTCACGTCGCCATAGAGCTGGCCCAGCCGGCGGGCGGCGCGGCGCACGGCGGTGTTGGTGCAATAGTCCCAGCCCCAGCGGTCCGATGGGCGCCCGTCCGGGCCTTCAGTCGATGCCGCCGCCACCGGGGCCGGCGCTGTGGAGGCACGTTCATCCAATTCCATCATCCCTTCTAGACCGGCTCTTCCAAGACCGGCGGGCCGGTTCGGGCCATCCTGCCATCCGACCTCACGACGTAGGTCAGGATAGGCCTCGCCAGGGCCGGAGGCCACTACCGCCGTCACAAGCGGGCCTGGGGCCCACACTTCATATGAGCAGGCGGCGGGCCAGTCGTCCCGGCATTCCCACCCGCCCTGCAATGCCCCCGGCGCGGTGCTTGGGGTTCACAAGCTCGATTGACTTGCATGATAATAGTGGCATATACCAGTTTCGTGATCAACGACGCCGACGGCGCCCCGCTTCCACCGCTTCTTTCCAAAGGAAAACTTCCATGAGCACCAAAGGTACCGCCCTCGTCACCGGCGCCTCTTCCGGCATCGGCGCCACCTATGCCGACCGCCTGGCCCGCCGCGGCTATGACCTGATCCTGGTCGCCCGCAACCAGGCCCGGCTGGAGGAGGCCGCCACCCGCCTGGCCGCCGAGACCGGCGTGAAGGTCGAGGTGCTGGCCGCCGACCTGGCCAACCAGGCCGACGTGGAGACGGTGGAGCAGCGCCTGCGCACCGGCGCCGCCATCACCCTGCTGGTGAACAACGCCGGCCTGGGCCCCAAGGAGGGCTCGCTGGGCAGCGACATCGCCTACCAGGACACCATGATCGCGGTGAACGTCACGGCGGTGAACCGCCTGGCCATCGCCGCCACCGACGCCTTCGCCGCCAAGGGTGCCGGCACGGTGGTCAACGTCGCCTCCGTCGTCGCCCTGATCCCGGAGATGTTCAGCGCCACCTACGCCGCCACCAAGGCCTTCGTCCTGGCGCTGACCCAGTCGCTGCAGGCGGAGGCCGCCAAGGCCGGCAAGGCCGTGAAGTTCCAGGCCGTGCTGCCCGGCCTGACGCGGACGGAGATTTTCGAGCGCGTGGGCAAGTCCTTCGACGACCTGGACCAGAACATGGTCATGGAGGTGGGCGAGATGGTGGAGGCGGCCCTGGCCGGCCTGGATCAGGGTGAGCTGGTCAGCATCCCCTCGCTGCCCGATCCGGCGGACTTCGACGCGGTGAACAAGGCCCGCTACGCCCTGGGCCCCAACCTGTCGCGCAACCACGCGGCCGATCGTTACAAGGCTGGCTGATCCGTCAGGGCGTGTCGACGTCCGTCCCGCTGGGCTTGCGGTCCTTGAAGTCCAGCGGGGCGGGTGTCACGGCGCCCAGGCGGAAGACCGCGCGATCGACGTGGCGCCTCAGCACCACGTCGACGTAGGTCGTCTCATTGGGCTTCAGCGCCATGGCCAGGCCGGCGCCATCGGTGCGGAACTCCACCGGGGCATAGCCGACGAAACCGTCGCCGGCCGCGGGCCGCGCCTGGACGCGCAGGCCGAAATGGGCGCCGGGCAGCTGCGCCATGACGTCGTAATCCAGATAGTAGACCAGGCAGTTGGGCGAGACGCTGTTGCGCTGCCGGTCGACGAAGAAGCCCTTGGGCAGGTTGTCCGGGGTGTAGTCCGGGCCGCCCAGCAGGTAGAGGTCGAAATCGTCCACCGCGTCGCCCTGGTCGTCGCGGATGCGGAAGACCAGCTGGCTGTGGCGCTGCCCTTCATCCGGCTTGGCCAGGGCCACGGCCTGCTGGGTGGCGTCGGTCAGGGCCGCCAGGGCCGCCACGCGGGCGCCATAGGCCGCCGGACTGTCGACCTGCAGGCAGCGCAGGATTTCCGCCACCACCGGCTTGGCGGCGGCGTTCTGGGGCGTGACACTGCCCATGATGCCCAGGCTGTCGCCGGAATGGCTGGCGTCGGGAATGACGCCGAAGGCCAGGGGCGGCTGCGGCATCCGGGGCCCGCCGTCGGGGCTGAGCACGGCGGCCGGCTGCGCGTCGAAATGCGGGTGCGGGTTGGTCACCGCGGCCGCCGTCTCTTTCAGCGTCAGGAACAGGCAGTTCAGGTTGGCCCCCGCCACGCGCACCACGCCGTCCGACCCTTCCTCCGCCAGGTAGGAATTGAGGAAGTCGTAAAAGTGGGCGTCGATGGTCTGTCCGGTCAGCACGAAGGGGTAGAGGTCCACGGCCACGGGGTCATAGTCCAGCCAGCGCCCGTTCAGGCGCCACTGATCGGCGCTGCCCAGGGCCAGCCAGTCCAGGATGCGCTCCCCCGGTTCCACGCCGTTGAAGAAGGCCTTGATGCGGCCCACCCGCTCCTTGCCCAGGGTGGCGAGGGGGGAGCCGTGGTTGGCGGGCGCCAGCATGACCAGGTGGCGCAGCGGCGGCTGCTTCAGCCTCGCGCCGCCGTCATAAAGGCGGCTCACCCATTCCCGCACCACCGGGCCGCCGGTGGAATGGGTGACGCAGGAGAAGTCGGGCAGGGGCGTCCCCGCGGGGGCGCCGGGCGGCAGCAGCGCATCGCGCAGCGCCCGGTCGAAGGCCCGCACAACGTCGGCCATGGTGACGTCATCCTGGAAGCTGACGTAGCTGCCCAGGTGGATTTGCACCACCGTCAGGTTCAGGCCGGGCGCCGTCAGCGTTGCCTGCACCGCCAGGGCGTCCGGCAGGCCGCCGTAGGTCGCGGTGCTGGTGACGCTCCAGCCATGCACGAAAACCAGGATCATGGGCCCCCCCGACACGCGCCCCTCGGCGCTCTACAGCATGCAGCATAACCGGGCCAACCCGGGTGCGCAGCAGGGCCTCACAACGCCCCCGCCGTCTCCCGCACCTGGGCGAAGGTGCCGTGGTCCTGGAAGAAGGTCAGGTCGGGGTTGGTGATGTTGGTGACGATGGTGTGGCGGGCATAGTCCTCGACATGCACCACCGTGGTCTTGTCAGCCTCCTGCCACGTCACCAGGAACTGGTCGTCCCGCAATTCCTCCACCCGGATAGCCACGGTTTCCGAGGGCCCCCGGCTGCCGTCCTTGCGGATGCCGGTGTAGGTCAGCGACGTGATCGAGGTGAAGTGCAACTCGACCCGGAAGGTGCTGAAGGTCACCAGGTAGCGGTGGCCGACGGCGGGGAAGGGCTTGGCCATGGCAGATCTCCGCAAAGCGACGCGCCGGGGGCGGACTTCCTCCCCGGCATGCGTCACCTTAACAGAGCTGCTTGCGCTGAATTACAACCATAAGGGGTTTAACCCTTCAGGGGATGGCGTTCGGCGTGTGGCTTCAGTATGCCACCCGCACCCGCACGCCATACAGGCGGGGCGGGCGGATGCTGGCGGTGTTGTAGCCGGCACCCAGGGCCTGGGCGGGCTGGTAGCCGCTGGTCACCACCGCCTGGTTCTCCACGTTGTTGACGTAGCCCGTCAGGCTCCACCACGCATGGTCCGGGGTGTAGGTCAGGCGCAGGTTGGTCATGTGATACCCGCCCTGCAGCTGCTGCGGCGCGTAGTCGTACGCGGTCTGGTAGGAGGAGGAGAGGTGCACGTCCGCCGCCGCCGTGACGGTGCCGCCACCGTCCAGGCGGAAGTCATGCTGGTAGCCGACGATGGCGGTCCAGCGCGGGGCGTTGATGGCCGGCTTGCCCGCGCAATCCACCGCCCAGATCTTGGCGGCGCCGACGGGTTTGGGCACCGCCGTGGCCGAGGCGTTGGTGTAGGCGCAGCCCACGGCGGGCGAGGCCCCCAGGCCGCTGTAGTAGCGGTAGTGGAAATCGTCGTAGGCGGTGTCCAGGTACTGGCCGCTGGCGGTCAGCAGATCGTCCGCCGTCACCTGCCACTTGCCGTCCACGGCCAGGCCGCGCATGTACGCCCGGCCGGCGTTCTGAGTCACCAGCAGGGCGGCGTAGGGCGCCAGCGGCACGCCGGTCTGCACCGGGGCGGTGTAGGTGATCTGCTGGTCGCGGTATTCGTAGTCGAACGCCTCCAGGTTCACCTGGGCCTTGCCGCCCAGAAGGCTGTTCTTCAGGCCCACCGTGTAGGCGGTCAGATGCTCCGGCCCATAGTAGTCGCGCTGGTTGACGGGGGAGGAGAAGAAGCCCCCCGCCTTGAAGCCGGTGGCGACGCTGGCGTACAGCAGGGAACCGGGGGCCACGTCGTAATCCGCCCCCACCTTCCAGCTGGCGCCGTTCCAGTCGTGCGTGTCCTGGCGCGGCAGCAGGGTGGGGAAGGCGGCGGAGAAGGTGTTGCTGCCGAACAGGATGTCTTGCGCCTTCTCCTCATGCGACAGGCGGCCGCCGGCCGTCAGGCGCAGGTCCGGCGCCACGGCGTAGGTCACCTGGCCATACACGGCCTCGGACTCGGTGTTCAGGTCGCCCTTGCCCACGGCGTGCTGGATGTAGTTGTCGTAATACTGGTTGGCGTAGAGCTGCTCATTGAAATAGCTGACGCCGCCCACCCAGCTCAGCGGCCCCTGGCCGTTGGACGTCAGGCGCGCATCGACGGAGGTGGCGCGGGAGCGGCCGGTCAGGCTGAAGGCACTGGGCACATAGGCCAGGTAATCTTCATCCATGCCGCGATAGGCCGGGGTGAGGGTCAGGGTGGCGAAGCTGAAGTCCTTCACGATGTCGGCCTTCAGGCCCCAGGACCTGTCGTCGATGAAGCCGTCGTTCCGGGCGTTGCGGATCAGCGGGTTCAGGCGGGCCAGCGGCGGCAGGGCGGCGTAATAGGCCTTCACCGCCGCCGGGTCGGACGGGCCGATCCAGGGGTTGTCGCCGTTCACGAAGGGGTACTGCACCTGGGCGTCACCCTTGCCGCCCCGGTGGGCGTAGTCGGCGGCCAGGCGCACATGCAGGTCGTCCGCCGGCTCCAGCAGCACCTGCACGCGGCCGGCCTGGCTCTGGTCGTCGTCATAGCCGTCGGAGAGATAGCCCTTGCGGTCCACTACCTGGGCCGCCACGCGCAACGCCGCCTTGTCCGCCAGCGGCACGTTCAAGGCGCCCTCGCCCTTGCGCAGGTTGTAGTTGCCGAATTCCAGCGAGGCGTGGCCCGAGGCCTGGCCCAGCACCGGCACCTCCGGCACGACGTTCAGCACGCCGGCCGAGGCGTTGCGGCCGTACAGCGTGCCCTGCGGCCCGGGCAGCAGCTCCAGCCGCTGCAGGTCATAGAACACCAGGCTGGCGCCGGCGGGGCGGGGGACGTAGACGCCGTCCAGGTTGAAGGCCACCGACGGCTCGGCATAGCTGCTGACGATATAGGTGCCGATGCCGCGCACGTAGAGCTGGGGCGTCCCGCCGGCGGCCGGCGCCACCACCAGGGCGGGCAGGGCGCGGGCTAGGTCGGCGGTGTTGGTCAGGCTGCCGGCCGCCAGGCTGTCGCCGGTCACGGCCTGCACGGCGATGGGGGCGGACTGCAGCGTCTCCATCCGCTGTTCCGCCGTGACCACGATGTCCTTCAGCACGGCATCGGATGCGGCGTCCGCCGGGTCGGCGCCGCCGGTGGCACCGTCAATGGCCCCTGCGGCGGCGGCAAAGGGGGCAGTGGCCAGGAAAAGGGTGGCCATGGCCGTCGCCGGCCGGAACAGTCGGTTCATCTGTGTCCCCAACGCATGGCACTGTTGGCCGGGCCCGGGCGGGGTCCGTGGCGCCGCTTGGGCGGACGCCATTCGTGCCTGTGCAGACGGGGGCAGGAGACAGAAAAGAAGCGTTCCGCGCAACGAAATAATAATACGTTTTTATAAGAATTTGTCACTGATGCTGCGGGGGCACACGGGTGCACGGCGCCGCCCCGCCCCTTGACCTTGTCTGGTGGGCGGAAACGGCGCCGTTCCTTCAATCAGTATTTGTGAAACACGGTTTTATTAATGCGCCGGCCGCTCGATAACGGCCCTTAATACCGGCCCTTAATACCGAACCGTGGCGCGGACGCCGTAGGTGCGCGGCGGGCGGATGTTGGCGTAGTTCAGGCCATTGCCGAAGGCCTGGTTGGGCTGGAAGCTGGTGCTGACCACCGCCTGGTTTTCCACGTTGTTGACATAGCCGGTGACGGACCACAGGTCGTCCGCCGCGTTGTAGGTCAGGCGCAGGTTGGTCATGTGGTAACCGCCCTGTACCTGCTTCGCCAAATAATCGTAGGCGGTGTAGTAGGAGGCGGAGAGGTACATGTCCGCCGCCGCTGTCAGGCCGGAGCCGTCGGCGAAGCGGAACTCATGCTCATAGCCCAGGTTGGCGGTCCAGCGCGGGGCGTTGGTGCCGGGCTTGCCGCTGCAGTTGACCGAGTAGATGGCGGAGGGCGGGACGGGTGCCGGGCTGGCCCCCGTCGCCACGCTGTAGGGACAGCCGACGGAGGGCGGGGCGCCGAAGTTGGAGAAGTAGCTGTAGGTGAAGCTGGTGTAGCGGCTGTCGATATACTGCACGTTGGCGGTCAGCAGGTCCTGCGCCGTGGCCTTCCACCGCCCCTCCACCTCGAACCCCCGGATGCGCGACCGGCCCACGTTCTGCGTCACGAACACGGGCGCGTAGGGGAAGCTGGACACCCCGGTCAGCGAGGGCGCCAGATAGCTGATCTGCTGGTCGCGGTATTCATAGTCGAAGGCCTCGACGTTCAACTGCACCTGGTTGTCCCAGAAGCGGTTCTTCACACCGATGCTGTAGGCCGTCAGGTGCTCCGGATTGAAGGTGTCGGGCCCGGCGCTGGCGAAGAAGCCGCCCGCCTTGAAGCCGGTGCCGATGTTGGCGTACAGCAGCGACTGCGGCGCCAGGTCGTAATCCACGCCCACCTTCCAGGTGGCGGCGTTCCAGATGCGGTCGTCGGCGCGGGTGGACAGCGTGGGCTTGGCCGGGCTGAAGGTGGCGGTGCCGAACTGGGTGTCCTGCGTCTTCTCCTCATGGGTGAAGCGGCCGCCGGCCGTCAGGCGCAGGCTGTCGGTCAGCGCGTAGGTCAGCTGGCCGAAGGCGGCCACCGTCTCATCCGTCAGCTTGCTGTCGATCACCGTTTCCTGGACCCAATGGTCATAGTCCTGGTTGGCCGCCACATCCTCGGTGAAGTAATAGATGCCGGCCAGCCAGGTCAGCGGCCCGCCGTCCCGGGACGCCAGCCGCGCCTCCACCGATTTCTGCTGGGCGTCGCTCTGCACCCGGAAGGCGGAGGGGATGTAGGACAGGTAGTCCTCATGCACCTCGCGATAGGCGGGGATGACGGTCAGGGTGGCGAAGCTGAAATCGTGGTTGATTTCCGCGTGCGTGCCCCAGAACTGGTCGTCGATGAAGCCGTCGCCCTTGGCGTTGCTGATCAGCGGATTGCGGGCGGAGGCCGCCGGCAGCCCGGCGTAATAGGCCGCGACCTCGCGCGGGTCGGACGGGCCGATCCAGGGGTTGTCGGCGTCGGCGTAGGGGTACTGCACCTGGCCGGAGCCCTTGCCGCCCCGGTGGTAATAGTCGCCGGACAGGCGCACCCGCCAATCCTCCGTCGGCTCCAGCAGCAACTGCAGGCGCCCGGCCTGGCCCTGGTCGTCGTTGTAGCCGTCGGTCAGGTAGCCCTTGCGGTCGATCACCATGCCCGAGGCGCGCAAGGCCGCCTTGTCGCTCAGCGGCACGTTGACGTAGGCGTCGCCCTTGCGCAGATCGTAATTGCCGATGTCCAGCGTGGCGGCGGCCGACAGCGCGTCCAGCTTCGGCGTTTCCGGCAGCACGTTCAGCGCCCCGCCCGAGGCGTTGCGGCCGTACAGCGTGCCCTGCGGGCCCTTCAGCACCTCCACCCGCTGGATGTCGTAGAAGAAGCCGTTGGCCCCGGCGGGGCGGGAGATGTAGATGCCGTCCAGGTTCACCGCCACCGACTGCTCGGCATATTGGTTGGAGGCGAAGGTGCCGATGCCGCGCACATAGACCTGCGGCACCCCGCCCGCCGCCGGGGCGATCACCACCGAGGGCACGCTGCGCGTCAGGTCCGACACGTCGGCCACGCCCGCATCCTTCAGCGCCGCCCCGCCCAGGGCCGACACGGCGATGGGCGCGTTCTGCAGGCTCTGCTCCCGCCGCTCGGCGGTGACGACGATGTCCTCAAGCTGGCCCGTCTCCGCCGCTGCGGCGGCGCCGGCGGCGCCGGTGCCCTTGGCGGCGGGGGCCGCGCTCTGCGCCACGGCGGTTGAGGAGAGGAGGGCCAGGCCCACGCCAGGCGTCAGCATAAGGGCGACGGCAGCCGTCGCCGGACGCACGATCCGGTGCATATGTGTTCACTCCCTGCGCGGCCTTGTTGACCGGCCCATAGCCCCCACGGGGGAAAACCCCGTGCTCTTCCAAGGGACTAAGGGCCGGGGCGCCGGTTCCCGGGCGCCTGCTGTGCCGCTACAGGCAAAGGTAGAACGCAATTATGCATTCATCAAATCGATAGGCTGGATAGGGATGTATCGGGAGAAGTGATGAAGAGGTGAAATTTTCTAAGGCAACAGAGTAATTAAATACTCAGTCCGATGTTCATATGTGCGGGTAGGCAGCTTACATTGTGATGGATTGGCTAAAGCGCGTAATTCCATTTTCTAACTCAGCATTAATGAGGTTGCTAACTGGTGGTGTTTGTACCAAATATGTGTCACCTTAAATTGCTGGTACAGATTGTCGCCAGGCGACATGCGGTTTTCTATTATAATATGGAGAATAAAAATGAAGAAAATATCGGAAATTATCTTTGGATTTTCTGACGCTGAGAACTATAGGCGCCGTGAAAACAAAGATCTTTTTAATAAGATATTTCTAAGGACTGAAGCTCTTGAGGAAATAAATAAAAGAAACATATTTTTTCTAGTTGGGGAGAAAGGAACTGGAAAGACTGCGTACGCTGTATATTACTCAAATTATCAATACGGAAATAACAAGTCGATACATAAATTCATACGAGAAACAGACTACCACAAATTCGTTACACTTAGAAAGGAGCGCAGTTTAAGCCTATCTGACTATACTGACATTTGGAAAGTTATAATATATTTGCTGCTTTCTGAGTCTATAATTAATTCGGCAGGTTTTGCAGAGACTATAATTAATTATCCAAAATTCTCTGCGCTTAAAGATGCTATTGGTGAATATTATGACCATGCATTCTCCCCAGAAATAGCGGTGGCGTTGCAAATGGTCGAGAATTCGCGACTAGCTGCAGAGTTAGTTGCCAAGCACTTGGCGCTTTCCGTGAAAGGGCAGGCGCATAAAGAAACAAAAACTACCACGAACGATAATAGATTCCAGACTCATCTTCTGACCATTGAGCGTGCATTTGAATCCGCCCTATCATCGCTTAATCTGAGTGAAAGTCATTTATTATTTATAGATGGTGTGGATATCAGGCCGTCCTCTGTGCCATATACTGAGTATGTTGACTGTGTCAAAGGGCTTGCTAACGCTGTTTGGTCGATTAACAATGACTTTGCACCAAGTATACGTGATTCAAAAGGTCGTCTTAGGGTAGTATTATTATTAAGGCCAGATATTTTTAACAGCCTGGGAATGCAAAATAGGAATACAAAACTAAGAGATAATTCCGTCGTATTAGATTGGAGGACTGTTTATTTCTCGCATAGGCAGTCAGATTTATTCAAGATGGCGGATAGAATGTTTTCTGCTCAACAGGATATTGATCTTCCTCTTGGTAGCGCTTGGGATCATTATTTTCCTTTTAATGCAACTAATGTTAGAGCTGACGAAAATTACCCAACATCATTTGTTCTTTTTATGAGGAATTCATTTCATAGGCCGAGAGATATATTAACTATGCTTGATACTCTCGCTGATTTACATCAGCGAGGCGGGCGAAGCGGTGTTTTTGAGTATGGCGATCTATTTAGTGCCGACTTTCGGCGTGCGTATGGAGATTACCTTCTTGGTGAAATAAAAGATAGTTTGTCATTTTATTATGATGAGGTGGAATTCGAGATATTCCTGAAATTTTTTGAATTTCTTGACGGTGCGCAGAAATTTAGCCACGAAAAATATACGAATGCATTCTCAGAATTTCTAGAATATATTATGGCGGAAGGAAAGCCAACGCCGGGATTTATGAAATCTGCTGATGAATTTCTACAGTTCTTATACGATCAAAATATTCTATGCTATATTGAGGAGGCGGAACAAGGTGAGCGATTTATAAGGTGGTGCTTTAAGGAACGTTCGCCCTCAAATATATCACCGAAAGTAAAAATGCACCAAGATTACGAAATTCACTACGGGCTCGCAAACGTCCTAAATACTGGACAGGAGCTAAAAAAGAAAAGAAAGAACGTGCGCATAAATCTTGATCAGAATGCGAGGAAGGGAAATCAGAATCAAGAAATTGAGAAATATAATATCAGCGCTGATTCCGTTAGAATTCCTCCAAAATTGAGATCAAGAGGTATTGTCGAAAACGCTGACGATTTATCCGCCAATGCACATAAATTGGGGTCATCCGTTGATGAAGCCAACGGCGTGCTTGGTAGCGGTTTTGTTATGCTTATTAACGTAGGAAAAAAATATGGATTCATCAAAGATGATTCAGGAGGTCCTGATATTCATTTTAGACTTTCTGTGGTGAAGAGGGGAAGTAAAATCAGAGTTGGGAATGCAGTTGTTTTCACTTTGACAGAAAATGGAGGCAGGAAGACGGCAAATTTCGTCGAAAAAAAAGAAAATGATCCGGCTTGGCAGGTTGTTTCTGGTAATTAACTATCTATGTAGTGTCCGGCATAAGAACTCTCCCTTACTCCCCCGCGCACTCCCGCAAATACCCCCGCAGCCAGATCAGCCCCGGGTCGCGGTCGAACTGGTAGTGCCACTGCATCATTTCGGTCAGCACGGGGAACTCGATGGGGGCGGGGAGGACGCGCAGGGGCAGGTGCTGGGCGTAGAGGCGGGCCAGGCGCGTGTGCATGGTGCTGATCATGTCCGTCTCCACCAGGATGGAGGCAACGGAGGAGAAGTCGGGGGCCACGGCGCCGACCTTGCGGGCGTAGCCGTAGCGGTCCAGGAACCATTGCTCGAAGGCCGGCGTGCGCTTGTCGCCGATGATCACCACCACGTGGGCCATGTCCAGGTACTGCTCGAACGTCAGGCTGTCGCCCACGGCCGGGTTGTCGCGCCAGACGACGCAGCTGTGCGTCTCCTCGAACAGGACTTCCTTGGGCTGGTCGCTGGTGAGGTAGGCGTCGGGGGAGATCACCAGGTCCACGTCGGCCCGGTTCAGGCGGTCGTGAATGCCGTCGGCCACGGCGCTGATCTCCAGCCGCAGGCCCGGCGCCTCGCGCCGCAGGCGGCGGATGGCGCGGGCCAGCACCACCTCGGTCACATAGTCCGACGCCACCACGCGAAACACGCGCTGGGCCGTGGCGGGGTCGAAGGTGGGGCGCGCCTCGATGGTGGTCTGCACCCGGATCAGGATGTCGCGCACCGGCTCCACCAGGGCCAGCGCCAGGGGCGTGGGCACCATGGCGCGGCCCACCATCACCATGATTTCGTCATCGAAATAATCGCGCAGGCGGGCCAGCGCCCCGCTCATGGCCGATTGGCTGAGGTGCAGGCGGTGGGCGGCGCGCGAGACGTTGCGCTCCTCCAGCAGCACGTCCAGGGCCACCAGCAGGTTCAGGTCGAAACGGCGGAAGCGCATGGGCGCCCATCCTCCCTATTTTATTGTTCGAGGTGATACCTCGCCGCACTTTGGTACGACAGAACCGATAGATGGACCAGCCGTTCGCTGAGCGCAAGGCCCCGTCGAAGGCGGGTGCTGATATCGGCCACGCCGATGGACGCGCATCGGAAAATACGCCTCAACCGATGCTGCCGCCCGCCGTACCGTTGCCGCCACAACAAACGCCCATACCAAGCGAACGGGAGGGAGGATGATGGCGCAGCGTGTGAGCCGAGTGCTGATCGTGGGGGGCGGCATCGGCGGCCTGTCCCTGGCGGCGGCCCTGCGCGACCGGGGCCTGGCGGTGGACCTGGTGGAACTGCAGAAGGAATGGACGGTCTACGGCGTCGGCATCATCCAGCAATGCAACGTCGTGCGCGCCATGGCCGATCTGGGCCTGGTGGACCGCTACCTCGACGCGGGCTTCCCGTTCGAGGCGGTGGGCATGTACGCCTCCGACGGCCGCCTGCTGGCCAAGATACCGGGCCAGCGCCTGGCGGGGCCGCAGTACCCCGCCAACCTGGGCATCAGCCGCCTGGCCCTGCACAGGGTGCTGAGCGGTGCCGCGCTGGAGAAGGGCACGGCCGTGCGCCTGGGCACGACGGTGGACCGGCTGGAGCAGGACGACGCCGGCGTGGACGTGACCTTCAGCGACGGCACCACTGGCCGCTATGACGTGGTGGTCGGGGCGGACGGGCTCTATTCCAAGGTGCGCGGCCTGCTGTTCGGGCCAGGGGAGGATGGGGAGTACCGGCCGCGTTTCACCGGCCAGTCGGTCTGGCGCCACAACTTCCCGAGGCCGGCGGAGATCGACCATTTGGCGGCCTTCACCGGCCCGGACGGCAACGCCGGCCTCTGCCCCCTGTCCCACGACCTGATGTACCTGTTCGTGACGTCGGAGGAGCCGGGCAACCCCCGCATGCCGGCCGACCAGCTGCACACCCTGATGCGCGACCGGATGAAGGGCTTCGGCGGCCTGATCGGGGCCTTGCGCGACCGGATCACCGACCCCGCCCAGGTGGTCTACAAGCCCATGGAGGTGCTGATGATGCCCGCCCCCTGGTACCGGGGCCGGGTGGTCCTGCTGGGCGACGCCGTGCACGCCACCACGCCCCACCTGGGCCAGGGCGCGGGCATGGCCATCGAGGACGCCGTGGTGCTGGCCGAGCTGCTGCCCCAGGACGCGCCGCTGGGCGACCTGCTGGCCCGCTATATGGAACGGCGGTATGAGCGCTGCCGCTTCATCGTCGACAGCTCCATCATGGTGGGGGAATGGGAGATGGCGCGGCGCCACGACGTGGACCGCATCGGCCTGGTGAAGAAGATGCTGGAGGTGACGGCACAGCCGGTGTGAGACCCGGCACGGGGTGTATCGCTTCGGCTCAGGCGGTGGGCTGGGGGCCCGTATACAGGGCGCGGGGGCGGATGAGCTGGGCGTCGGCGCGCTGCTCCAGCGCGTGGGCGATCCACCCCAGCGAGCGGCCCAGGGCGAACAGGCCGAAGGCCGCACCCCTGGGCAGGCCCAGATGGCGGCGCAGCGCCACCAGGGCGGTGTCGATCACCGGCGGCTGGCCCACCAGGCGCTGGGTCTGCGCCTGCACCACGGCCCAGGTGGGGCGCAGGGGCAGGATGCGACCCAGCAGGGCGGCGGCGCGCGGGTCGCCGGCGGGGTACAGCGGGTGGCCGTAGCCGGGGATGTCCTCCCCCCGCGCCAGGCGCTGGCGCAGGCGGGCGGCGGTCTCGCCATCCGCGCCCACCTCGTCCCACAGGGCCTCCACCCGCGCGGTCAGGCCGCCGTGGCGCGGGCCGCCCAGGGCCGCCAGCCCGCCGATGACGGCCGCCCGCAGGCTGGCATCGGTGGAGGCGACGCAGCGGGCGGTGAAGTTGGAGGCGTTCAGCTCATGGTCGGCGCACAGCACCAGGGCCATGCGCACCAGGTCGGCGCCGTCCTTGTCCAGCTTCCACGCCTGGGCGCATTGCTTGTGGATGGGGGCGGCACTGGGCGCCGTGCCCAGCAGGCAGGCCGTCAGCAGCCGCACCAGCGCCGCCGCCCCCTGCGCCAGCCGGCCGGGCGCCCGCTGCCAGGCGGCGGTGTCGGCGTCCTCGCTGGCCAGGGCCAGCAGGGGCAGCAGCGCCTCCTCCGCCCGGCGGCCGTGGAAGGCGGCCTGGGCCACGGCGAAGGCCTGCGCCGGCTGGGGCAGGGGGCCGCCGAACGCCTCCTCCGGCGCCACCCGCCACAGCAGGCCCGCCACCTCCTCCACGCTGGCGCGGGCGGCGAGGTCCACCGCGTCGCTGCCCCGGTAATAGAGGTAGCCGTCCTGAATCAGGGTGATGGCCGACTCCAGCACGGGCAGGCCCCAGTCCAGCGTGGCCTTGGCGATGTCCTTGGGCCGGCGGCCGCGGATGCGGGTCAGGGCCAGCCGGTCGACCTCCGCCGCCAGGTAGCGGCTCTCGCGCGTGTCCCCGTCCGGCTGGGCGCGCAGCAGCCCCCGGCTGACATAGGCGTACAGCGTCGGGCGGGAGACGCCCAGCCGGGTGGCGGCCTGGGCGGCGGTCAGCAGGTCGGCCATGGGCGCCCCCTCGTTGATCGTCTCAATCAATATTGAATCAGTTAATCAACATTGACGATTATTGTCACCGGTTCATCGTCGGGCCGTTCCTAAAGGGAGACACCGACCATGAGCACCCCCGGCCATCATTTCCTCAAGACCATCTGGCAGGCCCTGGGCGGCGCGGCCGACGCGCCGGACCGGGTGCGCTTCACCGGCGCCGGCAGCCTGCCGTCCGTCTTCGCCGTCAGCGACCTGGCCGTGTCCTCGGTAGCCGCCGCCGGCCTGGCCCTGGCCGAGCTGGCGGGCGCGGACGGGGTGGTGGCCGACCGCCGCTTGTCCTCCGCCTGGTTCGGCTATGCCCTGCGGCCCCAGGGCTGGGACCTGCCGCCCGCCTGGGACGCGGTGGCGGGCGACTACCGCGCCGCCGACGGCTGGATCCGCCTGCACACCAACGCCCCGCACCACCGCGCCGCCGCCTTGTCCGTGCTCGGCGTGCTGGCGGAGCGGGCAGCGGTGGCCCGGGCCGTGTCGGGCTGGGCGGCCGGCGACCTTGAGGCGGCGGTGGTGGCGGCCGGCGGCTGCGCCGCGGAGATGCGCAGCGCTTCTGCCTGGGCCGACCACCCCCAGGGCCGGGCCGTGGCGGCCTCCCCCCTGCTGACCCTGGAAACGGCGGGGCAGGGCGCGCGGGACTGGCGGCCCGATGCGACCCGGCCCCTGGCCGGCATCCGCGTGCTGGACCTGACCCGTATCCTGGCCGGGCCCACGGCCACGCGCTTCCTCGCCGGCTGCGGCGCCCAGGTGCTGCGCATCGACCCGCCCGGCTGGGCGGAGCCCAACCTGGAGCCGGACATGACCCTGGGCAAGCGCTGCGCCCGCCTGGACCTGCGGCGGGCCGACGATGTGGCGACCTTGAAGCGCCTGCTGGCCCAGGCCGACGTGCTGGTCCATGGCTATCGCCCGGACGCCTTGGCCCGCCTGGGCCTGGATGCGGACGGCCGCCGCGCGCTCAATCCCGGCCTGGTGGACGTTTGCCTGGACGCCTATGGCTGGGACGGGCCCTGGGCCGGGCGGCGCGGCTTCGACAGCCTGGTGCAGATGAGCGCCGGCATCGCCGAGGCCGGCATGCGCCTGCGGGGCCGCGACAAGCCCACGCCCCTGCCGGTGCAGGCGCTGGATCACGCCACCGGCTACATCCTGGCGGCCATGGCGTTGCGCGGCCTGGCGCACCGGGCGCGCACCGGCCAGGGCACGGTGGGCCGCACCGCCCTGGCCAGCACCGCCCGCCTGCTGCTGGACGGCGGGGCGGGGGGGACGGACGCGACACCCCTGGCGCCGGAGACCGACGCCGACTTCAATCCCGCCCTCGAACAGACCGGCTGGGGCCCCGCCCGCCGCCTGGCGCCGCCGGTGATGGTGGCCGGGGCGCCGCTGGCTTGGAACCGGCCGGCCGGGCCACTGGGCAGCGCCCTCGCCATCTGGGAATGATGTTCGAAGTTGCAATTGCGAATTATTCTTATCTATAGTGCCGGACGCTAGAGGGCGCCGGACGGGGGACGATCGGCCGGATGCCCGCGACATCCTTGGGATTTGGGCGACGGCATGACGGCGACGATGGGCTTTTTGGGGGGCTTGGCCCTGACGGTGCTGGGCATCGTCCTGCTGCGGCGGGTATGGGCCTCGGCCACGGCCCCGCGCTGGCATGCCCTGCCGGGCTGGGCGCTGATCGCCGCGGGCTTCGCCGGCTGGGTGGCCGTGGCCGACGCAGACAAGGCCGTCGTCATCGGCTTCCTGGCCTTCTCCCTGGTGGGCTATGGCGTGGTGATCCTGGGCCGGGACCGGCGCCGCCGGCCGCATCGCGCCCCCAAGGCGCCGGTGGCCATGCCGGTGGAACCGGGCCGGCGGGCCTGGATCGTCTTCCTGCGCGGGGCGGCCCGCACCCTGTTGGCCGGCCCGCTGGCCGCCGCCACCGGTATGTCGGTGGCCGCCCTGGTGGCGGTGCGCGCCGGCGGGATGGAAGCCGACCGCCTGGTGGCCGCCGGCTTCATCGGCCCTATCGGCTGGGGCATCGCCATGACCTGGGCGCTGGTGGACGCGCGCCTGGCCCGGGTGGGCCTGCTGCTGCCGCTGACCGCCGGCGCCGCCGTGGCGGCCGCCTGGCTGTCCCGCGTCTGAAGGAGGGGGAAGACATGCTGAAGCGCATCGCCGCCCGCGTCCTGGCCCGCCGCAAGGCCGACCCCGCCGCCGCCACGTCCCGCGCCCGGGGCGGCTTCGTCCAGTCCTCCCTGGCCGGGCATTCCGCCCTGGGGCTGGGGCTGGGGGCGCTGATCTACATCGTCTGCCTCAGCGGGGCCGTCGCCGTCTTCGCCGATGACCTCAGCCGCTGGGAATGGGCCGGCACCCCGGAGACCGCCGCCCTGGCGCCGGAGGTGGTGGACCAGGCCCTGGCCGCCGGCTTGGCGCGGGCATCCGCCCAGGCGGGCGGGGCGGAGAAGGTGACCGGCCTTTACGGCCTGCTGCCCCGGCCGGACTGGCCCCATCTGGCGGTGCGCGCCTACACGCCAGCGGGCGCGGTCACCTGGCGGGCCGGCGCCGACGGCGCGCTGGCCGACACGCCGTCCGACGCCTGGACCGACTTTATCGGCGAGGTCCACATGGAACTGAGCCTGCCGGGAGTGTGGGCGGGCCTGGCCGTGGGCACGGTCGGCATCGCGCTGCTGTCGCTGCTCTTCTCCGGCATCCTGGCCCATCCGCGCATCTTCCGCGACGCCTTCGCCCTGCGGCTGACCGGGGCGCGGCGCCTGGGCCTGGCCGACCTGCACAACCGGCTCAGCGTCTGGGGCTTGCCCTTCCACATCGCCATCACCGTCACCGGCGCGCTGTTCGCGCTGGCCAGCCTGATGATCCTGACTGTGGCCCAGGTGGGCTATAAGGGGGATCTCGCCCGCGCCTACGCTCCCTTGAGCGGCGCCCAGGTTGCCCCCGACGCCGCCCCGCAGCCCTTGCCGCCCATCGCCCTGCTGCAGGCCCAGGTGGCCGACCCCACGCCCGGGGCGGCGCGTGTCTCCCGCTTCTATTATGTCGAGCGGCCGGGCACCAAGGGGCAGCGCATCCTGCTGGACATGAGCCGCCACGACGGTCTGACCCAGGGTGACCGCAACTATTTCGATGGCGAGGGCAAGCTGCTGGCGCCGCTGGGCTTCCTGGACGGGCCCGTGGGCATGCGCGTCTACGGCGCCTCGCTGGCCTTGCATTGCGCCACCTACGGCGGCCTGGCGGTGCGCCTGGTCTATGGCGTGCTGGGCCTGGCGCTCAGCATCGTCACCGCCACGGGCTTTTCCATCTTCCTGGCCCGGCGGCGCGACCGGGGCCGGCCGCTGCCCCGGCTGGAACGGGCCTGGGCCGGGGTGACCTGGGGCGTGCCCCTGGCGGCGACCGTCTCCGCCGCCTTCACCCTGGTGCCGGACCTGGCACGGGAGGCGGTCTATCTCCGGAGCTTCTGGGGCTTGGTGGCGACCCTGCCGCTGTTGAGCTTGGCGGCGCCCACGGGTGAGCGGGCGTCGCGGACCTTGCGCCTGCTGCTGGGGGGCGCCCTGGTGCTGCTGGCCGGTGCCCACGCCGCCTGCCATGGCACAGACCTGCCGGTGGCGGCCCTGGTGATCGACCTGGTCTTGGCCCTGGCCGGCCTGGGCTTCGCCCTCAGCACCGGCCTGGTCGGCCGCCGCGCCCGGACACTGGCCGCACAGGTCACCCCCGCGCCTTAAGCCTTTTCTGCTGCTGCCGGCGCCACCACCATCGTGCGCAGCACCGCCGCCACATCTTCGGGGATGGGGGTGGGGCGGCGGGTGGCGTTGTCGACATAGACATGGACGTAGTGCCCGGCGGCGGCCGGCGCATCCTCGTCATTGCGGAACAGCGCCAGTTCATAGCGCACGCTGCTGCGCCCCATATGCGCCACCCGCACACCCACCGTCACCCGGTCGGGGAAGGTGATGGGCGCGAAGTAGCGGCACTGCGTCTCCACCACCAGGGCGATGGCGGTACCCCCGTCCGGCGCCAGCACGCCCTTCTCGATCATGTGCTGGTTCACCGCCGTGTCGAAGTAGCTGTAGTAGACCACGTTGTTGACGTGGCCGTAGGCGTCGTTGTCGGCCCAGCGGGTGGTGATGGGCTGGAAATGGCGGTAATCGGCGCGGCTTTCGGGCGTGTTCGGGGCCGGGGTGCTCATTAGGCTTCCTTGAGAATTTGGGGGTGGACGCGCCTCAGGACATACCCGCGAAGACGGCGACGGCGCCACCGGTTTCGCCGGGGCGCCGTTCCGTTTCAGGGCATTGCTCGGTGCTTACTCCGCCGCCGGCGCCGCCACCTTTTCAGGTCCCTGGGCGGCCTTGGCGCGCTCCTCCGCCACCAGGGGCTGCTTCCACAGCTTGCCTACGGCGGTCTTGGGCAGGATGTCGCGGAATTCCAGCGCCGCCGGCAGCTCATGCCGGCCCAGCTTGTCGGCCAGGAAGGCGCGCAGATCCTCAAGGCTGAAGGCAGCGGCGCCCGGGCGCAGGGTGACGAAGGCCTTGGCGCTTTCGCCGCGATAGCTGTCGGGGATGCCGATGACGATCACCTCCGCCACGGCGGGGTGCTCGTAGATCGCCTCCTCCAACACGCGGGGATAGACGTTGTAGCCGCCGGACAGGATCATGTCCTTGCGCCGGTCGACGATGAACATGAAGCCGTCATCGTCCAGGTAGCCGATGTCGCCCGTGCGGAACAGGCCGTCGACGAAGGCGTCGCGCGTCTCCTCCGGCTGCTTGTAATAGCCCTGGGTGACGTTGCGGCCCTTGATGCAAATCTCCCCCTTCTCGTTCGCGCCCAGGGCCTTGTGCGGGTCGGTCAGGTCGCGGATTTCGATGGTGATGCCGGGCATGGGGATGCCGGCGGAGCCCACCTTGCGCCGATGCGGCGGGGTGATGGTGCCGGCGGGGCTGGTCTCGCTCATGCCCCAGCCTTCCAGCACGGGTTTGCCGGTGGCGGCCTCGAACTCATGGGCCAGTTCCACGGGTAGGGGCGCGCCGCCGCTGCCCACGAACTTCAGGCTGCTGAAGTCGATGTCCTTCACCCGGGGGCTGGAGGCGATGGCCCGGTGCATGGTGGGCACGCCGGCGAACAGGGTGGGCCGGTGGTCGCGGATGCTGTCCAGCACGGCATCGGTGTCCCAGCGGGGGTGCAGGATCATGCAATAGCCGTTGCGCATGGCCCGCACCATCAGCGTGTCCAGCGCGTAGATGTGGAACAGGGGCAGCACCACCATCATGCGTTCCTGGCCCGGTGTCAGGCCCATGAAACGGCTGAACACGTCATAGGCCCCGGCCGAGGCGCTGAGGTTCTGGTGGGTCAGCATGGCGGGCTTGGGCAGGCCGGTGGTGCCGCCGGAGAACTGCAGCGCCGCCAGGTCGGCCAGCGCGCGCTTGGGCCAGCCGGCGGCTGGCGGTTCCGTGGGCGCCAGCAGGGCGGTGTAGGGCAGGGCGCCGCTGGGCAGGGCCTCCGCCGGCACGCCCTGGCCGGCGAAGTCGGTGGGGCCGGCCACCACCAGGCGCACCCCATCGGCCAGGGGCAGCTTGTCCGCCAGGCCGGCGAAGCTGATGACCAGGCGGATGTCGGCCTTGGCCTGCTTGTGCGTCAGTTCCCGCTCCGCGTCCAGCGGACTCAGCGGCACGACCACGCCGCCGGCCTTCAGCACGGCATAGAAGGCCAGCACGAAATGAGGGGTGTTGGGCAGGTGCAGGCCGACATGCACGCCCGGGCCCACGCCCAGCCTGGCCAGGTTGGCCGCCACGCGGGCGCACAGCGCGCCGAAGGTGGCGAAGTCCATGGTCTGGCCCATGCAGATCAGGAAGGGATTGGTGGGCCAGGTGGCGACGGCGTGGTCCAAATCCTCCACCAAGGTGGGCAGGGGCGGTTCGCTGTTCCACTCGATGCCCGGCGGATAGGACTTTTCCCACAGCATGGTCATGCGCTGGTCTCCTCCCATTATGTGCCCGCCTTCATGCCGAGGCGGGGTTAGTCGGCGCTATGCTTTCACACCAGATGGGCGTTTGCCAAGGGTGACGGATGACGCGGTCACATTGTTCAACAATGGGGGTAGGCGGCGCTAACGGTTAGCCCGGGGAGGGCGGCCCCGGGACGGCAGGTTGAATAAAGGCTTTTTGATTTTCGCCCCCCGGCTTTCACATCGAACTTTAAGGCGGCCTTGACGTCTCTTGGCGTCCAAGCCGGCACCCCGCCGGCGAAGAAGATCAAGAGATGCCTTCCCATGTCGCATTCCATCCAGTCCACCATTCCCCGCCGCCGCCGCCGCACCGCGCTGCGCATCGCCTCGGCCACGGCCGCCTGCGCCCTGATGCTGGGCGCCGCCGCCGCCCGCGCGGATGAGGACGCTGCCGCGCCCGCTGCGGCGCCCGCCGGCATCACCGTCAGCGGCCTGGTGGAGGCCGGCATCACGGCGGCGGACCATGGCGCCGACCGCGGCCCCAACTATGGCCACCTGTTCACCGACCGTACGGACCAGCTGGTGCTGAACCAGGCCGTTGGCACCATCGCCAAGGATGCCGGTTCGGGCGACGACTTCGGCTGGGGCTTCAAGCTGCAGGGCATGTACGGCACCGATGCCCGCTACACCCACTTCCTGGGTGAACTGGACCGCACCATCGGCGAGCGCACGCAGCTGGACATCGTGGAGGCCAACGTGGCTTTTCACGTGCCCGACGTTGCCGGCGGCAGCCTGGACCTGAAGGTGGGGCAGTACGCCTCGCCCCTGGGCGCGGAGACCATCGTGGCGTCCAGCAACCCGCTGTACAGCCACAGCTACATCTTCAACTTCGGCCTGCCGTTCAAGCACACCGGTGCCTTGGCCACCCTGCACCTGTCGGGCGGCATCGATCTCTACGGCGGCGTCGACAGCGGCGTGAACACCAGCCTGGGGCGCGATGGCGACAACAACGACGCCTGGTCCGGCATCTTCGGCTTCGGTTACGCCAACGCCGACAGCACCGTCACCCTGGTGGCCCTGACCCATGTCGGGCCGGAGAACGCCAGCACCAAGGCTCCCCTGGGACTTAAGAACGCCAATGACGAGGCGCGCTGGATCAACGACGCCGTGCTGACGGTGAAGGCCAGCGACGCCCTGACCCTGATCACCGAGCTGAACTATGTCCGCGACGATCTGGTGAAGGCGGAGGCGTTCGGCGCCGCCCAGTACGCCACCTGGAAGTATAGCGACGCGGTTTCGCTGACCCTGCGGACTGAGCTGTTCCGCGACGTCCAGGGCTTCTACGTCGCTGCCTTCCAGGGCAACCAGGACTATGTGCTGGCGGAGGCCGGGCAGCCCACGCGCGCGCCGGTGTTGTCGGCGGGGCAGGGGGCGACCTATATGGCGCTGACCGCGGGTGTGACGTGGAAGCCGGCGGCCACCCTGGGTTGGGACGCCCTTCCCGACGGCCTCGCCCTGCGGCCGGAGGTGCGCTACGACCGCTCGCTGGGCGACGCCCGGCCCTTCGCCGGTGATCAGGGACAGACCACCTTCGGCCTGGACGTGCTGATTCCCTTCGGCGGCTAAGCCCCGACCCATTTCAACAACGACGGCGAGAGTCCCATGAGGACGCAGCGATGGGGTTGCCTAGCCTTGGGTGCCGGGCTGGCGCTTGCGCCGGCCTTGGCCCTGGGGAACACCACGACAGGGGATGACCACACCCAGGTCGGCAAGGCCAGCTGGTACGGGCGGGAGCATGCGGGCCACCGCACCGCCAGCGGCGAAGCCTACGACCCCGAGGGACTGACCGCCGCCCACCGCACCCTGCCCCTGGGCACGGTGATCGAGGTGTCGGCCCATGGCCAGGTGGTGCAGGTGCGGGTGAACGACCGGGGACCCTTCGTGAAGGGCCGGGTGCTGGACCTGTCGGCCGCGGCCGCCCGGGTCCTGGGTCTGGACCGCACCGGCACGGCCGTGGTCAACATCCGCCCCACCGGCGCCGTCTGCCCCGCCAACCGCGCGTGCGATGCGGCGCCGCAGATGGTGGCGGAGGCGGAATCGCCCTGATGCCCCGGTGGGCGTCCGGGCAATCCCCACCTTGATGAGGGCCGGCACGATGCGCGCCGGCCCCTTCTTTCCTTTTCAGGTGATGGCGCCCAGCAGGACCTCCGTCACCTCTTCCGAGAACCACTTCCTGTGGCCATCGATCAGGACGCCGCCCTGACCGTCCGCCGGTGCCTTGGTCACGGGCATGCCATGGGCCAGCAAGGCCTGGGCGCAGCCCACCCAATCTCCGCCGTCTTCCGGCTGGTTGAGTGTCGCCCAGGACAGGGTGCCGCTGACGTCGTCACCGTAGCCGTGCTTTTCCGTCCAGCGGGCGCCGTGGTCCAGCAGGAAGCGGGTGAGGGCGGCGTCCCCCCGGAACACGGCATGGTTCAAGGCGGTGGCGTTCCAGTCCCCCGCCTGGACGGTCAGGGGCCAGCCCAATCGGACCATGACGGCGATGGCGCCGTCGCAGCCCCCCTGCGCCGCCAACTCCGGCAGCAGGCGCCGCTGCCGGTCCGACAGGCTGGCGGGCAAGTCCGGCCGCTGGGCCTGCAGGGCGCGCGCTGCTGCCTCATCCCCGGCGGCGCAGGCGGCGACGAACTGGTCCTCCAGCGACAGCGCCGTGCCGCCACCCGCCTGGCGCAGCACCTCCGCCACCGCCGCCATGCCGAAGCGCAGGGCGACCGTATAGGCGCTGGTACCGTCCGGCAGGCTGGCGGCCGGGTTGGCGCCCGCCGCCAGCAGGGCCGCGATGTGCGCGGTGGAGCGGCGCCGGTAGATGGCCCACAGCAGCGGCGATCCCCAGTCGGAGATGGGACGGTTGCGCGCCGGTTCATTGGCGTCGCCGCCATGGGCCAGCAGCAGCCGAAGCACCGGTAGATTGTCCAGGTCCAACGCCCGGTACAGGACGTTGGTGCCCGCGACAACGGCGCCGGCCCTTAGCAGCAATTCCACGCAGGCCGGGCTTTCCAGGGCATGATAGAGGGACTCCCCGTCATTGGGGTCGGCCCCGGCATCCAGCAGCAGGGCGGTGAGGACCGGGTCATGGTTCTGCCCGGCGGCGCCGTAAAGGGCCGACAGCCGTTCCGTTTCCGACGGCTGGGCCACGCTGGCGGGCGGCCAGCGGTTACCCACCGCCTGGTTGGGATCGGCACCCGCCTCCAGCAAGGCCCGGGCGCAGGCGTGGAGGCGCCCGGCGATCTCCGGCACGCGCGCCAGGCTGGAGTGGGCGACCGCCACCAGGGGCGGCAGTCGCAGCGGGCCGCCGGCGCGGTTGACCCACGCGGGGTCTTGGGCGATGGCCTGGCGCACGCGGTCCACATCGCCGATGGCGCAGGCCAGGATGGGGTCGCCCGCCGCCACATCCGGGTTCTCCGCCAGCAGGCGGAGGGCGGCGGCCGGGCGGGGGCGGCGCATGCTGCCGCTGATGTCACCGGAATAGACCAGGCGCAGCCATTCAAGCCGGGCCTCCGCCCTGTCGGCCGAGGTGGCCCGGCGACTGGCGACGAAGGCATCCAGCTCGGCCCAGGAGGGGAAGCCATATTCCCGCGCCAGGCAGGATTGGGCATCGTGCAGGCGCAAGGTCAGCGCCGCCAGGGCCGCGTCATCCTTGCCTTTGGCCGCCGGCAGGCTGGCCCGGAAGCGGGCGAGGGCGTCGGCGTCACCGCGCCGGTAGGACGCCAGCAGTTCCTTGGCCTGGCGTTTCAACTGATCGATATGGGGATGGTCGGGAAGGGATCGGGTCATAAGCGAACCTCCGTGCATGAGGCGCCGACGACCCGCAAATCCGGCTGCACAAAGGTCGGGTGTGACCGCGCAGGATATGGCCAGTGGGCTCAGCCCTTCCCGCGGGTCCGGTGGCGGCTTGGCGACCGCACCGCCGGACGATAGGGCAGGGTGCGCCCATGGTCAATTGAACTGTCAGCCACCGCCCACCGGCAGCGGCTCACCCAGGCAATGCTCGATGGCGCGCGTGTCGTCGCAGCGGGGGGCGCCGGCGCGCAGGCGCTGGGTCAGGTCGCGGAGGCAGGTGGCGATGCCGCCGGCGCGGATGGCCAGGGGCGAGTCCAGGAAGAGGCGGTCCTTGTCGTGGGCGGCCAGGGCCAGGCCGAAGTCCAGCTCCTGCTCCAGGCTTTGCGCCAGGTCGCCCGCCAGGCGGTCGCTGCCGACCTGATCGCAGCGCTTGCCGCCCTTCTTGCGCGCCGCCGCATGGGCCTGCACCACGGCGCGCCAATGGGCGTCGCTGGCCATGACATAGGCGTAGGCCAGGGGGCTGTTGGGGTAGGCGCTGCTGTAGGCGGCGTAGGCCTTGCCATACTCGCCCCGGCGATAGGCGCGGTCCCCCTGCGCCGTCAGGGCCCGTGCCGCCTTCACGTCGGCCGGCGTCTGGCGCTGGCGGGCGGCATCGGCCTGGGCCAGGCGGTCGGCCCTGGCGGCGGGGGTGCCCGCAGGTGTGCCGGCGGCGGGTGGGGCATCGGCGGCGTGCGCGCCGCCCGCCATCATCACGGCGGTGAAAGCGGCCAGCCAGCGAAGGCGTGTCGTCATGGGTTCTTTTCCGCAGCGCCGGGGTGTCGCTCCCGTTTCCAGGGAGAACTTATCCGCCGTTTGCCGGGAATTGCCAAAGGGATTGAGGCAGCTCCGTTCCGCCGCCCTTTATTCGCCCCCATGCCGGATTTTCCATTCATCCAATCGGAATAGGCGGCCAACCCATTGAGGTCAGGGCGGTTTTGCCCGTCAGCCCGCGCCATCCGCCCCGGCCGCCGTTAAAATCCTTTTATTTCCAGCCCCCGGCTTTGCCATCGAATTTTGATGGCCATCGGCTGTCTCCTCAGCATCGACCCATCCCGCCCGGAAAGCGCCCCGTCGAGGGCCTTCCGGGTTTCGTTCGTGAGGAACATCCGCATGCTCGACGTCATCCTGCTCGCCCTGCTGGTGGGGCTTTTCGGCCTGGGCGTGGCCTACGCCTACGCCTGCGAAAGGCTGTGACCGCCATGTTCGACCTGATCCTGGGCGCTGCCGTCTCGGTCGGCCTGACCCTTTACCTCGTCTACGTCCTGATCCGGCCCGAGCGCTTCTGAGCGCGGTCCGCAGGCCCCATACGCGTGTGCGGAGATTTCCCCCGTGACTTTCAACGGCATCCTACAGATCGCGCTGTTCGCGGCGATCATCCTGGTCCTGACGCGGCCCCTGGGCGGCTTCATGACCCGCGTCTTCTCCGGCGAGAACACCCTGTTCGGCCGCGTCTTCGGCCCTGTCGAGCGCGCCCTCTACCGCGTCTGCGGCGTGGATGAGACGGCGGAGCAGCACTGGCTGACCTATGCCGTCGCCATGATGCTGTTCAATCTGGTGGGCGCCCTGGTGCTGTACGCGCTGATGCGCTTGCAGGCCCTGTTGCCCTTCAATCCGCAGGGGCAGGCGGCGGTGGCGCCGGACCTGTCCTTCAACACCGCCATCAGCTTCGTCACCAACACCAACTGGCAGGCTTACGGCGGCGAGACCACCATGGGCTATCTGGTGCAGATGGCGGGCCTGACGGTGCAGAACTTCATGTCCGCCGCCACGGGCATCGTGCTGGCGCTGGCGCTGGTGCGCGGCTTCAGCCGCCGCGGCGCCCGCACCATCGGCAACTTCTGGGTCGACCTGACCCGCGCCACCCTCTACGTGCTGCTGCCCGCCTGCGTGGTCCTGACCCTGTTCTACGTCTGGCAGGGCGTGCCGCAGAACCTGTTGGCCTATACCGAGGCGACCACGCTGGAAGGGGCCAAGCAGATCATCGCGCAGGGGCCCGTGGCCTCGCAGCTGGCCGTCAAGATGCTGGGCACCAACGGCGGCGGCTTCTTCAACGCCAACTCCGCCCACCCGTTCGAGAACCCCAACGCCCTGGTCAATCTGGTGCAGATGCTGAGCATCTTCGCCATCGGCGCCGGCCTGACCAACGTCTTCGGCCGCATGGTGGGCAACGAGCGCCAGGGCTGGGCCATCCTGGCCGCCATGGGCGCCATGTTCATCGTCGGCGTCGGCGTCTGCTACTGGGCCGAGTCCCAGGCCAACCCGCTGTACGCCGGCCTGCCGGTGGATCAGGCGGTCAGCGCCCTGTCGCCGGGTGGCAACATGGAGGGCAAGGAGGTGCGCTTCGGCATCGCCAACACCGCCCTGTTCGCCACCATCACCACCGATGCCTCCTGCGGCGCCGTCAACGGCTGGCACGACAGCTTCATGCCCCTGGGCGGCATGGTGCCCCTAGTCAACATGCTGCTGGGCGAGGTCATCGTCGGCGGCGTGGGCGCCGGCCTCTACGGCATCCTGCTGATGGCGATCATCGCCATGTTCGTGGCCGGCCTGATGGTGGGCCGCACGCCGGAATACATCGGCAAGAAGCTGGAGGCCAAGGAAGTGAAGATGACGGTGCTGGCCATCCTGGCCATGCCGCTGGTCATCCTGGTGTTCAGCGCCATCTCCTCCGCCATTCCGGCGGGTGTCGCCGGTATCGCCAACAACGGCCCGCACGGCTTCTCGGAAATCTTCTACGCCTACTCCTCCGGTGCGGCGAACAACGGCAGCGCCTTCGGCGGCCTGTCGGCCAACACCCTTTGGTACAACGTGAGCCTGGGCGTGACCATGTTCGTGGGCCGCTTCTTCATCATCATCCCGGCCCTGGCCATCGCCGGCGCCCTGGCCGCGAAGAAGTCCGTGCCCGCCTCCGCCGGCACCTTCCCCACCACCGGCCCGCTGTTCGTCAGCCTGCTGGTGGGCGTGATCCTGATCGTGGGTGGCCTGACCTACTTCCCCGCCGTGGCGCTGGGGCCGGTGGTCGAGCACCTGCAGATGATGGCCGGCACCACCTACTGACCCCCGGGTAGACCCCTTGCATTGGCGTCATCCGTTCTTCGGAGATTTTGAGATGTCATCCCCTTCCATGTTCCACCCGGGGCAGCAGCCGGCGGCCCCCCAGCAGCCGGACGCACCGACCCGCCGGGGCACCAAGTCCGCCCTGCTGGATCCGGCCATCCTGGGCCCGGCGGTCAAGGCCAGCTTCACCAAGCTGAACCCCGCCACCCTGGTGCGTAACCCCGTCATGTTCCTGGTGGCGGCGGTGGCGCTGCTGACCACCGTGCTGCTGGCGCGCGACCTGGCCACCGGCGCCCAGGGCACCGGCTTCTCCTTCCAGATCGTGCTGTGGCTGTGGTTCACGGTGCTGTTCGCCAACTTCGCCGAGGCGGTGGCCGAGGGCCGGGGCAAGGCCCAGGCCGACAGCCTGCGCAAGACCCGCACCGAGACGGTGGCCAAGCGCCTGACTGGCCCCATGGTCGCCAGGGGGGCGGCCGTCACCAGCTTTCAGACGGTGGGGGCCGCCGACCTGAAGGTGGGTGACCACGTGGTGGTCGACGCCGGCGACATCATTCCCAGCGATGGTGAGATTGTCGACGGCATCGCCACCGTGGACGAGTCCGCCATCACCGGTGAATCGGCGCCCGTCATCCGCGAAAGCGGCGGCGACCGCTCGGCCGTCACCGGCGGCACCCGCGTGCTGTCGGACCGCATCATCGTCCGCATCACGGCGGCGCAAGGCTCCACGTTCCTCGACCGCATGATCGCGCTGGTCGAGGGGGCGGAGCGGCAGAAGACCCCCAACGAGATCGCGCTCAACATCCTGCTGGTGGGCATGAGCCTGATCTTCATCCTGGCGGTCGTCACCATCCCGGGCTTCGCGGCCTACGCCGGCGGCACGGTGTCGGTGGTGGTGCTGGTGGCGCTGTTCGTCACCCTGATCCCCACCACCATCGGCGCGCTGTTGTCCGCCATCGGCATCGCCGGCATGGACCGCCTGGTGCGCTTCAACGTCCTGGCCATGTCCGGCCGCGCGGTGGAGGCGGCGGGCGACGTCGATACCCTGCTGCTGGACAAGACCGGTACCATCACCCTGGGCAACCGCCACGCCGCCGAGTTCATCCCCGTCTCGGGCGTCACCGACAAGGAATTGGCGGAGGCCGCCCAGCTGTCGTCGCTGAGCGACGAGACGCCGGAGGGCCGCTCCATCGTCGTGCTGGCCAAGGAAAAGTACGGCCTGCGCGGCAAAGACATGGGGGCGCTGAACGCCCGCTTCGTCCCCTTCGCCGCCCAGACGCGCATGAGCGGCGTTGATCTGGCCAATGAAAACGGGGAGGGCGGCATCCAGATCCGCAAGGGCGCGGTTGACGCCGTGCTGCGCCACGTGACGGCCCTGCGGGGCAGCCAGCCCGTGCGCCATCCGGAGCTGGAGGCCATCACCGAGCGCATCGCCAAGGCCGGCGGCACGCCGCTGGCGGTGGTGCGCAACGACCGGGTGCTGGGCGTCATCTACCTGAAGGACATCGTCAAGGGCGGCATCCGCGACCGCTTTGCCGAACTGCGCCGCATGGGCATCCGCACGGTGATGATCACGGGCGACAACCCGCTGACCGCCGCCGCCATCGCGGCCGAGGCGGGCGTCGACGACTTCCTGGCCCAGGCCACGCCGGAGGACAAGCTGGCCCTGATCCGCAAGGAACAGGCCGAGGGCCGCCTGGTCGCCATGTGCGGCGACGGCACCAACGACGCCCCGGCCCTGGCCCAGGCGGACGTGGGTGTCGCCATGAACACCGGCACCCAGGCCGCCCGCGAGGCCGGCAACATGGTGGACCTGGACAGCGACCCGACGAAGCTGATCGAGATCGTGGGCATCGGCAAACAGCTGCTGATGACCCGCGGCGCCTTGACCACCTTCTCCATCGCCAACGACGTGGCCAAGTACTTCGCCATCATCCCGGCGATGTTCGCGGGCCTGTATCCGGCGCTGAACGCCCTGAACATCATGCACCTGGCCACGCCGCAGTCGGCCATCCTGTCGGCCATCATCTTCAACGCCCTGGTCATCATCGCGCTGATCCCGCTGGCCCTGAAGGGCGTGCGGTACCGCGCCCTGCCGGCCGCCAGCCTGCTGTCGCGCAACATGCTGGTCTATGGCCTGGGCGGCATCATCATTCCCTTCATCGGCATCAAGGCCATCGATATGGTCGTGACCGCCGTCGGCCTGGCCTAAAGGAGGCCCGAGAGCCATGCTCAAGCAAATCCGTCCGGCCCTTTCGCTGGCTGTCTTCTTCACCATCGTCTGCGGCCTGATCTATCCCCTGGGCATGACCGGCATCGCCCGTGTCCTGTTCCCGCATCAGGCCAACGGCAGCCTGATCACCGCCAAGGACGGCACGGTCATCGGGTCCACCCTGATCGGGCAGAACTTCACGTCGGAGAAGTACTTCTGGGGCCGCCCGTCGGTGACCACCGACACCGACCCCAACGACAGCACCAAGACGGTGGCCGCCCCCTACAACGCCGCCAACTCCATGGGTTCCAACCTGGGCCCCACGTCCAAGGCGCTGGTCGACCGCATCGCCGGTGACGCGGAGAAGTACGGCGCCACCAAGGACCACCCGGTGCCGGTGGACCTGGTGACCGCCTCGGCCAGTGGCCTAGACCCCGACATCTCGCCCGCCGGCGCCTATTACCAGGTGGCGCGCGTGGCCAAGGCCCGGGGCATGACCGAGGCCGCCGTGCGCGGCCTGGTGGACGCCCATGTCGAGGGCCGCCTGCTGGGCCTGATCGGGGAGCCGCACGTGAACGTCCTGGCGCTGAACCGCGCCCTGGATGCGGCGCATCCGTGAGGTAACCGCTTGCCTTGAAGGGAAAAGCTCGCCGCTTCGGAACCGTTGGCGCTATTGTCGGCCAGCGCTCCGGAGCGGCGGCTTTTGCCGTTTGTTTTCCGGGCCTTTGAGAGATCGACCCTCCACCGTGACCAACGCCGACTACACCAACCGCCCGTCGCCAGACGCCCTGCTGAGCCAGGCCATGCAGGAGCGCCGGGGCAAGTTGCGCATCTATCTCGGCGCCGCCCCGGGCGTGGGCAAGACCTACCAGATGCTGGAAACGGCGCGGCAGCTGAAGGCGGAGGGCGTGGACGTGGTGGTGGGCGTGGTGGAAACCCACGGCCGGCGCGAGACGGAGGCCATGGTGGCCGGGCTGGAGGTCGTGCCCCGCCGGGTGCTGGAGTACAAGGGCCGCACCCTGGAGGAGATGGACATCGACGCCCTGCTGCGCCGCCGTCCCCGCCTGGCCCTGGTGGATGAGTTGGCCCACACCAACGCGGCGGGCAGCCGGCACGCCAAGCGCTATTCCGATGTGGAGGAGCTGCTGGCCGCCGGCATCGACGTGCTGACCACGCTGAACATCCAGCATGTGGAAAGCCTGAACGACGTGGTGGCGCAGATCACCCGCATCCGCGTGCGCGAGACGGTGCCGGACAGCGTGCTGGAGATGGCGGACGAGATCGAGGTCATCGACCTGCCGCCGCAGGACCTGATCAAGCGCCTGAACGAGGGCAAGGTCTATATCCGCGAGCAGGCGCAGCGGGCGCTGAAGCACTATTTCTCCCCCGGCAACCTGACGGCCCTGCGTGAGCTGGCGCTGCGGCGCACGGCGCAGCGGGTGGACGACCAGATGCTGTCCTACATGCAGCGCCACGCCATCCAGGGCCCCTGGGCGGCGGGCGACCGCGTGCTGGTCTGCGTGTCCGAGGACAGGACCGCCGGCGGCCTGGTGCGCTACGCCAAGCGCCTGGCCGACCGGCTGAAGACCCGCTTCACCGCCCTGTACGTGGAAACCGCGCGCACCCAGCGCCTGACGGAGGCGGCGCGCGACCGCATCGCCGACACCCTGCGCCTGGCGGAGCAGCTGGGGGGCGAGGCCATCACCGTGCCCGGCCGCACCATCGCCGCCGACGTGCTGGGCTACGCCCGCGCCAACAACTTCACCCACATCATCATCGGCAAGTCCGAACGGCCGCGCTGGTTCGAGATCGTGCACGGCTCGGTGGTGCACGAGCTGGTGCGCAAGGCCGGCACCATCTCCGTCCACGTCATCGCCGGCGACGCGGTGGAGGCGGACGAGATCCCGCCCAAGATGGTGCGCACCCGGCCGGAATCCAGCGGCCTGGCGTGGCAGCCCTACGGCGTGGCGACGCTGATGGTGGGCCTGGCCACCGTGGTCAGCACCCTGCTGGGCAACACCATGGACGTGCGCAATCTCTCGCTCGTCTACATCGCCGCCGTCCTGGCCAGCGCCATCCTGCACGGCTACGGCCCCTCGCTGTTCGCCTCCTGCCTCAGCGTGCTGGCCTACAATTTCTTTTTCCTGCCGCCGCTGTACACCTTCACCATCCGCGACCCCTCCAACGTGGTGGCGCTGGTGTTCTTCACCATCGTCGCCGTCTTCACCAGCCGCCTGACGGCGCGGGTGAGGGAGCAGGCGACCATCGCCGCCAACCGCGCCCGCATCACCGCGCAGATGTTCTCCTTCGCGCGCAAGCTGGCCGGCATCGGCGAGATGGAGGATTTGCTGTGGGCGACCACGCACCAGGTGGCGCTGCTGCTGAAGGTGCGCGTCGTGCTGCTGATGCCCGACGACCATGGCGCCCTGGAGGTGAGGGCGGGCTACCCACCGGAGGACCAGGTGGGGGAGATGGATCTGGCCGCCGCGCGCTGGGCCTATGACAACGCCAAGCCGGCGGGGCGCGGCGCCCCCACGCTGCCGGGCACCCAGCGCCTGTTCCTGCCCGTGCGGACGGAACGGGGCGTGGTGGCGGTGGTGGGCGTGGACACCGACGACCCCGGCCCCATCCTGACGCCGGACCAGCGCCGCCTGCTGGATGCCATCATGGACCAGGCGGCCGTGGCCATCGAGCGGGTGAAGCTGGTGCAGGACATCGACAAGGCGCGGCTGGAAGGGGAGACGGAACGCCTGCGCTCCGCCATGCTGACCTCGCTGTCGCACGATTTGCGCACGCCGCTGGCCGCCATCATCGGCACCGCCACCACCCTCAAGAGCGAGGGGGAAGGGCTGGAGCCCGCCACCCGCGCCCAGCTGACCGGCGATCTGCTGGTGGAGGCGGAGCGCATGGGACGCTTCGTGCGCAACCTGCTGGACATGACGCGGCTGGAGGCCGGGCTGGACATCCGCCGCGAGCCGACGGACCTGGTGGACGTGGTGCACACCGCCACCCAGCGGGCCAAGCCCATCCTGGCCGGCCGGCCGCTGGACCTGGATCTGGCGGCCGACCTGCCGCTGGTGCGCACCGACTACCTGCTGCTGGAACAGGTGCTGTTCAACCTGCTGGACAACGCCGCCAAGTATTCCGGGCCCGAGGGCAGGGTGGGCGTGAGCGCGGCGCGGCGGCACAACCATGTCGTCATCCGCGTGATGGATGAGGGCGTGGGCATCCCGCCCGACAGCCTGGAGCGCATCTTCGACAAGTTCTATCGGGTGGAGGCGCGGGACCACCGCCAGGCCGGCACCGGCCTGGGCTTGGCCATCTGCCGCGGCTTCATGACGGCCCTGGGCGGCACCATCAAGGCCGCCAACCGTACCGACAAGACCGGCGCCGTGTTCGAATTGACGCTGCCCACCGACGACGCGCTAGATGCCTGGATGTTGGAATAGGGTTGAGATCATGAGCAAACCCCATCGCATCCTGGTGATCGAGGACGAGGTGGCCATCCGCCGGCTGCTGCGCGCCGTGCTGGCCCCCCAAGGCTGGACCTTGGTGGAGGCGGCGACGGCGCAGGAGGGGCTGGTGCAGGCCCGCCTGCCGGGCGTGGACCTCATCCTGCTGGATCTGGGACTGCCCGATGGCGACGGCCTGGACCTGGTGGGCAAGCTGAAGGCCGAGCGCCCAACGCCCATCATCATCCTGTCCAGCCGCGACCAGGAGGAGGACAAGGTGGCGGCGCTGGACCTGGGTGCCGACGACTATGTCACCAAGCCCTTCGGCACGGCGGAGCTGATGGCCCGCATCCGCGCGGCCCTGCGCCACGCCGTGCAGCAGCAGGGCGGCCGCTCGGTGGTGAATGCCGGTGGGCTGGCCATCGACCTCATCAACCGGCAGGTCACGCGGGGAGAGGAAAAGCTGCACCTGTCGCCCACGGAGTTCGATCTGCTGCGCTTCCTGGCGGCGCACGCCGGCAAGATTCTGACCCACCGGCAAATCCTCAAGGAAGTCTGGGGGCCCGCCAAGGAAGACGAGGTGCAGTACTTGCGGGTCTACATCCGCATGCTGCGCCAGAAGATTGAAAGCGACCCCAACGCACCGGGAATCATTCAGACGGAACCCGGTATCGGCTACCGCCTGGTCATTAGCGACGAATCTCTTTGATTCAATAGGGATCTTAAGGAAACGAATCATGGACGGGCATCCATACCCTGCGGGCAGGCGCGTTATGCTGTCGCACTTGGGGCTTCCCAAAGGCCCCGAGATCGCTTATTTGACGGCCATCGGTCACCAGTACGGTTGTTTTCATGCTCCGCTCCAGCGTGGCGTCCCGATGGGCCTTCGCCGCTCCCAAGGTCGCTGACGTCATGGCGTCGATCACATCCGATCCGTCATCTGCGCCCACCGGCGCCCCTTCCGGCACCGGTTCCTCCCTGGCGCCGTCTTCCGTCGGGCTGGGCCTTTCGGTGGCCTCCAAGGACGCCGTCCTGAAGGAAATCGCCCTGCGCATCGCCGCCGCCGGCGCGCTGGATGTCGGTGCCGTCCTGGATGATCTGCGCGCCCGTGAGGCGCTGGGCTCGACCGGCGTTGGCGCCGGCATCGCCATCCCCCACGCCCGCTTCAGCAGCATCAGCCGCCCCATCGGCGCCTTCGTCCGCCTGGCCAAGCCGGTGGAATTCGAGGCCATTGACGGCGCGCCCGTGGATCTGGTCTTCGGCCTGCTGACCCCCGTCCATTGCGGCAACGCCCATCTGCAGGCCCTGGCCCGCATCAGCCGCGCCCTGCGCACCCCCGGCCTGGCCGCCACCCTGCGCGCCGCGCCGGACGCCTTGTCCCTGCACGCCCTAGTCGCCCCCATCCTGGATGCCGGCGCCGCCTGCTGAGGTCACCGTTTTTTCGGTCACCGTTTTTTTTCGGGACACATGCGGCCGCTGAATTGAGCCGCATCAAGGACGCGCTCCGGCCTTGAGCCCATGATGGCCCCATCCCAACCGGAGGATGCCATCATGGCCGCGCCCGCCCCGACCTTAGAGATTTTCAAGCCCACCGCCGTTCGCCAGATCATGACGCCGGGCGTCCTGACCGTTCGCCCGGACACGCCCCTGGTCGACGCCTTGCGCCTGATGGTGCGCAATCGCATCAGCGGCCTGCCCGTAGTGGAGGATGACGTCGCCGCCGATGGTGGCGGCTGCCGCGTCGTCGGCGTCCTGACCGAGGGCGACCTCATGCGCCGGGCCGAAACGGGAACAGAGGTCCACGACCGCTGGTGGCAGCGCATGTTCACCACCCCGGGCGACCAGGCGGACCAGTACAGCAAGATGCATGGCCGCCGGGTGGAGGAGGTGATGACCCGCGACGTCCTGACCGTGGACGTGGACGACGACATCGCCACCGCCGTCGCCCTGATGGACCGCCACAAGGTGAAGCGGCTGCCCGTACTGGCCCACGGCCACCTGGCCGGTGTCATCAGCCGCGCCGACGTGGTGCGGGCCCTGCTGCACACCTTCGACCTGGCCACGCCTCGGGGGGAGGAGCCGCCCCTGCTGGACGCCGAAATCCGCTACCGTCTGCTGATGGAACTGGCCGACAAGCGCTGGTGGGCCGACAGCCGGGTGGATGTGGTGGTGGAAAACGGTATCGTCACCCTGACCGGTGCCGTCTACGACGCCCGGGTGGCCCAGGCCTTCCGCGTGGTGGCGGAGAACGGCCCCGGCGTGCGGGAGGTGCGCGACCACCTGGTGGTGGCCGAGGGCCTGCCCGGCTGGGCCGGCGTCGACAACGCCTTCGTGGCGTGAGGCAACTTTCGCCGCCTGGAAGCCCCGGCGCCGTGGAATGAACCCACGGGCGCCGGCCCCTGTCACCCCGTGCGCAGTTGACATTAAGCTGATTACTCCGACAAATGGTCGCGGATGTTAGCGCTATCACCAGGACGGCTACGCCTGCCTGGTCCGCGCCAAAATAAGCAGGGGCCCGTTGTGATACGGGAGGCGGGCCCCGGGGAGAACAGCGTGATGCCACGAAGCTGCGGCCGCGTCCTGGCGCTGACGGCGCTGCTCGCCGTCCTGTCCACCACTGTCCAAGCGGAACAACTGCCCCTGATCTCAGGCTGGCGGGTCCATCGGGGCGAGGTGGCGGGTGCCGAGGCCGTGGCGTTCGATGACAGGGACTGGCGGTCGGTCACCGTTCCCCATGACGCTTCCATCGACGACCATGCCGATGGCACGCCGCCGTTCGACGCGCAGGCGATCGCGGGGCAGGACTCCGGTTACCTGCCGGGGGGGCAGGCCTGGTACCGCCGGCACCTGGTGCTGGACGCGGCGCGGGCGGCCCGCGTCATCCGCCTGAATTTTGAAGCCGTCTACATGGATGCCGACGTCTGGCTGAACGGCCAGCCGCTGGCGCGGCATCGCTATGGCTACACCGCCTTCAGCCTTGATCTCACGGGCAAGGTGCGCCCCGGTGACAACGTCATCGCCGTGCGGGTCAACCATCCCGATCCGTCGTCGCGCTGGTATGCCGGCACCGGCCTGATCCGCCCGGTCAGCCTGGATATCCTGGACCCTGTCCATCTTGACCCGGAGGGCACGGCCATCACCACCCCGGTGGCGACGGCGGAGCGGGGGCAGGTGGCGGTGCGGTCGGTGGTGGTGAACCGGTCGGCGCGCGCGGCGACGGTCGAGCTGCTGTCCCAGGTGGTGGCGGCCGACGGCGCCGTGGTCGCCCAGGCCCGGCAGGTGCGGCCGGTGGCGGCCAACGGCCGTGCGGATCTGGACCAGTCGCTCATGGTGGACCGGCCGGCGCTGTGGTCCCCGGACGCGCCCAACCTCTACACCCTGGTACAGCAGGTGCGTGTGGGCGGTGCGCTGAAGGATGAGCGGCGCACCCACTTCGGCATCCGCACCATCACCGTCGATGCGCGCCAGGGCCTGCGCATCAATGGCCAAAAGGTGGTGCTGAAGGGCGGCAACATCCACCACGACAATTACATGGTCGGGGCCGCCGGCCTGCCCGACGCGGACGCGCGTAAGGTCGCGCTGATGAAGGCCGCCGGCTACAACGCCATCCGCAGCGCCCACAACCCCGCCAGCCAGGCGACGCTGGACGCCGCCGACGCCCTGGGCATGCTGGTCATCGACGAGGCGTTCGACGCCTGGGACAAGCCCAAGCGCGCCCAGGACTACGCCCGCTTCTTCGCGCAGGATTGGGCGGCCGACCTGGACAGCCTGGTGGTCAGCGGCCGCAACCATCCCAGCGTGCTGTTCTGGAGCATCGGCAACGAGATACCGGAGCAAGGAACGCCGGAGGGGGCGGAGACGGGCCGGCGGCTGGCGGAGCGCGTGCGCCGCCTGGACCCCACCCGCCCCGTGATCCAGGCGGTCAGCATCGACGGGCCCGACAACGCCCGCCAGTTCGCCGTGCTGGACGTGGCGGGCTACAACTACCGCGCCCATCTGTTCGGCCCGGACCATGTCCAGTTCCCCGACCGGGTCATGCTGACCACCGAGTCCACGCCCAAGGACGCCTTCCAATACTGGCGGCCGGTGGAAACCATGCCCTGGGTGATCGGCGATTTCGTCTGGACGGCGGTCGACTACATTGGCGAGGCCGGCATCGGCTGGATGGGCTACAGCCAGGATTGGCAGAAACTGGCGCCTTATCCCTGGACCCTGGCCTATTGCGGCGAGATCGATGCCACGGGCCGTAAGCGGCCGGCGGCCTATTACCGCGAGGTGCTGTGGAAGACGGGCAACGACCCCATTTCCGCCTTCGTACGCCAGCCGCCGGGGACGGAGGATTTGCCCGACCGGCATTACTTCCCCATCCAGCAGCCGCACCTGGACTGGTCGCTGGATGACGTCCACCCCAGCTGGACCTGGCCGGGGCAGGAGGGCAAGCCGCTGGAGGTGGTGGTCTACTCCGAATTCCCGGAGGTGGAGCTGTTCCTGAACGACCGCAGCCTGGGCCGTCATCCGGTGGGCGTGGACAGCGAATACAAGACCACCTTCCAGGTTCCCTACGCGCCCGGCCGTCTGGTCGCTGTCGGCTATCGCGACGGCCAGCCGGCGGGACGGTGGGAACTGCGCACTGCCGGTGCGCCCGTCCTGGCGCGGCTGTCGCTGGACCGGCCGACGGTGCGGGCCAATGGCGTGGACTTGGCCTATCTGACGGTGGAACTGGCTGATGCCGACGGCACGCCCGTCTATGCGCGGGATGCCGATCGCCTGGTAACCGTGCGGGTCGCGGGGGCTGGCGCGCTGGCTGGCATGGGCAACGGTGACCCGCGCGACGCGGGCAGCTTCCAGGCCGGTGAGCGGCGCACCTTCCATGGGCGGGTGGTCGCCGCTGTGCGGGCCGGGACGCAGGCCGGCCCCATCACCGTGGATGTCGCCCTTCCCGGCCTGCCGCCGCAACGTGTCACGTTGAACGCCGTCGCCCCCTGAGGCGGCGGGAACAGGGGTGCTCATGCGCATTCGACGCTTCCTGGCATTGTCCTTGTTCTGTGGCGGCATCCTGGCCGGCGCGGAGGCTGCCGCCGATGTGACCTTGCCGCCGCCGCCCTTTGGTCTGTCCGACGTGCGCACCGGGCCCGTGGCCGACCAGCGCGTGGCATGGTGGCGGCAGGCCCGCCTGGGCATGTTCATCCACTTCGGCGTCTATTCGGTCCTGGGTCATGGCGAATGGGCCATGTTCAGTGAGCACATTCCCAGAAACGACTATGCGAAGCTCGCGGATGACTTTCATCCCGATCCCGCGGCTCCCGCCGAATGGGCGAAGGTCGCGCGGCAGTCGGGCATGAAGTACATGGTGCTGACGGCTCGCCACCACGATGGATTTTCTTTATTCGCCTCGCGAGCGAATGATTTCAACGTCGCTACCCATAACAACGGGCAGGACGTCGTCAAAAACTACACGGATGCGGCCCGCCGCGAAGGGCTGCGTGTCGGACTATATTATTCGCCATTGGACTGGCGGTTCCCAGGCTACTTCATGCCGGACCTCTATCTGGATTCGGCCGAGGCCATGCGCAACCAGTATCATCGCGAGGTTGAGCAGCTGGCGACGGACTACGGCAAGATAGATCTGCTTTGGTATGACGGCGGCGGCGAGCAGTGGCTGGGCTTCGGCGGGCTGGAGTTCGACGGGGCCAAATGGGGCTCACGCGACCGGGGCAAGCCCTACACGGGTCGATTTTCCTGGCGGGACGGGGAGGTCGATCAGCGTTTGCACCAGCTGCAGCCGGACATCCTGGTCAACGATCGCACATCGGTTCCCGGCGATTGGCGGACCCGTGAAAACCCCGTCAACCTGGGGGGCTTCGACGATGTCCAGCCCTGGGAGTTGTGCATAACCCTGGCCGGCACCTGGGGATACCAGCCGGGGGCGAGGCCGCGGTCGCTAGATGAGCTGGTTCGCCTGCTGGTCCAGACCGCGACCCGTGACGGCAACCTTCTGGTGAACGTCGGCCCGGCGCCGGATGGGCACATCCCCCCGGACCAGATCGCGCGTCTGGGGGAACTGGGCGCGTGGCTGCAAAAATATGGCCGGGCCATATACGGGACGCGGGGCGGGCCCTTCCTTCCGACGGCGACCATGGGGGCCACCCGCGTGGACAGCACCGTGTTCCTGCATCTGCTGGGTGGGGAGGGCGACCACCTTCCCACGATCATCACGGTTCCAGAGTTCCCCGGCGGGCCCACGCTGTTGCGAGCGCGGCTGGTCGGGACGGGGGCCAGCTTGACGGTAAGCAAGGGGAAGGGCGGCACGGACATCGGCATTCCCCCGCAGGCGGCGCGGAATGGCATCGCCATTGTCGAGCTGTCCTATGACGGCCCGGTCATGGGGCTGGCGCCCCGGCCCCTGTGACCCCCCGCTTCTCCTATGAACAAACAACGACAGGGATGGCCATGCGCTCACCATTGAAGGATTTCATGTCCAGGCGCGTCCTGCCGGCAATCGGCATCGTACTGGCGCTCACGTCGGCGGCCCGGGCCGATACCGTGGTGGGAAGGCTGGACGACACCGGCGCGCTGGCCTTGCGCACCGAGCGCGGCGTCCTCACCCTCGAACCCTGGCAGGACGGCATCATCCATGTCCGGTTCGGGACGCCGGGCTACCGTGGCAACTACAATCCGGCCGTCATCGCCCAACCCGGTACTGTCGCCTTCCACGTGGATGAGACGGCCGACGCCTATGTGCTGACGACCGCGCGGCTGCATGTCCGCGTCGCCAAGCGGACGGCGGCCGTGACCTTCCTGGATGCCAAGGACCATGTGATCCTGGAGGAAGGGGACCGTGACGCCGGGGTGGGGGCCACCCAATGGTTCAAGACCGCGACGCCGGTCTACGGGCTGGGGCAGCACCAGAACGGGCTGCTGGACTATAGCGGCCACACCATCCACCTGCAGCAGGCCAACACCGACGTGGGCATTCCCATGCTGGTGTCGCCCACGGGCTTCGGCCTGCTGTGGAACAATGCCTCCGTCACCGATGTCGATGTTGGCACCGGCAAGGCGCCGCTGGGCATCCGCTCCGAGGCGGGGCCGGGCATCGACTATCATTTCATCCTGGGCCCCAAGCTGGACGATGTGGTCGCCGGTTATCGCGCGCTCACCGGGGATGTGCCCCTGATGGCCCGCTGGACCTGGGGCATGTGGCAGTCCAAGGAGCACTACAGCACCCAGGATGAACTGGTCGCCATCCCGCGCCGGTACCGGGACATGGGCGTGCCCATCGATGCCGTGGTGCAGGACTGGCAGTATTGGGCGGCGGGCCAGTGGGGCAGCCACCGGTTCGAGGCGTCGCGCTATCCCGACCCCAAGTCCATGGTCGGGGCGATCCATGACATGCACGTCCACACCATCATCTCGGTGTGGCCGCGCTTCGATTTGGGCACCGCCAATCTTGCGGAACTGGACCAGGCGGGCGCGGCCTTCCCGGACGCCTTCAACAATGTCTTCCCCGTTGGCTTTGGCCGCTGGTACGACGCCTGGAGCCCGAAAGGCCGGGAGATCTATTGGTCCCAGATCATGCGGAACCTGGGCGTCCTGGGCTTCGACGGCTGGTGGCTGGACGGGGATGAGGCCGAGCTGGGTGGCCAGACCGGCGAGATGCGGGAGCAGCTGACCGCCGCCGGCCCCGGCATCGTCGTCAACAACAGCTTCCCCCTGCTGCACACCGGCGGCGTCCATGACGGCATGCGGCGGGACCAGCCGGACAAGCGGGTGTTCATCCTGTCCCGCTCCGCCTACGCCGGACAGCAGCGCAACGGCGTCATCACCTGGTCGGGGGACACCCACGCCAGTTGGGAGACGCTGGCCAAGCAGATCCCGGCCGCGCTCAACTTCTCGCTGAGCGGCGAGCCCTACTGGTCGGCGGACATCGGCGGGTTCTTCAGCCCCGACCCGGCGAAGGACAAGGCCTATGCCGAGCTGTTCGTGCGCTGGCACCAGTTCGGCGTCTTCAACCCCATGTTCCGTATCCATGGCGCAGGGCAAGGCAAGGAGATCTGGAACTTCGACCCGGCCATCCAGAAGATCCTGATCGACGATGTCCGGCTGCGCTACCGCCTGCTGCCCTATATCTATTCCCTGTCCTGGGACGTGCTGAGCCATCGCGGGACGATGATGCGGGCGCTGGCCTTCGACTTCCCCGACGATGCCGACGCCCTGCGCGTCACCGACCAGTACATGTTCGGCAAGGCGTTCCTGGTGTCGCCCGTGCTGCAGGCGGGGGCCGCGACGCGCAGCGTCTATCTGCCGGGTGGCGGCCGATGGTTCGACTTCTGGACGGGGGTGGCGCAGCCGGGCGGCCGGCGGGTGGAGGCGAAGGCGGACCTGGCGACGCTGCCACTGTTCGTGCGCGCGGGCAGCATCGTGCCGCTGGGCCCCGTCAAGGCCTATGCCGACGCCCCCAGTGACGAACCGCTGGAACTGCGCGTCTACCCCGGCCGTGACGCGGCGTACGAACTGTATGACGATGAGGGCGACGGCTATGGCTACCAGGCGGGCAAGCGCGCGGTCATTCCCATGGCCTGGTCGGACAAGCAGCGCCGGCTGACCCTCCAGGCGCGAGACGGCACCTTCCCGGGCATGTCCCCGTCCATGAGCTTCCGCGTCGTCTGCGGTGCGGCGCCGGGGGCGTCGGACGCCAAGACCATCGCCTACACCGGGGCCGCCGTCACCGTTCCGCTGCCGCACTGCGAGTGACGACAGTGTCGAAGGGCCGCCCCGGCGGGGACGGCCCTTCATCACGGGCTGGTCGCTCAGGCGGCCAGCAAGCCCTCGGCCTTCAGCGCCGCCTGCACCTTGGGGCGCTGGCCCACGCGGATGACGAAGGCGGCGACCTTGGGATGGGCGGCGAGGTCGATGCCCACCTGGGCCGCCCAGGTCAGCACCACATAGGCATAGGCGTCGGCCACGGTGAAGGTTTCGCCGGTCAGATAGCTGCGGCCGTCGGCCAGCGTCCGCTCCAGGTGGGCGAAGCGGCGATCCAGGTTCTGCTTGGCCATCGCCTTGTAGTCATCCGGCGTGGCGGGGTTGAACAGCGGGCTGAAGCCCTTGTGCAGGTCCGTGGCGATGAAGTTCAGCCACTCCTGCACCTTGTAACGCGTCACGCTGCCGGCGGCGGGGATCAGGCCGCTGGCGGGGGCCTGGTCGGCCAGGTACTGCACGATCACGGCACCCTCGGTCAGCAGGCTGCCGTCGTCCAGGATCAGCGCCGGGACGGAGCCCTTGGGGTTGGTTTCCAGGAAGTTGGCGCCCGTCTCGGTCACCTTGGTCTTCAGGTCCACCGCCTCGATGCCGATGTCGAGGCCGGCCTCCAGCGCCACGATGTGCGGGGAGAGCGAGCAGGCGCCGGCCTTGTAGTAGAGCTTCATGGAATTTCCTCTGCCATTTCTGGGCCCTGGGTCCAGGGCCGCCCTTGGGAAGTGTGACACGGGATGCCATTCCTAAGGGCGGCGTTGCCGGATGCCAAGCGGCGAAATGGCCGCGCTCACTACCCGCCTATTGCCCTGGATCGCCCGCCACCAGCGCGCCGACGACCTGGGCCAGGGAGGTTTCCCCTTTCAGGGCGTGGGATCCTGCGTCGCGGAACTCGATCCAGCCTTCGTTGAAGCCGTCCAGCATGCGCATGCGGGGGCCGGGGTGCCGCATACCTTGGGCACGGAACTGCGCCTCCCAGGTCGTCCGCGGCACGGCCTGGGCGGTCACCGGACGGCCCAACGCCTGGGCGAAGGCCTGGGCCAGATCGTTGGGGGAAACCCGGGCGGGCCCCTCCAGATCCACCACGCGCAGGCCGGCCCACGTCTCCTGCAGCAGGCGGGCGGCGGTGCGGCCCACATCCCGGGTGGCGACCATGGGGAAGGGATGGTCCAGCGGCTGCAGGTGGCTGTGCAGCACGCCGGCTTCGCGCGCGGCGGCCACGTCCCAGGCAGCGTTTTCCATGAACCAGCCGGGGCGCAGGAAGGTGATGGGCAAGCCCAGGGCCGCCAGGCGCCGCTCACTCAGCGTGTGCTGGCTCAGCAGGTTGTCGTGCGGGGCGTCGGCGCCGATGGTGGACAGGCTGACCACCCGATGCGGCTGGGCCGCCGCCAGCGCCGTGGCCACCGCCTCGATGAGGCCCAGCGTGGCGGGATAGCCCGGCGCCGGGTCGAAGTTGGGCGGCAGCAGGACGAAGACGGCGGTGGCGCTGGTGAAAGCCTGGGTCAGGGCGGCGCTATCCTCCATGGTCGCCTGGGCGACCTCGCAGCCCTTGGCCGCCCAGGTCGCCCCCTTGGCGGCGTCGCGCACGACGGCGCGGACCGGCTGGCCCGCCGCCAGCAGCGCCTCGGCCACCGCGCCGCCGACCTTACCCGTGATGCCGGTGATGACGTACATGGTCCTTCTCCTTGATCCAGTGTCGGCCGCAGGCGGCCCGAGGCCTGGTTGTAGGCGGGAGAGAGATTTGAATCAGGCGCATCCTTGTCAGCGGAAGAATGATCTATAGTCACTGTGGTTTGAAAGGAGGGACGCGATGGGCTTCGACGCGCGTCTGTTGACAGGAATCGGCGTGCTGGCCGCCGTGGTCGAGGCGGGAAACTTCGTGCGCGCGGGTGAGGTGCTGGGCCTGACGCCATCGGGCGTCAGCCGTGCCGTCGCCAGGCTGGAGGCGCGGGTGGGGGTGCGCCTGTTCGACCGCAGCCCCCGGGCCGTGACCCTGACGGAGGAGGGGCGGCGCTTCCACGCCCAGGTGACGCCCCTGTTGGCCGGGCTGGAAGAGGCGGCGCTGGACGCGGCCGGGGCGGCGGCCACGGTGGACGGACGCCTGCGCGTCTCCGTCGATCCCTGGTTCGCCCGCATGGTGCTGGCGCCCCGCCTACCGGACTTCACGGCACGCTATCCGGGGCTGGTCCTGGACATGACGGTCAGCAATCACCGGGAGGAGATGATGGCCGGCGTGGACGTGGCGGTGCGTTTCGGCCCGCCGGACGTGGCCTCCCTGATCGCGCGCAAGCTGCTGGAGACGCGGGTGCTGACCTGCGCCGCGCCGGACTATCTGGCGCGCCGGGGAACGCCGGCGGCGCCCCAGGACCTGGAAGGGCATGAGGGTGTGCTGTTCCGTAACCCGCAGACGGGCCTGCCCTTCGGGTGGGAATTCCATCGCGGTGCGGAGCGGGTGACGGTGGCGGTGGCCGGCCGGGTGGTGATGGACGACCCGTCCGTGGCCGTCGCGGCCTGCGTCGCGGGGCAGGGGGTGTTCCAGAGCTTCGAGCTGGGCCTGGGTCCCTGGCTGGCGTCGGGCCAGCTGGTGCAGGTGCTGCCCGACTGGGCGGAGGAGCGCTACCCCCTCTACGCCTATCATCCCAGCCGCCACCTGCCGCCGGCCAAGGTGCGGGCCTTCCTGGATTTCGTGCAGGAGGTGGCGGCGGGCGCCTGAGAGCCCGCCGCCCCGCATATCCTTCCCGCGCCCCTTACGGTGTCGCCACGTGCCAGGCGCCGTTCGCCAGGCCGTCGCCGGTGATGTCGCCCGGCTTCCCGTCCTTCACGAAGGTGTAGAGCGGCTTGCCCTTGTAGGCCCACTGCTTGGATCCGTCGTCGCGGGTGATGACGGTCCAGTCGCCCTTGGCCCCGGCGTCGGCGGTGGCCGGCAGGGCCGGCCAGTTCTTGGCGCACGCGGCGATGCAGTTGGATTGGCCGCTCATGTCATGGTCGAAGGTGTAGAGGGTCATGCCCTTGGCATCCACCAGGGTCTTGCCCTTGGCGGTTTCCGCTATGGTGGCACCCGCTGGACCTTGCGCGAAGGCGGGCGCCGCAAGGGCGATGCCGGCGGTCAGCAGGGTGGCGGCGATGATCTGTTTCAGCATCCTGGATTCCTCCCGTGGTCGAGCCATTGGTCGTTATGGGACCGCTCGGTTGACGCGCCCGGCCGGGGCCTTATTCCGTCGGCCGCCGAATTTTTACGCGTGCCGAATAGATGTGCATGCATGACGGTCTGCCATGCCCGGGCGGCACTTGTCAGGGGCCTGGCTTTGCCCAGATTCTCGAACGGCAGGTAGCGATTTCCTGTCACCTGCGGCCCCCGGATGAAAGGCACTGTGACGACGATGCTCGTCGCCCTCATCATATCGTGCGCCCTGTTCATGGAGAACCTGGACGCCACCGTTCTCGCCACGGCCCTGCCGGCCATGGGGGAGAGCCTGGGCGTCAGCCCCATCCATCTCAGCCTGGCCATCACCGCCTACATCCTCAGCCTGGCGGTCTTCATCCCCATCAGCGGCTGGGTGGCCGATCGCTTCGGTTCCAGCCGCGTCTTCCGCGCCGCCATCGTGCTGTTCACCCTGGGCTCCATCGCCTGCGGGCTCAGCCAGTCACTGCCGCAATTGGCCCTGGCCCGTCTGCTGCAGGGCGTGGGCGGCGCCATGATGGTGCCGGTGGGCCGCCTGGTGCTGCTGCGCACGGTGCCCAAGGACCAGCTGGTCCGGGCCATGAACTATCTGACGACGCCGGCCATGGTGGGGCCGCTGATCGGCCCGCCCATCGGCGGCCTGCTGACCACCTACCTGTCCTGGCGCTGGATCTTCTTCATCAATATCCCCATCGGCCTGCTGGGTCTCTACCTCTCCTGGCGCTATATCGCCGATCATCGGGAGGAGGCGGTGGCCAAGCTGGACGGCTGGGGCTTCGTGAATTCCGGCGTGGCCCTGGCGGCCCTGATGGCCGGGTTCGAGTCCATCGGCCGCGACGGCGTGGACTGGCGCGTGGCGCCGTCGCTGCTGGCCTTCGGCGTGCTGGTGGGCATCGTCGCCGTGCGCCACTCACGCCGCCATCCCCACCCGCTGGTGGACCTGGACCTGCTCAAGACCGCCACCTTCCGCATCAGCGTCGTGGGCGGTTCCCTGTTCCGTATCTGCATGGGCGCCATCCCTTTTCTGCTGCCGCTGATGCTGCAGGTGGGCTTCGGCATGACGGCCTTCGTTTCCGGCCTGTTGACCTTCGCCACCGCCGCCGGTGCGCTGGTGATGAAGATGACCGCCGGCCCCATCCTGCGCCGCTACGGCTTCCGCCAGGCGCTGGTGATCAACAGCGTGCTGTCCGCGCTGCTGACCGGCGCCATCGGCCTGTTCCGGCCGGACACGCCTGTGCCGCTGATCCTGCTGGTGTTGCTGGTCGGCGGCTTCTTCCGGTCCCTGCAGTTCACCGGCCTGAACACCCTGGCCTTCGCCGACGTGCCGGCGGCGCGCATGAGTGCGGCCACCAGCCTGTCGTCCATGGTGCAACAGGTGTCGCTGGGCATGGGCGTCGCCACCGGCGCCCTGCTGCTGCACACCACCTTGGCCCTGCACGGCGGCGCCCAGTTGGTGCCGCACGACTTCATGGTGGCCTTCCTGACCGTGATGGTGATCGGCCTGGCCTCGTTCCTCTTCTTCATCCGCCTGGATCCGGACGCCGGCGCCGAGGTGAGTGGCCACCATAGCCACCCGCTGCGGCCAGCGACGGAGCATGCGGCTGGCGACGACTGAGCTGTGGGGGGCTCATGCCCCTGCTTCCGCTCACCCCCCGTACGTGTGCTCCGGCAGGCCGGGCACGTCGACGCGGAAGCTGAAGATGCCGCCCGACTGCGGATGGCGGGCCAGTTCGGCCTCATCCAGCTTCTGGCGGGCGGTGGTGACGTAGGCGGTCTTCAGGTCGGGGCCGCCGAAGGCGATCATGGTGCAGAGGCGGGCGGGGATGGCCACCTCTTCCAGGATGTCCCCCTGGGGCGACAGGCGCACCACCCGGCCGCCGTCGTACAACGCCGTCCAGTAGCAGCCCTCCGCATCCACCGAGGCGCCGTCGGGTCGGCCCAGGCCGTGCGGGAACTGATGGAAGACGCGCTGGTTGGCGATGCGGCCCGACGCGAGGTCGAAATCGTAGGCGTAGATGACGTGGTTGGGCGTGTCCGACAGGTAGAAGGTGCGGTCGTCGGGCGAGAAGGCGATGCCGTTGCTGGTGAGGAAGCCGGTGGCGACGTCCGTCACCTGGCCGTCCACGTCCAGGCGGTAGAGGGTGCCGTTCCGGTGCTGCTTGGTGCCGTCCAGGGTGCCGGACCAGAAGCGCCCCAGCCGGTCGCAGCGGCCGTCGTTGAAGCGGTTGTCGGGCCGCGCCTCCTCGACTTGCGCGCCCAGGGGCGCGGGCTCGGCGCTGAAATCCGACAGCAGGGCGAAGCCGTCCTTCATGCCCAGGGCGAAGCCGCGGGCGCCATGGCGGACCAGGCAGGCGGCCGGCTGGGCGAAGCCGCGCTGCACGTCCTGGCCGGTGGCGGGGTCGAAGCGGTGCAGCGTCTTGGCGGGGATGTCTACCCAGTACAGCACGCCCTCATCGCTGTCCCAGCGGGGGCATTCGCCCAACTGGGCCTGGGCGTCCAGAACGCAGCTGACTTCACGCATCGTTCGTCCTCGTTAACCTAAGCTCGTGACCGGAAGGCACCATACCGGCAGCGAGCCGGCGAAGGCCAGCGCGTCAACATGCGGGCGGGTTAGACAGGGGGGAGGGCTTGGACAGAATGACCGGCGGCGTTTTCGGGACTCCCCGCCGCCGGGCAAAAGGATTAAGGGTAGACCCTGCAAAGAATGACCAACTCATCCCGGCGCCCGCAACGCCGGGGTTCCAGTTCCGGGCCTGACCATGACCGCATCCCCCACGCCGCGCCGTGCCGCGCTGGCCTTCGTTTTCGTGACGGCACTGCTGGACGTCCTGGCCCTGGGCATCGTCATCCCGGTCCTGCCTGATTTGGTGAAGGGCTTCGTCGGTGGCGACAATGCCCGGGCGGCGCATATGGTGGGCCTGTTCGGCACCCTGTTCGCCGCCATGCAGTTTCTGTTTTCCCCCCTCATCGGCGCGCTGTCCGACCGGTTCGGCCGGCGGCCCATCCTGCTGGTCTCCTGCTTCGGCCTGGGGGTGGATTACCTGCTGATGGCCGTGGCGCCCAGCCTCGGCTGGCTGGTCGTGGGCCGCATCGTCTCCGGCATCACCGCCGCCAGCTTCACCACCGCCTCGGCCTACATCGCCGACGTGACCCCGGCGGAAAAGCGCGCCGGTGCCTTCGGCATGCTGGGCGCCGCCTTCGGCCTGGGCTTCATCGTCGGCCCGGCGGCGGGCGGCCTGCTGGGCGGGATCGAGCCGCGCCTGCCGTTCTGGGTGGCGGGGGGCTTGAGCCTGCTGAACGCCTGCTACGGCCTGTTCGTGCTGCCGGAATCGCTGCCGGCCGACCGGCGCGGCGCCTTTTCCTGGCGGCGGGCCAACCCGCTGGGCGCCTTCGCCCTGCTGCGCGGCGCGCCCGGCCTGCTGGGCCTGGGGGGCATCGTCTGGCTCTATTATCTGGCGCATGAGGTGCTGAACAACACCTTCGTCATCTACGTCAACGACCGCTACGGCTGGGGGCCGGAGTCCGTGGGCCTGACCCTGGCGGGGGTGGGCGTATGCAGCACGGTGGTGCAGGGCGGCCTGGTCGGCCGCGTGGTCAAGCGCCTGGGCGCGCGGCGCACCATGATGGTGGGCCTGGTGGCGGGTGCCGCCGGCTTCACCACCTTCGGCGCCTCCCCCGTGGGGGCGGGCCTGCTCTGCGGCATTCCCCTGGTGGCGCTGTGGGGCATGGTCGGCCCCTCGGCCCAAAGCATGATGTCGGCCCAGGTGGCGGCGACGGAACAGGGGCTGTTGCAGGGCACCCTGGTCAGCATCCGCGGCATCACCGGCATGATCGGCCCGCTGCTGTTCACCAGCGTGCTGGCGGACAGCGTCGGCCCCTTCGCCATGCTGCCCCAGGGATCGCCCTTCATGCTGGCCGCCGTGCTGCTGGTGGCGGCGCTGGCTTTGGCCTTCGTCGTCACCCGGCCGCAGCGGGCGATGGCATGAGGGGGCGGCCTAATACTGGCCCCCTATGACGCGTCGGCACGCTGAGCAATTGAATAAAAAGCGACCGATCTTCTTCATAATTAAAGTGTAATCTTTTGCAAACCGTCATCTGAAAGAAATATTCGGCCTATACAAAAGAGGGATGTCACGCGGGTGCCGGGCGCCCGACGGCGTTTCCTGCGGTGTCCCGGATGCGGGACAGCGGGGCGGAGGTGCGCCCAAGAGCCTGCTGTGACAGGAAAATCCCAGGCTCCCCTCAGGTGGGGGCGCCAGCGGGGGCACCTCTCGAGTGGGCGACGGCCGATGTGGGAAGACAATAGTCCCGTGATTGCGGAGAAGACGCGGCCGCAAATACTGGTCGTCGATGACACGCCTGACAACCTCAAGATCATGAGCGGCCTGCTGAAGGACGATTACCACGTCCGTGTGGCCAATTCCGGTGAGCGGGCCCTGGCCGTCATCGCCGCCCACCCCAGCCTAGACCTGATCCTGCTGGACATCGTCATGCCCGGCATGGACGGGTACGAGGTCTGCCGCCGGCTGAAGGCCAATTCGGCCACGCGCGACATCCCCGTTATCTTCCTGACCGCCCGCAACGAGGTGGCGGATGAGGAGCGGGGCCTAGCCCTGGGCGCCGTCGATTACATCACCAAGCCCATCAGCCCGCCCATCGTTCTGGCCCGCGTGAGCGCCCATCTGCGGCTGAAGGCCATCGCCGACCTGCTGCGCGACAAGGCCGACTTCCTGGAGGCCGAGGTGGCCCGCCGCACACGGGAGATCATGGCCATCCAGGACGTCACCGTCATGACCCTGGCCTCATTGGCGGAAACCCGCGACACCGAAACGGGCAACCACATCCGCCGCACCCAGTTCTACGTCCGCGCCCTGGCCATCCGGCTGCGCCACCATCCCCGCTTCGCCGGCTACATCACCGACAGCCGCATCGACACCCTGTTCAAGTCGGCGCCGTTGCACGACATCGGCAAGGTCGGCATCCCCGACCGCATCCTGCTGAAGCCGGGCCGCTACGTGCCCGAGGAATTCGAGATCATGAAGCGGCACACCACGCTGGGTCGTGATGCCATCGAGGCGGCGGAGGACGCGCTGGGCGCCCCGGTCGAGTTCCTGACCTGCATCAAGGAAATCGTCTATTCCCACCATGAGAAGTGGGACGGCAGCGGCTATCCTGAGGGGCTCTCGGGGGATGCCATCCCTATCTCCGCGCGGCTGATGGCCGTCGCCGACGTCTACGACGCGTTGATCAGCCGCCGCGTCTACAAGGACCCCATGCCGCACGAGCAGGCGGCGGCCATCATCGCCGACGGTTCGGGTAGTCATTTCGATCCCGATATCGTCAAGGCCTTCCTGGAGATCGAAGGGGAATTCCGGGCCATCGCCGAGCGCTTCGCCGACCAGGACGGTTTCCTGGACGGGAAGCGCGATTATCTGGCTATGGCGGCCGAGGGCCGGTGAAAGAGCAAGAGTGAAGAAGGGATCGGGGAGGCCCGGCTTGACGCAGGGGCTGCATATGGACACTGCGGGCGCGGAGAGGATGGCGACGGGCGAGGCCACGGCGGCGATGCCGGTGGTCTATCGCGCCCGCGACATCCTGCAGCCCGCCCAGGGCATCAGCGAGCGCACGCCCTGCGGCGACGTCGTGCAGATCTTCCTGGGCGCGCCGCTGCTGCCCTGCGTTGCGGTTGTGGACGACTTGGGCGGGGTGCTGGGGCTTATCGCCCGCGAATTCCTGTTGTCCACCTTCGCCCATCAGATCAAGTCCGAACTCTACCGCCGCCGGCCGGTGGCCTTCATGCTGGGCCGGCCCTACCTGTGCGTGGATGTCGATACGCCGCTGGACGACGTCAGCGCCATGATCGCCAGCGACCATCCCAAGGCGCTGACGGAAGGTTTCCTGATCACTGACCAGGGGCTGTATGCCGGTGTCGGCACCGGCGTGGCACTGTTGAGCCGCATCGTCGCCATGACCCGCACCCGCGCGGTGGAGTTGGAGGCAGCCCGCCATACCGCCGAGGCGGCGTCACAGGCCAAGGCGGACTTCCTGGCCAACATGAGCCACGAGATCCGCACGCCGATGAACGCCATCATCGGCATGAGCCATCTGGCGCTGAAGACCGACCTCACCCCCCGCCAGCGCGATTACCTGACCAAGATCCAGCGGTCCAGCCAGCACCTGCTGGGCATCATCAATGACATCCTGGATTTCTCGAAGATCGACGCCGGCAAGCTGACCATCGAGCAGGTGGAGATCCGGCTGGATGAGGTTCTAGACGGTGTCGCCAACCTGGTGTCGGAACGGGCAGCGGCCAAGGGGCTGGAGTTCGTCTTCGACGTGGACGCGGCGGTGCCCGGCAACCTTATGGGCGACCCGCTGCGCCTGGCGCAGATCCTCATCAACTTCGCCGGCAACGCCGTCAAATTCACCGAGACGGGCCGCATCTCCATCAACATCCGCGCCATCGAGGAGGATGAGGCCTCGGTGACCCTGCTGTTCCAGGTGGCGGACACCGGCATCGGCATGACGGCGGAACAGCAGGCCCGGCTGTTCCGCAGTTTCGAGCAGGCGGACACCACCACCACCCGTCGCTTCGGCGGCACGGGGCTGGGCTTGGCCATTTCCAAGCGGTTGGCGGAGCTGATGGGCGGCGCCGTCGGTGTCGACAGCGACTATGGCAAGGGTTCCTGCTTCTGGTTCACGGCCAAGCTGGGGCGGGTGTCGGCCAGCCAGCCGCTGCTGCCCCGGCCCGACCTGCGCGGTCGCCGCGTGCTGGTGGTGGACGACAGCCGCAACGCCCGCCGGGTGATGTCGGCCATGCTGACCTCCATGTCCTTCCGGGTGGACGGGGCGGCGGACGGCCGCGCCGCCATCGCCGCCGTCAAGGAGGCCGCCGCCGCCGGGGCGCCATATGACGTGGCTTTCCTGGACTGGCAGATGCCGGATCTGGACGGCATGGAGACGGCGCGGGGCATCGGCGCGCTGGGCCTGGCCCATCCGCCGCACCTGATCATGGTGACGGCCTACAGCCGCGACGACGTGCGCCGCGCGGCGGAGCGGAGCGGCATTGAGGACGTGCTGATCAAGCCGGTGAACTCCTCCGTCCTGTTCGACGCCGTGATCCGCGCCATCGCCGGCACCGAGGCGGCGGAGCCCAAGGCCAGGGCTGGCGACCTGCCCGCCGACTTCGAAGCCTTGCAGGGACTGTCCGTCTTGTTGGTGGAGGATAACGACTTCAACCAGCAGGTGGCGATCGAGCTGCTGACCGACGTAGGCGTCGGCGTCGATTTGGCGGAGAACGGCGCCATCGCGCTGGAGAGGATCGCGGCGCGGCACTACGACGCCGTGCTCATGGATGTGCAGATGCCGGTCATGGATGGCCTGACGGCCTCGCGCCGCATCCGGGAGATGGGGGAGACGACGCTGCCCATCATCGCCATGACCGCCAACGCCATGGCCTCGGACCGGGAACGCTGCCTGGCGGCGGGCATGAACGACTATGTCTCCAAGCCCATCGATCCCGACCAGCTGTTCGCCGTCCTGGCGCGTTGGGGGCAAGGCAGGACCGAGGCGGCGGGGCCGCGCGCCCTGCCGCTTGTCCCCCTGCCGTTTGTTATGGGCAAGCCAGCTGAGCCGGTGCCGGAGCGCGCCATCGCCATCCCCGGCATCGACGCGGAGGAGGGGCTGCGGCGGGTGCGCGGCAAGCGGGCGCTGTACGCCGACATCCTGAAGAAGTTCGCCGCCAACCAGCGGGCCACCCCCGCCGCCATCCTGGACCGCTGGCGCAGCGGCGACGCCACCACGGCGGAGCGGCTGGCCCACACCCTGAAGGGCGTCGCCGGCACCATCGGCGCCGGCGAGGTGCAGCGCGCGGCGGCGGCGGTGGAGGCCGCCTTGCGCAGCGGTGCCGCGCCGGAGCGGACGGTGTCCATCCTGACCCCGCTGCTGGAGGATGTGGCGGCCGGTATCGAGCGCTGGCTGGCCCAGGACGCACCGGCCCCGGCGCCGCCGGCCTCGCCGGATGCCGACCCGGCCAGGGCCGCGGCCCTGTTGGCACGCCTGCGCGACCTGCTGGCCGACAACGATCCCGAGGCCGAGGAACTGGTCGAGAGCAATCTGCACCTGCTGCGCACCGCCCTGCCGGCCCCCCGCGCCGACGACTTCATCCAGTCGGTGCGCGGCTTCGACTTCAGCCGCGCGCTGGATTTGATGGAGCCGTGACTGGCTTGGTTCTGTCCATCTTGATATAATAGTCAGGCAGACCAGTTTTCCGAGGCGGACATGACGCGAGAAACACGTGGGGCGCCAAGGCTTGATGATCGCTGGCCTTTACAGGATGCCAAGGCGCGTTTCAGTGAGCTGGTGCGTCGGGTCAAAAGCGATGGCCCACAGCATGTCACGGTGCACGGTCGCGACGAGGTGGTCGTTATTTCGGCGGAGGAGTTCCGCCGGCTGAAGGGAAGCCTTTCCGGGCAGGCCTTGGTGGACGTGCTCCAGGCGTGTCCACATCCGGATGTGGAGTTTGACGTCGAGCGCATGGTGATGCCAGTGCGTGATGTCGTTCTATGACGGGCTGGTTGCTCGACACCAATGTCTTGTCCGAACTCCGTCGGCCCAAGCCGGACAGGAAGGTCGTTGCCTTCGTGGCTGACCAGCCACTTGATACTCTTTTTATCAGCGCCGTGACGCTGGCGGAGATTCGCTTTGGCATTGAGCAGGCAGCCGATGCCGGCAAAAGGTCGGAGCTGACGGCTTGGCTGACGCACAAGCTGCGCCCAATGTTCGATGGCCGCGTGCTGCCTATTAGTGAAGACGTGATGTTGAAGTGGCGCCTGCTGGTAGAATCAGGTCGACAAGCGCGGCATACCTATACGCAGCCTGATCTGATCATCGCCGCGACGGGGTTGCACTATGATTTGACGGTGGTGACACGCGACGTGACGGATTACGCCCGCACGGGCGTGTCAATCCTGAACCCGTGGCTTTGATGATGATCCCGAAAAACGGAAGCCATGTGACGGCGCCCTTCGTCAGCCGCTACCTGATCGCCCACGCCTGTTTCGCCTGCCGGCGTTCCTGGAAACTGCCCGTGCTGTTTGGTGGCGTGGGGGAGGGTGGGCGATCTTGTCCCGCATGCGGCGGGGGTCTATGCCTGATGGGGCGCTCATTCAAGGCGCCGAAGCGCACTGACGTCGCCCAATGGCGGAAGGTGGAAGCGCTGTGGCGGCGGGGTTACCGGTTCTGGAGCTATCGCTCGCATCCCGGAGCGGAGCCGCTGCCGGCCACGCTCAAGGAGGTGTCCGGATTCCTGCGGCGCAATCCGGATCACCCTATGCGCCTGAAGCCGGCCCGCGCGGCGGCGGGGTGGCGCTGACCGCCCCGCCGGCCACCGGTCTTACTCGCTGGCCCCCGGCGCCGCCGCCTTGACGAAGTGGCGGACGTCGTCGGTCAGCTTATCCAGGGCGGCGCGGTTCAGGTACATCATGTGCCCGGCCTCGTAATAGCTGAAGGTCACCCGGTCGGTGGGCACGCCGTTGGCGTTCATGGCGTTCTCGTTGGAGAAGAACGGCACGCAGATGTCGTACCAGCCGCTGGCCATGAACACCTTCAGCTTGGGGTTCTGGCGCATGGCGTCACCATACCAGGGCGCCACGTTGGCGTAGCCGCCGCCTTCATCGCCCCAGGTCTTCCAGTCCCAATTCTTGCCCACGTCGCCGCTGGTCCGGTACTCCCGGTCCATCTTGATGTTCAGGTCGCTCAGCAGATAGCTCTGCAGCGTGGTGGCGAAGGCGGCGCCCACGCTATAGCCGGAGGGATCGCTTTCCGCCTGGTCTCCGGCCGAATCGTATTCCTGGCCGGTGTAGCGCCCGTCATAGATACCCACCACCTTGCCCTGGTCGCGCAGCAGTTCCTTGGCGAAGCGCACGTCCCGGATGCGCAGGTTGGTGCGGTCCAGGTACAGCGGCGACAGGCCGGTGAAGCGCGCCAGCTTGTCGATCACGCCCTTGCGCTCCGCCGGGGTCATGCGGTTGCCCTTCAGCAGGGCCACCGGATATTCCTCCACCGCGAACTTGCGTACCTGGTTCATGAAGGCGTCGAACCCCATGGAGGTGTCGGCGATCTTCTTGTGGTACCAGGCCACGGCGGCATAGGTCGGCAGGAAGGCCGGGTAGGGAACGTCGTTGCCGCGATTGAATTCGAACGCGCCATAATCCACGGCGCCGGAGATGACGATCAGGCCGTTCAGGCCCACGGGCGCGCCATTTTCCAGCAATTCGGGGAGCAGGGCGCCGATGCGCATGCCGCCATAGCTCTCACCGCCGATGAAGACGGGGGAGTTCCAGCGCTTGTGGTCGGTCAGCCAGCGGCGCATGAACTGCGCGATGGAATGGGCGTCCTGCTTCACGCCGTAATAGTCCTTCTCGTCCCCCTTGGGCAGCAGGCGGCTGTAGCCGGTACCTACCGGATCGATGAAGACCAGGTCGGCCACGTCTAGCAGGCTTTGCGGATTGTCCTTCAGGGGGTAGGGCGGGCTGCCGGCGCTGGTGGCGTCGCTGGGCACGTCCACGCGCTTCGGGCCCCAGGCGCCCATGTGCAGCCACAGGCTGGCGGAGCCTGGCCCGCCGTTGAACAGGAAGATCAGCGGGCGCTGGGTGGCGTCCTTCACGCCCTTCTTCACATAGGCGGTGGAGAAGACGGTGGCCGCGTCCTCCTCCTTGTCGTTCACCAGGTGGGTTTCGCCGGCCAGCACCTGGTAGTCCACGCGCTTGCCGTTGAAGGTGCCGCTACGGTCGACGGTGAAGTGCTTGGGCGTCCAATCCTTGTCGCCCCCGGCCTTGTCGCCCCCGGCCTTGTCGCCATTGGCCTTGTCGTCGCCCTTGGCCTGATCGGCCGCCGGCTTGTCGCCAGCGTTGGCGGGCGTGCTGGTGATGGCCATGTGCGTGGTCAGCAAGACCATGGCCGTGCCGGCCAGCAGGGCCGCCAGCTTCCACTTCGGTGCGGGCATGTGTAGGAACCCCCATTACCCCTGGTTTCGTTGTTGCCCGGCGTCCGGCGCTTCCCCGCAGTGCCGGCCCGGGCTTGCCTGCAGTCTAGACACGGGGAAGGCCTGCGGGCAAAGGTCCCGTCTGTCGCGGGCCGCCGAAAAGCGGTATGGCGTGCTCGTGCGGCAGTGGCCCTCGCAAATTTGCAAAAGGGGCCCACATTAGGGTGGCCACATTTGGGTGGGACTGAAAGATCGGTCCCATTGTTTAGGGGGAGAGAGAATGTTCGGTCGGTTTGGTTCGCGTGCGGTCGCCGCCCTCCTGGCGGTGTCCATGGCCTTGGCGCCTCTGGCTGCCGACGCCCGCCCGGGCCGCAGTTCCAGTTCCGGCAGCCGCGGCAGCCGGACCTACACCACGCCCGCCACCCCCTCGGTGACGGGCCAGCCCATCCAGCGCAGCATCACCCCGCCACCGGCAGCCGCGCCCGCGGCACCGGCCTACCAGCCGCGCCCGGCCTTCCAGCAGCCGTTCGCCCAGCCGGGATTCTCCCAGCCCAGCTTCACCCAGCGTCATCCCTTCCTGTCCGGCATGATGGGCGGCTTCCTGGGCGCCAGCCTGTACAACTCGCTGTTCGGCCACCATGGCTACGGCGTGGGCGGCGATTATGGCAGCGGCTCGGGCGGGGCCTTTGGCGGTTTCATGCGCCTGCTGATCATGCTGGGCATCGCCTACCTGATCTACCGCCTGGTGCGCATGGCCATCAGCGGCCCGCGCGCGGCGCCGGCCTCGGGCATGACGTACGAGCTGTACCCGCCCCAGGACGCGCCCTATCAGGCGTCGCCCTTCGGCGGTTCCGCCTCGGTGCCGCCCCCGCCGCCGGTGCCCGCCATCGGCGTGCAGATGCAGGGCCAGGACCTGTCGGCGTTCGAGCAGATCCTGACCGGCGTCATGGACAGCTGGAGCAAGGGGGACCTGACGGCCCTGCGCCGCCACCTGACGCCGGAGATGCTGTCCTATTACGGTGAGGAGATGACGGAGAACCAGAGCCGGGGCATCCGCAATCTGGTGGCCGACGTCCAGCTGGTGAAGGGCGACGTGGTGGAAAGCTGGCACGAGGACGGCCGCACCTATTGTACCGCCCTGCTGCGCTGGCGCGCCCGCGACTGGACGGTGGATGAGAACACCGGCCGCGTCGTGTCCGGCGATGACCGCCACGCGGAGGAGGTTCAGGAACTCTGGACCTTCGTGCGGGCGGATGGCGGCCGCTGGCTGCTGTCGGCCATCCAGCAGGTTTAAATTCCAGGCGCGGCGGCGGCTGTCACCTCACGGCCGCCGCCAGCTTGCCCATGGCCGTCGCCAGTATGTTGAGGCTGGCATCCCACACCGCCCAATTCTCGTGCGCCAGCGCATGTTCCGCCGCCGCCACGGCCGTGACCACGCCGCCGGCGGCGATCTGGCTGGCCGTGCCGCGCAGGGTGTGAAGCTGGCGGGCCGCGTCGGCGGCCCTGTCCTCCGCCACCGCCTGGCGCAGTTCCTGCGCCGCGCCGGCGAATTCCCGTACGAACCGCTCGACCAGGCTGACGTACAGATCCTCGCTGTCTTGCAGGCCCAGGGCTTCAAGCCGTTGGTCCAAATCGGGCAGGATGGCGCGCAGGCGCGCCAGGGCGCTGGGCGACGAGGTGGGCGCGGCCACCACCCGACCCCGGCGTGGTGCCGCCACCTTCGGCGCGTGGCGCAGGATGGTGGTCACCATCTGGTCCAGGTCGAACGGCTTGGTCATGAAGTCGGTGATCCCGGCCGCGTAGGCGCGGGTGCGTTCCGCATCCAGGACGCCGGCGGTCAGGGCCACGACGGGTAGCGTGGCCAGGCCGGCTTCCTCCAGGATCAGCCGGGTGGCCTCATAACCGTCCATCACCGGCATTTGCATGTCCATCAGCACCAGGTCCACGGAGCCGGGCTGGGCCCGGAGCCGCGCCAGGGCCTGTGCGCCGTCGGCGGCGATGGTGACGCTGGCCCCCTCGCGCTCCAGGATCTGCCGTCCCACCTCCTGGTTGATGCTGTTATCCTCCACCATCAGCAGGCGCAGCCCCTTCAGCCGCTTCGGCCGTCGCGACCGGGGGGCGCTCGCAGTGGCGTCCGGCGGCGGCGCGGTCCGGGTCGCCTGGCTCGCCGTGCGCGCCGGCGACGCCACGTCCAGGGGCACGATGAACCAGAAGGTGCTGCCGGCGCCGGGCTGGCTTTCCACCCCGATCTCGCCCCCCATCAGGGTGACAAGGCGCTTGCTGATGGCCAGCCCCAGGCCACTGCCGCCATAGCGGCGGGTGGTCGAGCTATCGGCCTGGGTGAAGGCGCTGAACAGGGTGGGAATGGCATGGGCGGGAATGCCGATGCCGCTGTCGGTCACCGAGAAACGCAGCGCCACCCGATCCGAGCGGGGCCAGGCGACGGTGCGGACATCCAGCATCACACTGCCGACTTGGGTGAACTTGATGGCGTTGCCCAGCAGGTTCAGCAGAACCTGCTGCAAGCGCAGGCGGTCGCCCACCACCGTCACCGGCGTGTGGGGCGCGATGGTGGCCGCCAGGGCGAGTTTCTTCTCCTCCGCGTTGACCGACACCAGCGACACCAGTCCGTCCACCAGGTCGGGCAGCGGGAATTCCGCATGCTCAAGATCCAGCCGTCCCGCCTCCACCTTCGAGAAATCGAGGATGTCGTTGATCAGCGCCATGAGGCTGCGGCCGGCCGAGGAAATCTTGGTGACGAAGTTCCGCTGCTGCGCGGACAGCCTGGAATCGGCCAGCAGTTGGGTCAGGCCCAGGACGGCGTTCATCGGGGTGCGGATTTCGTGGCTCATGTTGGCCAGGAAATCGGTCTTAGCCCGGCTGGCCGCTTCGGCGGCGGTCTGGGCCGCGACCAGGGCGGCCTCACGGTCGCGCATCTCGGTGATGTCCCAGTTCACGCCGATGATGCGGATGGGCCGGCCGTCGGCGTCCCTGTCGGTGATCGAGGCGCCCTTCACATGGCGTACGCCGCCGTCGGGCCGTACGACCCGGAATTCCGTGTCCAGGTCGGCGCCGCCGTCGAGCACGCGCCGGAACTCCGCCGTCACCCGCGCGGCATCGTCCGGCTGGCAGTGGGCCCGCCAGATGGAAAAGCAATCCTCGCCGTCGCGCCGCGCGCCGTAGAGCTGGAACATCTGCTCGTCCCAATCCAGGCGGCCGGTGGCCACGTCGTATTCCCAGATGGCGATGCCGCTGGCCTTTGTGGCCAAGGCCAGGCGTGAGGAGGTGGCGCGCAGGGCCTCTTCGGCCCGCAGCTGTTCGGTGACGTCGCGCCCTGATCCGCGATAGCCGATGCAGGCGCCCGCGGCGTCCAGGATGGGGGTGCCGCTGATGACGATATGACGCAAGGCGCCGTCGTTGCCCATCAGGTCATAGCGCAGGTCGCGGAAGGGCTGTCCGCGGCGGACTAAATCCTCATATTGGCCCAGGCGCGGATCAGTGGCGTTGGCCGACAGCTCACGCCGTGTCTTGCCGATCAGGCTCCGGTGATCCTGCCCGATGCGTGAGACGCCCTGCGACATGGCGGTGAAGCGGCCCTCGGCGTCGGTTTCCCAATACCAGTCGGTGGACAGCTCCGTCAGCGTCTTGAACCGGGCCTCCCGCTGTGCCAGGTCGGCCGTGCGCGCCTTGACCTCCCGCTCCAGCATGTCCGTCTGGCGGGCCTGCTCCTGGCCGGCGGCCAGCCGGCGGGCGCGGTTTGCCATGTAGAGGTGCGACAGTAGGGCCAGAAGGACGCCGGCGACGCCGACCCGGCCTGCCGCCAGCAGGGGCGGCGTGAGGTTCAGGGCCTGCCGCAGGACGGGCGTCGCCTGGTAATGGATCAGCCACTGGCGGCCGAATATGGACAGGCGATTATCATGGACCAAGGCATCGACGAAGCCTATGGCGGGGACGGGGGTTTGGTAGAAGGGGAGGGTGTCCGCGCTGTCGGTCACGTCGCTGAGGGTGAAGCCGACATCCGCCCGCATCAGTTCCGATCCAGCGATCATCTTGCTGATCAGGAAGGGGGTATAGGCCCATCCCACCGTCGCGGTCCCGCGCGTGTCGGGCGTGGTGAGATCCGCCCCTTGCCGGTAGATGGGCAGCAGCAGCAGGAATCCGCTGTTGTCCCCCGGGGCTTGCACCAGGGAAATGGGGGCGGTCAGGCGGGGTTCGCCCGACCGCATGGCGGCTATGGCGGCCGCATGGCGCGCGGGCTCCGAGGCGATGTCCAGGCCCACGGCGGTGGCGTTCACGCCTTCAGGCTCCACGAACTGGATGACGGCGTGTTCGCCATCGTGTGGCCTGAGTTCCCAGATGCGGAATCCAGGACGCCCGCCAAGACGTTCCCGCTTGATGAAGGCCTCCTCTTCGGCGACCGGCACCCGCCGCACGATGCCGAAACCCGCGGCCCCCCGGAATTCCGTCTCCAGGGAGCGTGTTTGGCTGTAGCGGCGGAACTGATCCACGGTCAGGGAATCCAGCCCCGCGACGACCGCCGCGCCGCGGGCGCCGCGCAGGCCGTATTGGTACAGTGTCAGCTGCTGGCGCAGGTCTTCCGTCATTTCGCCGGCGCGCGCCGACAGGCTGTCGGCGGCCAGGGCGCGGTTATGGGCATCGGTGAGCCGGGCGACCACCGCGCCGCCGACCAGCGCCAATGCCAAAATCAGCACGGGCAAAAGCAGGGCGAGCCGACTGGAGCCGCCAGGCACGCCATCGGCGCCTGGCAGCCGCCAGGGGAAAGGGGCGGGAAGGATGTCGCCGTTGCTGGGAAATGGCGGCGAATTCTGAAAACGCATCCCGACCTCACGATTTCTCCGGCGGCCATCTTCGCCAGCTAGCCTGAAGAAATCGTTAGGATTAACCGCACATTTCCAGAACTATACTTATGGGTACTGAGTCCAGGCCGGTTGGAGTCGAGCGGTTTGGTAACCCAATCTTTCACAGAGTATTACACGGCCTGAAAAAAACGCCTGATCAGGCTGCGGTCCGGTGTCGGGCCACCAGCGCATCCACCGCCTGGGCAGCCTCGTCCGTCAGGCGGAACTGGACGCGCGTGGTGTCGCCCTCCTGGGCGGTGACGCGTCCCCGGAAACGGCGGCCATCCACGTCGATCTCGACCTCTTGGCCGGCGCCACCGATGGCGGGGCCGGTCACGGCGCAGCCACCCCGGCCGATATTGACCAGGCGATGCGTCGCGGGACCGGAAAGGGCGGCCCCCGGCGCCCCCACGCGGGCCGGCAGGTCGATGTCGTGGCGGTCGAACTGGCGGCGATCCTCGGCCGTCTGCATGGCGACCAGGAAATGTTCCACGTCGGTGCGCAGCTGTTCCGACTGCCGCGACAACTCGTTGGCCGCGACCAGCAATTGCCCCGAGGCTTCCTTGGTGAATTCCGCGCTGTCCCGCACCAGGGTCAGGGACTCGGTCACCTCCTGCGTACGGGCGGCGGCCTCCGCGACGTTGCGGCTGATTTCGCTGGTGGCGGCGCTCTGCTGGCTGACGGCGGCGGCGATGGCGCCGGAATTGCCATCGACGACGCCGATGGTGGTGGCGATGCGGTTGATGATGCCGATGGCGTTGTCGGCCGCGGCCTTCACACCGCCGACCCGCGCCTGGATGTCTTCCGTCGCCTGTGCCGTTTGGTTGGCCAGGCTCTTGACCTCGGTCGCCACCACGGCGAACCCCTTGCCGGCCTCGCCGGCGCGTGCCGCCTCGATGGTGGCGTTCAGCGCCAGCAGGTTGGTTTGCGCGGCGATGGTCTGGATGAAGCGCACCACCTCGTTCACGCTCTCGGCCACGGTGGCCAGCTCATCCACCACGTTGCGGGCGTGCTCCGCCTCCTGCACCGCCGTCTTGGTGGTGGCGGCCGTCTGCTCCGCCTGCGCGCCGATCTCGTTGCTGCTGGCGGCCAGTTGCTCCGTCGCCGCCGCCACCGTCTGGGTGTTGGCCGTGGCGCGGGCGGCGCTGTCGTCGGCGGCCTGGGTGCGGGCGGCGGTGTTGTCGGCCTGGCTGGCCAGCGAGCCGGCGGTGGCCTCCAGTTCCGTGGCGGCGGCGGCCATGCCACGCAACTCGGCGCTGATGGCCAGCTGGAAATCCTTGGTCAGGGTTTCCAGCGCCTGCTGGCGGCGCAGCCGCTTTTCCTGTTCCAGGGTCTGCGCCGCTTCCAGCGCGTGGGTGCGCTGGGCGTTTTCCTTGAAGACGACCAGGGCACGGGCCATGGCGCCGACCTCGTCCCCGTTGTCGGCGTGGGCGATGCTGGTGTCCAGGCGGCCTTGCGCGAGACCCGACATGGCGCCGGTGAGGTCACTCAGCGGCATGATGACGAAGCGGCGCACCACCAGGTAAACGGCGCCGCCGGCGACGGCGAACAGCGCCAGCGAGATCAGCAACACGCGCAGCTGCGTCGCCTTGAAGCCGCTGATCCGCGCGTTCAGCAAGCGCTCGAGGTCGGCCGACGCGGCCGTGTAGAGGGCATCCTGCGTCTTCAGCGCCGACAGCGTTTCCGCGTCGGCGACGCTGCCCTTCTCGGCGCCGGCGGTCAGCGTGGCGGCGGCTTTCTGCAGGGCGGCGACCGGGGCCTCCAGGGCCTTCTTCACGCTGCCATCGGCATTGCCGCCGTAAGCGGAGGTTGCGGAGGAATCGACGCCGGACAGCAGGGACTTGACCCCGCCCAGGGCGACGAACAGGTCCACCTTGTTGTCTCCCGCCTGATGCGTCACCGCCCGCAGACCCGTGGTCTGGTCCTGCAGGTCGGGCAGTTTGACCAGGACGATGTCCATGACATAGAAGCTGTCCAGGTCCGGATCCAGGATCAGGTTGGACTTGTCACCGATCTGGGCGATCAGTGCGCGCAAGGCCGCACGGGTGGCGGGGCTGCTGCCCCCGTCCTTCTTACCCAGGGCCGCCACCAGCTCATCCGCCTTGGCGGCGCTCTCCATGTCCTGGCCCCAGGCGGCCTGCAACTGGCGCACCGTGGTGGCGCTGCCGGCCGCATCCACCGCGGCCCCGCCCGTTTCCGCGGCGGCCAGCCGGGTTTGGATGGTCTGCAAGCCCCTGAGGTAGGCGGTGCCGGCCAGTTCCTTGGCCGCGAAGTCGATGGATATCTGCTGCTGTGCGATCAAGGCGTACAGCAGGTAGCCCACGGGAACCAGGAAAAGCAGGACGGCCAGACCCAGCTTGTGGGCGATCTTGAGGGACTGGAGCATCGTGACGATCCTGTTACGGAAAGAGTTAAGCCGTAGGTAATGGGCAACCGGTTGATGATGTCTTAATTTCCGCGCCGAATTTCCATACTTATTCACCATTGAAAATAAAATAACGACTCTCTCGCCGCAACTTTTAGTGGGTGATTCGGGGCGACCATGGGGACGGCCCTGGTGGGCGCCGGGCTGCACCGTCGCCCAAGCCGGTTGCGTTTTTACGCGATTCCGGCCATGAAAACCCCTCACTCCATGATTGGACTTGATGGCGAAGACGATGGCTTATCGGATTGCAGGCGAGACGGGCGAATGGGAAGTGGTGATCGGGCTGGAGGTCCATGCCCAGGTCGTCTCCAATGCCAAGTTGTTCAGCGGGGCGGCGACCGCCTTCGGTGCCGCGCCCAATAGCCAAGTCAGCTTCGTGGACGCGGGCTTCCCCGGCATGCTGCCGGTGATCAACGAGGTCTGCGTGGAGCAGGCGGTGCGCACGGGCCTGGGCCTGAAGGCGCAGATCAACCTGCGCTCGGTCTTCGACCGCAAGAACTACTTCTATGCCGACCTGCCCTCCGGCTACCAGATCAGCCAGTTCCAGCAGCCCATCGTCGGCCATGGCACCATCGTGCTGGACCTGGCGGACGGCTCCACCCGCGAGGTGGGCATCACCCGCCTGCATTTGGAGATGGACGCGGGCAAGAGCCTGCACGACCAGAATCCGACCAAGACCTACATCGACCTGAACCGGTCGGGTGTGGCCTTGATGGAAATCGTGTCGGAACCCGACATGCGGACGCCGGAGGAGGCCGCCGCCTACCTGCGCAAGCTGCGCACCATCCTGCGCTATCTCGGCACCTGCGACGGCAACATGGAGGAAGGCTCCATGCGCTGCGACATCAACGTGTCGGTGCGCAAGCCGGGTGAGAAGTATGGCACCCGGACGGAGACGAAGAACGTCAACTCCATCCGCTATGTCCAGCAGGCCATCGAGTACGAGGCCCAGCGCCAGGTGGCGCTGATCGAGGATGGCGGCGTGGTGGTGCAGGAAACCCGCTTGTGGGATCCGAACAAGGGCGAGACGCGGTCCATGCGCTCCAAGGAGGAGGCGCACGACTACCGCTACTTCCCCGATCCGGACCTGCTGCCGCTGGAACTGGACGCCGCCTGGGTCGAGGAGATCAAGCGCACCCTGCCGGAACTGCCGGACGAGAAGAAGGCCCGTTTCATGGCCGACTATAAGCTGCCGGTCTATGATGCCGGCGTGCTGGTGGCCGAACGCTCGCGCGCCGACTTCTATGAAGAGGTGGCCCGGGGCCGCGATCCCAAGATGGCGGCCAACTTCGTCATCGGCGACCTGCTGGGCGCCCTGAACAAGACGGGTGCCGACATCGACAGCTCGCCCATCAGCGCCGCGGCGCTGGGCGGCCTGATCGACCTGATCGCCGACAACACCATCTCCGGCCGCATCGCCAAGGAGGTGTTCGCCGACATGCTGGAGACGGGCAAGCCCGCCGCCCAGATCGTGGAGGAGAAGGGCCTGCGGCAGGTGACGGACACGGGCGCCATCGACCAGGCCATCGCGGCCGTGATGGCGGCCAACGCCGACAAGGTGGCGGAGTTCCGCAGCGGCAAGGACAAGCTGTTCGGCTTCTTCGTCGGGCAGGTCATGAAGGCCACCCAGGGCAAGGCGAATCCCGCCCTGGTGAACGAGATCCTGACCGCCAAGCTGAAGGGCTGAAGCGCAGGCTTAAGGTTAGGACCGGGCCCTTGCGCCTTGGTCCGGCAGGAAAAATGGCGTGCCGTACCGGGGTTTTCCCGGGGATGGCGTGGGCAGGGGGGCCGGTCGGTCCCCCTTTTCATTTTCCGGCGATTTTCCCTCACCGTTATCGTTGACAAGGGGGCCGCCGCCCGAGTACATACGCGAACCGCCGACGACAGTCGGTGGACGGAGGGGTGGCCGAGTGGCTGAAGGCAACGGTTTGCTAAACCGTCGTACCGGGAAACTGGTACCGTGGGTTCGAATCCCATCCCCTCCGCCATCACTTAGCGCAAGCCACGTCATGGGCTAAGTGAACGGACAAGCCGCCCTTCGGGGCGGCTTTGTCGTTTCTGGTTTCGGCCGCATAACGATGCCGGCCATTCAAGGCGCCAGCCGCCGTTCCAGGGTCGCCAGATCGTCCACGAACCACACGACTTGGCCCCGGTTGGCTTCGTAGATGAAATCTCGCAACGCCCCGCTGCCGGCCGTCCAGGCGCTGACGTCGCCCACGATGACGGGGCGCAGCTGGTAGTTGGCGAACTTCTGGATGACGGCTCCCGCCTGGCCCGTGGCCAGCGTCAGGAAGCCGGCGCCCAAGCGGCTAAGGGGGATGGCCACCACCCGGGCCCCATGTTCCCACGCCAGGCCGATCAGGGGCACCGCGTCCTGGTCGCTGGTCAGCAGCGGCCCCTCCGCCGCGCAGATCAGCACACGCGTGCCCTGGAGGTCCTGGGGAAGGTCGGTCATGAGGGGGCTCCCGAATGAAGCAACGCCGTTGTGCGGCCAGTGTAGCACTGGCGGGGCTTTCGGGAGTGACGGCCGCCGGTCCGTCCGCTACCTTCCCGGCGGCGTGCCGGCGCCCTGATCCACCGGCCAAGCGATAGGCCCACCCACGCTACCGCGCCCGCGCCGTCTCGGCGTTCCCGGGCGACGGTGGCTCATACCCAGAGATTGAGGTTCCCAATGAACAGTTCGGCCGATGAAGAGTTCGTTTACGACGAAGCCAGCGGCGAATGGATCCTGGCCAGCCAAGCGGCGGCCAACGCGGCGGCGGCCAGTACAGTCGAGGTGCGGGATTCCGTGGGCAACCTGCTGGCCGACGGCGACAGCGTCACCTTGATCAAGGACCTGAAGGTGAAAGGCGCCAACCAGGTGCTGAAGCGCGGCACGGTCATACGGTCCATCCGCCTGACCGGCGACGCGCAGGAGATCGACTGCCGCCACGAGACCATCAAGGGCCTGGTGCTGCGGGCGGAGTTCGTGAAGAAGGGTTGAGCCGGACTTTCAGTGTCGGGCTGGGCCCGTGGCGGCGATCTCTGCCGCGCGCTGAAGCATGGCGTCGTCGGGCGTTTCGATCAACGGCGCCGGGATGGCGATGTCCGGCGTCACCCCCCGGGGCCGCGTGTCGCCGTTGGGCCGCACGATGTGCGCCTTGGGAAAGCCCACGGTGATGCCGGTGGCGGGCAGGGTGAACCGTTCCATGGCGCCATAGGCGGTCGCCATGTCGGTGGTCGCCTCCCCCAGGACCTTGCCGAACCCATAGTCCTGGATGGTGGCGGCGACGGCCACCCCATTGGAATAGGTGTGCCGGTCGATCAGGGCGTATACCGTACCCTGAAACCGTCCGCCCGGATTGGGCTGTGTTTCCGGAAGGGTGAAGTCCACGACGACGCCAGGATGGGCCGTGGCGTACAAATCCGCGAAGCGGCGGGAGATGGGGCCAGCGGCGACCGCGTCGTGCAGGATGCGGTCCTGGTTCGCCGTGACGGCGTCGGCGCTGACCCGAATCTTGAACGATGAAAAGAAGCGATAGGGCCGGTCGGCGATCCAGGAGACCATGACGTCGCTGAACAGGCTGTCGCCGCCGGGATTGCCGCGAAGGTCGATGATCAGACGGTGCACGTCCTTGGCCGCGAACATGCCGAAGGCGTTGTTGATGAACGTCCGGAACGCGGTCACATCCCACTCGTCCGCGCCGGTCCTGGCGGCCTCATTATAAAACGGGCCGGGGCGCAGATAGCCGACGCCATTGGCCAGGATCCGGGCGTCCCGCAGGGGATGCTCCAGGTCCAGGCGGGGCGGTTGCCGGCTGGCAACCGCCGCGATTTCCGATGCCGTTCGCGCGGCGACGTCAGTGTCGAACGCGTCGCCGTCGGCCGTCTTCACGCGGACCTTGAAACCGGACCGGGCGCCGACCTCCACCCAGAGGTACATGGGGAAATCATATTCCAGGATGCTGTCCGCCAGCGCCGTCGTCTCGGCCGAGACATGAGCGCGCGTGCGCTCCAGCCAGCGTGCCGCCGGCACCCCGTCGATGGCCAGGATCTCGCTGCCCCGGGGCAGATGTGGAACGTCGCTGAGATTGGCGGCGATATGGAGGCGGCCATCGCGGATGCGGACCATGAAGGGGAACGCGCGCCCCTCCGCCTTCCGGTAGGCCGCCCAGGCGCCGTAGACGCCCTCGACCCGCGCATGCCCCTGGTGGGCCATCGCCACGAGGCGTTGGAAGCGCGCCTCGGCCTCGGTGCGCGTCATGGGCCCCGTGATCCCCGCCCGCAGCGTCTGGTAGAGGCTGTCCATCTCCGCCTCCGGGGTGAAGGCGTAGAGGTCGAAGGCGTCGGCCTTCAACCGCTGATACAGCATGTCCAGGTCCGCCAGCACCTGGTCGGGGGAATAACTGGCCTGGACGGCGGGCTGCGCGGTCGCCGGGGGAGGGACGAGCGCCAGGACGCCCGAGGTCAGGACGCCCAAGGCCAAGGCGCCCAAGGTCGAGCCACAAAGAAGCGCCAAGGCCCGAACACGGCGCCCCATCGGCATGCCGGAAGCGTGTCGCATGATCCCCCCTTCGCTGTTTTCGCATCCAGGTGATATCCAATCCCGGATGGCGCTGATATTAGTTAGGCGCCTATGTAAATGCAAGAATGAGGAACCGATGGCGACGGATCACACCCGCAAGCGCGGCCCCCTGGCCATCGGCGGCCGTCTGCGCCGCCTGGTCGAACGCATGGACCAGGACGCCGGCCGGGTTTACGCCGACCTGGGGGTCGTGTTCGAACAGCGGTGGTGGGGGGTGATGGAACATCTGGCCGAGCAGGGGCCGGCGTCGGTAGCGGAACTGGCGCGGGCCCTGGGCATCACCCAGCCATCCGTCAGCCAGACGCGCCGCTCCCTGGAGGCGGCGGGCCTCATCCAGGCGCAAGCGGACCCTCGGGACGCGCGTAGCCGGCGGCTTGACCTGTCCGACCAGGGGCGGGCGCTGTACCGCCAACTGGCGCCCGTCTGGGCGGCGATGGACGTGGTCGCGGTGGAACTCAACGCCGAGGTGGCGGACGTGATGTCGATGCTCGACCGCCTGGACGCCGCCCTGGCGCGCACCTCGCTTTACGAGCGGATACGCCGGGCGATGGATGGGCCGCAAGGGGGGAAAGGTTAGGCCGCTTGGATCACGCGATAGTGAAGTCGATCATGTCCAATTGCCTGATTTGAGACGAAACGGGCGCGGCAGTTGCCCGCCGCGCCCGTCTTCGACCTGAAGCCATCCCCATGAAGGGATCGTGTCCTGGCGCCTTACGGCGGCGTGGGGGCTGACTTGCCGCGCTTGGGCGGCTTGGCGGCCTTATACATGTCAGCCGGGTCCCAGACGGCGCCGCGGCGCCGGCGGGCGGGCTTGGCATCGCCGCCGGCGTCTTCTACGCCGTCACCGGAGGCGGCGGTGGAGGTGGCGGCCGGGGCGGTTTCGGTACCGTCATCATCATGCGACACGGCGCGCAGCAGACCGGCGACGCAGTCGGCGATGTCCGCCGGCGCATTGCGCCAGGCGCGCAGCAGATCCAGGTCGCGGCGCGACAGCAGCGGCGAGCCCTCATCGGGCGCGCTGAAGCTGGTGGGGGCGGGGCGGTCGGCGCCACTCTCCAGGTCGTCGAAGAAGAAGGTCAGCGGCACGTCGAGGATTTCGGCCAGGCGATACAGCTTGCCCACCGAGACGCGGTTGGAACCCCGCTCGTATTTCTGCACCTGCTGGAAGGTGATGCCTAAGGCGCGGGCCAGATCCGACTGGCTCATCCCCAGAAGACCGCGGCGCAAACGGATGCGGCTGGCGACGTGGTTCTCAATCTTGCCTTCAAGTTCGGCAACAACCGTGTTCTTAGTCCTACGGGGCATGGGCACTACTCCAAGTCGATGACGCGCCATCTGAGTTCATCGGATGGGACGACAGCATAACCTACTAAGGTAGGAAGCCTGAATTGGGGCGAGAGTATGAAGGCGCCTTGGCGCTGACAACTGGCATTGTCTCCCCACACTCTACCTTTCCCCGCTGTTTCCTTCTTTAGAGCTGTTTAGCTGAGAGAATACAATAGTATTCATCTTTTTAGTCCCCGTAACAATCTCGGACACCGGAGAGAGGCAGGGATGACAGGGGTATCACGGCCGAAAAGTTCAGGCGCGGACGGGTATGCGCGCCGACTCGCGCCACTCTTCCGTGGGTGCCGGGGCCCGGCACCTCCTGATCGCGTAGCTTAGGGCAGATTGGCGGGTTCCATCCCCGTCGGCGTCCCTGCCGGCGGGGGGATTACAGCGTCTGGTCCGTAAACGGCGAGCTGGGCCTTCAGCACGTCGAGCAATTCATTGAGGCTGTCGCGGGCGTAATCATCGCGCTGACGCGCCAGTTCAGTCCGGGTCAGCTGGATGAAGGCGTCGACCAGGCGATGATGAATGACGGCTGCCCGCAACAGGGCGGCGGGAAGCGGCTGCGGAGCCAGGGGAACAGAGGCCATAGCACGTACCTACCGGGAACTGTTTACCCGGGTAGGATATGGCGTTCGTCGTTAATCGCAAGTTAACATTGGGTCTGAGGGTTTCCCCCCTAACCTTTTGCGCGAATTAACCAAAATACTGTTGCCGATTGGACATCAACCGGCCGTGCCCCGCTTCAGATCGGTGGTCATGGGCATTTGGCGCCCCCCCATGCGGATGCGGTAGACGTGCAGGTTCTCCAGCACGCGCTGGACATAGTTGCGCGTCTCGTAGAAGGGCAGGGTCTCGATCCAGTCCACCGGATCCACCGCCTCGATGCGCGGATCGCCATAGTCGCGCAGCCAGTTGGCCACCCGGCCAGGGCCGGCGTTGTACGCGGCGATGGCCAGGATGTAGGAGCCGCCGAAGCGGTCCAGCAGATCCTGCACGAACACGCTGCCCACGCGGATGTTGAAGTCGGGGTCGTGGGTCAGCTTGGCCACCGTGTATTTCATGCCCTCGCGCCTGGCCAGCTGCTGCGCCGTCGGCGGCATCAGCTGCATCAGGCCCAGGGCGCCGGCGCCGCTGGCCGCATCGACCTTGAAGCTGCTTTCCTGGCGGATGAGGGCGTGGATCAGTGCCGGTTCCGGCTGGGCCGGCAGGTGGCTGGAGACGATGGGATAGCCCGCGTCGGCCAGCACGATGCCCTTGTTCAACGACAGCCGGCTGATGCTCACGCCCAGGTCGCGGCGGTGCATTTCCAGCGCCGCCTTGGCCACCAGCACGAAGTCGTCCGGCGTCCTGGCGTCCTGCGACAGCTTGCGCAGGAACAGGTCCACACGGTCGTCGTCCTCGGTCAGAACCTTGTCCAGCAGACGGGCGGCGCGCGCCAGCTCGTTCTTTTCGAACTTGGCGCGGGCGTCGGCGGAGGGCGTGGGGGCGATGGGGATGGCTTCCGTCTGGCCCAGCTTCTCCTGCGCCATCATGCCGTAGAAGGTGCTGCCATAGCGGGCCCCCAGTTCATACCACTGGCGGGCGCGCTCCGGGTTGCCCAGCTTCTCGCAGGCACGGCCGGCCCAATAGGCGCCGCGCGACTGCCCGACGGGGGAGGAGACCCCCTCATACAGGCGGGTGAAGTGGTCCAGCGCCTGTTCCGGCTTGTTCAGGAACTGCAGCGACAGCCAGCCGGCCAGGAACTCCGCCTGGATGAAGCCCAGGCCGTCGGTCACGCCATGGTTGGCCGCCAGGCGATAGGCGCGCTGCATCTGGCCCTGGTCCATCAGATGGCGCGCCAGGATGTGGCGTTCCGTCCACCAAGCCTCGGGATGGCCCAATTCGCCATTGGCATTCTTGGGGCCCGCGTCCTTGGGCAGATTCTCCAGGATCTCCAGCGCGCCGGCGTCCATCTCCTTGCGTCGGCGCCAGCGCAGCCGTTCGTAGGTGATGCCGGGTTCGCTCATCAACGGCGCGGGCACCTGCTGCAGCAGGCGCTCCACGCCCGGGTCCATGTCGGCCATGGCCAGGCGGGCCAGCGCCACGGCCTGGTGGCCGGGGTCGACGATGGGCAGCATGCGCCGCGCGTCCTCCTCGTCGTTCTCCCACAGCAGGCGGTCCAGGCGGGCCCAATGGTCGGCGGGGCGCAGGATGGCCACGTACTTGGTGCGGAACGTCCGCTCGTCCACCACGCCGAAGTTGCCCTTGATGTAGCGGTCGCGGATCAGGCCGATGGCCTTCTCGCTGTCGCCCAGGTTCAGCAGGCTGTCGGCGTAGCGCATGAAGCCGGTGGTGGTCAGGGGCGGGTGCTTGTCGAACCAGTCGCGCGTCGGCGTGTCGCCGAAATTGGGCATGCGGATTTCGGCGTTGCGCCGCAGGGCCGCCAAGCCGGGCCAATCCGGATTCTTGTCGATGAAGTCCGTCAGCTCCTGGAAGCTGGCATCGGTGTCGGCGCGGCCGAGATCCATCCAGGTCAGGACCTTGTCGACCAGCGGGTCATGCCCGCGCTCGGCCAGCTTGTGGGCGTCGGCCCACTTGCCCCTGTCGGCCGCCTTGAAGGCGGCGCGGTAGGTGCTGATATCGCTGGAGGACTGGGCCATGGCCGCCATCGGCGCGCACAGCAGGGAAAGCGGCAGGATCAAGGCGGCCAGCCCCCGCCGGAACGGGGGCCAGGGGGCCTTCTCTCGTCGCTTGTCACCCAGGTGCCGGGCCGCTAAGGTTCGCGCCTTTCGGGTCGAATGCCCACGGAGATTGCAGAGATGACCACCGCCACGCCCGCCCTCGCCGGTTCCCTCGTCGCCCTGATCACGCCGTTCGCCGACGGCAAAGTGGACGAGCGCGCCTTCCAGGCCTTGGTGGACTGGCAGGTGAAAGAGGGCACGCACGGCCTGGTCCCCTGCGGCACCACCGGCGAGTCGCCGACGCTGAGCCATGAGGAGCACCGCCGCCTGGTCGAGCTGTGTGTCGAGGTTGCCGACCGCCGTGTTCCCGTGGTCGCCGGCACCGGCAGCAACTCCACGGCCGAGGCCATCAGCCTGACCAAGCACGCCAAGGCCGTGGGCGCCGACGCCGCCCTGGTGGTGACGCCCTACTACAACAAGCCGACGCAAGAAGGTCTCTACCAGCATTTCAAAGCCATCCATGATGCGGCCGACCTGCCCATCATCATTTATAACATTCCCGGCCGCAGCGTGATCGACATGTCGATCGCCACCATGGCCCGCCTCGCGGCGTTGCCTAACATCGTTGGCGTGAAGGACGCCACCGCTGATTTGGTGCGGCCGTTGCGCACACGGCTCGAAGTCGGCGCCGACTTCATCCAGCTGTCGGGTGAGGACGCCACCGCCACGGCCTTCCTGGCGCAGGGCGGGGTGGGGTGCATTTCCGTCACGGCCAACGTGGCGCCGCGTCTGTGCGCCGAGATGCAGAACGCCTGGGTGCGCGGCGACCTGGCGGAGATGGCCCGCATCCGCGACCTGCTGATGCCGCTGCACCACGCCATGTTCGTGGAGACCAGCCCGGCGCCGGTGAAGTACGCCGCCAGCCTGCTGGGCCTGTGCCGCCCGGAACTGCGCCTGCCGCTAGTGGAAACCACGCCGGCGACTCAGGAGCTGGTGCGCGCGGCCCTGGTCCACGCTGGCCTGCTGAGCTGAGGGAAAGGGCCGGATAGCCGCCATGGCACGTGCCGACGAACATAAATACGCCGCGCAAAATCGGCGCGCCCGCTTCGATTTTTTCATTACCGAAACGATCGAGGCGGGCATCATGCTGACCGGGACGGAGGTGAAGTCGCTTCGCGCCGGCCGGGTCAGCATCGCCGAGTCCTATGCCGGTGAGCGGGATGGGGAGTTGTACCTGATCAACGCCCATTTCCCGGAGTACCAGCTGGCCGGCCGCTTCTTCCAGCATGAGCCCAAACGGGCGCGCAAGCTGCTGGTCCGCCGCCGCGAGATGGACAAGCTGTTCGCCTCCATCCGCCGCGACGGCGTCACCCTGATTCCGCTGTCGATCTATTTCAATGACCGCGGCTACGCCAAGGTCGAGATCGGCGTGGCCAAGGGCAAGAAGAAGGGCGACAAGCGCGAGGCGGAAAAGGAACGCGACTGGCAGCGCGACAAGGCGCGCCTGATGCGGGCCAAGGGCTAATACGGAACATAAAAAAAGGCCGGGGTCTTTACTCCGGCCTTTCGCATTAGGTGCCCAGGTACTGGCGCACGGCCTTGAACACATCCTCGAACATGGTGTCGGTCAGGCGGCCGGTGTTGGTGTTGTAGCGGGAGCAGTGATAGCTGTCGAACAGTGTCACCCCGCCGCCCAGGTTGTGCCGGGCGCCGTGGCCGAAGGGGTGGGCCGCCTGCCGCAGGCCGAACGTGCGGATGACGCTGGTGTGGGAGACGGAGCCCAGGGCCACTACGGCCTTGAGCCTGGTCATCGCTTCCAGTTCCGCCACCAGGAAGGGGCGGCAGGTGTGCGATTCTTCCGGCGTAGGCTTGTTCTCGGGCGGCACGCAGCGGACGGCGTTGGTGATGCGCGCGTCGACCAGGGTCAGGCCGTCATCCGGCCGCTCCAGATACTGGCCCGTGGCGAAACCGAACTTCAGCAGGGTGGCGTACAGCAGGTCGCCGGCGTAGTCGCCGGTGAAGGGACGGCCGGTGAAATTGGCGCCGCGCAGGCCGGGCGCCAGGCCCACCACCAGCAGGCGGGCGTCCAGGCCGCCGAAGGACGGCACCGGCCCGTTGAATTTGTCAGGGAAGGCCGCGCGGTTGCGCAGGCGATAATCCACCAACCGGGGACATAAGGGGCAGTCATGCCCCGGCGGCGTCAGGTTCTGTGTCATGGGATAAGGGCGCCCGTTACGTGTCGTGTGGGCGCCGGATATCATTCCATTGGCGTGGTGTCGATAAGCTGCGCGTGCTCCACCGGCGGCCGTGGGGCGTGGGCGCGGGCGATGTCAGGCGCCAGATCCATCAGCTCGATGAAGTTGTCGGCTTGGCGGCGCAACTCGTCGGCGATCATGGGCGGGGTGGAGCGCACGGTGCTGATCACCGAGACGCGCACGCCCTTGCGCTGCACCGCCTCCACCAGGCGGCGGAAGTCGCCGTCGCCGGAGAACAGCATGATGTGGTCCAGATGCTGCGCCATCTCCATGACATCGATGGCCAGTTCGATGTCCATGTTGCCTTTGATCTTCCGGCGACCAGATGCGTCAGTGTATTCCTTGGTCGGCTTCGTGACCATGGTATAGCCATTATAGTCCAGCCAGTCGACCAGCGGCCGAATCGGCGAATATTCCTGATCTTCAACCAGCGCGGTATAATAGAAGGCGCGAATCAGGCGCCCCCGTTTTCCGCAGAAATTCAACAAACGCTTGTAGTCGATATCAAAATTTAGAGCGCGCGCGGCAGCGAATAAATTGGCGCCATCGATGAAGAGGGCGAGGCGTTCCTCGGGATAATGCAACATTTTGTATTCCTTTGAATATTATTTGGAAGGGTAATGCAGAGGATTCAATTATCGGTAGCGTGCCGTCTTTATAGCGCGCTGACAAGCGTCTACATAAAGTGAATGGGTTAACGCGTTCAAGCGAGATATGGTCGCAGCCGGTGTATTTAAAGTCACATCTCCCTTCTGGGGATATCGTTCCCGAGGGCGGGCACGATATTTAGGCCTTAAGGGTAGATGCTGGCGTCCCCCCGCGCGATGCGCGGAGGGGGTGGGGTAGGGGTAAGGTGAATGATTCTGGTGGGCGTGGGATCGAACCTGTCGGTTCCTGGTGTCGGCGGCTCACGCGATGTCGTGGCCGCGGCGGTGCGCGCGCTGGCTGGCGAGGGGGTGACGGTGGTGGCGGTGTCGCCATGGTACCGCAGCGCCCCGGTACCCTTGTCCGACCAGCCCTGGTACGTCAATGGCGTGGTGCGGGTGGAAACGGACCTGGACGCCTCCGCGCTACTGGCCGTCCTGCACCGAGTGGAGGCCGCGTTCGGCCGGGTGCGGCGGCAGGTGAATGAGGCGCGGGGACTGGACCTGGATCTGCTGGCCTATCACGACGACATCCGGGCGGAGGCGCCGGTGCTGCCCCATCCCCGCCTGCACCAGCGTGCCTTCGTGCTGTTGCCGCTGCGCGATCTGGCGCCCGGGTGGCGGCACCCGGTGACGGGGATGGACCTGGCAAGCCTGGTGGCGGACCTTCCGCCAGGCCAGGTGACGGAACGCATCGACGACTAGGAGGCGGGCGGGACCAAGTCCCTTTCCCCGGCCGTTCTCCACGACCGAAACGCAGGAATGCGGCGGATCGGGTGTCGCCTTCCTTGCAACCGTGAAAACAGGCCCTTATAACTATGGAATGGTGTTCGGTGCCCCTATTCCCGGCACCCGTTTCGTTGTTGGAGTGAGCAAGGTATGGCCCGCGTTACCGTTGAAGATTGCGTCCTGAAGGTTCCGAACCGGTTCGAGCTGGTGATGATGGCGGCCCAGCGGGCGCGGGACGTGGCGGCCGGCGCGCCGCTGTCGGTCGATCGCGACAACGACAAGAACCCGGTCGTCGCCCTGCGCGAGATCGCGGACGAGACGGTGGTGCTGGACAGCCTGAAGAACTCCCTGATCAAGGGGCATCAGCGCGTCCAGGAGCAGGACGAGCCCGAGGAAGAGATCATCGAGCTGATGGCCGGTGAGCAGGCCTGGGCCGTGCAGGGCGCCGCTGGTGAAGATGACGACCTGGGTGGCGAGGATGCCGCCGAGGATGCGGCGCAGGGTGACGACCTCGGCGACGACGAGGGCCTCTGAGCCGGTGGTGGGGCAGGCCGTGGGTAAGCGACCCGTCCCCCTTGGCTATTGTTTCATGGATAGCGCCCTGAACGGCCATGCCGCGCCGGCCGTGGTGCGCTGCGCGCAACAGGCCTGGGGCCGGGCAGGGCATCCATGATGCGCCAGTACGAACTGGTTGAGCGGGTCCGCTCCTACGATCCCAATGCGGACGAGGACAAGCTCAATCGCGCCTACGTCTTCTCCATGAAGGCGCACGGGTCGCAGAAGCGCGCGTCGGGCGACCCCTACTTTTCCCACCCGCTGGAGGTGGCGGGCCTGCTGACCCAGTTGAAGCTGGACGGCGCCTCCATCATCACGGCCCTGCTGCACGACACGGTCGAGGACACGCTGACCACCTTGGAAGAGGTGCAGCGCCTGTTCGGGCCGGAGATCGCGCGGCTGGTGGACGGCGTGACCAAGCTGTCGCGCATCGAGCTGCAGAACCTGGAAAGCGACCAGTCCAAGCAGGCGGAGAACTTCCGCAAGCTGGTGCTGGCGATGTCGGAAGACATCCGCGTCCTGCTGGTGAAGCTGGCCGACCGTCTGCACAACATGCAGACGCTGCACTACCTGTCCAAGCCGGAGAAGCGCAAGCGCATCGCCCGCGAGACGCTGGAGATCTACGCGCCCCTGGCGGAGCGCATCGGCATCCAGCGCTGGAAGGACCAGCTGGAAGAGCTGTCGTTCAAGGAACTGAACCCGGACGCCTACGACAGCATCACCAAGCGCCTGCAGGATTTGGAAGAGCAGGGTGCGGGCCGCGTCGATCGCATCATCACCGAACTGGTGGACACCCTGCACGAGAACGGCCTGCCCCAGGCCACCGTGTCGGGCCGGCGCAAGGCGCCCTATTCCATCTGGCGCAAGATGCAGCGCAAGAACGTGACGTTCGAGCAGCTGTCCGACGTCATGGCCTTCCGCATCACCGTCGAATCCATCGAGCAGTGCTACCAGGCGCTGGGCGTCATCCACGCCCGCTATCCGGTGGTGCCGGGGCGCTTCAAGGACTACGTCTCCACGCCCAAGCCCAACGGCTACCGCTCGCTGCACACCACCGTCATCGGGCCGGAGCGCCAGCGCATCGAGGTGCAGATCCGCACCGCCGAGATGCACGAGGTTTCCGAGCTGGGTGTAGCTGCCCACTGGGCCTACAAGTCCGACGGCAGCAGCCAGCCCAAGACCGAGGGACGGCAATACCGCTGGCTGCGCGAGCTGCTGGACATCCTGGAGCATGCGGTCCGGCCGGAAGAGTTCCTGGAGCACACCAAGCTGGAGCTGTTCCAGGACCAGGTGTTCTGCTTCACGCCCAAGGGCGACCTGATCGCCCTGCCGCGCGGCGCCACGCCGGTGGATTTCGCCTACGCCGTGCACAGCCAGATCGGTGATACCTGCGTCGGCGCCAAGATCAACGGCCGCATTCAGCCGCTGCGCAGCCAGCTGCAGAACGGCGACCAGGTCGAGGTCGTCACCAGCAAGGCGCAGACGCCGTCGCCCGACTGGGAAAACTTCGTCGTCACGGGCAAGGCCCGCGCCCGCATCCGCCGTTACATCCGCACCCAGCAGCGCGCCCAGCATATCGAGCTGGGCCGGGCCATGGTGCAGAAGATCTTCCGGCAGGAAGGCTACGACTATTCCGACAAGGCGCTGGAAGGCGTTCTCAAGATCTTCCAGTACCAGTCCGCCGATGACCTGATCGCCGCCATCGGTGCTGGCCTTGCCGGCGCCCGCGACGTGTTCAACGCCGTCTTCCCCGGCCACAAGGTGGTGCAGCAGATCACGCCGGACGAGAAGATCGTCCAGCTGACCCGCGGCAAGACCAGCAAGCCCAAGGGCAAGGACAGCCCGCTGCCCATCAAGGGCCTGATCCCGGGCATGGCCGTGCACTACGCCCGCTGCTGCCACCCCCTGCCGGGTGACCGCATCGTCGGCATCGTCACCACCGGCAAGGGCGTCACCATCCACACCATCGACTGTGAGACGCTGGAAAGCTTCCACGACAGCCCGGAACGGTGGATCGACGTCTCCTGGGATAACGAGGCCGACGGCGCGGACGAGAAGGTGGGTCGCATCACCGTGGTGGTGGCGAACGAGCCGGGCAGCCTGGGCACCGTGTCCACGGTGATCGGCAAGAACGGCGGCAACATCACCAACCTGAAGATCACCCACCGCACGACCGACTTTTTCGAGATGTTGATCGATATCGACGTGCATGACGTGAAACATCTGACCAATATCATTGCCGCGCTGCGGGCCACGCCGGTCATCAATTCCGTTGACCGGGCGCGGGGCCGCTGACGCAGTGTCCTCAGTCGTCGTGCCGCCGCATGGCGTGCTAGGGATAGGCATAGGGGAGGAACCGATCGGTCCGCGGGGCGTGCGGCACGATCGGCCTAGACGAAGGTCATACGGCGCTGGCGTGGCGCCGTGCCCAGGTCTAGAACAGTGCAAGTTTGTCGGGGGGCCGACACCCATCGCCCAGAGACTCACCCAGGGGCAGCAGGCTTATGTTCCGCCGTCGTGAAAAAAGGCCATTCGCCGAAGCCGTGAAGCAGACCTTGTGGCCCCGCATGGGCTGGCGCCGCGCCGGTCGCTATTGGATGCACCGCATCGGCCGCGTTCCCGGCACGCCCTATGGCATCTCCGCCGGGTTCGCCAGTGGTGTCGCCATGGCCATGACGCCCTTCATGGGGGTGCACTTCCCCCTGTCCATCGGTCTGGCCTGGCTGCTGCGCGGCTCCATCGCGGCCTCGCTGCTGGGCACGCTGTTCGGCAACCCGGTGACCTGGCCCTTCATCTGGCTGGCCACCTACCGTTTGGGCTGCTTCGTCCTGCACATGCACCCCGGCCACGGCCCCATGGAACTGTCGTGGAGCGTGTTGCGCCACAGCGCCTGGCAGGTGGTGGCACCCATGACCGTCGGCGGCTTCCTGTCCGCCGCCCTGACCTGGCCCCTGGTTTTCCTGGTGCTGCGCCCCCTGATCGCGCGTTACAAGCACCATCGCATCGCCGCCAGCCATCATCACCCGGTTCTGGGCCATGAGCCCAAGCCGGCCGGAGATTGACATGACGTCTGAAACCCAGAGCCAGCGCTTGCGCCTGGGCGTCAACATCGACCACGTGGCCACCATCCGCAACGCCCGTGGCGGCGTCCATCCCGACGTGTTGCGCGCCGCCCACCTGGCGGCCGACGCCGGTGCCGACGGCATCACCGCCCATCTGCGCGAAGACCGCCGCCACATCCGCGACAGCGACATCGACCGCCTGATGTCGGAGATTTCGCTGCCCCTGAACCTGGAGATGGCGGCGACGGAGGAGATGCTGGCCATCGCGCTGCGCCACCGCCCCCACGCCGCCTGCCTGGTGCCGGAGCGCCGGCAGGAGCGGACGACCGAGGGCGGGCTGGACGTGGTGGGCGGCTATGAGCACCTGGCCCCCATCGTTGGCCACCTGAACGACGCCGGTGTGCGCGTGTCGCTGTTCATAGCGCCCGACCGGGCGCAGCTGGACGCGGCTAAGCGCATCGGCGCCCCGGTGGTGGAATTGCACACTGGCCGCTACGCTGATGCCGAGAACGCAGCCGAGCTTGAGGCCGAATTGGCGCGCCTGACCGCCGCCGCCGCCCATGCCGGCCAGATCGGCCTGGAATGTCATGCCGGCCATGGCCTGCGCTTCGACAACGTGATGCCGGTCGCGGCGCTGCCGCAGGTGCGGGAGCTGAACATCGGCCACTTCCTGGTGGGCGAGGCGGTGTTCGTCGGGCTGGAGGCGGCCATCCGCCAGATGCGGGCGCTGATGGACCTGGCCCGTCCCGCCGGGGCCCGTTCCACCGGGGCCCATTCCGCCGGCACTGCGGCGTCATAATGTCCTTCGGCGCTTTTCAGCCCGGCAGCGTCATCCTGGGCATCGGCAACGACCTGATCGACATCACCCGTATCGAGAAGACCCTGGCGCGGTTCGGCCAGCGCTTCGTCGAGCGGGTCTTCACTGACGTGGAACGGGCCAAGTCCGACCGGCGCGCCAAATCCAACGGCCGCGCCGCCAGCTACGCCAAGCGCTATGCCGCCAAGGAGGCCTGTTCCAAGGCGCTGGGAACGGGTTTCCGCGAGGGCGTGTTCCACAAGGACATGGGCGTCATCAACCTGCCGAGCGGCCAGCCGACACTATGTCTCACCGGCGGCGCCCTGGAGAGGTTGCGGGCGATGACGCCGCCGGGCATGGTGGCGCAGATTCATCTGACGCTGACGGATGAGCCGCCCATGGCGGAGGCCTTCGTCATCATCACGGCGACGCCGGCCCCGGCCGGTGGCGCCGCCAACGGTACTGCTTGAAAATCCCGGTGGGCCCGCTAGATCGGTGCCACCCACTCTCACTGAGGTTGTTTCGTTCCATGAGCCAGCAGAATGATCGCGTCAGCCGCGCGGCCCCCCAGCCCCAGGCGGAAAGCTGGGGCGACGTGGTGCGGACGGTCATCTACGCCCTGATCATCGCGCTGGGTGTGCGGACCGTGGCGTTCGAGCCCTTCAACATCCCCTCGGGCTCCATGATCCCGACGCTACTCATCGGCGACTACGTCTTCGTGTCCAAGTTCAGCTACGGCTACAGCCGCTACTCGCTGCCGCTGGGCTTGCCGCTGTTTCACGGCCGCATCTTCGGCAGCGTGCCGGAGCGGGGGGACGTAGTGGTCTTCCGCCTGCCCACGGACACCAGCCAGGACTACATCAAGCGCGTGATCGGCCTGCCCGGCGACCGCATCCAGATGATCGACGGCATCCTGCACATCAATGGCGAGCCGGTGAAGCGTGAGCGGGTCGAGGATTACACCATGGAGACGCCGTTCGGCCGCCAGAGCGCCGTGCCGCGCTACATCGAGACCCTGCCCAACGGCGTGAAGCACACCATCATCGAGATCATGGGCGACGACGGCGGGCTGGACAACACACCCGTCTACACCGTTCCCGAGGGCCATATCTTCTGCATGGGCGACAACCGCGACAACAGCCAGGACAGCCGCGTCCTGAACGTCGTCGGCTATGTCCCGCTGGAGAACGTGGTGGGCAAGGCCCAGTTCAAGTTCTTCTCGCTGGAGGAGGGCGTGCACTTCTGGGAATTCTGGAAGTGGCCGACGTCCATCCGCTTCGGCCAGATCTTCAGCAAGGCGCACTGACGCCATGGCCACGTCCGCTGGCCCGCTGGACACCGGCGGTGCCGACATCGCCACCCTGGCCGAGGCCCTGGGACACACCTTCACCGAAGCCCGCCATCTGCTGGAGGCGGTGACCCACCCCAGCGTGGCCGGCATCGGTCGCGGCCCCCGCGCCGCCACCGGGCATTATGAGCGGCTGGAGTTCCTGGGTGACCGGGTGCTGGGCCTGGTGATCGCCCAGTGGCTGCTGGAACGCTTCCCCGAGGAGAACGAGGGCGGCCTGGCCAAACGCCACACCGCCCTGGTGCGGGCCGAGGCCCTGGCGGGCGTGGCGGAGACCTTGGATCTGGGCCGCTACCTGCGCCTGGCCCCGGGCGAGGCGGACGCGGGTGGGCGCACCAAGCCCGCCATCCTGGCGGACGCCTGCGAGGCGGTGATCGGCGCCCTGTACCTGGATGGTGGCCTGGACGTGGCCGGCGCCTTTATCCGCAAGCATTGGGCCGGCCGCATCGACGCCGCCGAGCTGCCGCCGGTGGAACCCAAGACCGCCCTGCAGGAGTGGGCGCTGGCCCGGGGCCTGCCCCTGCCGGTCTATGAGCAGGTGGGGCGCACCGGCCTAGACCATGAGCCGGTGTTCACCGTGCGCGTGGCCGTGCAGGGCAAGGGCAGCGAGGCTGCCAGCGGCCCGTCCAAGCGCGCCGCCGAGAAGGCCGCCGCGCTGGAGATGCTGAAGCGGCTGGGCTGAGCCCCCGGGCGTTTGATGGTGGACGATTGACGACAGGCGGTTGACGGCGACGCGTTGTGCGGCATCCTGCGGGTGTTCCATACCGTCAGGGGCCGCCATGCTTCGCCGCCGTCTCGCCCAGGTCCTTGTCGCCAGCGGTTTCCTGGCCGCCGCCTTCGGCGCCGATGCCGGTGCCAGGGCGGAACTGGATGTCCATTCCATCACCCCCTTGGACATCCGGATCCTGCGCCCGGCCAGCGTGGTGCCGGCCACGGACGGCCGCCATCTGGTGTTCGAGGCGCTGATCAGCAATTTTTCCCCCGTGCCCATGACCTTGGCGATCGTGCGGTTGGGCACGGTGGCACAACCGGCCGCCCTGGCGCGATTCGAGGGCACGGCCCTGACGGATCTGCTGTCGCGGCCCGGCCGTCCGCCCGGTGACGGCCGGCCGCCGGTGACGGTCATACAGGGCAATAGCTACGCCGCCGCCCTGTTCGACGTGCATCTGGGCGATGATGCCGAGGTGGCGGATCTGCGGCTGGCGCTCACCATCGCGCCGTTCAAGCCCGACCTGCCCGACACCACGCTGAACACGGCGGTCGCCGTCCCGCTGGACCGGGCGCCGCCCGTCGTCGTCTCCGCCCCGGTCGCCGGCACGGGGTGGGTGGCCTTCAACGGCCTGTCCGCCGCCTCCATACACCGGACCACCGTGATGGTGGTGGACGGGCAGGCGCGGGTACCGGAGCGCTACGCCATCGACTTCATGAGGCTGACCGCGGACGGGCGGGAGTTTGGCGGCGACCAGGCGCGCAACGAGTCCTGGCCCGGCTATGGCCAGGCGGTGTTGGCCGTGGCCGACGGCGTCATCGAGAGTGTGCGCGACGGGCTCCCGGATAACGTGCCCGGCCGGCCGCCGGCGCAGAAGGTCACGCTGGACACCATCGCCGGCAACCAGGTGGTCCTGCGTATGAAAGGGGGCGCGTACGCCTTCTATGCCCATCTCATTCCGGGCAGCATCCCCGTGCGGCCGGGCCAGACCGTGCACAAGGGCGAGGTGCTGGGCCGGCTGGGCAACTCCGGTCAATCCGACGCCCCCCACCTGCATTTCCAGGTGGGGGATCGCGGGCATATCGCGGCCAGCGACGGCCTGCCGTTCGTCTTCGACGCCTTCACCCTGCTGGGGGTGGTGGCCGATACGGCGGCGGCCGACGCGGGTGGTGCCTGGACACTAAGCCAGGCACCGCAGCCACGCCACGGTCAGCTGCCGGCGGAAAACGCGGTCACCGGGTTCTGACGGGCCGTCTCACAGGTTCTCGTGCGCGCCAGCCGCGCCGCGCAGCCAATAGCCGGACGCCCGCATCCATTGCGCCGGGTGCTTGCGTTCCTCGAGCACATAGGCGCGCAGGGCCTTGGCCACGGCGGCTTCGGCGGCGATCCAGACATAGCCGTCGCCCGGCGGCAACGGGATGCCCTCGACCGCACGGCGCAGGGTGGCGGCGTCGTCGGTGCCCTGGCTGTCGCGCGTGACCCAGTGGGCCGTCCAGTGGGCCTGGGTCTGGATCACCTGCTTTTCAGCGTCATTGTCTACCGCCACCACGGTGAAGACGGGGACGCCCGGGCGCAGTTCCTCCAGCCGCCGGCCGATGGCGGGCAGGCCCGTCTCGTCGGCGATCAGCAGGTACCAATCGAAATCGTCCGGTACGATCATGGAACCGCGCGGGCCGCCGATCTCCAGCGTGTCGCCCACCTTGGCGCCCAGGGCCCAGGCGGTGGCCGGGCCGGCGTCATGCAGGGCGAAGTCCAGGGTCAGGGTGCGGTTCGCCTGGCTGAAGGCGCGGGGGGTGTAGTCGCGCATCAGCGGCTGGCCATCCGGGCCGGGGAAGAACAGCTTGATATGGTCGTCGGCGCCTCGACTGTCGAAGTCCGCCAGTTCGGGCGAGGTCAGGACGACGCGCAGCATCTTGGGCGTCAGGTGGGTCGCGCTGGTCACGGTCAGGGTGCGCCGCCGGGTGTCGAAGCGCATACGGCCGATCTGGTGGCGGGGGGTGTCGGTCATTCGGTCACCTAGGTCAGGTCTGTCGGATTGAGGGGCGGGGACGGTTGCCCCGCCGTCATTTGCGAGGGAGGGCGCCAGGATCTCCGCCGTGGCGCGCCGCAGGATGGCGGCCAGGCGGCGGGCTTCGGCGGCATCGCAGCCGCGCTTGCCGTAAAGGGCGGATTTCAGGGCATGGCGCGCCTGGTGCAGGTCCTCGGACGCCGCAGGATCGGCATCGGTGACGCCGGCGAAGGCCTCGCGCACCTGCTCCATCCGGCCGCCGATGCGGCGCAGGCCCTCGAGGATGGCGACGGCCGTGCCGCGGTGGCCCTCCAGATGGGCGCGTCCGCTGTCGGTGATGCGATAGAGCTTGCGATTGCCCTCCGGCTCCGCTGCTGCGTAGCCGATCTCCGCCAGGAAGGTCAGCGCCGGATAAATGACGCCGGGGCTGGGGGTGTAGAAGCCGCCGGACTGTTCCACCACGGCGCGGATCAGCTCATAGCCATGGGCCGGCTTGCGCTCCAGCAACGCCAGAAGCAGCAGTTCCAGGTCGGCGGACGATAGCTTGCGGCTACCGGGCATGCCGCCGCCACCGCCCCAGAAGCCGCCGCCACCGCCAAATCCGCCCCCGTGCTTCCAATGATGCCACCCGCCGCGCCCGCCCATGGCCAGGTAAGGGGGATGGGATGTCGTATGATCGGAAAACATATCGTACGATATAGCGAACGATATGAAACCGACAAGAGGGGCCTGAAAAGAAAACGCCCCGGCGGGAGAACCCGGCCGGGGCGTGGCGGAAAGACGGGAGAGAGGGGCCTAGCTCAGTGCTTCTTGCCCGGCACGGCCTCGACGGGGAAGACCTTGGGCAGGGTGATGCCCTTGGCGGCGGCCGCCTCGCGCAGCAGCACCGGCTGGTCGGAGATGATGCCGTCCACGCCCATGTCGATCAGCTTGGCCATGTCCTCCGGCTTGTTCACCGTCCAGGGGATGACGGTCAGGCCCAGGCTGTGCGCTTCCTGCACCAGGCCGGCGTCGATGTCGGTGTAGAGCGGTGACCAGACCTTGCCGCCGGCGGCCTTCACCGCCTTGGGCACGCTGCCGCCATGGTCCACGGGGTCGAAACCGGCGGTCCAGGGCAGCTTGGCGGTCAGGCTGACCGACGGTTCGCGCAGGTCCTGCTCCGTCAGGTAGACGGTGGGGATGGTGGGGGCCTTTTGCTGCACCACCTGCAGGGTGCGCCAGTCGAAGGACTGGATCATCACCCGGTCCTCGAACTTCTCGGCCTTCAGCACGGCCAGCACTTTGTCCACGAAGACCTCCGGCGTGGGGCTGTCCTCGGGATGGCTGGGGTCGATCTTGGTCTCGATGTTCATCTTCACGGTCTTGTTGCCGGACCGCTTCACCAGGTCGATGACCTCTTTCAGGGTGGGGATGGGCGTGCCGGGAATGGGGCGCTGGTCGGGGAAGTGGCTGCCATAGGCGCTGCCCGGGCGCAGCTGGCCCACGTCGTACTTCTTGATCTGCTCCAGCGTCAGGCTGAAGAAGGCCGGGGTGGGGGCGGTGACGTAGGCGCCGTCGGGCCCCTTGGCCAGGTCGGGGTTCAGGTGCCGCTCATGCGAGATGATGACGTTGCCGTCCTTGGTGATGTTCATGTCCATCTCCAAGGTGGTCACGCCCAGCGACAGGGCGTGGGCGAAGGATTGCAGCGTGTTTTCCGGCCACAGGGCGCGGCCGCCGCGGTGCGCCTCGATATCCAGGTCGCGGGCCTGGGCGGGGAGAATGACAGCGGAGGCGAGCGCGGCGGCCAGGGGCAGCCAACGGGGCGCCAAACGGTGCGGCAGGGACATCGAAGCGGGCTCCTGGTAGACTGGGACCGTGAGCCGGCCGAGGCCGGCGCGGTCGAGCTATAGCCCGGGCATCCCCTAAGCCCTTGTTAAATTTCCAAGGCGGTGCTGTGCGCCGATCGCCAGCGCAATCCTTGGATGCCGCGCCGCCGCTGGTGCCAGGGCGCGGTCTGTGTCATGAAGCCGCGCATGCGGCGGCGGGCGGATGCCAAAGGGTGTCCGGGCCCGCCGTTCCCTTTAAGGATGTGAGTGATGAGCGACGTCGAACACGGCCAGGACGGCCTTCCCCCCGATGAGGACACGGTGACCGGTGCCGCCGGCCCCGAGCACGCGGCGCAGGAGGCGCCCGAGGGTGAGGAAGAGTATCTGGACGATGAGGACGATTATGAGGATGACGAGGAAGAGGGCGACGGCACGCCGCTCGCCCCCATGCGCTGCGGCTTCGTCGCCCTGGTTGGCGCGCCCAACGCCGGCAAGTCCACGCTGCTGAACGCGGCGGTGGGCAGCAAGGTGTCCATTGTCAGCCCCAAGGTGCAGACCACCCGGTCGCGCGTGCTGGGCATCGGCATGCACGACCGCGCCCAGATCCTGTTCGTCGACCTGCCCGGCATCTTCACGCCCAAGAAGCGGCTGGAGCGCGCCATGGTGGCCGCCGCCTGGTCGGGGGCGGAGGAGGCGGACCTGGTGGCCGTGCTGGTCGACGCCTCGCGCCGCGTGGATGACGACACCAACGGCATCATCCAGCGCCTGAAGGACAGCAAGCGCCAGGCCATCCTGATCCTGAACAAGATCGACCTGATCCCCTATGAGCGGCTGCTGGAACTGGCGGCGCGCTTCAACGAGACGGGTGTGTTCACCGACATCTTCATGATCTCCGCCCTGACCGGCGACGGCCTGAAGGACTTCCTGGACAAGCTGGCCGCCCGCCTGCCGGAAGGCCCCTGGCTGTTCCCGGAGGACCAGCTGTCCGACATGCCGCAGCGCCTGCTGGCCGCCGAGATCACGCGCGAGAAGCTGTTCCTGCAACTGCACCAGGAACTGCCCTACGCCGTGGCGGTGGAGACCGAGGCGTGGGAGGAGTTCGAGGACGGCTCCGTCAAGATTTCCCAGATCGTCTACGTCCAGCGCCCCAACCAGAAGGCCATCGTGCTGGGCAAGGGCGGCAGCAAAATCAAGGCCATCGGCGCCGCCGCCCGCGTGGAGCTTGAGGAAATCCTGGACCGCCGCGTGCACGTCATGCTGTTCGTGAAGGTGCGCGAGGACTGGGCCGAGAAGCCCGACAGCTACAGCCAGTGGGGGCTGGACTTCAACGCGTGATACGACAGGGCGGCAGCCCCGCGCTGCCGTCATGGCGCCGACCTTGACCCTCCCATCGTGGGAGGGTCTATCTATACGGGACATCTCGTCGAGGAGACTGAAATGTCCCATGTCGCCGCCGTTCCGCCCGCCGCCCCCAGCACCGTCGACATCCCCATAGCCGGGATGACCTGTGCCGGCTGCGTGCGCCGGGTGGAGAAGGCGATCGCCGCCGTGCCGGGCGTGGCCGCCGCCACCGTGAACCTGGCGGCGGAACGCGCCCATGTGGAACTGGCCGAGGGCGGGCGCCTGCCTGACGTGGTCGAGGCCATCCGCAAGGCTGGGTACGACGCCGGCACCCACACCGTTGAGCTCGCCATCCAGGGCATGACCTGCGCCGGTTGCGTGGCGCGGGTGGAGAAGGCGTTGCGCGCGGCGCCGGGCGTGGTCGAGGCCACCGTGAACCTGGCGACGGAGCGGGCCACCGTGGTGCTGGTCGATGGCGCCGATGTCGCGACCGTGGCGGGTGCGGCCACCAGGATCGGCTATGAGGCCAAGCCCCTGGTTCAGGAGGACGTTGCCGCGCAGACGGACCGGGAGCGGGCCGCGCGGGTGGCGGAGATCAATGCCCTGAAGCAGGCCGTGGCGCTCGCCGCCATCGCCACCGTGCCCCTGTTCGCGGTGGAGATGGCGCGGCACTTCATTCCAGGGGTCCACCATTGGCTGGTGGGCGCGGTGGGGGAGCAGCCCTGGCGCTGGGTCAGCCTGATGCTGGCGGCCTTCGTCCTGGCCGTGCCCGGCGGCCGCTTCTTCGCCAAGGGTGTGCCCAATCTGGTGCGGGCCACGCCGGACATGAATTCCCTGGTCGTGCTGGGGGCGGGTGCCGCCTTCCTCTATTCCACCGTGGCCACGGTCGCGCCGCATCTGTTGCCCGCCGGCACCGACAACGTCTATTTCGAGGCGGCGGCCGTCATCGTCACCCTGATCCTGGTCGGCCGCCTGTTCGAGGCGCGGGCCAAGGGCCGCACCAGCGAGGCCATCAAGCGCCTGCTGACCCTGCAGGCCAAGACGGCGCGGGTGGAGCGGGACGGCCAGACCCTGGAATTGCCCATCGCAAGCGTGGTGGTGGGCGACATCGTGCTGGTGCGCCCCGGTGAGCGCGTGCCGGTGGACGGCAGCGTGCTGGACGGGTCGTCCTTTGTCGATGAAAGCATGATCACCGGGGAACCGCTGCCGGTGGAGAAGGGCCCCGGCGCGTCGGTCGTCGGCGGCACGGTCAATAAGACCGGGTCCTTCCGCTTCCGGGCGGAGAAGGTGGGGGCGGCCACCCTGCTGTCCCAGATCGTGCGCATGGTGGAGACGGCGCAGGGCGCCAAGCTGCCCATCCAGGCGGCGGTGGACCAGGTGACGGCCTGGTTCGTGCCGGCGGTCATGGCGGCGGCGCTGCTGACCTTCGCCGCCTGGTACTTCTTCGGGCCGGGGCCGCAGCTCAGCTACGCCCTGGTCAATGCTGTCGCGGTGCTGATCATCGCCTGCCCCTGCGCCATGGGCCTGGCGACACCCACCTCCATCATGGTGGGCACGGGCAAGGCGGCGGAACTGGGCATCCTGTTCCGCCAGGGCGACGCCTTGCAGGGCCTGCGCGACGTGCGCGCCGTGGCCTTCGACAAGACGGGCACTCTGACCCTGGGGCAGCCGACGCTGACCGACCTGGCGGTGGTGGAGGGCTTTGCCGAGGACGAGGTGCTGCGCCTGGTGGCGGCGGTCGAGGCGCGGTCCGAGCATCCCATCGCCCAGGCCATCGTGGCCGGGGCCTGGGCGCGCGGCCAGGTTCCGCTGGCCGTGGATGGTTTCCGGGCGGAAACCGGCTTCGGCGCGCAAGGCCGGGTCGAGGGCCGGGTGGTGGCCGTGGGCGCCGACCGCTACATGACCCGCCAGGGCATCGGCGTGGCGCCGGTGGCGGAGGCTGCGGCCCGGCTGGGCGGGGAGGGCAAGAGCCCGCTCTACGCCGCCATCGACGGCCGGCTGGCCGCCATTCTGGCCGTGGCCGACCCGGTGAAGCCTGAGGCGGCCGAGGTGGTGCGCACGCTGCACGGCGCCGGTCTGACGGTCATCATGGTCACCGGCGACAACCGCCGCACGGCGGAGGACGTGGCCAAGACTTTGGGCATCGATGAGGTGGCGGCGGAGGTGCTGCCGGAGGGCAAGGTGGCGGCGGTGACGGAATTGCAGCGGCGCCACGGCCGCGTCGCCTTCGCCGGCGATGGCGTGAACGACGCCCCGGCCCTGGCCACGGCGGACGTCGGCCTGGCCATGGGCGCCGGCACCGACATCGCCATCGAGGCGGCCGACGTGGTGCTGGTGCGGGGCGACCTGCGTGGGGTGGCCACGGCCATCGCCCTCAGCCGCGCCGTGCTCGGCAACATCCGCCAGAACCTGGCCTGGGCCTTCGGCTACAACGTGGTGCTGATCCCCCTGGCCGCCGGCCTGCTCTACCCCGTCACCGGCTGGCTGCTGTCGCCCATGGTGGCGGCCGGGGCCATGGCCCTGTCCAGCGTCAGCGTGCTGACCAACGCCCTGCGCCTGCGCCGCTTCCGGGCGCCCGGCTCATGACCGGCACCCGTGCGCGGGACCGGTCTTGTGGTGTACGGTCCTCGGGTAGTTTCAGCCCCTGGATGACGTAGGAAAGCGACCCATGCCCACCGTGGGAGAGGTCTTGGCCGTGGCCCTGGACCATCACCAGTCCGGCCGCCTGGATCAGGCGGAGGATTTGTACGGCCAGATCCTGCGCGCCATGCCGGATTGCGCCGACGCCTTGCACCTGCAAGGCGTGCTGTTCGTCCAGACCGGCCGCGCCGCGGGGGGTGAGAACCTGATCGCCCAGGCCATCGCGCTGGACGGGGCCAATGTCGACTATCGCGCCAACCTGGCCCAGGCCCAGCGCCAGCGGGGCGATCGGTTGGCCGCCCTGGCGACCTATGGCCAGGTCGTAGCCCTGGCGCCGCGCCATGGCCCGGCGCACCTGGCCCACGCCCAGATCCTGGAGGAACTGGGCCGGGTGGAGGAGGCCGCCGACACCTACCGGCTGCTGACCCGCTTGCCCTACCAGCTGGCCGAGGCCCAGCTGGGCCTGGGCCGCTGCCTGCTGCGCCTGGACAGGAAAGAGGAGGCGGAGGCCGCCCTCCGTGCCGCCCTGGCGGTGGCGCCGGATGAGGTGGTGGCGCTGGTCAATCTGGGGGATCTGCTGCGCCAGCAGGGCGGGCATGAGGCCGAGGCCGCCCGCCTGCTGGACCATGCCCTGCGGCTGCGGCCCGGCCTGTTCGAGGCGGCCGCCAGCCGGGCGGAGCTGCATGCGGCGATGGGGGAGATGGTGGCGGCGGCCGAGGCGGCGCGCGGCCTGATCGCCGCCCACCCCACCCGGCCGGAGCCCTACGGCATCCTGGCCCGCGCGCTGCGTTACCAGGGGTATACGGCCGACGCGCTGAAGGTCGGCGCCCGGCACCTGACCCTGACCCCGGATGATCCGGAGGTGGCCATGAGCATGGCATGCTGCCACCTGCGCCTGGGCGATTACCGCGCCGGGTTTCCCCTGTATCGCCGGCGCTGGCGTCTGACGCCCCTGCCGCGGCGCCACCAGGGTGTGCCTGAGTGGGACGGCCGCGCCCTTCCCGGCAAGAGCCTGGTGGTTTGGGACGAGCAGGGCGCCGGCGACACCATCAGCATGCTGCGGCTGCTGCCCCAGGCGGCGGCCCGCGTGGGCCGGTTGCTGTTCGAATCCCCGCACGCGCTCTCGGTGCTCTGGCCACCCGCGCTGTGGCCCGGCCAGAGGCAGGGGGACGTGGTGCTGCGCGGCCAGCCCTTGCCGCTGGCGCCCGATTATCAGATCGCCATGATGGATCTGCCGGAGGCCCTGGGCCTGACGGTGGACACCATCCCGTGGAACGGCCCCTATCTGAGCGCGGCGCCGGAGCGGGTGGCGGCGTGGCGGGCGCGCCTGGCGGACGTGCCCGGCCGCCGCGTGGGCCTGCTGTGGGCGGGCAATCCCCAGTTCCCCGTCGATGCGTGGCGCTCACCGGGCCTGCGGGCGCTGCTGCCCCTGCTGGAAGCGCATCCCGACGTGACCTTCATCGGCCTGCAGCGGCCGGAAGGCAGGGGCGCCGTTGATGGGCTGACGCTGCCGCCCAATCTGTTGGATCTGGCGCCGGAGGTACGCGATTGGGCGGACACCGCCGCCATCATGACTCTGCTGGACCTGGTGATCACCCCGGACACCGGGCCGGCCCATGTCGCGGGCGCCCTGGGCCGCCCGGTATGGACCATGGTGATCACCGACGCGGACTGGCGCTGGATGGACCAGCGGGCGGATACGCCTTGGTACCCCAGCATGCGCCTGTTCCGGCAGGCCACGCTGGGGGATTGGGTGCCCGTGGTGGCGGCCATGAGCGCCGCCCTGGCGACCTTCAAAGGGGACCACGCGTCATGAACATAGGCCAGGCCTCCAAGGCGTCCGGCGTCAGCGTCAAGATGATCCGCTATTACGACGAGGTCGGCCTGGTGCGCCCCTCCGGCCGGTCGGAGGGCAACTACCGCGAATACGACGCCCGCGAGATCAATGAGCTGCGCTTCATCAGGCGGGCGCGGGGTCTGGGCTTCGATATGGCGGAGATCGCCCAGCTGCTGTCCCTGTGGCGCGACCGCGAGCGTCCCAGCCGCGAGGTGAAGGCCATCGCCCAGCGCCACCTGGCCGACCTGGATACCCGAATCCGCGAGATGCAGGCCATGGCCGACACGCTGCGCCACCTGGCCCATTGCTGCGCCGGCGACGACCGCCCCGACTGCCCCATCCTGGAAGACTTGAGCGGGGCCGCTCAGACGACCTTGTAGACGCGGATCAGGACGGCGTGCCGCTCCGGCGGCAGGCCATGGACGGTGCCGACGAAGATGCCACGGTTCAACCAGGCGTGGGGTCCCTCCGGGGCGGTGAACTCCAGGACGGAATACGCATAGGGGGCTTGGCCCGGCGGCGTGTCGATGAGCGCCCGGTTGTTCACGGTGATGATGGCGCCGTCATCCGTCTTCAACTCATAGAGGGCGTTCAGCAGCAGCACGCCGTCGGACCGGACCAGTTGCCGGTCGGCGCCGCCGCCCAGAACCGTGCCCTTGATGCGCGGCCCCTGGAACACGCCACCGGTGATGGGCACCATGCGCCGTTCCCCCAGCGGGGACCGGCCCAGGGTGATCATGGGCTCCAGGTCCACCACCGCCTCATAGGTGAATTCCGTGGTGGGCAGTTGCAGGGGCACGGTGCTGAGCGGGGTCGGGGGCGCCGACGGGGCGGCGGCCTCCGCGCGATCCGCCACGATCGCCCCGGCGATCCCGGCCGTCGCCGCGGCCTGCAAAAGCATCCGCCGATCCATGGTGCCCACCGTGTCCATCCCCATCTCCATTGTTTATTGATATTAACAGTTATGAATAAACATGGTTGTCGATGCAATGGGTGTGGCAAATGGGGGGAGTGGCGCTGCCGGCGTGACCGCCTCGACATTTCCAGCCGGCCTGCCAAACTGCGCCCATGGACGCTCTCTTCCTCCTGCCGGGCGCCGTGCGGCGCGATCCCGAGGTCGACGCCTGGTTCGCCCAGGGTGATCCCCTGCGCCTGATGATCCAGCCGTGGTTCGAGGCGTTGCGCGGCTGCGGTGACGATGTGCGGGAACTGATCCACGACCGCCAGCCCACGGCATGCGTCATTGACGCGGCCTTCGCCTATGTCGGCGCCTATACGGCGCATGCCAGCGTGGGCTTCTTCCATGGCGCCGATCTGGACGACCCCGCAGGCTTGCTGCAGGGCACCGGTAAGCGCATGCGCCATGTGAAGCTGCGCTGGGGCCAGGCGCATGATACCGCAGCGCTGACGGCGCTGATCGCCGCGGCCTACCGGGACATGCGGCGGCGCCTCCAGAAATAGCGCCGCCCGGCTGGTCCCAAACAGTGCGTCTGGGCGTCGGCTACTGCACGATGCGCGAACAAAGGAGAGGGACAGGAGCCCGGATTGCGATTCGATCGGGCGCCAAAATTTGACAAATTTTGGCCATATCGTACCATGGCGCTGTTGGATCTGGAAGGAGCGGCCTTGAGATGAGCACCCTGAACGTTTCCATGCCAGAGGCAATGCGGGCGTATGTCGAAAAACAGGCGGCAGAGGGCCAGTACAGCGCCAGCGAATACATCAGACATTTAATCCGCGAAGACCAAAAGCGCCAGGCGGAACAGGCCCGTAAGCTATTGGGTGACTACCTGGTCTTGAGTGCACAGCAGTTGGATGAAGACGATCTCTCGGACGCATCTGTCGAAAGCCTGCTTGGAGAAGGCCGTGCTCGCCGGGAAGGCCAGTCTTCCCGATGACAAAGCGGAGCTATGTCCTTTCCCATGAAGCGGGATTGGATCTAGTCGAAATCGAGGACTACACCGCTCGGGAATGGGGCGACGCCCAGGCGGAATCTTATATTCGAGCGCTATTCCTGGCGTTTGAAAAATTGGCGCGCAACCCACAACTGGGGCGCCGCCGTTCCGATGTTCCCGGGCCATTCCTGGTTTACGGCGTGGGCAGGCATTTGATCGTCTATCGCTTCCAAGAGGTGCGTGACCGTCTGGAAATTCTCAATGTTTTACACCCGTCGATGGATATTGCCGCACGGATGAAGCAGGCACTAAACCGACGGAAGCAGCGTTTGACCAAGCAATAAGCACTACCGCCGCGCAAGCTGATCCAAGCTCACCGCGCCTTGGGCGGCAGCCCCCGGAGCGCCGACAGTCCTTCCAGCACTTGACGGCTGCGGCTTCAAAAGCGGGGGTGCCCGCCGGAATAGGGTGATTGACGCAACAATGTGTTAGCTGAAGTCCCACTTAAGTTTGTGGACATCTACCACATCAGCGCCCATGTGGCGGATGAATATGTCGCGAAGCGCATCTTTATGCGGCTGCCATTTCGACACATCTTCCAACAGGTCTATACCCTCGGCCAAAAATAGCCAGTCGACGAATTGATCGGCTGTCACCGGGCCACTTTCCGGAATGAACATGCTGACATGACGCGGTTGATCGTCAACTACGCTTCCGCACCATCCACGATCGACGCAGACCTCATGTATGAGGGCGTTAAACCCCGGCTTTTGAGGCTCCTGCTCCTCATCGGGGGAAGGCGCTATTTCAAAATAGACTTTCATGCTCACCTTTGGCGGTTCCGCATTGTCACCTTGGGCGCTCACCGCCCCTTGGGTGGCAGCCCCCGGAGCGCCGACAAGCCCTCCAGCACTTCACGGCTGCGGCGGCGCGCGTCCATCAGGTCTTCCACGGCCTCCTTGGGCAGGGGCGGGGCGAAGTGGAAGCCTTGGCCGAACTGGCAGTGCAGGCCGCGCAGGAAGTCGGCCTCGGCCTCCTTCTCGATGCCCTCGGCGATGACCTCCAGGTCCAGGGCCTGGGCCAGCAGGGTGATGATGCGGGCGATGGCGCTGCGGCGGTCGCTTTCGCCAGCAGCGCGCACGAAGCTGCGGTCGATCTTCAGGGTGCCGATGGGATAGCGGTGCAGGTAGCTGAGCGAGGAGAAGCCGGTACCGAAATCATCCAGCGACAGCTTCACGTCCTTGCGCTTCAAGGCCTCCATGATGGCCAGGCAGCGGCCGGGGTCGTCCAGCAGCAGGCTTTCGGTGATCTCCAGCTTCAGGGTGCCGGGGGTGATGCGGTGGGTGTCCAGCGTCTCCGTCACCGCCGCCACCAGGTCGTCCTCCATGAGCTGGCGGCCGGAGACGTTGACGCTCATGAACAGGTCGGGGCTGAAGCGGCCCTGCCACTCCGCCAGCTGGCGCGTGGCCTCCACCAGGGCCCAGCGGCCCATCTTCAGGATCAGGCCCGTTTCCTCCGCCAGGTGGACGAAGTCGCTGGGCGGGATCATGCCGCGCTCGGGATGGAACCAGCGCATCAGCGCCTCGAACCCCGCCACCGAGCCGTCCGCCAGGCGCACGATGGGCTGGTAGAACAGGCGGAACTGCCGGCCCTCGACGGCGTGGCGCAGATCCGATTCCAGGCGCAGGCGGGTCAGCGCGCGCTCGCGCAGCGCGTCGTCGAACATCTCCACCCGGTTGCGGCCGCTGGTCTTGGCGCGGAACATGGCCAGACCCGCGTCGCGCAGCATGTCGCCCGCCGACGCATAGCCGGAGCCGGACAGGGCGATGCCGGCGGTGACGTTCATCACCACCTCCTGCCCGTTGGACAGGGTCAGGGGTTCCGCCACCGCCGACGCCAGTCGTTCGGCCGCGTCCACCGCCGCCTTTACGTCCAGCACGCCGTCCATCAGCACGCCGTATTCGTCGGCCGACAGGCGGGCCACGGTGTCGCCGCTGCGGCGGGCGCCGTCCAGCCGCTGGCCCACGGCGCACAGCACCTCATCCCCCACCAGGGGGCCCAGGCTGTCGTTCACCGTCTTGAAATGGTCGATGTCGAAGATCATGACGGCGAACTGCGCCTCTTCCGGCCGGCGCCGGCGGCCCAGCGCCTGGCCGATGCGGTCGAGCAGCAGCATGCGGTTGGGCAGGCGGGTCAGACCATCGTGGAAGGCGTCGAACAGCAGCTGCTGTTCCGCCCGCTTGCGCGCCGTGATGTCGGTCATGGAGCCGGCCATGCGGATGGCCTCGCCCTCCTCATCGCGGATGGCCACGCCACGGATCAGCACCCACAACTCCGCCCCGCCGGCGTGGCGGGTGCGCACCTCTTCCTCCAGATGCGCGCTGCCGCCGGCCAGGTGGGTATCCACCGCCGCGCGCAGGCGGGGGCGGTCCTCGCCATCGATCTGGGCGTACCAGTCCTCCATGGTGCTGGTGCGCGCCCCGCCGCCGATGCCCAGCATGGCCGTCCAGCGGGGGGAGCAGTAGAGCTGGTCCGTGGCCACGTGCCAATCCCACAGCCCGTCGTTGGCGCCCTGGGCGGCCAGGGCATAGCGCTCCTCGCTCAGGCGCAGCTGTTCCTCGGCGTTCTTGCGGTCGGTGATGTCGCGCTGGGCGCCGACGATGCGGGTCGGTTCCCCATCGTCGTCCAGCACGACGATGCCGCGGCACATCATCCACAGCACATGGCCGTTGCGGTGGGTGATGCGGTATTCGATCTGGAAGGGCTTGCCGCCGGCGCTGGCCTGGGCGTCCAGGGTGGCCTGCAGCCAGATGAGGTCATCCGGGTCCACCCGGTTCAGCCATTCGTCGGGCGAGCTGCCGATCTCATCCTCGGCATAGCCCAGCAGCGCCTTCCAGGTCTCACCGTAATAGACCCGATCGGTGCGCAGATCCCAGTCGTACAGCCCCTCATTGCTGGCCGCCGCCGCCAGGCTGTACCGCTCCAGCGTCAGGCGCTCATCGTCGCTCAAGACCGGTACGGCGGCGGGGGAGGGACCCTTCAGGCGGGCGGGCTTGCCGGTATTCATGTCAACACCGGCGGCGTGACACGCGCCATGACCAGTCCGCGCGGTGAACCAGCCCCCATAATCCAATGATTGCCAGTAGATGGGCTGTGCACGCGGGCGCTCGGTTCAAGGGTTATTAATGCAGGGTATACTAAAAAACTCAGGAGTGACACCGTTGGCCTAAACGGCGGCGCGAGAGCATTGGCATACACCGTCCGGGGCGCAATCTGCTAGAAGGCTTCCATGGAATGGACTGACGACGCCATCGTGCTTTCTGCCCGGCCGTTCGGCGACACCGCCGCGCTGGTGGTCATGCTGACGCGGGAGCATGGCCGCCACGCCGGCGTGCTGCACGGCGGGCAGTCGTCACGCTATCGCGGCGCGCTGGAGCCGGGGGCCCAGGTCACCGCCCGCTGGCGCGCCCGCACCGCAGACCAGCTGGGCACCTGGACGGTGGAACCCGTGCGCTCCGCCACCGGTCTCTATCTGGACGATCCCTTGCGCCTGGCCGCCATCGTGGCGGCCACCGCCTTGATGGACGCCATGCTGGCGGAGCGGGAGGCCCACCCCGGCCTTTATGACGCCACCCTGGCCCTGTTCGCCGCCCTGGACCTCGACATCTGGCCGGCCGTCTACGTGCGGTGGGAGGTGGGGCTGCTGGAGGAGGCGGGCTTCGGCCTGGACCTGACGCAGTGCGCCAGCACCGGCCAGCCCGTGGGCAACCCGAACGACCAGCTGGCCTACGTCAGCCCCCGCACCGGCCGCGCCGTGTCGGCCTCGGCGGGGGAGCCCTACCGCGACAAGCTGCTGCCCCTGCCGGGCTTCCTCATCGGCCTGGGCTTCCAGGGCGGGGGGGAGGAAGATGTGGCGGCCGGCCTGCGCCTGACCGGCTATTTTCTGGAACGGCATGTCTTCGCCCAGCGCCATGCCGAGGTGCCGCCGGCCCGCCAGCGCCTGGTGGAGCGTTACTTGCGCGCGAACGGTCTTCCGGTCCCCGGGATCGACGGGGCGGAACCGCAGGAAACCTAAGTTTCCCACAGGCTGCACCACGGCTGGCAATCGGCCCACCATATCTGGTAGTGTCCGCCCATCATGACCGATGCCACCGAGATCCTTGACAAGCCCCTGGCCGACGCGCTGGGCGAGCGTTACCTGTCCTACGCCCTGTCGACCATCGTGTCGCGGTCGCTGCCTGATGTGCGTGACGGGCTGAAGCCGGTGCATCGCCGCATCCTCTACGCCATGAGCCAGCTGAAGCTGGAACCCTCCACCCCGCCCAAGAAGTCGGCTCGTGTGGTGGGTGACGTCATCGGCAAGTTCCATCCCCATGGCGACGCCTCGGTCTATGACGCGCTGGTGCGCCTGGCCCAGGACTTCGCCTCCCGCTATCCCCTAGTCCAGGGACAGGGCAATTTCGGCAATATCGACGGCGATAACGCCGCCGCCATGCGATACACCGAGGCCCGCCTGACCGAGGTGGCCAAGGCCCTGCTGGATGGCATCGACGAAGACGCGGTCGACCTCCGCGCTACCTACGACGGCGACGGCGAGGAGCCGGTGGTGTTGCCGTCGGCCTTCCCCAACCTGCTGGCCAACGGCTCGGCCGGCATCGCCGTGGGCATGGCCACCAGCATCCCGCCGCACAACGCCGGCGAGATCTGCGACGCCCTCAGCCTGATCATCGACCGGGAACTGCTGGTGCCGGAAGACCGCCGCCGGCCGGTGACGGTGGATGAGCTGGTCACCCTGATGCCCGGCCCCGACTTCCCCACCGGCGGCGTGCTGGTGGAAAGCCGCGACGCCGTGCGCGAGGCGTACCGCACCGGCCGCGGCGGCTTCCGCCTGCGCGCCAAATGGGAGACGGAGAAGCTGGCCCAGGGCACCTGGCAGATCGTCGTCACCCAGATCCCTTATCAGGTGCAGAAGTCGCGCCTGGTGGAGAAGATCGCCGAACTCCTCATGGAGCGTAAGCTGCCCCTGCTGGAGGATGTGCGCGACGAGTCGGCGGAGGATGTGCGGCTGGTGCTGGTACCCAAGAGCCGCAACGTCGACCCGGCGGTGCTGATGGAACAGCTGTTCCGCAACACCGACCTGGAAGTGAAGATTCCGCTGAACATGAACGTGCTGGACGCCGACCAGGTGCCACGCGTCATGACCCTGCACGAGGTGCTGCGCGCCTATCTGGATCACCGCAACGTGGTCCTGGTGCGCCGCTCCCGCCACCGCCTGGCCAAGATCGAGCACAGGCTGGAGGTGCTGGGCGGCTATCTCATCGCCTACCTGAACCTGGATGAGGTCATCCGCATCATCCGTGAGGAGGATGAGCCCAAGGCCGAGTTGATGCGCGCCTTCGGCCTGACCGATGTCCAGGCCGAAGCCATCCTGAACATGCGCCTGCGTTCCTTGCGCAAGCTGGAAGAGATGGAGCTTCGCCGGGAGCATGAGGGCCTGACCGCCGAGAGGTCGGAACTGTTGTCCCTGCTGGACGACGACGGCAAGCGCTGGACGGCCATCGCCGCCGAGGTCGCCGCCACCAAGAAGCGCTTTGGCCAGGCGACCGAGCTGGGTGCCCGCCGCACCGCCGTGGGCGACGCCCCCACCGACGTGGTGGTGCCGGTGGAGGCCATGATCGAGCGTGAGTCGGTCACCGTCTTCCTGTCGGAGAAGGGCTGGATCCGCGCCGTGAAGGGCCACCTGCCGCCCACCGAGACGGCGGAGGCCAAGTACAAGGAGGGCGATGCCGAGCGCTTCGTCCTGCATGCCGAGACGACGGACAAGCTGCTGGTGTTCTCCAGCACCGGCAAGTTCCACACCATTGGCGTCGATCGCCTGCCGCGCGGCCGCGGCTTTGGCGAGCCGGTGCGCCTGATGGTGGATTTGGGCGACGCCGACATCGTCACCGTGCTGCCCTACCGTCCGGGCAAGCGCCTGCTGGTGGCGTCCAGCGACGGTCGCGGCTTCCAGGTGGATGCGGATGAGGTGGTGGCGCAGACCCGTGCCGGCAAGCAGGTGCTGAACGTGGGCGACGGCGCCACGGCGCTGGCCTGCGTGCCGGTGGAGGGCGACACCATCGCCGTCATCGGCAACAACCGCAAACTGCTGGTCTTCGCCCTGGAGGAACTGCCCGTCATGGTGCGCGGCAAGGGTGTCGCCCTGCAGAAGTACAAGGACGCCAGCCTGTCCGACATCTGCGTGTTCGAAAGCGCCAAGGGCCTGTCGTGGAAAATGGGCGGGGCCGGCGACCGCACCCGGGTGGAGACCGACCTGTCGCCTTGGCGCGGCGCGCGCGGCACCCAGGGCAAGCTGCCACCCAATGGCTTCCCGCGTAACAACCGGTTCTGATCCGTCAGGTCAGAATCCAAATGAAAACGCCGGAGTGGCGATCACTCCGGCGTTTTCATTTTGGGCGGGGCGATAAGGTTTTATTGCCCCTTGGTCACCATGATCCCAGCGTTGGCCGCCAGGATGTAGGAGGTGGTAGTGGCCACGGTGGATTCGTTTTCGAACCAAAGGAAGGGCCAGGCCACCTTCTGCTCCGGGAAGTCCGGCTTGATGACCAGCACGCCCGGTACCATGGCGCCCGGCACGGTGGAGTAATCCGCGCGGTTGTGGGTATAGGCGATCATCTTGGATTCCGTGCCCACGGTGGAAACCAGGGACAGGTTGGTCGCCGGGTGGCGGCCCAGCACGTAGTCCAGGGCATCCAGGGTGTACTGGGTGCCGATGATGCCGGGGAAGGCCTTGTGCAGCAGGTACATGTTGGTGCCGAAGCCGGCCACCTGGCCTGAGCCGGCCCAGGTGCCCATGGCCACGGGCACGCCGAAGGGCGTCTTGGCGGCCTCGGCGTCGATGGTGGCCTTGGCCTCCGTCACCGCCTGGGTCAGCTGCGCGCGGTAGTCGGCGTCCATGTAGGGCAGGGCCAGCGTCGCCATGCCGCCCAGGAAGGCGAAGCGCTGCTTGATGGTGGGCAGCAGGGACTTCAGCTTGTTGGTGTACAGCGGATCGGCGCCCTTGGTGGTGATCACCAGATCCACCGTGGCGGAAAAGGCGGCCATGTCGAGCAGATCGGCGGGGTTCCAGTCACCCCGTTCCGGCCGGTCCATGCGGTCGCTGGGATCCTGCTGGTTGGCCCACATCACCTTGGCGGCGGCCAGTGCCTGGGCGGCCAGGTCGGGATCGATCTCCCCCAGCACGCGCGAGGCGGCGGCCAGGGCGCCGGCCACATGGTAATCGTCCGCCGGCACGTCGGAGGTGAAGGCCCAGCGGTCGTCGGGCACGCCGGAATAGGTGCCGTTGCTCTCGTTGGGGCCCAGTTTGGGATCGTAGATCAGGCGGTCGGTCTGCGAGCCGGCGTCGCCCAGGTGGGTGTACTGCTTCAAGGTCGGCTCGATGATGCCGACGATGGCGTGGCCGAAGACCTTGTACTGGGCCAGCAGCTGCAAGGTGCCGTGGCGGATCTGCTGCAGCACGTCGGGGATGCCGTCGGGCTTGCGGATCTCCACCTGGCGGGCGGCCTCGTCGATGGTGTCCTCATCCCAATCCATGCCGAACAGTTCCCGCGCCCGTACCAGGTCGCGCACCACCCAGGCGTTGTCGGAGGTCTGGATGTCATAGTCGCCGGCATCCTGCCACCCGCCCACGTTCAGGCCGGGAATGTGCTCCCCCGGCTTGAAGGGCGAGTCCAGGTGCGGGCCCATCTTGTACCCGTCGAAATGGTGGATGTTGGGGGCGGCCTGCCGGGCGTCGTCGATGTGGGACAGGCCCTGCCAGGCGCGATACTGCTCGCGTACCGCGATGTGGTCCATCTGCTCCGCCAGATAGGTGTCCAGCGACGGCTGCCAGATGTGGTCGTAGGCATCGGGGGCGATGCGGAAGGGATTGAACAGGTGCCCGGCGTAGGAGATGGCGTAGATGCCGGGCGTGCGCACCGAGGAGAAGTCGAAGGTGGCGTAGTCATAGCGCAGCCACTTGCCCCAGGGCTTGATGGTGCCCTTCAGCGCCACGGTCTGGCTGCCGTCGGCGCCGATGCGCACCAGCTGGATGTCCTTGGGCGCCTTCATGTGCGGGTCGAGTTCGACGGTCGCGACCTTGGCCCGGTCGGGCGTGTAGCCCGCCTGGTTGAAGGCGACGACCGGATCGCGCACCCAGTTCTTGATGACGTTGGGATGGACATGCCAGACGATGGCGTCCGTGGTCTTGCCCGCCGGAATCAGGGCGCGCACCACGAACCAGCCGTTCTGCGCCCGGTTGCGCGCGTCATAGAGGGCCAGGGGCGAGGTGTCGGAGGTGATGGCCACGCGCGTCAGCGGATCCTCCGGCGCCAGCACGATGGACGAGCCGCCGGAGGCCAGGGGCAGCGGGTCGCCCGAGCCGTCCTTGGCCATGGGCCCGGCGGGGTTGCGCGGGAACAGGCCCGAACTGTCGCCCAGCACATAGGTCTTGCCGAAATAGCTGGTGGGCAGGAAATCCAGGCTGAAGGCGGCCTTGCCGACATACTCCGCCGGCAGCGGCTGATCCATGTTCACCGCCACGCGGAAGCCCGTGCCCTCCGGCGTGATGACCAGGCGGTAGCTGAAGCCCTGTTCGGGGAAGTTGCTGTAGACCGTCAACTGGTCGGGGCCGGGGCCGCGCTCGCGCTTCACGAAGGCGGGGACGGGGTCCCACTGTTCCGGCGTGGGGTTCAGGCGCACGGCGCCATCGGTGGCGATGCGCTCACCATGCAGCACGATCTGGATGCCGGCGTTCTTTTCGTCGCGGAATACCGGATGGAAGTGCATCTGGTCGATGATGACGCTGAGGCCCTGCATTTCCAGGGTCTCGTTCGGGCTGACGGTCAGTCCCCCCCCAGGCGTTTTCGGCGAGCCGGCAATGGCCGGCGGCGTGGCGGCAAGGCATGATTGGATAAGCCATGGCTGAATAGCCAAGGCGGCGGCGAACCAGACTGCCCGCATGGATGTCCCTCCCGTTAGCGTTAACATTTTTATGTTAACGGTACCATTTTGCCCACACTGTGCGGCAAAGCGGGCGCGGACACAACCCCCACTTCGAAGCAGGTGCAGGCGGCCGGGGTAGGGGAGCGCCCCTGGAAAGGGGGCGGTTATCGGGCGCGAACCGTGATGGTGACGGTGTCGCTGAAGAAGCCGCCCCGGCGCACCGTCTGGCGCGGCAGGCTCAGCAGGATGCTGCCGGTGCGCAGTTCCGTCTGCGGGTCCAGGCGGTTGATCACCTGCGGCTCGCTCAGGGGGCGGCCGTCCACCTGATCGTAGGAGATGGTATAGGGGATTTTATTGCCGCTGGCATCGACCAGGGCGCCGCCGTTGTTGGATGATAGCACCACGGTGTAGCCTGCGGACTCGTTGCAGTGCTCGCCCAGGTCGCCCAGCATGACGTTGCCGCCGTCCGTCGACAGGCTGGTATCGCCGGTGGAAACGGACACGAAACAGTTGGACTCCACCACCCCCTTTACGGCGATGTTCAGCGCCATCGCCGGCTTCATCGCCGGCAACGCCAGAACCAAGGCCAGGAACGCAGGGCGGATGAAACCGCTGACCGCACGCATGGAACGCAGGCACCCTTTTCTCAAGGTCCGGGCGCGACACCCCCGATGGGTGCCGCTGTCGGGCATATCGCAACGTAGCAATATACATGCCGTTAATTTAGCAGCGGTATGACGCCGCCGACTCGCGTGCGGGCTGGCGCCTCTTGCTCAATGAAAGACGCTTTTTGCATTGTGCAATGAATTTTGGAAATGTGACGGCGTGTGACGGCAAAAACCGTCATCAGGAGGCGGGTTCCAACGGCAGCCAACCGTCCCGGCCCAAGGCCTCCAGCGGCTGGAAGCGCCGCTTGTAATCCATCTTGCGGCTACCCTCGATCCAGTAGCCGAGATAGACGTGGGGCAGGCCCTCGCGGCGGGCTTGGTCCACCAGGGTAAGGATCAGGTGGGTGCCCAGGCTGCGTTCCGGCATGTCGGGGTTGTAGAAGCTGTAGACGGCCGAAAAGCCGTCATCCAGGCGGTCGGTCAGGATCGCGCCCATCAGGGTGCCGCCGCCGTCGCGCAGGGTATAGAGCCGGCTGTCGACCTGGCCTTCCTCGATCATGGCGGTGTAGTCGGTCATGCCCATGCGGCTCATGTCGCTGTCGCTGTGGCGCGCGGCCTGATAGCTGGCGAAAACCTGAAACTGTTCCGCCGTGGCGCTGGCCGGCTGCATGCCCGCCACCAGGTCGGCATTGGCGCGCATGACCTTGCGCATGGTCTTGTTGGGGCTGAAGGTGGCGACGGGGATGCGCACGGGCACGCAGGCGGCGCAGCCGCTGCAGACGGGCCGGTAGACGATGTCGTGGCTGCGGCGGAAGCCCGCGCGGGACAGGGCGGAATTGACCCCGCTGGCCTGCTGCCCCACCAGCCGGGTGAACAGCTTGCGCTCCATGCGCCCGGGCAGGTAGGGGCAGGGCATGGGGCCGGAGCGGTAGAATTGCTGCAACGGCCGGGAATGGGGGGGGATGACGGACATCCGCGCCTTTCTTGAACGGTCAGGGCTCCTGGGACATTGCCCCGGGGGCAAGCGAACGAATACTAGGCCTACTCAAGAACCATGCCGGCCAAAACGATACCCGATGTTGGGGACTGGATGAACTTTACCGGGAGATGTAGGGCCATACCAGAGGCATTCCCTTTGGGGGTAATCGTGTTCTTCAGCGCCCGCCGCCTTCCGGCCGGCTGGTGACCGAGGGGGGCGGGGGCGGCACGGGCTGGCCGGCCGGGGTGGTGGGGACGCCTGCGGGCGTGGTGGCGGTACCCGGCGGCGTGGCCGTTTCCGTCAGGGGATGTTCGCGCAGCACGGTGATGCTGATGCGCCGGTTGCGCGGCGACTTGGGATCCTCGGGGAAGAGCGGGTCGCGGTCGGCCAGCCCCACGACGGAGGCGATGCGATCCTCGGCCACGCCCGCGGCGGCCAGGGCGCGTCGGCTGGCATTGGCGCGGTCCGACGACAGTTCCCAATTGCCGTAGTTGCCGCTGCCGTTATTGGCGAAGGGCGTGTTGTCGGTGTGGCCGGTGATGGACACCTTGTTGGGCAGCTTGGCCACCGCTTGCGCCACCAGCGACAAGAGCTGGGCCGTCTGCGTGTTCATCTTGGCGCTGCCGGACGGGAACATGGAGTAACCGTCCTGATCCACCAGGTTCAGCCGCTCCCCTTCCGGGGTGCGCTGCATGATGACGTTCTGCTGCAGGGCCTTCAGTTCCGGCACCTGCTGGATGGCCTGGCGGACCTCTTTCTCGATTTCCTTGAACTGCTGGTCCTCGTGCTGGGCCAGGGCCTGCTTCAGCTCCTGCTCGTCCACCTTGCCGTCGCCGTTCTGGTCCATGTCCAGCCGGCCGTCGCCCGACTTGCTGCCGTCGCTGCGCCCGCCGTTGTTGTCGGTGGTGCCGCTGGTCTTCTCATCCTTGCCGTCGGGCTTGCCCTGGGCCTCGTCCGTGGCGTCCTCCACCGACTGGAAGGCGTTGGACGCCTGGGGGCGCGAGGGCAGGGGCACCGCCACCGAGGTGGGGGAGCTGTTGTTCATGGCCGCGCCGTTGACCGTGATGGTCTTGCCGCCCAGCACACCGCCGGCGCCGCTTTCCTGCTTGGACGGGGTGGCGGGGCTGAAATAGTCGGCCAGGCCCAGCTTCTGCTCCGCCGTGGTCACGCTCAGCAGCCACAGCAGCAGGAAGAAGGCCATCATGGCGGTGACGAAGTCGGCATACGCCACCTTCCAGGCGCCGCCGTGGTGCCCGTCGCCGCCCTTGTTCACCTTCTTGATGATGATGGGCGCCTTCTCGTCGCCCCCCGCGCTGGCCAAGCCGGTATCCCCCATGCCTTCCGTGGGCGACCAGTGTAACCGGGGGCAGGGGCGGCGCGACAGATCCTAAATGGCCCGGCCGCGATGAACGCCCCTCCCAGGTCCTACCCGGAACGATCGGTCGCGGGCGGCATATGGTCATGGCGCCGCTGCTGGCCAAGGGCGGGCTTTCCCCGGGCCGGGGCCCATGGTATCGCTTTGACCATGGCGACCATGACCGAACATACCCTTCGGGGTCTCTCCGCCCTGGGCTTCCACCGCCTGGCCTACACGCAGTGGATGCCAGAGGGTGGGCTCCCCGGACGCACCATCGTTTGCTGCCATGGCCTCACCCGCAACGGCCGCGACTTCGACGTGCTAGCGGCGGACCTGGCTGACAGCCTGGATGCCCGCGTGGTCTGTCCCGATGTGGTGGGCCGCGGCAAGAGCGGCACGCTGGCCAATCCCGACCTCTACGGCTACCCGCAGTACCTGGCCGACATGGCGGCGCTGATCGCGCGCCTGGATGTGGAGAGCCTGGACTGGGTCGGCACCTCCATGGGCGGTCTGATCGGCATGATCCTGGCGGCCCAGGGCGATACCCCCATCACCCGGCTGGTAGTGAATGATGTCGGCCCCCTGGTGCCCAAGGTGGCGCTGGAACGCATCGGCACCTATGTCGGCACCAACCCAGTGTTCCGTACGGTGGACGAGGTGCAGCGCTACCTCAGCCTGGTCTACGCCCCCTTCGGCGACCTGACGGAGGCGCAGTGGCGCCACCTGGCCGAGCACGGCTATTGGACGCGGCCCGATGGCACGCTGGGCCTGGCCTACGACACCGGCATCGCCCGCGCCTTCCAGACCCAGCCCATCACCGATGTCGATCTATGGCCGGTGTGGGGCATGATCCGCTCCCCTGTCCTGGCCATCCGCGGCCTGCAGTCCGACCTGCTGACGGCGGAGATCGCGCAGGCGATGACGGAGCGGGGACCCAAGGCCACGCTGTTCGAGGTGGCGGACGCCGGCCACGCCCCGGCGCTGATGGATCCGGCGCAACTGGCGGCCGTGCGCGACTTCTTGCGCTAAGGTGCCGTACCCCGTTTCGCCTTTGCCCCCCGGCTACCCGGCCTTCCGGCCGCGCCTGCCGTGGCTGGGCCCGGACCTGCAGACCCTACGCAATACCCTGCGCCGCCCCCGGCACGCTTTGCCGGCGGGCGAGGTGCTGGTCTTTCCCATGGGCGACGGCACCGGGGACAGCCTGGCCGGCACGCTGCACCGTCCCTCCGCTCCGGCCGCCGGCCGGCCCTTGGTGGTGCTGATCCACGGCTTGGCGGGGTCGGAGGACAGCCCCTACATCCGCGCCGCCGCCGGGGTGGTGCTGGCCCGCGGCCATGCCGTCCTGCGCCTGAACCTGCGCGGTGCCGGTCCCATGGTCGGCCGGACGCGCCAGCGCTATCACGCTGGCCGCACGCAGGATGCCCGTGCCGTGCTCGCGCACCTTGCCACGACCCTGCCGGACCTGACGGCGCCGGGTGTGGTGGTGGTGGGCTATTCCCTGGCCGGCAACATGGTGCTGAAGCTGATGGGGGAGGTGGGGGCGCTGCCCCCCATGGTGCGCGGCGGCGTGGCGGTGTCGGCGCCCATCGACCTGTCCGCCACCTCCCGCCGCTTCCTGAAGGCGCGCAACCGCCCCTACCACCTGTGGCTGTTGCGCCAGATGAAGTCGGAGACGCTGGCCAAACCGGCCGAGCCCGGAACGGCCGAGGCGGAGCGCCAGGCGGCGGTGCGGCGCGCCCGCACCATCTACGACTTCGACGACGGCTATGTGGCGCCCGCCAACGGCTGGCGGGACGCGGAGGATTATTATCGCGTCAATAGCGCGCTCCAGTTCCTGCCAGCCATCACCCGGCCCACCCTGGTCATCCACGCGCTGGACGATCCCTGGATCGCGCCGAAGCCCTATCTGGCCTTCGACTGGGCGGCGCACCCGGCACTGGTCCCCCTGATCGTGACCAAAGGGGGGCATGTCGGATTTCATGCCGCGGCTGAGGGGCGGGGCGCTATTTTAGGTGGTGGATGGCTCGATCGATGCCTGGTGCGTTTTCTGGAAACGCTGGCATGATGGGGGCGCGATAATAAACATCTGGGAGGGTCATTCCTGTGCTGGATCACATTGGCTTCTCGGTCGCCGACTTCGCGACCTCCTCCGCCTTCTACGATCACGCCCTCGCCCCGTTGGGCATCACCCGCCTCATGAACATCACCGAAGAGATGACGGGCGCCGGCGCCCACGCCGGCTACGGCAGCGACGGCAAACCCTATTTCTGGATCGGCACGGGGCGGCGCCTGCAGGGCGGGGCTTTGCACATCAGTTTCGCGGCGGCGGATCGCAAGACGGTCGACGCCTTCCACGCCGCGGCCCTGGCCGCCGGTGGGCGGGATAACGGCGCGCCGGGCCTGCGCCCGCACTATCATCCCAACTATTACGGGGCTTTCGTGCTGGATCCCGACGGCCATAATATCGAGGCCGTCTGCCACGATCCCGAATGACGGACAGGCGGCGCGGACCGGATGCGCGTCCGGTCCGCGCCTTGCCCGGTCAGTGGCCGGCCCGCAGCAGCCGGGCGGCGTCGATGGCGCCATAGGTCAGGATGGCGTCGGCGCCGGCGCGCCGGAAGGCCAGCAGCGTTTCCAGCAGCGACTTCTCGTAATCCATCCAACCGTTCCGGGCGGCCGCCTTCATCATGGCGAACTCGCCGCTGACCTGGTAGGCGAAGGTGGGCACGCCGAACTCCGCCTTCACCCGGTGGACGATGTCCAGGTAGGGCAAGCCCGGCTTCACCATGACCATGTCCGCGCCTTCCTCAAGGTCCAGCTGCACCTCGCGCAGGGCCTCGTTGGTGTTGGCGGAATCCATCTGGTAGGTGCGCTTGTCGCCCTTCAGCAGGCCACCGGTCTTCACCGCGTCGCGGAAAGGGCCGTAGAAGGCGGAGGCGTACTTGGCGGCATAGGCGCATATGCGGGTCAGCTCATGCCCGCTCTCGTCCAGGGCGTCGCGGATGGCGCCGACGCGGCCGTCCATCATGTCGGACGGGGCGATGATGTCGCAGCCCGCCGCCGCCTGCACCAGCGACTGCTGCACCAGCACGGCCACCGTCTCGTCGTTCAGGATGCGGCCGTCGGTGACGATGCCGTCGTGGCCGTGGCTGGTGTAAGGGTCCAGCGCCACGTCGCCCAGGGTGCCGATGTCCGGCACCTCGCGCTTGATGGCGCGTAGGGCCCGGCACATCAGGTTGTCGGGGTTGGTCGCCTCGCTGCCCATGGGATCCTTCTGGTCCGCCGACAGGCAGGGGAACAGGGCCACGCAGGGGATGCCCAGGTCGCGCGCCTCGGCCACGGCCGGCACCAGCAGGTCGATGCTGAGCCGCTCCACCCCCGGCATGGAGGCGACGGGTTCCCGCTGGTTCTCACCATCCACCACGAAAACCGGCCAGATCAGGTCATCGACCGACAGCCGGGTTTCCGCCACCAGCCGGCGCGTCCAGGCATCGACGCGGTTGCGGCGCGGACGCTGGCGGGGATCGCCGCCGAAACGGCGGGGCAGGGAGGCATGATCAACCATGGAAGGTCTCCAAGTCCTTGAGACGTTTGGGAATGACGTTGGGTAAGGAACCGGTGGCGGGAATGCTACGCCTGGGATCCCCGCCCCTCAAGGGTGCGGACGGGGGCGGGCCGCCCGCCCAGGTCAACGCTGCCCTGCCGGAGGCGGGGTTGGGGAGCCGGGGCAGGGGGCGGCGATGGCCGCCGGGCTGGCATTGCCCGGTGCCGCTCCCTATGATCTCCGGCAACGGGCGGGGCTGCTGGCCGCCGCCCCACAGATAAATCCGAAGGCCCTGAGGGCCTCGGCAGACTTCGGGGGATGAGGGAATGAACGAGACCGTGGATCTAGGTGCGGCGGAACAGCCCCACGTCATCTGCACCGTGCGCGGCGCCATCGGCCATGTGCTGCTGAACCGGCCCAAGGCGCTGAACGCGCTGACCCTGGACATGATCCGCATCATCGATCCGCAGCTGGCCGCCTGGGCCCGGGACCCGGCCGTCAAGGCGGTGGTGATCCAAGGGGCTGGCGACCGCGCCTTCTGCGCCGGCGGCGACGTGCGCGCCGTGTGGGACAGCGGCAAGGCCCTGCAACGCGGGGAAGGTGATGGCGCCGTCGCCCGCGACTTCTTTCGTGAGGAATACCGGCTGAACCGCCGAATCAAGCGCTACCCCAAGCCCTACATCGCCCTGCTGGACGGCATCACCATGGGCGGCGGCGTGGGCCTGTCGGTGCACGGCAGCCACCGGGTGACGACCGAGAAGGCCCTGCTGGCCATGCCGGAGACGGGAATCGGCCTGTTCCCCGACGTGGGCGGCGGTTACTTCCTGTCCCGCCTGCCGGGGGAACTGGGCACCTACCTGGCGCTGACCGGGGCCCGCCTGGGCGCCGCCGACGCCGCCTATGCCGGAATCGCCACCCACCACGTCCCCTCCGCCCAATTGGGCGCGCTGCTGGAGGATCTGGCCGCCGCCGATTATGGCGCGCATGCGCACGCCGCCGTCGATGCCGCGCTGGCCCGCCACGCCGCCTTCCCCGGCGAGGCGCCGCTGGCCGCCCACACGCCCTCGATCGACCGCAGCTTCAACGCCGAGACGGTGGAAGAGATCCTGGCCTGCCTGTGCGATGAAACGCAGGGCTTCGACGACGCCTGGGCGTCGGCCACGGTGAAGACCCTGTCGCAGATGTCACCCACCAGCCTGAAGGTGACCTTGAGCCAGTTGCGCCGGGGCGTGTCGCTGGAGATCGAGGATGTGCTGGTCATGGAATACCGCATGACCCAGGCGGTGATGGCCGGCCATGACTTTTACGAAGGCATCCGGGCCCAGCTGGTGGACAAGGACCGCCAGCCGAAATGGCGGCCGGCGACCCTGGCCGAGGTGTCCGAGTCTGAGGTGGAGCGCCACTTCCAGCCGGTGCCATCCGGGGACCTCGCCTTCACCGATTGACGTACACCGGAGCGGTAGGCCAGGCGGGAATCGCCCGGCTTATCCCTCCGGAAGAGATATGCCGGATAAACGGATGGCGGACCTACCCTTTAGGGGTAGGAAAGCCTCGACTCAGCCGCCAGATTCTGAGCATTTCTTACATTATCGGGTCGATTACCCGGGGGCGATGCGTTAAAGTCTTGTCCGTCCAATGGAATCTACGTATCCCAAATGGTTCATGCCGGTTTACTTGCCGGCGAACACTCTATGTCGTCGGTTCAGTGTGAAGGAGAGGGCTTTGAAGCAACCTTACTACGACAGCATCCTGTTGATCGAAAGGCTGCATCGGCACTTTCTGGAAGTGCTGAAGGTCGAACTGGACCGGCAAGGTGTGCAGGACATCAACAACGTCCAGAGCTTGATCCTCTACAACATCGGTGAGGATGAACTGACGGTGGGGGAGTTGACCGCGCGGGGCTACTACCTGGGGTCGAATGTCTCCTACAACGTCAAGAAGATGCATGAGAATGGCTACCTGACTCAGGAGCGGTCGGCCCATGACCGCCGCTCCGTGCGCGTCCGCCTCTCGGACAAGGGCATCGCGCTGCGCGACAAGATCAACACCCTGTTCGAGCGCCAGGTGGGCGCCCTGGGTGAGGCGGGCCTGTCGGCGGATGAACTGAACAAGGCCAATGAGTTGATGCGCAAGTTGGAGCGGTTCTGGACTTCGGCCCTGGACTACACCAACTATCCTGCCAGTTCCGCCGCCTGAACGTCGGCGTTTATTCCAAGCAGGATGCCGGATGATGGCCGGGAACGACGAAGTCTATGTCGAATACCATCGGATCGGTCAGATCGTGAAGGCGACCGCCATCGACGCCAATACAGGCGTCGAAGTGTCGATTCAGGGACCGGCCAACCTACCGCAGGAACATTTGCGCCGGGTAGTGGTGGCCAAACTGCGGTACGTCCTGGCGAAAAGGCGGAACAAGCCGCGTGGTATCCTGGCTTGAACAGCCGTCCAGGTGGCCAGAAATGAAAAACCGCCGCTCCTCATCGGGCGGCGGTTTTCATTTGGGCCGGCCCGGCCCTCGAGGGGCTGGACCGCAACGCGGTAACTTAGGACGCGCGGCGCCGCGGCTGATCCGCCGGGGCCTTGCCCAGGCCAATCTTCTTCGCGAACTCCGACCGCTGGGCGGCGTAGTTCGGGGCGACCATGGGATAGTCGGCCGGCAGGCCCCACTTGGCGCGGTATTCGTCAGGGGTCATGTTGTAAGTCGAGCGCAGATGCCGCTTCAGCATCTTCAGCTTCTTACCATCTTCCAAGCAGACGATGTATTCCGGGGTCACAGACTTGCGCACGGGCACGGCAGGACGCTGCGGCTCAGGCTGAGCCTCGACCTGCGGCATGTCGAGGCCGGCCAGAGAGCTGTAAACCGTGCTGATGATCTCGGGAATCTGCTGGGCCGGCAGGGCATTTTTGCCAACATAGGCAGAGACGATTTCCGACGTCATCCGGAGAAGTTGAGACGCGCGCAGGTCGCCGTCCTGTTGTTCAATCATTTCAACTGCCTTGACACATTGGAACGAAGTGCGTGTACCCCTCGCACAGTCATAATGTTATGTCAATGTTAATTCGGCTTGTCCTATCGACGTAGGCCTGGTCTTCATACCCTTCATCAAGTGTTTAGCCGTGTTGACTTGGATGGGGATAGTTGGAGCAAATCCCGTTGATTGTGACGTCCATCACATGTCGACAATTTTAGACGGATTGCGGGCTTCACCGTTGAGTTGCTGCATTGGCGGGCTATTGCAGGCGCAGGGGATTCTACTCGACGTTGTCGGGGGACCATCACAACCACCAGCGCGAACACACCCGGCGCTTCGCCGCGTTTGACCGACGCGCCGGGTTTAGATCGGCGTGCCAGGCATATCCTGGCTGCGCCGCCAGCGGATCCCGGAACTGGTGCCGGCAGGGCGCATCTGGTAGTGTCCACACGGTTTTTAGCCCCCACTTCTTGTGGCGCCGCACCATTCGCGGGCGTCCGGGCCCGGGGGCGGCGCCGGGGAGCGGGCCATGCGGGCGCGCCCCCGGGCGCGCGCGTTCACGAAATGGGTTGGGCCTCATGACCGCCAAGACGTTTGCCATTGCTTCCGATCACGCCGGCACCGAGCTGAAGGCCGCGCTGAAGGCGCTGCTGGAGGAACAGGGCGTGACCGTCCTGGACCTGGGCACCAATGGCCCCGCAAGCGTCGACTACCCCAATTTCGCCGACGCCGTGGCGGCCGCCCTGGCCGACGGCCGGGCCGAGGCCGGCGTGCTGATCTGCGGCACCGGCATCGGCATCAGCATCGCCGCCAACCGGCACCGCCATGTCCGCGCGGCCCTGTGTCACGACATCACCACCGCCCGCCTCTGCCGCCAGCACAACGACGCCAACGTCCTGGTGCTGGGCGCCCGCATCGTCGGGCTGGAGGTGGCGCGCGATTGCACCTTGGCTTTCCTGTCCACGCCGTATGAAGGGGGACGTCACGCCCGGCGCGTTGCCATGCTGGGCTGAGGCGCCTTTCCCCGGGACCGGCGCCCCGGCGCGGGTCCAGACGACATGGGATCCGCATCATAGAGGGTTGTCAGAATGGCTTTTACTCAAAGCGCCGGTTTCTTCAGCGACACGCTGGCGGCGGCCGATCCCGAACTGGCCCGCGTCATTGGTGACGAGCTGCACCGCCAGCAGGACCAGATCGAGCTGATCGCGTCGGAGAACATCGTTTCCCGCGCCGTGCTGGAGGCCCAGGGCTCCGTCCTGACCAACAAGTACGCCGAAGGTTACCCGTCCAAGCGCTACTACGGCGGCTGCGAATATGTCGATGTGGCCGAGCAGCTGGCCATCGACCGCGCCAAGGCCCTGTTCAACTGCGCCTATGCCAACGTGCAGCCGCATTCCGGCGCGCAGGCCAACCAGGCGGTGTTCATGGCCCTGCTGAAGCCGGGCGACACCTTCATGGGCATGGACCTGACCCATGGCGGCCACCTGACCCACGGGTCCGCCGCCAACCAGTCCGGCAAATGGTTCAACGTCGTCAGCTACGGCGTGCGCCCGGAAGACCACCGCATCGATTACGAGGCGATGGAGGCCAAGGCCCGCGAGCACAAGCCCAAGCTGATCATCGCCGGCGCGTCCGCCTACCCGCGTGAGATCGACTTCGCCCGTTTCCGCGCCATCGCGGATGAGATCGGCGCCTACCTGATGGTGGACATGGCCCATTACGCGGGCCTGGTCGCCGCCGGCGTCTATCCCAGCCCGCTGCCGCACGCCCACATCGTCACCACCACCACGCACAAGACCCTGCGCGGTCCGCGCGGCGGCATGATCCTGTCCAACGACCTGGATCTGGGCAAGAAGATCAACTCGGCGGTGTTCCCCGGCCTGCAGGGCGGCCCGCTGATGCACGTCATCTCCGCCAAGGCCGTGGCCTTCGGCGAGGCGCTGAAGCCCGAGTTCAAGGAATACGCCGCCCAGGTGAAGGCCAACGCCCAGGTGCTGGCCGACGTGCTGATCAAGGGGGGCTTGGACATCGTCTCCGGCGGCACCGACAGCCACATCGTGCTGGTCGACCTGCGTCCCAAGAAGCTGACGGGCCGCGACGCCGAGGTCAGCCTGGAACACGCCGGCATGACCTGCAACAAGAACGGCGTGCCCTTCGACCCGGAGAAGCCGATGGTGACCTCCGGCGTCCGCCTGGGCACCCCGGCCGCCACCACGCGCGGCTTCGGCACCGAGGAATTCCGCCAGGTCGGCGAGATGATCATCGAGGTGCTGGACGCGCTGGCCAAGTCCAACGGCGACAACTCGGCCGCCGAGGCGCGGGTGCGGGAAAAGGTTCAGGCGCTCTGCCGCCGTTTCCCGATTTACTGAAACAGGGCTGGTTGAACGGCCTTACACGGAGGGGGACCAGGAGTAATGCGCTGCCCGTTTTGTGGTAACGACGACACCCAGGTGAAGGATTCTCGGCCCACCGAGGATAACTCCGCCATCCGCCGCCGCCGCTTCTGCCCCTCCTGCGGCGCGCGGTTCACGACGTTCGAGCGCGTGCAACTGCGTGAGCTGACCGTGGTGAAGGCGACCGGGCAGCGCGAACCCTTCGACCGCGAGAAGGTCTTGCGGTCGATGCGGGTCGCCTTGCGCAAACGGCCGGTGGACGCCGACCGCATCGACCGGGTGGTGAACTCCATCGTTCGCCAGCTGGAATCGTCCGGTGAGACGGAAATCCCGTCCAAGCAGATCGGCAGCATGGTGATGGATACGCTGGCCCAGTTAGACCAGATTGCCTACATCCGCTATGCCTCGGTCTACAAGGATTTCCGCGAAGTGGCCGATTTCAATGAGTTCGTCGGCCATCTTAAGACCGATCCTGAAGTCTGACGATATGATACCTACAGGCGGGGCTTGAACGAGCCCCGCCTGACGGCCCATCCTATGGACTGAGGAGAGGCCGCTTCCCATGTCCACGATTCCCAGTCAATTCTCCGCTGACGACGTCGCGCACATGCGCGCGGCCCTGTCGCTCGCCTCGCGCGGCTTGGGGCGCTGCTGGCCCAACCCGGCGGTGGGCTGCGTCATCGTCAAGGACGGCCGCGTGGTGGGTCGGGGCTGGACCCAGCCCGGCGGGCGCCCGCATGCCGAGACCGTGGCCCTGGCCCAGGCCGGCAACGCGGCGGAAGGGGCCACCGCTTACGTCACCCTGGAACCCTGCAGCCATGTCGGCAAGACGCCGCCCTGCGCCGACGCGCTGGTGGCGGCCGGCATCAAGCGCGTCGTCGTCGCCATCGGCGATCCCGATCCGCGCGTCTCCGGCCGGGGCATCACCCGCCTGCGCGACGCCGGCATCACCGTGGAATTGGGCCTGCTGGAGGATGAGGCGCGGCTGGTGACGGAGGGCTTCCTGCGCCGCGTCACCGAGGGCCGGCCCATGGTGACCCTGAAGCTGGCCACCACGCTGGACGGCCGCATCGCCACCAAGGCGCATGAAAGCCAGTGGATCACGGGACCCGTCGCCCGCTCCTGGGGGCATGGCCTGCGCAGCACCCACGACGCCATCATGGTGGGCATCGGCACGGCCCTGGCCGATGATCCGGAGCTGACCTGCCGCCTGCCGGGGCTGGAGGACCGATCCCCCATCCGCATCGTGGTGGACAGGCGCCTGCGCTTGCCGCTGACCAGCCGCCTGGTGTGCGACGCCCGCCGCGTGCCGGTGTGGGTGGCGACCCTGGCCGGCGGCGATGCCACCCGCCGTCGCGCCTATCAGGACTGCGGGGTGGACATCATCGAGATTCCGGCCGACGCCGACGGCGTCATGCCGCTGACCGACGTGCTGGCGGCCCTGGGCGGCCGGGGCCTGACCCGGGTGCTGGTGGAGGGCGGGGCGCAGCTGGCCGCCTCCCTCTTCAAGGAAGATCTGGTGGACCGCCTGGAATGGTATCGCGCCGCCAAGGTCATCGGCGGCGATGGCCTGGCCGCGGCCCAGGGCTTCGGAGTGGAGCGGCTGAACGCGGCCCCGCGCTTCACGCTGGTGGACGTGCGTTCCGCCGGCGATGACAAGGCCGAGAGCTATCGCCGCACCGGGTGACCGGTTTGCGGCTTTGCGCAAGAAACGCCGCCATTTTCCACTCGCCAGCCGGGGCTCCCGGGCCTAGTTTGTCGCCCATGTTTACCGGACTCATCACGGATGTCGGGCAGGTCACCGCTGTTGAACGGCGTGGCGATACCCGTTTCACCATCGCCACCGGTTTCGACCTGGACACGGTCGCCATCGGCGCTTCCATCGCCTGCAACGGCGTCTGCCTCACCGTGGTCGAGAAAGGCCACGACGGTGGCCCCGGGGGCGGCCCCGGGGGCGACCAGGGCGGCGGCCGGGGCTGGTTCAAGGTGGACGTGTCCGCCGAGACCCATTCCAAGACCACCACCGGCACCTGGCAGGCCGGCACACCCGTCAACTTGGAGCGGTCCTTGCGCCTGGGCGATGAGCTGGGCGGCCACCTGGTCTACGGCCATGTCGACGGCGTGATCGACATCGTCGATGTGCAGCCGGACGGCGACAGCCAGCGCTGGTGGTTCGACGCGCCGCCGCACCTGGCGCGCTTCATCGCCGCCAAGGGTTCCGTCGCGCTGGACGGCGTGTCGCTGACCGTGAACTCGGTCGAGGGGACGCGCTTCGGCATCAACATCATCCCCCACACCCAGGAAAAGACCACCTTCCAGCACCTGAAGGCTGGCGGCGTGATCAACCTGGAAGTCGACATGCTGGCGCGCTACGTCGCCCGTCTCGCGGAAACGAAATAATGAGCAACACGCCGGTCTCCGTGGCCCTGTCCACCCCTGAGGAACTGATCGAGGAGGCCCGCGCCGGCCGCATGTTCATCCTGGTGGATGACGAGGACCGCGAGAACGAGGGCGACCTGGTCATCCCGGCGGAGTGCTGCGACGCGGCCGCCGTGAACTTCATGGCCCGCCACGGCCGCGGCCTGATCTGCCTGTCCATGGACACGGTCCAGATCAACCGGCTGAACCTGCCGCTGATGTCGCGGGACAACGCGTCGCGCCACCAGACGGCCTTCACCGTGTCGATCGAGGCGCGGGAAGGGGTCACCACCGGTATTTCCGCCCCCGACCGCGCCCGCACCATCGCCGTCGCCATCGCCCCCAACAGTGGTCCGCAGGACATCGCCAGCCCTGGCCACATCTTCCCGCTGGTGGCGCGCGACGGCGGCGTGCTGGTCCGCGCCGGCCATACTGAAGCGGCGGTGGACTTCGCCCGCCTGGCGGGCAAGCTGCCGGCCGGCGTGATCTGCGAGATCATGAACGACGACGGCACCATGGCCCGTCTGCCGGACCTGCTGCCCTTCGCCGCCGAACACGGCCTGAAGATCGGCACCATCGCCGACCTGATCGCCTATCGCCGCCGCACCGAGACGCTGGTGGAGCGCACCTACACCACCGCCATCGAAAGCCGCCACGGCGGCCACTTCACCGTGCACCTCTACAAGAACCGCATCACCGGGGCGGAGCATCTGGCTCTGGTCATGGGCGACGTCGCTGACGGCCGGCCGGTGCTGGCCCGCATGCATGCGCTGGAGGTGGTGCACGACCTGCTGGGTGACGTGCGGCGCCAGGGCGCTGGCGACCTGGACATCGCCATGTCCACCGTGGCGCGTGAGGGGCGGGGCGTCATCGTCGTCATCCGCGACGCGCAACCCTTCTCCCTCTTGGATCGTCTGCGGGCGCTGGACGGCGCCGGCACCCCCGACGGCGGCCAGTTGCGCGACTATGGCGTGGGCGCGCAGATCCTGCTGGATCTGGGGGTCAAGGAACTGCACCTGTTGACCAACAATCCCAAGACCCTGGTGGGGGTCGAGGGCTACGGCCTGACCATCCTCAGCCAGCGCTCCATCCCGCCGCGCCCCCCGGTCGCCTGACACACTGCCGCCTAACCCCCCGGTCGCCTGAAGGAGCCGCCGCTTGGCCGAAGCCCCCCACATCATGATCGTCGAGGCCCGGTTCTACGAGGACATCGGCGAGGAGTTGGTGCGCGGGGCCGTGGCCGAGATCACCCGGGCCGGCGCGACGTACGAGCATTTCCAGGTGCCGGGAACGTTCGAGCTGCCGGCGGCCCTGCAGTACGCCGTGAAGTCTATGGACTTCTACTCCGGCCGCCGCCGCTTCGACGGCTATGTGGCGCTGGGCTGCCTCATCCGGGGCGAGACCACGCACTACGACACCGTGGCCGCCGAATGCGCCCGGGGCCTGAACGAGCTGGTGCTGCGCCATACCCTGGCGCTGGGCTACGGCGTGCTGATGGTGGAGAACCGGGAACAGGCTTGGGCCCGCGCATCGGTGGCGCAGAAGAACCGGGGCGGGGAGGCGGCCCGCGCCTGCCTCGACATGATCGAGTTGAAGCGGCAGTTCAGGTTGAACACGCGTTAATTAGGTGTTCCCTCAGGCGCCGGGCGGCCACATCCGTGGCCTTGGCTTGTCCTCGCTGCGCCCTGCGGTGCTCGCTCCGGCGGACGCGGTCGCGTCCTATAGAGGTAGGTAAAAGCTCGGGGTGCTGGTGTCGCGGCTGGCTGCTTTACGGGCAGGCCGGCTATGCCGGATGATTTTTCGGTTGGCCGGCGGGCCCGGCTGCCGCATCTTTCCCTACTTTCCGATTCCCCTTCCTTCCTGGCGAAAAGCGTTCCCGACATCATGGCTCCCCGCAAAAAGGTCACCACCCCCACGCCCACGCCGGAAGTGAAGCTTCCCACGCCCAAGCGGGCCGGTTCCGCCAAGGCACGGCGCAGCGCCGCCCGCCTGAACGCCGTGCAGGCGCTGTACCAGATCGAGCTGACGGAAAGCTCGCCCGAGGTGATCATCACCGAGTACGCCAATTTCCGCCTGGGCCAGGAACTGGACGGCGACCGCTACGTCTCGGCGGATGGGGAACTGTTCGCCGCCATCGTGCGCGGCGCCACCTCACGCCAGCATGAGATCGACCCGGTGCTGAGCCAGGCGCTGGACCGCCAGCACCTGGATCGGCTGGAACTGCTGCTGCGCGCCATCCTGCGCGCTGGCGCGTGGGAGCTGCTGGCCGGCGGCGACACCGCCGCCCGCATCGTCATCAACGATTACATCGACGTGGCCCACGGCTTCTTCGCCGGCCGGGAACCCGGCATGATCAACGGCGTTCTGGACAAGGTCGCCCGCATCGTCCGCCCGGATGAGCTGGCGTCCCGCGCCACCAGCACTGAGGGCGCCCAGGGCTGACGCCCGCCCCGACCGTGAGAGGTTGACCCAGCGGATGGTGGACACGGGTACCGATCCCTGCGCCCCGGCGCTCGCCGCCGTCGCCAAGCCGGACAAGGCCGCCGACCAGCCGCTGGGGGAGTTCGACCGCATCGCCCGCTATTTCCGTCCGCTGGCCCAGGGCTTTCCCGGGGCGCAGGGCCTGCGCGACGACGCCGCCTATGTCACCGTGCCGCCGGGCAAGGAACTGGTGGTCACCACCGACGCCATGGTGGCCGGCGTTCATTTCTTCCCCGAAGACGCGCCCGGCCTGGTGGCCGGCAAGCTGCTGCGCACCAACCTGTCCGATCTGGCGGCCAAGGGGGCGGAACCCCTGGCCTACAGCCTGGTCACCAGTCTGCCGCGCACCCTGCCGGAGGATTGGCTGGCTGGATTCGCCGGCGGCCTGGCCGCCGACCAGGCGGAATTCGGCATCCACTTGCTGGGGGGGGACAGCACCGTCACCGACGGGCCCATCACCCTGGCCATCAGCGCCCTCGGCCTGATCGACGCCGGCACCGCCGTCCGCCGCGTCGGCGCTGGGCCGGGCGACCTGGTCTTCGTCACGGGCACCATCGGCGACGCCACGCTGGGCCTGGCCCTGGTCCGCCAGCGCAAGGGGCCCGTGCCCGAGGATGACCGCCAGTTCCTGCTGGACCGTTTCTACCGCCCTCGGCCGCGCCTGGGCGTGGGTGCGGTGCTGCGCGCCGGCGCCACCGCGTCGGCCGACGTGTCGGACGGCCTGCTGGCCGATCTGGGGCACATCGTCCGCGAAAGCGGCCTGGTGGCGGTGGTGGAGGCCGGACGCATTCCCCTGTCGCCGCCCGCCCGCCGCATGCTAGCCGGGCATGCGTGCACCATCACCGACCTGGCCACGGGCGGCGAGGATTACGAGGTGGTGTTCACCGTCCCGCCGGCCAAGCGCGCCGCCGTCATGGCGGCCGCGGCCAAGGCCAAGCTGACCATCACCGAGATCGGCAGCCTGCGTCCCCTGGCGGCCGGCGGCGGCTTCACCGACGGCACCGGTCCCGCCCGGCTGGTGGACGCCATGGGCCGGGACATCACCCCCCGCGCCGCCGGCTGGCAGCACTTCTGATCCTGGTCTATTGTGCCAAATGAGGCATCCCCTTTGGGGCAGCCTTGCCCTTGGCTGGGCACGGTTTTTTAACGCCCTGGCGTCAGGATGGCGCCCGAGGGTGGGAACTCCGCCCCGTCGCGGTCTTTTCCCTGAATGCTTGTCCCCCTGGATGCATATCGATGAAGAAAATTCTTTTCCTGGTGGTGGCGCTGCTGGCCCTGATCGGCGCTGGCGTGGGCGGCTACATCTTCCTGGTCCACAAGGACGGTCAGCCCAAGGTGGAGGAGGAAAAGAAGAAGCCCGTGGGCCCGCCGCAGTTCGTGGACATCGGCCCCTTCGTCCTGCCCGTCATGGGCGACAAGCAGATCGAGCAGAACCTGTTGCTGCAGGTGCAGATCCAGGTGGCCAGCGACGAGGCCAAGGACAAGGTCAAGGAACGGCGCTACATCCTGCAGAACGCCTACATCGAGACACTGTACGGCAAGTTGGGCCAGCAGCAGATCAAGGCCGGGCAGGTCATCGACGTGGTGGCGGTGCGCCGCTGGCTGATCGAGGCCACACCCAAGGTGATGGGCGAGGGCGTGGTCGATGACGTGCTGATCCAGGCCGTCAACCAGCACCCGGCCTACTGACGATGGCGGACGTGGTCATCCGCCCCTATCGTCCCGGTGACGAGTCGGGCATCGCCGACCTCATCGTCCCCATCCAGCGGGAAGAGTTCGATATTCCCATCACCTATGCCGAACAACCGGATCTGCGCGATATTCCAGGCTTTTACCAGCAAGGCGCCGGGGAATTCTGGGTGGCGGTGGAGGGGGACCGCATCGTCGGCACCATCGCGCTGAAGGACATCGGCGACGGCGCCGCCGCCTTGCGCAAGATGTTCGTGGCGGCCAGTCACCGGGGCGTGCCACACCGGCTGGCCGCCCGGCTGCTGGCGGTTTTGCTGGCACATGCCAGGGATCGGGCGCTGCGGGCCGTGTATTTGGGCACAACCGCTAAGTTCCTGGCGGCCCATCGCTTTTATGAAAAATCCGGTTTTTCCCAGATTACCCCCGATGAGTTACCCCCATCCTTTCCCCGCATGGCGGTCGATACCCGGTTTTACTTTCTGACCCTTTAGACGCCACCTTGCGGGGCGATTGCTTAAGCCCTGTTTCCATGTCACTTTTTTCAGGCTGAAACGGCGACCGACACCCAGCGTTCAGAATTGGGGCGGCGCCGGCTCTGGGAAACCAGTCTGGGAAAAGGAAACGACATGACAGGAGTGCTTCCCTTCGTGTGGGGGTGCGGCGCCTTGGCCGTGCTCTATGGTCTTTTCACCGCCAGGTCCGTTCTTTCCGCCAGCCCGGGCAACGCCCGCATGCTGGAAATCGCGGCGGCCATCCAAGAGGGGGCGGGGGCGTACCTCAACCGCCAGTACCGCACGATCGCCGTGGTCGGCGTCGTCATCGCCATTCTACTGTACGTCACCCTGAAATGGTACGTGGCCCTGGGCTTCGTCGTGGGCGCCGTGCTGTCGGCGGCGGCGGGTTACATCGGCATGAACGTCTCCGTCCGCGCCAACGTGCGTACGGCGGAAGCGTCGCGCCATGGCCTGGCGGCGGGCCTGTCCATCGCCTTCCGCTCCGGCGCCGTCACCGGCATGCTGGTGGCGGGCCTGGCGCTTCTGGGCGTCTCCGGCTATTTCGGACTGCTTTCCCAACTGGAGATCACGGGGCGGCCGCTGGTCGACGCCCTGGTGGCGTTGGGCTTCGGCGCCTCGCTCATCTCCATCTTCGCGCGCCTGGGTGGCGGCATCTTCACCAAGGGGGCGGACGTGGGCGCCGACCTGGTGGGCAAGGTCGAGGCGGGCATCCCCGAGGATGATCCCCGCAACCCCGCCGTCATCGCCGATAACGTGGGCGACAACGTGGGCGACTGCGCCGGCATGGCGGCCGACCTGTTCGAGACCTATGCCGTCACCACGGTGGCGACCATGGTGCTGGCCTCCATCTTCTTCGCCGGAACCGACCTGCTGGCGCCCTTGATGCTGTACCCGCTGGCCATCGGCGGCGTCTGCATCATCACCTCCATCATCGGGACCTACTTCGTGCGGCTGGGCGCCAGCGGCAACATCATGGGGGCGCTGTACAAGGGCCTGATCGCCACCGGCGTCCTGTCCCTGGTCGGCATCTGGGCCGTCACCTACTGGGTGCTGCCCGACCATCTGCAGACCGCCTTCTCCGTCAACGGCAAGGAGTTCACCGGCCAGACGCTGTACTGCTGCGCCGTCGTGGGCCTGGTTGTCACGGCGCTGATCGTCTGGATCACCGAATACTACACCGGCACCAACTATCGCCCGGTGAAATCGGTGGCGCAAAGCTCCACCACCGGCCACGGCACCAACGTCATCCAGGGCCTGGCCATCTCCATGGAGTCGACGGCCCTGCCGGCCATCGTCATCTGCGCCGCCATCCTGGTGACCTTCCTGATGGCCGGCCTGCTGGGCATCGCCATCGCCGTCACCAGCATGCTGGCCCTGGCCGGCATGATCGTGGCGCTGGACGCCTATGGCCCCGTCACCGACAACGGCGGCGGCATCGCGGAGATGGCGGACCTGCCCGGCGACGTGCGGGTGACCACCGACGCGCTGGACGCCGTGGGCAACACCACCAAGGCTGTGACCAAGGGCTACGCCATCGGTTCCGCCGGCCTGGGCGCCCTGGTGCTGTTCGCCGCCTATAACGAAGACCTGCACTACTTCATGGCCAACCCGACCGACTATCCCTACTTCGCCGACCTGTCGGGCAAGCTGGACTTTGGGTTGGACAACCCCTTCGTCGTCGTGGGCCTGATCCTGGGCGGGCTGCTGCCCTTCCTGTTCGGCGCCATGGGCATGACGGCGGTGGGCCGCGCCGCCGGTTCGGTGGTGGAGGAGGTGCGGCGCCAGTTCCGCGAGAACACCGGCATCATGGCCGGCACGTCCAAGCCGGACTACGGCCAGGCGGTGGATCTGCTGACCCGCGCCGCCATCAAGGAGATGATCATCCCCTCGCTGCTGCCGGTGCTGGCGCCGGTGGTGCTTTACTTCATCATCAACGCCATCGCCGGCAAGGGGGCGGCGTTTTCGGCGGTGGGCGCCATGCTGCTGGGCGTCATCGTCACCGGGCTGTTCGTCGCCATCTCCATGACCTCGGGCGGCGGCGCCTGGGACAACGCCAAGAAGTACATCGAAGAGGGCCACCATGGCGGCAAGGGCTCGGACGCGCACAAGGCGGCCGTGACCGGCGACACCGTGGGCGACCCCTACAAGGACACGGCTGGCCCCGCCGTGAACCCTATGATCAAGATCACCAACATCGTGGCGCTGCTGCTGCTGGCCATCCTGGCCCACGGCTGACGCGCACCATTCGAGTCCCAAGCAAAAACCCCGGGGCGAACGCTCCGGGGTTTTCCTTATTCCGTGAAGGTACGAGCAAGGGGCAGGGCGCCTTAGCCGCCGCCCTTCTTCTTCTTGTCGTCCTTCTTCTTCTCGCGGTTGAGGTTGCCCATCAACTGCTCCAGGAAGGTGACCTCATGGCCGGCCGTCGGGGTCTCGCGATCCTCGGGGCTGATGTCCTGCTGCTGGGTCAGGTCCACGTCGCCGATGGCGCTGACCACGCCTTGATCGTTGAAACTGACCTGCAGTACCCGCTGCTGCACGATATCGGGATCGAAGAAGGCTTCGTTCTCGGTGATGGCGCCGATGTAGTACCAGACGTTGGCGTCCAGCGTGCTGGTGGTGCTGGGCGACCCCAGCGCCTTCTGCACATCTTCCTTGGTGCTGGTCCCCGGATGGACGTCGGCCAGGCGTCGATCTTCCACCAGATTGCCGCGGTTGTTCACCGTGGGAGTGCAGGCCGTCAGCCCGATCCCGAGCAGGCCCACGCCAATCAGGCCGGCGGGAGACAGCAACTTAAGGGTCTTGTTCGGCATGGTCTAAGACGTTAATCCCAAGAACGTTGATCGCGGGTCGGCCCCGTTCCACGATTGAGGCACCGCCCGTCCGTCGCGGGGGGTGCGATAATCCGGAGATTGAGGACCAACCGGCCCGGGTTCCAGGCCATCCCCGTCCGGCGCGGCGTCCCTCGTCGCGCTTGACCGGTGGACGACCACCCCCCATCTGGCCGGTGACAATCGCACCAGCCGCTTTGTCCTGTCAACGAAAGCCGGGTTCCGCGCCGTGATCGCCTTGCTGAAGTCCCTGTTCAGCCGTAACCGCCACCAGGCGGCCGTGTTGCGTCTTTATGCCGGCATTGTCGACCAGGCGCGTCAGCCTGGATTCTACGCTGCGGCGGCAGGCGAGGGGCGCGGCGTGCCCGACACGGTGGAAGGCCGGTTCGAGGTGGTGACGCTGCACGCCTGGCTGGTGATGCGCCGTCTGGCGGCGGAAGGGCCAGATCTTGCAGCCCTCAACCAGGCACTGTTCGACCATATGTTCACCGATCTGGACTTCAGCCTGCGTGAGCTGGGCGCCAGCGAGATGGTGGTGGGCAAGAAGGTCAAGGACCTGGGCACGCATTTCTATGGCCGGGCCGATGCCTACGAATCGGGCTTGAAAGGCGGGGTGGGGGAGCTGGAAGCGGCGCTGGACCGCAACCTCTTCGGCTCCACCCTGCCGGATGGACCGGAGGTGGCGGCCATGGCCACCTATGTCCGAGCCTGCGCCGACCGGCTGGGCACCCTGCCGGCGGCCAACCTACTGGCGCGCGGGCCCGCCTTCGCCCCCGCGCCAGTGTTTTGACTTCTTAGACTGTTTTGACTTCTTAGAGTGTGGAGTTGCGCGTCATGGCCGACATGGCCCCTGAATTTTCCCGACCCGTCATCGCCGACAAGGTGTCCGCCCGCGAGAGCGTGGAGAAGATTACGGCCACCCCGGCGGAGCGCGCCGCCCTGGCCAAGCGCCTGGATCTCGTGTCGCTGGACAGCCTGACGGCCCTGGTGCGCCTGCGCCGCATCCGGGGGGGCCAGATGGTGCGCGTCACCGGCGAGTTGGAGGCCGAGGTGGTGCAAAGCTGCGTGGTGACGCTTGAGCCGCTGCCGGCCCAGGTGCGCGACACCTTCCAGGCCCTGTTCGCCCCGGCCCATCTGGTGCCCAAGGACGAGGACGAGCTGGATAACCTGGGCCTAGACGACGAGGCCGACCCGCCCGAGCCGATCGAGAACGGCCGCATCGACATCGGCGAGCTGGTGGCCCAGCACCTGTCGCTGGCCCTCGACCCCTATCCCCGCAAGGCGGATGCCGAGCGCTTCGTGCATGTGGAGGATTGGGAGGGCGAGGGCGAATTCCCCGACGCGCCCAACGAGCCGCCGCCGGATATGGACGGTGGCGAGGACGTGGAGTCGCCCGCCAGTGGCATGCCGCCCGCCCAGGACGCCGACGGTGGAGAGAAGCCGAATCCCTTTGCCGCCCTTGCGAAGCTGCGGCCCAAGACTTAATTTGGTCTTTGGCCCTTGCCCTTGCCGGGGATTTCGAGTACTTAAGGCGCCCTGTTTGATCCGGTCCAGGGTTGGGCCGGGTTCGTTGTCGTTTGACCCCGTATCGTTTTCCGCAAGCCCGTCCCTAGTAAATTGGGGGTGGGAAAAGGATGACGGTTTCGCTAAAGCATGGGGCCTGACGATGGTTAGCAAGACGGCACATGAGTGGTCGTCTTAATCGAGTAGAGAGTAGACGATCATGGCCGTTCCTAAGAAAAAGACCTCCCAGTCTCGCCGCAACATGCGCCGTTCGCACCACGCCATCAGCGCCGGTGCGCACCACGAGTGCAGCAACTGCGGTGAGCTGACCCGCCCGCACCACGTCTGTGGCTCCTGCGGCCACTACGACGGCCGTGAGGTCGTCGTCGACACTGCTACCGCTGCCGCCTGATCCGGTTCGCACGGTGCTTGAGGAGGTCGCCGTCCGGTGAGCACACGCCTGCGAATCGCCCTGGATGCGATGGGCGGCGATCATGCCCCGGACATGGTGGTGGACGGCGCGGATATCGCGCGCGAACGCTGCCCCAATGTCGATTTCCTGTTCGTCGGTGACGAGCAGCGCATCAATGCGCTGCTCGATGCCCGGCCGGCACTGAAGGCGATCTCCCAGGTTCGCCATACAGCTGACGTTGTGGCCATGGACGCGAAACCGTCCGTGGCCCTTCGTTCTGGGCGCGGCTCCAGCATGCGTCTGGCCATCGACGCCGTGGCGTCGGGGGAGGCGGCCAGCGTCGTCTCCGCCGGCAACACCGGCGCGCTCATGGCCATGGCCAAGTTCGTGCTGAAGACCCTGCCGGGGATCGACCGGCCGGCCATCGCGTCCATGCTGCCCACCATGCGGGGCGACTGCGTGATGCTGGATCTGGGCGCCAATCTGGAATGCGACGCCGACAATCTGGTGCAGTTCGCGGTGCTGGGCACCGTGTTCGCCCAGACGGTGCTGGGCCTGCTGGAACCCACCATCGGCCTGCTGAACGTGGGATCGGAGGAGCAGAAGGGCCATGAGGCCATTCGCACCGCCGCTTCCGCCCTGCGCGCCACGCCGCTGGCCCGCAACTTCCACGGTTTCGTGGAAGGCACCGACATCGCCGCCGGCACGGTGGACGTGGTCGTGACCGATGGGTTCACCGGCAACGTCGCCCTGAAGACGGCCGAGGGCACCGGCAAGCTGTTCGGCGAATTCCTGCGCCGCACCTTCCAATCCTCCCTGCTGGCCAAGCTGGGCTATCTGCTGGCCCGCACCGCGTTCAACAAGCTGCGCCAGCGCATGGATCCCCGCCGCTACAACGGTGCGATGTTCCTGGGTCTGCAAGGCGTGTGCGTGAAAAGCCACGGCGGCACCGACGGGCTGGGCTTCGCCAACGCCATCTGCGTGGCGGTGGACCTGGTCCAGCACGGCTTCAACGAGAAAATCCGCAAGGAGCTGGCCCTGCTGCAGGAAAGCCTGCAGGCGGCGTCCGCCGCCGCTTCCGGTTCCGACCCCCAGGCCGTCGCCCAGTGACGGCCCATCCCCTGATGGCTGGTTGAACGATGGTAATGCGCTCCGTGATCGTGGGCTGCGGCTCTTACCTGCCCGCCCGCGTCGTGACCAACGACGACCTGGCCAAGATGGTCGATACCTCGGATGAGTGGATCACCCAGCGCACCGGCATCCGCAGCCGCCACATCGCCGCCGAAGGCGAGATGACATCCGACCTGGCGCTGGCCGCCGCCAGGGCCGCCCTGGCCCACGGCAACGTCGCGGTGGATGAGCTGGACCTGATCGTCCTGGCCACCGCCACCCCCGACCAGACCTTCCCCGCCACCGCCGCCAAGGTGCAGGCCGCCTTGGGCATGACCCGGGGCGCCGCCTTCGATGTACAGGCGGTCTGCTCCGGCTTCATCTACGCCCTGTCGGTGGCCGACAACTTCATCAAGGCTGGCCAGGCGCGCACGGTGCTGGTGATCGGCGCCGAAACCTTCTCGCGCATCCTGGACTGGAACGACCGCGCCACCTGCGTGCTGTTCGGCGACGGCGCCGGCGCCGTGGTGCTGCGCGCCGAGGAAGGCGAGGGCACGGCCGCCGACCGCGGCATCCTGTCCACCCACCTGCATTCCGATGGCCGCCATCACGACCTGCTGTATGTCGACGGCGGTCCGTCCTCCACCCAGACCGTGGGCCATGTGCGCATGGCGGGGCAGGAGGTGTTCAAGCACGCCGTGGTCAACCTGGCCGAGGTGGTGGGCGAGGCGCTGGAGGCCAACGGCCTGACGCCCGCCGACCTGAACTGGCTGGTGCCCCACCAGGCCAACCGCCGCATCATCGAGAACACCGGCCGCAAGCTGAAGATGGATCCCGCCCGGGTGGTGATGACCGTGGACCACCACGGCAACACCTCGGCCGCGTCCATCCCCCTGGCCCTGTGCGAAGCCGTGGCCGATGGTCGCATCCAGCGGGGCGAGCTAGTCCTCCTGGAGGCCATGGGCGGCGGTTTCACCTGGGGCGCCGCGCTGGTTCGCTTCTAGGCCAGGCCGCACATCGGTGGACTTACGCCAGCCGGCAAATCCGCTCACCCAAATCCGCTTACCGACGTATTCAAGGGGCGTTCCGCCGGGGCGCCCCTTCGCCATTGCGGTGACGGCCCTCCCGCTTTCGCGGCGCACCATTCTTGGGTGCTCTGCAACAGCCGTTTCGCCCTGACGGATGGTCTAGCCAAATCTGACAAAACTTTGGCAAACCTTTGGAATTGACGGCTTTCCCGGCTGGCATTACCGTTCCCGCAGTTGGCGAAGGGGCCACTGGTTGAGGGAGGGCACCCATGGGAGATCACACCGTCACGCGCGCTCAGTTGAGCGAGGCCGTCTACCAAGAGGTGGGGCTGTCGCGGAATGAGTCCGCCGATCTGGTGGAAAGCGTGCTGGATGAGATCGCCTCCGCCTTGGGGCGGGGGGAAATGGTCAAGATTTCCTCCTTCGGGAGCTTCTCCGTACGGTCCAAGGGCGAGCGCATCGGCCGCAACCCCAAGACGGGTGAAGAGGTGCCGATCCTGCCCCGCCGCGTCCTGGTGTTCCGCGCCAGCCATGTGCTGAAGAACCGCATCAACGAAGTCCTGTCGGCCAACGAGCACTAAGCCATGTCCGGCATGCCCGCGCCTGAGCCCCGGATACCGGCTGAAGACATGTCGGCTGATGATGTCGAGACCGGGGACGATCTCGTCGCGCCCGACATGACGGACGCGGGCGACGGGGCGGGGGCGGACACGGGCACCGAATCCGACACCCTGGACGAGGTGGGCCCGGATGACGCGGCAAACGAGACGCCGGTGGCTGATCGCGGCCGCGCGGGGGCCAAATCGCCCACTGCTTTCCGTACCATCAGCGAGGTGTCGGCGGAGTTGGATGTGCCGCAGCATGTGCTGCGCTTCTGGGAAACCAAGTTCCCCCACATCCGTCCGCTGAAACGCGGCGGCGGCCGGCGCTACTATCGCCCGGACGATGTGGAACTGCTGCGACGCATCCAGGTGCTGCTCTATAAGGAAGGGTACACCATCAAGGGCGTGCAGCGTCTGCTGCGCACCGGCGGTGGTCGCACGTTGCCCCCTAATGGCCCCATCAGCGAGTCCGCCGGCGGCGCTGAAGAGGCCGCTGAGCCTGCGGATGAGAGCTGGGTCGAACCGGCACCGCCATCCCCGCCGCCCGCGCCCCGCGCGCAGCCGGAGGAGAAGCTGCGCATTATCGGCCTGTTCGACCACGATCCCGAGGCGGATCCTGAATGGTCGCGCACGCCGCCATCCACGCCGGAGCCTGCGGCCCCCCGCGCCCATGAGCCGCGCCGGATCCCCACGGAAAAGGTGGAGAAGGGCCTGTCTGCCCCCAAGCGTGAGGCGCTGGGCCAGGTGCTGGCGGACCTGGAAGAGATTCGCGACTTGCTACGCCGCGTGCTGTAAGCGCTCCCCCCCACTTCTACATGCGACTCCCGTATCGGTCCCGTCTTGGCGGTATCGCCCAGGTGGCTGTTCCTGCCCGTCGTCCGGCGCCCGGCGCGAGCGGGATGACGAACAGCATCGTCAAGCCGGCCCGGGAAAGATGATCCACTGTGCGTCCCGAACCCGTTTTGGTGGTCCTGTGCTTTTGGATCGTGCTAAAGTGAGTCGATAACCAATTGATCTAAAAAGAAAAATTAAGAAAATTCATTTTTTTGACGTTTAGGCATCCAACGCCGTTGCATCTGGTGAATCTCGTGGCTATAGTCCGCGCCCGAACCGCAGCCCACTGCGGTTCACTCGAGAGGTCGGAGCGTAGCGCAGCCTGGTAGCGCATCAGACTGGGGGTCTGGGGGTCGCAGGTTCGAATCCTGTCGCTCCGACCATCTCTCGATACCATGAAGACGGCGCCGGTCCCGTTAAGGGCCAGGCGCCGTTTCCATTTCAGGCGCTTGTTTCCCCTGTGGCCACCAGTCCGTCCGCCTTCCTGCGCGCCGGGGCCCTGCCGCACACGGCGCGGCCGGCGTCCGTCAGGCGGCAGACCAGCCAGTCGGGCTTCAGCGGGTTGCTGAACCAGGGGGTGGCCCAGCCGGCCTCCAGGCAGGCCTTCACCGTGGCGGCGGTCACCTTGCTGCCGTCCGCCCAGAACAGGGGCAGCTTGCCGCCGGCCTGGTCCAGGCCGCGCCGCAGCCAGCGTTTCTGCACGGGCGTGGGAAGAGGCGGCGGCGGGGCCTCGTGCATGGGTGTTTCAGGAACAGCTGCCTTGCCGCGCGCCATGCCCAGTCTCCCCCGTCAATTGGGTGCCGTCGTCCACCGGTCCATTCAATCGGCCCATTTGGAATCGCCACGCCCTTTGGGCCATGGCGCGGGGCCTGCCGGTATCTTACGCTGACGGGACCGGGCGTCAAACGGCCCCCTGCGTCAGGTGCTTGCGGCACCGGACCGCTGGCGGCGGCGTCCAGGCGGAATATCTTCGAACCGAGAGGTGGGTGATGGCGGCGTTCCTGGTCTATATGACGGCGGCCTCGCGGGAGGAGGCGGAGACCATCGGCCGGGCATTGGTGGAGGAGCGGCTGGCCGCCTGCGTCAACATCCTGGGTGCCAGCCAATCCATCTATCGCTGGAAGGAGGGGGTGGAGACGGCGGCGGAGGTGGCTTTCATCGCCAAGACCCGCGCCGACCGGTTCGAGGCGCTGACCAAGCGGGTCAAGGCCCTGCACAGCTACGACACGCCCTGCATCGTCGCCCTGCCGGTGGTGTCGGGCAACCCGGGCTTCCTGGAATGGATCGCCGCCTCGGCGGCGCCCGACGCCAGCGACGAATAGGGTCAGTCGCTCCCCGGGAATTCCCGATCAGGCAAGCCGCCGGGGAACAGGCGGGGCAGATCGATCTTGGGGCAGCGGTCCTGGATGACCGTGGCGCCCAGGGCCCGCGCCTGGGCGGCCGATTCCTCATGGCTCACCCCCAGCGGCATCCAGATATAGGGAATGCCCCGCTGCGCCGCTTCCACCACGAAGGGGGCGATGGCCGGGGCGGCGCGGAAGATCTCGACGAAGTCCACGCCGTCGGGCAGATCGGCCAGGGTGGCCACCACCGGTTCCCCCAGGATGGTGGTGCCGACGTGGGCCGGGTGCACCGGGATGATCTTGTAGCCGTATTCCTGCTGCATGAAGGCCGGTACGTAGTGCGAGGGTTTGGCCGGGTCGGGCGATATGCCGACGATGGCCACCGTCTTCGTCTTCAGGAAGACCTCACGCAGCACGTCGTCGGTGATCTTCTCGCTCATGGCTTGCAGTTCCTTATGCGATAGGGCGCCCATGGGCAGTGGGCAGTGGGCTGGTGGGGAGTGGGCAGGGCGCCTGGGGACGGGTATACCGGACACCATAAATGGGATGAGGGGAGGAGTTTGGGAATGACGGATGAGATGGACATGGCGGCAGATACGCCGGCGTCCGACACCAAGCCGGACGACAAGCTGGCGGCCATGGGCAAGGCGCCCGTCTTCACGCCGGCGGATTTCGACCGCTTGCTGGAAAAGGGATTGCCCCAGGCCCATCGCGCCGGCATCCGGACGAAGGAGATGGGGCACGGCACCATCACCCTGACCATGCCGGTGTCGGAGGACTTCCTGAGGCCGGGCGGCACCGTCTCCGGCCCCACCATGTTCGCGCTGGCCGATGTGGCGCTCTATGGCGCGGTGCTCAGCATGGCGGGACACATCGTGCTGGCCGTCACCAGCAACATGAACATCACCTTCCTGCGCCGCCCGCCGGCCAAGCCACTGCTGGCCTACGCCCGCATCGTGCGCATGGGCCGGAACCTGGCTTATGGCGAGGTCACCATCCATTCCGAGGGCGAGGACGACCCCGTGGCGCACGCGACGGGCACCTATGCGATTCCGCGGGGCTGAGGGGCGCAGCGGGCGGGCCGCCCGGGACGGTTCCGCCAATGTCCTGGATTCATTGGGGAAAACGGAAACGGCGCCGTTTCGGCGGTCTTAAAAATATCAATAAAATCAATACGTTTGAGTTATTGGTATTATGATACCGCAGCGGTAAGCATTTGATGGATGGTGTCTTTTTCCCGTTGACACTCGACCGTCACCAACATAAAAACCGCCCACTTCGGTGCCGGTCCCAGGAGCGGTGCCCCTGGGGCCCATTTGGGCCCGGACCTCATTTTGAGTGAGTGCGCGGATGAAAACCTTGTCTCTCAAGCCGTCTGAGATCGAGAAGAAGTGGCTTCTCATCGACGCCGACGGCCTCGTGCTGGGCCGCCTGGCCAGCATCATCTCCATGCGCCTGCGCGGCAAGCACAAGCCGACCTACACCCCCCACATGGATTGCGGTGACAACGTCATCGTCATCAATGCGGAGAAGGTGAAGCTGACCGGCAACAAGCGCAGCGACGAAATCTTCTACTGGCACACCGGTTACGCTGGCGGCATCAAGCAGCGCAGCCTGGGCCAGATCCTGGACGGCAAGTACCCCGAGCGGGTCATCGAGAAGGCCGTCGAGCGCATGATCACCCGCGGTCCGCTGGGCCGTCGCCAGATGGGTAACCTGCGCGTTTACAAGGGGCCGACGCATCCTCACGAAGCGCAGAACCCCGAGGTGCTGGACGTCGGCGCCCTGAATCCCAAGAACAAGGGGGCCTAATCCATGGCTCAGACCATCAACAGCCTGGCTGACCTGAAGCAGGGCGCCGCCGTCGTGACGACCGAGGCCGCCGAACCGGCTCAGCCGAAGATCGACGCCCAGGGCCGTTCCTACGCCACCGGCAAGCGCAAGGACGCGGTCGCCCGCGTCTGGATTAAGCCGGGCAAGGGCCAGGTCACGGTCAACGGCCGTGACATCACCGTCTACTTCGCCCGCCCCGTGCTGCGCATGATGATCAACCAGCCGTTCCAGATCGTCGGCCGGGTTGAGCAGTACGACGTGGTGTGCACCGTGTCCGGCGGCGGCCTGTCCGGCCAGGCCGGCGCCCTGCGCCACGGCATCTCCAAGGCCCTGACCTACTTCGAGCCGGCCCTGCGCCCGCCGCTGAAGGTCGCCGGCCTGCTGACCCGCGATCCGCGCGTGGTCGAGCGTAAGAAGTACGGTAAGGCCAAGGCCCGTCGTAGCTTCCAGTTCTCCAAGCGCTGATCCCTCAGCAGCCTGGATTACCGAGGAAAGGCGTCTTCCCCCCGGGGAAGGCGCCTTTTCCTTTTGGTGTTTCGCGCATTCGTGCGAGAAGGCTCTACAAAAATGCCACCAAGTGGACCTTGCGCATCAGGTGGGCCCCGGCCCACCGTCGTGGGGTCATGGGTCCATTTCAGGCCAGACAAGGCCAGGCCCAGGGAAGGATAGACGGATGTCGGATCAGAAGCCGCACGGCCGCGTGCGCCGCGCCTTGGGATGGCGACCCAGCCCGCAGGCCCGCCTGTGGCTGCGGCGGCTGCTGACCCCGCTGGCGGTGATCGCGGCCTTGGCTTACGTGCTGGTCGACGTCTGTTTCCTGCCCCTGGTGCGGCCATTCGCCAACCGCATGGGGCGGTGGTCCCCCTTCCAGGCGCTGGGCCGCTTCATCGATCGCCTGGGGCCGCGGACCACCCTGGTGCTGTTCCTGGTGCCGTTGGTGGTGCTGGAACCGGCGAAGCCGCTGGGCGCCTTCCTGATCGCCCAAGGCAAGACGCGCCTGGGCATCCTGCTGATCGTGGGGGCGGAGGTGCTGAAGCTGCTGACGGTGGAACGCCTGTTCCAGCGCAGCCGGCATAAGCTGCTGACCATCCGCTGGTTCGCGCGGGTGCATGGCTGGATCGTCGGATGGATAGACCGCCTGACGGCGCTGCCGGCCTGGCGAGCCGTCGTGGCCCTGGCCAAAGGGATACGGGCGATCCTGGCACCGGCGCTGTCCGCCGCCTGGCGCCAGGCGGCGCGGTCGGCGGCCTTGGCCCGCGAACGCCGCCGTTATCGGCGCGGCGGATAGGATATTGGAACGTTTCCAAACGGTGCGTATCCAAAAGGCCTAAGGCAAAGGCTCGACTATTGGGGGTCTGCCGTAGGGCATAAGGTGGCCGCCCGCCTGCGGGTCGCCCGACAGGCAAGATGGGGTTGGGTGGATGACTGTGGATGTGACGAAGGGCGGTGCCGTGGGTGGTGCGGCGGCCCGGGGGATCGTGAATGAACTGGCGTCGGTGGCGGCCTTCGCCTGCCTGGCGCCGGACCTCCTGTCCTCCTTGGCAGCGGCATGCCACATCCAGGATCTGGGCGCGGGCGACCTGGCCGTCCGCCAGGGGAACCGCCTCACCGATGTCCACGTCCTGCTGTCCGGCACCGTGATGCTGGTCGCCGGCAATGCCGAGGTCGGGCAGCGACGGGGACCGGAAACCACCTTCCTGCTGCCAGAGGCGCTGACCGGTGTGGCCGCCCCGGTCACCATACGCGCGGCGGGTGGGGTCCGCCTGCTGGTTCTGCCGCTGGCGGCGTTGCGTGCACGCCTGGGGGACGGGGCCGACTTGGCCCTGTCGCTGATGGCGGGGCAGGCCGCACGGGAACGGGTTCTGGTGGAGGCAGTGGCCGCCTTGCAGGACCTGTCGCTGCCCCAGCGCCTGGCCGCCCATTTGCTGAAGGAACACAACGACCGCCGCGCCGGCGGCCGGCTGGACCTGGACATGGGCGCCGTCGCCGCCGCCCTGGCCGCCACGCCGGAGGATGTGGCCTGGACCTTAACCGACCTGCGCCGCCACGGCGTGGCGCTGGAGGGCACCACGGCCGTGCTCAAGGATTTCGACGCCCTGCGCGCGCTGGCCACCCCCGGCCCGCTGCGCCGCCGCCAGGCGGAGGAATGGCCCGTGGTCATGTGGGACGTGGACGCACCCATCCCTTGATCAGGTCGCTCGGCGGCGCCCCAGCCATACGGGTCCACCGTTAGACAACCGGGGCGGGCCCGTTTAGGATCGCGGACCTTGATCATCCGTGGTTCCGTTCCCATGTTGCCACCGTCTTCCCCACCGCCATTCCAGGGCCCGACCGTGCTGGTCGCGCCGGGGATCCGGCTGGCCGAGACGGAGCTGCTGGAGAGCTTCCTGCGGGCCGGCGGCCCCGGCGGGCAAAACGTGAACAAGGTGGAAACGGCGGTGCAGCTGCGCTTCGACGCGGCCGCCTCACCCAATCTGCCGCAATGGGTTAAGGACAAGCTGAAGACCCTGGCGGGCCGCCGCTGGACGGGTGACGGCGTCATCGTCATCACCGCCCAGCGCCACCGTACCCAGGAGCGGAACCGTGAGGACGCGCGCGAGCGGCTGTTCGAGCTGATACGCGAGGCCACGGTGCGTCAGGCCGTGCGCCGCGCCACCCGGCCCACCCTGGGCTCGCAGAAGCGGCGGCTGGATGCCAAGGCCACCCGCAGCGGCGTGAAGCGCCTGCGCGGTTCCGTCGACATCGATTAAGAAACCCGCATGACCGTTTCCAGCAGCCCCGACGTCATCGTCATCGGCGCCGGCGCCGCCGGCCTGTTCACCGCCATCGCCGCCGGCAAGCGCGGCCGCCGGGTGGTGGTGGTCGACCACGCCCCCGAGGCTGGCGCCAAGATCCTGATCTCCGGTGGCGGACGCTGCAACTTCACCAACGTGGATGCGCAGCCGGCGCGTTACCTGTCGGCCAATCCGCACTTCTGCATTTCGGCGCTGCGCCGCTACACGCCGCGCGACTTCCTGGACCTGGTGGAGCGTCACGGCATCGCCTGGCACGAGAAGAAGCTGGGCCAGCTGTTCTGCGACAGCTCCGCCCGGGATATCCTGGGCATGCTGCTGGCCGAAGCTGCGGACGCCGGCGTGGAGCTGCGGCTGGACTGCGCAGTGCGGGACGTCCAGGGCACGGAAGGCGGCTTCGTTCTGGACACGGTGCGCGGGCGCATGGCGGCGCCCAAGCTGGTGGTGGCCACGGGCGGCCTGTCCATTCCCAAGATGGGCGCCACCGACTTCGCCTATCGCCTGGCGAAACAATTCGGCCTGAACGTCGTGACTCCACGGCCCGGCCTGGTGCCCTTCACCTTCACGCCCCAGGACCTGGCACGGACCCAGGGCCTGTCCGGCGTGGCGCTGGATGCTGTCGTCAAAGCCGGCAAATCGGCGTTCCGCGAAGCCTTGCTGATCACCCATCGCGGTCTGTCCGGTCCCAGCATCCTGCAGGCGTCCAGCTATTGGCAGCCGGGGCATCCCGTCACCGTCGATCTCACCCCCGACCTGGACTTGGCCGAGCATCTGAAGGCGGCCAAGCGGGCGCGTCCCAATGCCGAGCTGAAGACCATCCTGGGCGATGTCCTGCCCCGCCGCTTCGCCGAGCGGCTGTGCGGGGAGGGCGGCGCCGGTGGCGGAGAGGTGGAGAGCCGCCCCTTGCGCGACCTGTCGGACAAGGCCCTGGCCGCGGTGGGGGAGCAGTTGCGGCGCTGGACCGTGGTGCCGGCCGGTACCGAGGGCTATCGCACGGCGGAGGTGACGGTGGGCGGCGTCGACACCAACGACCTGTCGTCCAAGACGCTGGAGGCCAAGGCCGTGCCCGGCCTGCACTTCGTGGGCGAGGCCGTGGACGTCACCGGCTGGCTGGGCGGCTATAATTTCCAGTGGGCCTGGTCCTCCGGCTGGGTCGCCGGCCAGGCTCTTTAGTATCCTTCAGGTGGCGGGCGGCAGCCTAAGGGCGCATCGGACTGCGGGTCTGAGGGTCAGTCTCCACCCGCCTCGGCCCGCGCCTCCATCGCCACCGGCGCCTCCAGGATGGGGGCGGCCCTGTGGCGGCGGAAGGGGAAGGCCAGCTGGCCCAGGAAGGTCAGCGGCACGGCGTCGGCGGTGCCGATATCAACCGGCGGGCGGCGGTCCGACGGCAGGTAGCGGGTGCGGAAGATCACGTCCCACAGCAGCAGGTTTTCACCATAGTTGGTGTTGCCCTCGGCCGGGATGCGGCTGTGGTGCCAGCGGTGCAGGTCCGGCGTGTTGAACAGCCAATTCAGGCCACGGCAATCCATGTCCACGTTGCAGTGTGTGAGGAAGCCGATGTAGGTGGTGATGACCAGCACCCAGACGATGACCTCCTTGGGCGCGCCGACCAGCATGCCCAGCGCCAGGGCGAATCCGCTGCTGAGCAGGCTGTCCACGAAATGGAACCGGCCGGTGTTCACCACCCACAGGCGGGTGACGCTGTGGTGCACGGCGTGATAGGGCCACAGCCACGACACCTCATGGCACAGGCGGTGCGCCCAATAGAGGCCGAACTCCGCCACCACCAGGCCCAGAACCACCTGGGCGGCCATGGGCCAGTGGGCGGGCCAGACACCCCCGGCGGCGGCCGGCGCCACCTCACTGGCGCCGATCACGGCGGCGAGGCTGGCCAGGAACTGGCCGATGCCCTTGTTCAGGGCGGTGTGGCTTATGTCCTGACGCATCTGGCCGTCGCTCTTGGCCCATGCCGCCTCATAGGGCATCAGGCGTTCAAGCAGCAGCAGGGCGGCGGCCATGCCGAAATAGGTGATGTTGTAGGTCAGGATGGGATGGCCCAGCGCGTTCCCATAGGCATAACCGGCAATGCACAGGGCCAGTAGCCCCGGCCACGCGATCCAAGAAAACACCCGGCGCATTCGTCACCCATCGCAAGGCGCCCCGATGGTCATCGAGGACGCGGAACGGCGGCGGGGCCTGGCGAAACCAGCCTCTGGTGTGATCCAGTTTAAGACCGATCCCCCATACGACCAGGACCGCCCCGCTATCGTTTTGCGCTCAGACCGGCCCCGGGCGCAAGGGCCTGCGTCACAGCGGAAGCGGCTAAATCACTGATGTTTCGGGCGCCAAATAAATCCAAGTCAACTCATGCTTGTTGTGCGACAGATGCAGCAGGCGCGAGCCGGGAATGGCGGCGAAGGCGCGGGCGCTGGCGTGGTCCGTCTCCCCCTGGAACTTCAGGGTGCAGATGAAATTGCGGGCGTGGCCGCCGTCCTTCCACTGATGGACCAGGCGCAACAATCGTTCCGGATAGCAAATGACATCGCTGCACAGCCAGTCGACCGGCCCTATCGTGGCCGGATCCAGGCCAAAGGCGCTTTCCCGCCGCACGGTGACGCGGGGCAGGCTGGCGATGCGCGGATCCAGCGGCGCCTTGTCGATGGCGGTGACGTCCGCGCCCAGCGACTGCAGCACCCAGGTCCAGCCGCCGGGGCAGGCGCCCAGATCCAGGCAGCGGTCGCCGGGGCCCGGCATGCGACCGGCCAGCGTCAGCGCCTCCCACAGCTTGAGGTAGGCACGGTTGGGCGGCGTCGCCTTGTCCTCCACGAACGCCACCTCGCCGTTGGCGAAGGCGCTGCTGCACACCGGGCTGGCCAGGATGGTGCCCTCATCCAGCAGCGTCCAGGCGCCCAGGGGGGCGGTGGGGGCGGGGGCGGGGAAGACCAGCGGCTTGGCCGAGACGTGCGGCAGCTGTTCCTGGATCAGCTTGGCCCGGCGATGGTGGCCATGCTCATAGACCGCCCAATTGCGCTGGATGGCCCGCAGGCTGCGGGCGCCGTCCTTGATGGACGCGATGGCGATGCGGCGGGGCTGCAGCCAGGTGTTGATGGACCAGGCGGCCGGCCGGGGCGGCGCCCGGGTGATCACCAGGCGGCCATGCACCGTGGCTGTCGAATCGGCCAGTTCCTCCAGCAGGGGCTCAAGGAAGCCGTCGGCGGCGAGATAGGCGGCGCCGGGAGCGGGCGACTCGCCGCCGTCAAAAGACGGCGCCCCGGGAGCTGCGCTCGCCGGGGCGTTGGTTCCATCCGGATGACCGGTCATGTCGGTACTTCTGAAAGGTCGGAAAGCAATATCCTGCGTTTAGGGCAGAATGTCGGCCGACGCAATAACCGCCTGGGTGCGGTTGCGCACGCCCAGGGAGCGCATGACGGCGGTCACGTGGATCTTCACGGTGCCTTCCGACAGGCCCAGCTCATAGGCGATCTGCTTGTTGGACTTGCCCTCGCGCAGGCAGCGCAGGACGTCCCGCTGGCGCTGGGTCAGGGAGGGGCTGTTGCCGCCGCCACCGCCGCCACTGGACGCGCCGCCACCGCCGCCGGAGAACACCAGGTTCAGGGCGCTCAGCATGATCTTCACGCTGGAGGACTTGGGGATGTAACCGGACGCGCCGGCGTCCAGCGCCGCGCGCACATCCGCCTGGCTTTCGGAGGCGGAGACGATCACCACCGGCGTGCCGGCCTGGATTTCACAGATTTCCTGGATACCGGAGAAGCCCGGCCAGTTGGGCATTTGCAGGTCCAGAAGGATCAGATCGAATTCCTGCTCGCCCTGCGCGAACTCCAGCGCCTCGTTGAACGTGCCCGCCTCGGTAAAGGTGGCATCGGCACTGAGTTGGGTCAGCAGCCGGCAAAGGCCTTCGCGGAACAGCAGGTGGTCGTCACCGATCAGGATGTTCATGTCCGACTCTCGTTCAGAGGTAGTAGGGAACCAAGGTTGCCAGCGAACCCAGACGATTATGTTGTTTACGTTCGGTAAGCACGTCTGCGTCGGCTTTAGCGTCTGCCTGGTGGCAGAAACCAGCCGCCGTATGGATGAACAGACCCGGTTCGGGAATATTGAGGCGCCAAACTTTACGCTAAACTACTACAAATTCCGCCCGGCCCTGTCACGCTGATTTGACTTGGGTTGGTTAATTTAAGCAACGGATTTAGGTGTGATTGAGGCGAAAGTTATCGTTTGGAGAGGCGATTCATCCAACCAACGGGCGCCGACCCCGACCATGGATATAGACACCGGCATAGGCCATCATGGGCTTGAATGGCGCGTTTTCTTGCCACGAAAGCGTCAGAAAGTCTCATCAGCTTGATTGCGTGCCCGGATGTCGATGTGGCAGAAGGGCCGAACGGACGGGACTGTGCGGAATCGGGCGTCCCACCCACCAATTCCAATAATCCCCCGGGTAATCCGGGGCTTGAACTCCAGGGGTCGGTCTATGGTCAAGCGCGTACGCAAAGCGGTGTTTCCGGTTGCTGGTCTGGGCACGCGGTTCCTGCCGGCGACCAAGGCCATACCGAAGGAAATGCTGCCGCTGGCCGACAAGCCGTTGATCCAGCACGCGGTGGATGAGGCGAAGGCGGCCGGCATCGAAATGTTCTGCTTCGTCACCAGCCGGGGCAAGACTCCGCTGGAGGATCATTTCGACCTTAACTACGAGTTGAACCAGACGCTGAAGAATCGCGGCAAGCTCGACCTCCTCAAGGTGGTCGAGGACATCCAGATCGACAGCGGCAAGATCGCCTACGTCCGCCAATCCGAACCGCTGGGCCTGGGCCATGCCGTCTGGTGCGCCCGCGAATTCATCGGCGACGAACCCTTCGCCGTGCTGCTGCCCGACGAGCAGGTGCTGGGCGACCGTCCCTGCCTGGCGCAGATGATGGATGCCTACAGCCAGGTCGGCGGCAACCTGCTGTCGGTGTTCGAGGTACCGCGCGAGCAGACCAACAAATATGGCATCCTGGACATCGGCAAGGACGATGGTCGCCTGGCTGAGGTGAAGGGCCTGGTGGAAAAGCCGGATCCGGCTGCCGCCCCGTCCACCCTGTCCATCCAGGGCCGCTACATCCTGCAGCCGGAGATCTTCCATCACCTGGAACGGTTCGAGACCGGCGCCGGTGGCGAGATCCAGCTGACCGACGCCATGGCCAAGCTGATCGGCACGCAGCCCTTCCACGGCTTCCGCTTCGAGGGCAAGCGCTTCGACTGCGGCGACAAGCTGGGCTTCGTCCTGGCCAACGTGGCCTATGCCCTGGAACGCCCCGACATGGCGACCAAGGTGCGCGCCGCCCTTAAGGAAATGCTCTGAGCGGGGGCTGGCCCGGGTTAATCGCCCGGGCCACCGATTCTCGGTAGCCCGACAGAAACTTAGGGCCTGTCCCGGGGCTTTAATTCAAATCGGAAAGACCCTAAAAGGTCACATGCGCGACATAGCCATGTCGCCTTAAATAAGGGCGCGGTCCGGCCCAATCGCCGGCGCCGCCCCTGATCCCGATGCCCCATGCCTGTGGCACGCCCACACGGCCTATACTGGGCGCGGGAAATGGGACTACGTGACGATAGGGGATCGGTATGCGCATTGCGGTGATCGGGACAGGCTACGTCGGCTTGGTGTCGGGCGCCTGTTTTTCCGAGTTCGGCGTGACCACGGTCTGCGTCGACAAGGACACCAGCAAGATCGAGCGCCTGAACCGGGGTGAGATCCCGATCTTCGAGCCGGGACTGGATGATCTGGTGGCCAAGAACGCCAAGGCGGGCCGCCTCAGCTTCACCACGGATCTGGCCGCCGCCGTCAAGGGCGTGGATGCCGTGTTCATCGCCGTGGGCACGCCCTCGCGCCGGGGCGATGGCCACGCCGACCTATCCTATGTCTATGCCGCCGCCCAGGAAGTGGCGCTGGCGCTGGATCCCGACCGCTATACGGTCATCGTGACCAAGTCGACGGTGCCCGTGGGCACCGGCCGCGAGGTGGCGCGCATCATCGGGGAGACGCGGTCCGGCCTGGACTTCGACGTCTGTTCCAACCCGGAGTTCCTGCGTGAGGGGGCTGCCATCGCCGACTTCATGCGCCCCGACCGCGTGGTGATCGGCGCTGAATCGGATCGTGCCCGGGCGGTGATGAAGGCCCTGTACCGGCCGCTCTACCTCATCGAGACGCCCATCGTCATGACCAGCCTCGAAACGTCCGAGCTGATCAAGTACGCGGCCAACACCTTCCTCGCCACCAAGATCACCTTCATCAACGAGGTGGCGGATCTGTGTGAGAAGGTGGGCGCCAACGTCCACGACGTGGCCAAGGGCATCGGCCTGGACGGCCGCATCGGCCGCAAGTTCCTGCACGCCGGCGCCGGCTACGGCGGCTCGTGCTTCCCCAAGGACACGCTGGCCCTGGCCCGCACGGCGGCCGACGTGGGATCGCCCCTGCGCATCGTCGAGACGGTCATCGACATCAACGACAAGCGCAAGAAGTCCATGGCCGGCCGCATCGTGGCCGCCGCCAACGGCACCGTGGAGGGCAAGCGCATCGGCATCCTGGGCGTGACCTTCAAGCCGAACACCGACGACATGCGCGACGCCCCGTCGCTGGACATCATCCCGCAACTGCAGCGTCTGGGCGCCACCGTCCAGGCCTACGACCCCGCCGGCATGCAGGAGGCGGAGCATCTTCTGCCAGGGGTGGTGTGGTGTGCCGACGCCTATGCCGCCATCCAGGACACCGACGTCCTAGCCATCATCACCGAATGGAACGAATTCCGCGCGCTGGATCTGGACCGGGTTCGCCGGTCCATGAAGGCGCCGGTCCTGGTAGACCTACGCAACATCTACAATCCTGACGATATGAGCGCCGCCGGTTTCACCTACACGTCCATCGGCCGTCCGGCGCGTCGATAAGTCAAAGCAGCAAGGGAGCAGGTGCAAGTCATGACCGCTAATCATCGGTTCCACCCCACGGTGCTGCGCGAGTACGATATCCGCGGCGTCATCGGCAAGACCCTGGGCCCGGACGACGCCCGCGCCATCGGCCAGGGCTTCGGCACCCTGGTGGTGCGCGCCGGCGGCACCCGCGTGGCCATCGGCTATGACGGCCGCCTGTCTTCGCCGGAGCTGGAGCAGGCCTGCGTCGAGGGCCTGATGTCCACCGGCCTGGAGGTCATCCGCATCGGCCTCGGCCCCACGCCCATGCTGTACTTCACCGTGCGGCACCTGGAACTGGACGCCGGCGTGATGATCACCGGCTCGCACAACCCGCCGGACTACAACGGTTTCAAGATGATGCTGGGCAAGGGTCCGGTGTATGGCGAGCAGATCCAGGAGATCGGCCGCCTGGTCCACGGCAACGACCTGGCGACGGGCGCCGGCTCTTCCCGCCAGCTGGACGTGAGCGAGGATTACATCAACCGCCTGGCGGCCGACTATGACGGCACCCGCGACCTGACCATCGTCTGGGATGCCGGCAACGGCGCCGTGGGCCATGTCCTGCGTCGCCTGACCGACAAGCTGCCGGGCAAGCACATCCTGCTGTTCGAGGAGGTGGACGGCAATTTCCCCAACCACCACCCCGACCCGACCGTGCCGGAGAACCTTGAAGACCTGATCCACGCCGTCCACACCCATAAGGCGGACATCGGCATCGGCTTCGACGGCGACGGCGACCGCATCGGCGCCGTGGATGAGCATGGCGACATCATCTGGGGTGATCAGCTGCTGGCCATCTACGCCGCCGACGTGCTGAAAAGCCACCCGGGCGCCACCATCATCGCCGACGTCAAGTCCAGCCAGACGCTGTACGACGACATCGCCAGGAACGGCGGCAAGCCCCTGATGTGGAAGACCGGCCACAGCCTGCTGAAGGCCAAGATGGCCGAGACGGGCTCCCCCCTGGCCGGGGAGATGAGCGGCCACATCTTCTTCGCCGACAAGTACTACGGCTTCGACGACGCGCCCTACTGCGGCGTGCGCCTGGCCGGCCTGGTCAGCCGCGAAGGCAGCCTGGCCAAGCTGAAGTCGGTGCTGCCGCCCGTGTTCAACACCCCGGAAGTCCGCTTCCAGGTGGATGAGGAACGCAAGTTCAAGGCGGTGGAGGAGATCGTTGCCCGCGCCAAGGCCCTGGCGGGCAAGGGTGTCGAGGTCAACGACATCGACGGCGTCCGCGTGAAGACCGAGGACGGCTGGTGGCTGCTGCGCGCCTCCAACACCCAGGACGTGCTGGTGGCCCGCGCCGAGGCCTTCAGCGAAGCCGGCCTGGAACGCCTGAAGGGCAGCATCCGCGACCAGCTGAGCCAGAGCGGCATCGAGGCGCCGGAAGGGTTCTAATCTCAAGCATGCGCGTTTAGGGAAGGGCTGCGATCCTGGTGGGTCGCGGCCCTTTTGCTTATTTTCGCACCACCCAGCCCCGGCGCACGCCCAGATACCAGTATAGGCCGGCCAGGACGCCCATGGTTGCCAGGACGCCGGCCACGTCTTCCAAGCCCGCCGGCTTGTTCTCCGGCGCGCCCACGCCCAGCAGGGAGGGGAAGGGCGGGCCCAGCACGCCCATGACGTAGATGGCCGTCAGGTTCTGGCCCAGGTGGATGCCGATGGCGGCCTCCAGCCGGCCGGCGCGGGCCGTCACCGCCGACAGCAGCAGCGAGATGGTGAAATACAGCGCGCGCTGGTCCCACACGGCGTTGCCCCAGGATTGGGTGTGCAGGCCGGCGAACAGCAGGGCGACGGGCAGGGCGGTGACCCACGCGCTGCCGGTCACGGCGTACAGGCCCTGGCTGATGTAGCCGCGGAACAGCGCCTCCTCCGCCGTGACCTGCAGCACGACCATCCAGCCGGTGGCGGCGGTGAAGGCCAGCACCTGGGGCCAGGGCTGGCCGCCCGGGGCGAAGGGCTCCCCATTCCAGACGTCGAGCAGGCCGCTGGTCACGACGGCCAGCAGCACCAGCCCGCCCCACAGCAGGGCGGAGCGCAGCGCCAGGCCCACATCCAGGCCGGGCAGGGGCGACAGCAGGCTGCGCAGCGGGCGCCCATGCAACCAGCGCACCGCCAGGGCCAGGGGCAGCAGCGCCGCAGCGACACTGCCCAGCATCGTCAGGAGTTCAACGACGGCGCGCAGCCCCTCATCACGCCTCATCGCCCGGTCCAGGTGGGCCCACTGCGGCACCTTCACCAGCACCACGGCGATAAGGATGGCGCCCAAGACCACGATGACCAAGCCGCCGAGAAAGGCCCACCACGGCTCGCGCCGCAAACGGGCCACGGCCAAGAGGGAGGGGGCGGCGGCATCACCGCCCGCCACAGGAGAGGCTTGCGACACAGGGGAAGGGATCAGCTGGCGCCAGGGGCGATGGTGATGCAACCCTGGCCTTGGCGGCGCAGTTGGACGCAGGCGGCGCGGGCGTTCTTCTCGCTCAGGCCCGCCAGACGGGCGCGATACAGCGTGGACTTGGCGGACGATACCTCCACCACGTTGGGCACGGCGGCGTTCAGCAGGCCCTTGCCCTTCTGCGTGGCGCGCGCGATGGCGGCCTGGGTGGCGGCGCGGTCGTTGTAGGCGCCCACCTGGATGCTCCACCCCGCCGGGATGGTCTTGCCCTTGGCGCCGGTGGCCACGGCGGGCGCCGCCTCGGCCGGTGCCGCCAGCAGCGTGTGGTCGGCGACGCTCTCGGCCGCCTTGCTGACGGCTTTGGCGGCCTTGCCGGCGGCGCTGGCCAGCCGGACACCCGTGCTGGCCTTCGTGGCCTTGGGCGCCGGGGCCTCATCCGCCTCGTCCTCATCGCCCTCGGAAGTGGCGCTGTCCTGGCTGTCGGCCGTATCGGCGCGCGCCACTTGGGTTGAGGCCACCTGCACGGCGCCGCGGCCACGCGGGGCGCGGATGGGCGCCTCGGCCGTCAGCACCTCACCGGGTTTGGTGGCGAAGCCCTCGTCCAGAAGGTCGGCCATGCGGTTGTCGCGCCAAACGGCGCTGCTGCCGCCCATGACCACGGCGATCAGGCGGCGGCCGTCATGCACGGCGGAGCCCACGAGGTTGAAGCCGGAGGCGTTGATGAAGCCGGTCTTGATGCCGTCCATGCCCGGATAGCGGGACATCAGGTGGTTATGGTTGGCCATGGTCTCACCGTTGTAGGTGAAGCTGGCCGTCCTGAAATAGGTGTACTGCTTGGCGTGGTCGTGGATCAGCGCCTGGGCCAGGCGGGCCAGGTCGCGGGCCGTGGTGACCTGGCCGGTGTTGGGCAGGCCCGAGGCGTTGCGGAAGGTGGTGCGGCTCATGCCCAGGGCGCGGGCCTTGGCCGTCATCATCTGGGCGAAGCGCGGCTCGCTGCCACCCAGGTTCTCGCCCACCGTCACCGCCACGTCGTTCGCGGACTTGGTGACCAGCGCCAGGATGGCGTCGCGCACGCGGATGGTGTCGCCCGCGTCCAGGCCCAGCTTGCTGGGCGCCTGGGCGGCCGCGTGGGCGGAGACCTTGAAGGGCGTATCCAAGGTGACGCGGCCGGCGTCCAGCGCGTCGAACAGTAAATACAGCGTCATCATCTTGGTCAGGGACGCCGGATAATTCTGGGTGTCGGCACCGGCGGCGTGCAGCACCTGGCCGGTCTCCGCATCCACGACAATGGCGGCGTACTTGGCGAAAGCGCTCACCGGCGCCAGGGCCCAGCAAGCCAGGAAGGCCAAGGCTGCCCAGCGCAGGCGCCAGGCGGCAAAACCCGGGCGTCGCGCCAGGTTCGAGCGATTCCAATGGGTCACGGTGAACTGCCCCTTCCGCCGATGCCACGTCGTTGGTGACGACAAAAGTAAAGGCACGATGATTCGCTGTCCAGTATTGAAAATACGGTTAAGGGCGAAGGATGCACGGTTTTTGACTGCCGCCTTTACATGACGCGACGCGACTCCGGGTCGCCCGCTACCCCGGGCGAGGAAGAGGTGTTTATTCATATGATATATTGCGCCGCAACATACACCTGCCTTCCGGCGCGACAGTGACTAGCCGGTTTGGCCTATGAAGGGCGATTTCACGTTTGAAAGCCACGAATTACACCCGTATGCGGGGCGCCAATCCCATGTGACGAAATTTTTGCGGTGCACAAAAACGGGTTGACAAACTCCTTTTCCGGGTCCAGATAAGGCATCGTGCTGCGACGCAACATGACGGTGCCGCGAAATGGGCTGTCCGCCGCAGGCACGCCACCCGGCCGATGCCGGTTTGCCTGACCCGGGTACGGGCCGCATCGGGCGGCCGATGGATCATTAGCGATCATTGGAAGGAGCACTGATATGACCACCGCGAATACTACCGCCCCCACCGCTACCGTCGCGCGTGCCAAGAAGGTCGTCACCGACGCCGCTGTGGACACCGCCGCCGCCACGAAGCAGACGGCCGAGACCACCGTGGCCGCCGCGCAGGACACCGTAACCAAGAATTACGAGCAGGCCGTCGCCCTCACCAAGGAGCAGGTCGAGAAGGCCAGCAAGAAGGCCTTCGAGGCGTATGAGGAACTGACCGCCTTCAACAAGGAGACGGTCGACGCCCTGGTGCTGTCCTCCACCGTCCTGGCCAAGGGCCTGGAAAGCCTGTCCAAGTCCTTCGTCGCCTACGCCCAGTCCTCGCTGGAGAGCAGCGTGTCGGCCACCAAGGCTCTGCTGGCCGTGAAGACCCTGCGCGAGGCCGTGGACCTGCAGTCCGAATTCGCCAAGACCAGCTTCGACACCCTGGTCAGCGAGGCCACCAAGACCTCCGAGCTGTCGGTGAAGCTGGCCAACGAGGCGATCGAGCCCATCTCCGCCCGCGTCAACGCGGTCGTGACCAAGTTCGGCAAGCCGCGCCTGGCGGCCTGAGTGACGGCCCGGGCCGCGCCCGTGCGGCCCGGCGACATCGCCGATGCTGACGAACCCGGTGGGCCCGCGCCCACCGGGTTTTATTTTGCCCGCTGTGACCACCGCCGTTGCGGGGCACACGGTTCGCTTGCGTCCGGGTGATTTCCGTGCGGCAATCGCACCCCAGGCATGAATAAGGTTACCAGGGGTCTTCCAACGGCCCGCCGCGATCTCATATTATTCCTGGGATGACCACCCCGAGAGACACGTACCTGGAAGGCCATGACGGAGTTCGATAGTCAGGGAAATGAGGGCGGCACTGGCGGCGACGGCACCAACACCGGTGTCGTGGTCAAGGCCAAGCCCAAGACCAAGAAGCCCTCCATGTACAAGGTCCTGATGTTGAATGACGACTACACTCCCATGGAGTTCGTCGTTCACATCCTGGAGCGTTTCTTCTCGAAGAATCGGGAGGAAGCGACGCGGATCATGCTGCATGTCCATCGCCGCGGCGTCGGCGTGTGCGGCGTGTTCACCTACGAGGTGGCGGAAACGAAAGTGACCCAGGTGATGGATTTCGCGCGCCAGAACCAGCATCCCCTGCAATGCACCTTGGAGAAGGATTAGTAGGCATGCTCTCGCGTAATCTCGAGCAGACGCTGCACCGGGCCCTAGCTTACGCCAATGAGCGTCGGCACGAGTACGCGACCCTGGAACACCTGCTGCTGGCTCTCACCGAAGACCAGGACGCCTTGGCCGTGCTGCGCGCCTGCGGCGTGACCGTGGAGAAGCTGCGCGTCGAACTGGGCGAGTACCTGGACAACGAGCTCAGCAACCTGATCTCCAGCCGGTCCGAGGACGCCAAGCCCACGGCCGGCTTCCAGCGGGTGCTGCAGCGCGCCGCCATCCACGTCCAGAGCTCCGGCCGGGAGGAGGTGACCGGCGCCAACGTGCTGGTCGCCCTGTTCTCCGAACGGGAGAGCCACGCCGTCTATTTCCTGCAGGAGCAGGAGATGACGCGGTTCGACGCGGTCAACTACATCTCCCACGGCATCGCCAAGTCGCCCGGCCGGTCGGAGACCAAGCGCGTCAGTGGATCGGAGGAGGAGCCGCCCGCCGGTGAAAAGGCGCCCAAGAAGGGCACCGAGGCGCTGGAGGCCTATTGCGTCAACCTCAACAAGAAGGCGCTCAGCGGCAAGATCGATCCCCTGATCGGCCGCGGGCAGGAGGTTGACCGCACCATCCAGATCCTCTGCCGTCGCTCCAAGAACAACCCGCTGTACGTCGGCGACCCGGGTGTGGGCAAGACCGCCATCGCCGAGGGCCTGGCCCGCCGCATCGTCCACGGCGAGGTGCCGGAGGTGCTGCAGAACGCCACCATCTTCGCGCTGGATATGGGCGCGCTGCTGGCCGGCACCCGCTATCGCGGCGATTTCGAGGAACGGCTGAAGTCCGTGCTGTCGGAGCTGGAGGCGGTCGAGGGCTCCGTCCTGTTCATCGACGAGATCCACACGGTGATCGGCGCCGGCGCCACCTCGGGCGGCGCCATGGACGCCAGCAACCTGCTGAAGCCGGCCCTGGCCAGCGGCGCGCTGCGCTGCATCGGCTCCACCACCTACAAGGAATACCGCAGCTACTTCGAGAAGGACCGCGCCCTGGTCCGCCGCTTCCAGAAAATCGACGTCAACGAGCCCTCGCTGGATGACGCTGTGAAGATCCTGGAAGGGATCAAGAGCTACTACGAGAAGCACCACAACGTCCGCTACACCCGTGAGGCCATCCGCTCGGCGGTGGAGCTGTCGGCCAAGTACATCGGCGACCGCAAGCTGCCGGACAAGGCCATCGATATCATCGACGAGGTGGGTGCCGCCCAGATGCTGCTGCCGCCGGGAAAGCGCAAGAAGACCATCCAGGTCAAGGACGTGGAGGCGGTGGTCGCCAAGATCGCCCGCATCCCGCCGAAGAGCGTCAGCCGCGACGACCGCGAGGTGTTGCTGAACCTGGAGCGCGACCTGAAGACCATGGTGTTCGGCCAGGACAAGGCCATCGACACCCTGGTCAGCGCCATCAAGCTGGCGCGCGCCGGCCTGCGCGACCCGGAAAAGCCCATCGGCAACTACCTGTTCTCCGGCCCCACCGGCGTGGGCAAGACCGAGGTGGCGCGCCAGCTGTCGCGCACCTTGGGCATCGAGCTCACCCGCTTCGACATGTCGGAGTACATGGAGCGGCACACGGTGAGCCGCCTGATCGGCGCCCCCCCGGGCTATGTCGGCTTCGACCAGGGTGGTCTGCTGACCGACGCCATCGACCAGCATCCGCACTGCGTGCTGCTGCTGGACGAGATCGAGAAGGCGCACCCGGATCTGTACAACATCCTGCTGCAGGTGATGGACCACGGCAAGCTGACCGACCACAACGGCAAGACGGTCGACTTCCGCAACGTCATCCTGATCATGACCACCAATGCCGGTGCCGCCGATTTGGCCAAGCCCGCCTTCGGCTTCGGCCGGGAGCAGCGGCTGGGCGAGGATGAGGAGGCGATCAACCGCCTATTCACACCCGAGTTCCGCAACCGCCTGGACGCCATCATCGCTTTCTCCGGCCTGTCGCCGGAAATCATCGGCCGGGTGGTGGACAAGTTCGTCATGGAGCTGGAGGCGCAGCTGAGCGATCGCGGCGTCACTATCGAACTGACGGACGAGGCCCGCGAGTGGCTGTCGAAGAAGGGTTACGACCCGCTGTACGGCGCGCGCCCCCTGGGCCGCACCATCCAGGAGTACATCAAGAAGCCCCTGGCGGAGGAACTGCTGTTCGGCAAGCTGGTGAAGGGCGGCGCCGTCCGCGTCACCGTGAAGGACGACGCCTTGTCCTTCGACTACGTCGCTGGCGGCACCCGTCCGCCGCAGTCGGAAAAGCCGGAAGAGAAGGTGCCTGAACTGGTCAACTGAACCAGCACCTCCAACCCGCTGGAAACGGGCGGGCCTCCAGGACATTCCTGGGGGCCCGTGCCGTTTTGGAACGGTTGCACAGAGGGTTGGTGAAATTGGAGGTCTGGTGAAAAGAGACGGAGGCGCCCCGGCACTTGAGGGAGCGCCTCAGGACAACGCCACCAACCGCTTGATCAGGGCGTCCAGGTCGTTCCAGGCCAGGGGCTTGGCGACGTAGCCTGAGAACAGGCCGGTGGTCAGGTGGTCGATGACGTCGGTCTCGGCCGTCATCAGCACCAGGGGCACGGGCCGATCGCGACCGGCGGGGATGGGGCGGCCGTGCAGTTCCCGGGCGGCCTCGGCCCCGCCGACGCCGGGCATGTTGAGATCCAGCAGCACCAGGTCGAAGGGTGTTTCGGCGGCGTCGAACAGGGCGATGGCCTCCGCCCCATCGGCGGCGCCCGTCGCCTGGTACCCCAGGCGGCGCAGGACAGCCAGGATCAACTCCCGATTCACTCGATTGTCTTCCGCCACCAGGACGCGAAGGCCGGGGATGGCGTCTGCGGCGCCGGTATTTTGGATACTCATTACGGTCGGCCCCTCGGCTCCTCGCAGTAGGCGCGCCCTGGGGCGCAAGCCTGTGTTGCCGCCACAATAGGCCTGTTCCCCACCCTCGCACAGTCCCTTTGCCGCAGGACCCATTGGAACCGGTATCGTTGATTTTGTGGCGCGGCGCCGCCTTTCCTATAAAATCCAGGATTGTTCGGGCCACCCGTATCGGTGACTCCGGCGATTGCCGTCACCCTGGTGGTTGTGCTGATGCGCGTAGTGTCCTTGTTCGTTGTGGTGTGGCTGGCCGCCCTGGGGGCCGCCTGCGTCCCATGGGGCGCGGCGCGGGCGGAGCCTGGACCATGGCAGGCGCTGGGACAGACGGCATTCGAGCATATCGACCGCAGCCGCGGTTTACCCAGCGATACCATCTTCTCCCTGGCGCAGGACCAGCGCGGCTTCATCTGGATCGGCACCACCAACGGCCTGGCCCGCTTCGACGGCTATCACATGCGGGTGTTCCAGCCGGATCCTGAGGTGCCGGGCTCGCTGCCGGACGGCGTCATCCGCGCGCTGCACGTCGATCCCGCCGGCCGGCTGTGGATCGGCACCCACGTGGGCGGCTTGGCCCTCTATGACCCGGTGACGGAACGCTTCCGCACCATCGCCCCCGGCCCTGCGGGCGTCAGCGCCGCCACCATCTATGACATCAGCGACGACGGCGACGGCGGCGTCTGGGTCGCCACCCGCGGCGGCATGGATCACCTGAACGGCGACGGTCGGGTGCTGGAGCGCTTCCGCCATGCCGACAGGGGCGTGAAGGGCGGAGGCCCCGGCGATGGGGCATCTGGAAGCAAGGCACCTGGCGACGACGCGCTGCCCCACAGCACCGTCTTCACCGTGCATCAGGACCGCACCGGCGCCCTGTGGGCCGGGACCGCCAAGGGGCTGGTGGTGCGCGCGGCCGGCGGCGACCGCTTTGCCCCGCCGCCGGTGGTGACACCATCCCCCGCCGCCGGCGCCCTGCTGGCCGACAGCATCTGGCAGATCGAGGAGGGGGCGGACGGCCGCCTGTGGCTGGGCGGCGACCGCAGCGGCCTGGGCGTCTACGACCCGCACGACCATGCTCTGACCGTCATCCGCCCGCAAGGCGAGGGGGAGCCGCCGCTGGCGGCCGTCACCATGCGGGGTGCCGTGGAGGTGCGGCCGGGCGTGCTCTGGGTGGCGACACTGGGCAACGGCATCGCCGAAGTGGATGTCGCCAAGGGCGTCTATCACACCATCCGGCATGAGCCGGACATCCCCGCCACCCTGTCCAGCAACGCCCTACGCGCCATCCTCAAGGACCGCTCCGGCCTGATCTGGACGGGCGGCGACTCCGGCCTGGACATACACAACCCCACCAACGCCGCCCTGGTGACGCTGTTCACCGGCAACGGCCGGCCGCCGCTGGGCGACCTGCCCACCATCAAGAGCGTGGCCGTGGCTCCCCAGGGCACGCTGTGGCTGGGCGGCGATGGCGCTGTGCTGGTGTTCGATCCCGCGACCCGCCAGGTGCGCCGCATCCTGGCCGGCGGCGCGCAGGCCGATCCCGAACACAGCCTGCCGCAACTGGACGTGCTGGCCATGGCCCGGCGCGCGGGCGGGGACGGCGCCACACCAGGGTACATCTGGGCGGGCACGCCCCGTGGCCTCTACCACGTGGGCGAGGCGTCGGGGACGGTGGATCGGGAGGCGCTGCCCACCGCCAACCCCTATCCCTACATCTCCCGCGTGGTGACGGCGGGCGGGGTCACTTGGGTGGGCACCTTCTCTGGCCTGGTGCGCGTCGATGCCGATGGCGCCAAGACGCTGTATCGGCGCGATCCGGCCAATCCCGCCAGCCTGGTGGACGACCGCATCATCGCCTTGACGATCGACCATACCGGGGCGGTGTGGGCCGGTACGGAACACGGGCTGAACCGCCTGGACCCGGCCAGCGGCACGGTGGAGCGCCTGGCCCATGACAAGAACGACCCCGGTTCCCTGCCGCATGATTATATCAACAGCCTGGCGGAGGATGGGCGGGGCCGCCTGTGGGTTGGGACCGCCCAAGGTGGCATCGCCATCCTGGAAGGGCGTGATGACGGGGGCAAGCCGCGCTTCCGTACCCTGGACCGGGAAAACGGCCTGCCCAGCCTGCGCGTCAACAACCTGACCTATGATGGTCACGGCCATGTCTGGGCCACCACCGCGGACGAGTTGGTCAGCATCGACATCGACAGCCTGGCGGTGCGTGTGCTGGGCCCGGCGGAGAACGCCCTGATCCGCCGCTACTGGGAAAACGCCTCCGCCGTGACGCCGGACGGAAAGCTGCTGTTCGCCGGCGATGGCGGCATGACCATCGTATCACCCGACGCCATTACCGACTGGCGCTTCGCCCCGCCCCTGGCGGTGACCGACGTGCGGGTGGGGGCGCAGAGCGTGCCGCCCGCCGCCATCGAGGGGTTGCCCCTGATCCTGCATCCCGGCGACCGGGGATTCGAGGTGGAGTTCACGGCGCTGGACTTCTCCGCCCCTGACCGCAACCGCTACGCCGTCATGCTGGAAGGCTTCGACAGCGGCTGGCTGGACAAGGACGCGCAGCGGCGCCGCGCCGTCTACACCAACCTGGCGCCCGGCCATTACCGCCTGCTGGTGCGGGGCAGCAACAAGGACGGGCAGTGGAACCCGCAGACCCTGTCGCTGCCCGTGACGGTGCTGCCCGCCTGGTACCAGACCTGGTGGTTCCGCATCCTGGCGGGGGCCAGCGTCATCGGCGCCGTCGCCCTGGCGGTATGGGCCCGCCTGGCCTGGCATCGGCGCCGCCAGCGCGAGCTGGAGGAACTGGTGGACGCGCGCACGGCGGACCTGGCGGCCTCCGCCGCCACCCTGCGCCGCGTGGGCGACGCCGGCCGCGACCTGTCGGCCTCGCTGGAGCGCGAGGCCATCTGCCGCGCCCTGCACGCCCATGTCGCGGAGCTGATGCCGGCCGCGGCCCTGCGCGTGGCCCTGTTCACCGAGCCCGAGGCGGCCAGCCTATCCTTGGTCTATGCCGCCGGCACGCCCGATACGGACCTGGGGCCCCTGTCGCCGGAGGATCCGCTGTACCAGCGGGCGGCCGAGGGTGCCTCCACCAGCAGCGGCCCCGACGATACCGCGCTCTATGCCCCCTTGCGCGTTGGCGGCCGCCGCCTGGGCGTGGTGGAGGTGCGCATCAGCCGGCCGGAGGCGGCGCTGCCCCGCCATGTCGAGGCTTTGCGCTCCATGGCCGCCTTCGCCGCCGTGGCCATCACCAACGCCGCCGCCTTCCGCGAGGTGGAGCGGGCGCGGGAAGAAACGGCGGAGACACTGGCCAACCTGGAGAACGCCCTGACCCGACTGGTGCAGCAGGAGAAGCTGGCCTCGCTGGGCAACCTGGTGGCGGTGGTGGCGCATGAGATCAACACGCCGCTGGGCGTCTCCGTCACCCTGGGTTCGCAGTTGCAAGGGGAAGTCGAATCCCTTGCCGACGCCGTGGCGGAGAAGCGCCTACGGCGGGGCGACCTGGACGAATTCCTGTCCCAGGCCCGGGACGAGTGCGAGATCCTGAACCGCAACCTGCGCCGCGCCGCCGACCTGGTGCAGAGCTTCAAGCAGCTGTCGGTGGACCAGACCAGCGAGCGGGCACGCGCCATTCCCCTGACGGAATACCTGCGTGAGACGCTGGTCAGCCTGGATCCCTTGCTGAAGGGCCACGGGGTGACAGCCACGGTGGACGGGCCCGCCGGCCTGATCGTGCCCACCCGGCCGGGGCAGCTGGCCCAGGTGCTGACCAACCTGGTGCAGAACGCTGTGGTCCATGCCTTCGACGGGGTGGACCAACCGGCCATCCATATCCAGGTGGCGGGCACGCCGGGCGGCCAAGCCACCGTCACCGTGTCCGACAACGGGCGGGGCATGACCGCCGACCTGGCGGCCCAGGCGTTCGAGCCCTTCTTCACCACCAAGCAAGGGGCGGGCGGGTCCGGCCTGGGCCTGCACATCGTGCACAACCTGGTGACCGGCCCCCTGCGAGGGGAACTGACCCTGGACAGCCTGCCGGGCGAGGGGACGCGCATCCACATCGCGCTGGGCAGCTTCCAGTCCAGCGAGGCGCCGCCGGTGCTGGAACCCAGCCTGTAAAAACACATGTCATCGTGACAACTGGGTGGTGGCCTTTCGGGCTCACGCCGTGGCAGTTTCCTATCCAATGACGGTCCGGGACGATGGCGGGGGCCGCGCCCGGGACAGTGCGATGGATGGGAGACAAGGGCGTGTTGGGATTGAAGAACAAGGCCTTGGGCACGGGCGTTGCCCTGAGCGTCATCGCGGGCCTTCTGGCCACCGCGGCGTGGGCCGACGCGGGACCGGCCACCATTCCCGCCTCGGCGCTCAACAGCGTGAAGGAATTGCAGAAGCGCGCGCTAGCCGGCAGCGGCGCCTATGAGGTTGTGGAATCGCTGACCACCCAGGTGGGCCCACGCCTGCCCGGCACGCCCAATGACGCGGCGGCCGTGGCCTGGGCGGTCAAGGCCATGAAGGACATGGGCCTGCAGGATGTCCACACCGAGGCCGTGCCCATGCCCGGCTGGCGGCGCGGCCTGGAACGCGCCAGCATCATCGCCCCCATGCCGCAGCCAGTGGCCGTGGCGGCGCTGGGCGCCAGCGTAGGCACCGGGCCGGAAGGCATCGAGGCCGAGGTGGTGCGCTTCGCCAGTCTCGCGGATCTGAAGGCCGCGCCCGACGGCTCGCTGACCGGCAAGATCGCCTACATCGCCCTGCCCATGGCCCGCACCCAGGACGGCAGCGGCTATGGCGAAGCCGTAGCCATGCGCATCGCCGGCCCGGCGGCGGCGGCCAAGAAGGGTGCTGCGGCGGTCATCATCCGCTCCGTCGGCACCGACGCCCACCGGACGCCCCACACCGGCATGACGCGGTATGAGGACGGCGTGGCCAAAATCCCGGCCGGCGCCATCTCCACCATCGACGCCGGCCAGTTGGACCGCCTGCTTGAGCGCGGCCCGGTGAGGATGAAGCTGGTGCTGGACGTGGGCCCGCTGGATCCCATCACCACCTACAGCGTCGTGGGCGACCTGAAGGGTACGGAGAAGCCGGATGAGATCGTGGTGATGGGCGCGCACCTGGACAGCTGGGACCTGGGCACGGGCGCCATCGACGACGGTGCCGGCGTGGCCATCGCCCTGGCCTCCGCCAAGCTGATCAAGGGCCTGCCGGAAAAGCCCAAGCGCACCCTGCGCATCGTGCTGTTCGCGGCGGAGGAGGAAGGCACCTACGGCGCCGCCGCCTATGGCAAGGCCCACGCGGCCGACGCCGCGCATTATGTTCTGGGCACCGAGGCCGACCTGGGCATCGGCCCCGTCTGGCAGTTCAAGCTGAAGTCCAACGCCAATGCCGAGGGCGCCATCGCCGCCATGGCCGCGACGCTGAAGCCCCTGCGCGTCATCCAGGGTGCCGATGGGGAGGGCGAAAGCTCCGACCTGGGGCCCATGGCCGAGGCCGGCATGCCGGTGGCGGAACTGTCGCTGGACGCCACCACCTACTTCGACATCCACCACACCGCCGATGACACGCTGGACCGGATTGACCGTCCCACCATCGACCAGTCCACGGCCGCCTATGCCAGCGTGCTGTGGCTGGCCATGCAGGCCGGCGGCACCTTCCGCGCCCCGGGTGCCAAGTAAAAGGGGGGAGGGCGCCTTCGCCTTCCCCCAATTACCTTCAAATGACGATATTGCCGGAATATCCGGTGCCGTGGGCCGCGCGCGCTCCACTACGGTTGCCCGACCATCAAGGGCATCCGGGAGGGAAGGGCATGGGGTTGGGACATTTCTCGCGGCGCGCGGCTCAGGCGTTGCCCATCCTCTTGGTGCTGGCAGCCGGGGCGGCGCAGGCGGCCGACGCCCGCCTGGGTTTCGCGCCCTATGTCGACCTCACCAACGACCCCGACTTGGCCGCTTGGGCCAAGGCCACCGGCCAGAAGGGCCTGACGCTGGCCTTCTTCAACGCCCAAGGCTCCTGCCAAGGCGGCTGGCCCATTCCCGAGGCGCGGCTGATGGAACGGGTGGCCACCTTCCGCACCGCCGGGGGCGCGGTGATCCTGTCCAGCGGTGGCTGGAACGCCGACGACCTGGCGGAGCGCTGCGCCGGCGCCGACGCCATCGCCGACCAGTATGACGTGGCGCTGACCCGCCTGGGCATCGACCATCTGGACATCGATGCCGAGGATGGCGACGTGCATGACAATTTGCGTCCCGCCATCGTCGCGGCGCGCACCCAGGGATTGCGCCGCCTGCAGGACCGTTGGGACGCGGCGGGCAAGGCCCTGCACCTGTCCTTCACCCTGGCCGTGCGCCCGGACCTGGGCATGCGCCCCATCGATCTGGCGGTGCTGCGGTCGGCGGTGGCGGCCGGCGTGCGCTTCGACGTCGTCAACCTCATGACCATGGACTACCGCGACGGCAAATCCGCCGGCCGCATGGGGCCCCGGTCCGTGGAGGGGCTGGTTCACGTCCGCCAGCAATTGGCAACCCTGCTGCCTGGCCGCACGGATGCACAATACTGGGCCATGATCGCCGCCACGCCCATGATCGGCCAGAACGACGCGGGGGATGAAGTCTTCACCCTGGCCGACGCCGCCCTGCTGCGCACCTTCGCCGACCAGCATGGTCTGGCCGGCCTGTCGTTCTGGCAGATCAGCCGGGACAGCGGCGCCTGCCCCGGCGACGGCAAGGCGCGGAATGACTGCAGCGGGCAGGATCAGGCGCCGAACGCCTATGCCCGAACGTTTTCCGGATTTGCTGGGAAACGCTAGGGGACGATCCGATACGCACAGCGCCGTGCGCCATTCGGAACGTGTTCCGTCCGCTCCACCTGGGCGCCCAATACGGCACGGAAGGTTTCCAATTCCGACCGGCAGAAGCCGGCGCAGGCCGTGGCGGCGGCGCAGATGGGGCAGTGGTTCTCCACCAGCAGCCAGCTGCCGTCATCCAGCATCCAGTTGTCGGCCATATAGCCTTCCGCCGAACGGATGGCGGCCAGGCGGCGGACGCGCTCGGCCAGGTCCGGGGCGTCCGCCAGCTCGGCGCGATAGCGGGCGAGGGTCTCCGCCTCCCGCGCGGCGATGACGGCATCCAGGGCGCCGGCGCCCAGCTGCGCCACCAGGGTAGACAGCAGGGTGTTGGTCAGCGCGGCATGGCCATCCGGGAACTGGGCATGGCCCGCCGCCGTCAGCTGCCATAGCTGGCGGGGACGGCCCCGGCCGGCCGGCCCTTCGCCGGCGCTGACCACCAGGCCGTCCTCGGCCATGCGCGACAGCTGCTGGCGCGCCGCCTCGCCGGTGATGCCCAGCGCGGCGGCCAAGGTCGCGGTGGCCTGGGGCCCCTCCGTCTTCAACAGCAGCAGGATGCGGTTCACGGGTGACTGGCGGGTCATATTCCAAGTTTCAGCTTGCTTAAATCCGGTCAGGACATATTTTCCAATTAATAACTTGGAAAAAATCATCCAGCAGGTCAAGGATAAGCCCGCGAGGAAAGCCACCCCATGTCCGTTAACCCCCGACCCGACCCCACCGAGACGCCCCAGCCCCCCGCCGTCTCGGTCTTCCAGCTCTTTTCCCCCAGACTGTTGCCGGCCACGCTGATGCTGGGCGGCGGCGTCACCCTGTTCGCGGTGGAAACCTATGTCACCGCCACGGTGGCGCCCTCCATCGTGCGCGACATCGGCGGGCTGGAGCTGTTCGCCTGGGTCACCACGCTGTATGTCGCGGCGGCGGTGCTGGGGTCCTTGTTCGTGGCCTTGCGGCCCCGGACATTGGGCCTGCGCGGCGTCTACACCGTGGGCGCCCTGGTGTTCAGCGCCGGCAGCCTGGTCTGCGGCCTGGCGCCGTCCATGCCCGTGGTGCTGCTGGGGCGCACGGTGCAGGGCCTGGGGGCCGGCATGCTGTCGGGACTCGCCTACGCCTTCATCCGGCATGTCTATCCTGAGCCGCTGTGGCGCAAGGCCTCGACCCTCTATGCCGCCATCTGGGGGGTGGCCACCTTCCTCGGCCCTACCGCCGGCGGCCTGTTCGCCGATGGATCCGCCTGGCGCTGGGGCTTTTTCATCCTGCTGCCACCAGCCTTGATCATGGCGCTGTCCGCCCCGCGCCTGCTGCCCCGGGTGGCGGATGAGCGTGCCGACGCCCGCGCACCCCTGGTGCAGATCGGCCTGCTGCTGGCGGCGGTGCTGCTGGTCAGCACGGCGGGAACGGAAGAGCGCGGCGACCTGAAGGCCGGGCTGCTGGCGGGGTCGCTGGCTCTGTTCGCCGCCATGCTGGTGGTGGAACGCCGTGCGCCCCTCCGCCTGCTGCCCCAGGGAGCGGCGCTGCTGGGCCAGCCCATCGCCCGGCTGTATCTCATCATGTTCGGTCTGATCGTCACCGTCTCCAGCGATGTCTACATCCCCTATTTCCTGCAGACCCTGCACGGTGTGGCGCCACTGGCCTCAGGGTATCTGGTGGCGCTGGTGGCGCTGGGCTGGACGCTGACCGCCTTTTTCACCGGCACGCTCAGCGGCGGACGGGCGGTGCTGGCCATCAGCGCCGGCTGTGCGCTGGAAGCGGGCGCGACGCTGGCCTTGGCCCCCGTGCTGGGTGGTTCCGGAGCCTGGGACGACCCGGCTTCCCTGCTGCCCGCGATCCTCGCCATGCTGGCCATGGGCGGCGGCGTGGGCCTGTGCTGGGCCCATTTGGTGGCGGGCGTCCTGAAGCGGGCAGGGGAGGCGGAGCAGGACAAGGCGTCGGCCGCCATCGCCACCATGCAATCCCTGGGTGGGGCCCTCGGCGCCGCCTTGTCCGGCGTCATCGCCAACAGCGCCGGCCTGGTCGACCCAGGCGGCATCATCGGTGGCCAGTCGGCCGCCCACTGGCTGTTCCTGTTGATGGCGGTGCCCGGCGCCATCGCCTGCCTGGTGTCGCTGGTGCCCAACCGCGCCTAGGTGTCCCACACATAAATAAAGCGGCGGCGGATCCCAACGATCCGCCGCCGCCTTCATTCACATGGTCCCAACCGTCCGGTCAGGATCAGTTGGCATCGTCGGGCAGATCCGGCGGGGGCGGCATGTCGCCGTCGTCATCGCCGTCCGGGCCCGGACGGCCGGGGCCGCCGTGCATGCCCTGGTCACCGGGACCGGGGCCACCGAAGCGGCCGCCGCCGAAGCCGTGATGGCCGCCGAAGCCGTGCGGACCATGATGCGGGCCGATGGCCCGCGCCAGCATGGTGTCGGCCTTTTCCTTCTGCTCCGGGGTGAAGCTGGCGTACAGCGGCGCCAGCACGGCCTTCATCTCGCTGATGTGCTTGGCGTGTTCGGCCGCCATCTTCTCGGCGCGGTCCAGGCGGTCGGTCAGCGAGGGCGGGGCGGGGCGCTCGACCGGCTGGCCGGCCTTACGGGCGGCCTCGATCTGCTCCCAACGCGCCTTGTGCTCGGCCTCGAACTTCTCGGCCTTCTGCTTCATTTCCTCGGCATTGGCGCGAACGACGGCCTCGAACTTCTTCCACTGCCCTTCCTGGGCGGCAGTGATTTTCAGTTCGGCCTTCAAGAAGGCCAGTCGGCCATCCACATGTTCCCACGGACCGCCGCGATGGTGCTCATGCGCCATCGCCATCGGAGCCGGATGGGAGGTGGTGTCCTGGGCTAAGGCGCCTGCCGCCACACCGACGGCAAAGACACCGACCGCCAGGGTCGAAAGGAGTTGGGTACGGAAGCGGGACATGGATCTACAAGCCTCGTCAGGTTCGTCTTCGCCGTTCTAGAACCGGCTAAGCGGATATACGGGCCAACGTGGAAAAGCTGTCGCCGAACGCTGATGAAACCTTAAGAGGAATGTCCCGATTGGGGTATCTGCGTTAGTCTGATGTGACAAGCCATCTCGCGATACAGGGGTGGCGCAGAGGGGGACCGCCGGCAGAAAGGCGTGTTTCCCCAAGGGGAAGAGGGCAGATGCAGGGTATGGACGAGGAGCCCATGTGGCGGGAGGAGGATGACGGCGGAGCCGACTCACGGCGGCCGGACGTCTTGCCCCCCTGGAAGATCCTTGTCATCGACGACGACGCCGAAGTCCACGCCCTGACCCGCATGGTCCTGAACCGTCTGCGCTTCCGCGACCGCAAGGTGGATATACTGTCCGCCCATTCCGGGGCGGAGGGGTTCCGGATATTGGCGGAGGTGCCGGACATCGCCGTCGTACTGCTGGACGTGGTGATGGAAACCGACGACGCTGGCCTGGTGCTGGCCCGCCGCATCCGCCGCGACCTGGGCAACGAAGCGACGCGCATCATCCTGCGTACCGGGCAGCCGGGCATGGCACCGGAGGAACAAGTCATCGTCGACTACGACATCGACGATTACCGCCCCAAGGCGGACCTCAGCGCCGCGCGCCTCACCACCACCATCATCACCGCCCTGCGGTCCTACGGCCACATCATGGCGCTGGAGGAGAACAGGCGCGGCCTGGAACGCATCATCGACAGCGCCGCCACCCTGTTCCAAATCCGATCCATGCGTGACTTCGCCACCGGTGTCCTGACCCAGGTGGGCAGCTTTCTCAGTTGCGGCCCCCTGGGCGTGGTCTGCGTGCACGCGCTGGAGGGGCAGCCCCTGGGCGTGCTGGCCGCCAGCGGCGTCTACGCCTACCTGAACGACCAGGCGGACGCGCCGATACCCGGCGCCGAGTTGATCGAGCGGGCGCTCAGCACCAAACGGTCCCTGTTCGTGGATGACCTCAGCGTGCTGCACATTTCCAGCCGGGAGGTGGGGCGCACGGTGGTGTTGATCAAGGCGCAGGACCCGCCCTCCAACATGGACCAGCGGCTGCTGGAGCTGTTCGCCACCAAGATCCCGGCCGGCTTCGACAATGTCAGCCTGCTGGAAGGGCTGGAGGGCGACGTGGCCCGCCGCACGCGGGACCTGAAGGCCACCAACGCCATGCTGACGGAAAAGCAGGAGCGGCTGGAGCGCCAGGCCCATGACCTGGCGGTGCTAGCCCGCGACCTGGACCGCGCGCGCGTCCAGGCCCAAGCCGCCAGCCAGAGCAAATCGGAATTCCTGGCCAATATGAGCCATGAGATCCGCACCCCCATGAACGGTGTCATGGGCATGGTGCAACTGCTGTTGGACACGCCGCTGAACGAAGAGCAGCGGGGGTTCACCCAGGCCATCCGCGAAAGCGCCGAGGCCCTGCTGGGCGTCATCGACGACATCCTGGACATCTCCAAGCTGGAGGCGGGCAAGGTCGACCTGGACATCGTCGACTTCTCCCTGGGCGGCCTGCTGGACGGTGTCGCCACCATCCTGGCGCCCCGGGCGCGGGAAAAGGGCCTGGCCTTCCGCACGCAACTGCTGGGGGGCGATGACCATAGCGGCGATCTGGACGCCGGCGGCCGGCTGGTGCTGGTACGGGGCGATCCCACCCGCCTGCGCCAGGTCCTGGTCAACCTGGTGGGCAACGCCATCAAGTTCACCCTGCGCGGCGAGGTCAACGTCAGCTTGGCGCTGACGCCGCAGACGCGCGCCAACGGCCGTGCCGGCCTCAGCCTGCGGGGGGAGGTGAGGGACACCGGCATCGGCGTCAATGCCGAGCAAGCGGCCCGCCTGTTCGAGAGCTTCAGCCAGGCCGACACCTCGATCACCCGGCGTTTCGGTGGCACGGGTTTGGGGCTGGCCATTTGCCGCCAGTTGGTGGAACTGATGGGCGGCACCATTGGCGTGTCCAGCCAACCCGGCGCCGGCAGCACCTTCTGGTTCACGGTACCGCTGGAACCGGCGGAACAGCCCTTCCAGGAGGGGTTCACGGCGCCCTTGCCCGCCAGCCGCCCGTCCCCCGCGGTCTGGGGCGGCAGTGGCGCGCCACCCACGCCGGCGGAAGGCCGCGGCGTGGGGCGCTGTGTCCTGCTGGTGGAAGACAACCCTGTGAACCAGGAGGTGGCCAGCCTGATGCTGGCCAAGGAAGGGTTCGAGGCGGTACTGGTGCAGGACGGGGTCGACGCGCTGGAGGCGGTGCGCTGCCGCCGCTTCGACCTGGTGCTGATGGACATCCAGATGCCGCGCATGGACGGCATCGAGGCCACGCGGCGCATGCGCGCCATGGGCGCCCGCATGCCCATCATCGCCATCACCGCCAACGCCATGGCGGGCATGCGTGAGGAATATCTGGCGGCCGGCATGGACGACTATGTCGCCAAGCCCTTCGACCGGGGCCATTTCATCGGCAAGGTGGTGCACTGGGCCTGCGGCCAGGCCGCCGAACCGGAGACTCCGCCGGAACCCGTGGCCTCGGTGCCGCCCTTGTTCGGCATCCTGGCGGAGGACAGGCTGGGTGAATTGGCCGCCATGGCGGCACGCCCGGACTTCATCCGCATCGTCAGCGGCTTCCTCTCCCTGGGCAAGCAGCGGGTGGAAACGCTGGCGGAAGCGGCGCGCAACCGCGACCTGAAGGCCCTGCGCGCGGAGTCGCACGACCTGATGGCCACCGCCGGCACCTGCGGCCTGATCCGCCTGCAGGATCTGGCCATGGCCCTGCATGAGGCCTGCGTGGCGGCGGACCTGGACCGTGCCGTGGCCGTCGCCCAGTCGGCGGTGGAGTTCGGGCGGCAGGATTGGGAGTTGCTGCGCGAGCGCTTCCTCTCCGACGCCGAGGAACCACCTCCGCCGCCCACTTGATCCTGGGTCCTGGATCAAGGCACAGACAAAAACGGCCTCCCCGGTGGTCGGGGAGGCCGGTTCATGAGGCCGGGATGCCTTTAAGGACGGTGCTTACTGGAACGTGGTGTCCAGGGCGCGCAGGGTCCACAGGGCCTGCTCACGCTCCTCGGGCTCGATGCGTTCCGCCCGGCCGCCATCCAGGGTGACGCGGCGGGTGTTGCGCACCACGGCGGCCAGATAGGCCGGGTGGGCGCGATAGACGAACAGGAAGGACTCGGCGGCGGCGATCAACTCGGCGTCGCCGAGCGCCCGGGCCAATTCCTTTTCCACCGTCAGGCTCAGCGGCACCGGATCCTCGGGGAAAGCCTCGGGGAAGCGGCGGCTCAGCTGCGCATGCACATTGGCCAGGTCTTCCGGCAGTTCCAGCGCCGTGCCCGCGACACGGGGCAGGGAGATGGTGGCGCCGTCGAAATCGTTCACCACCACGCGCGGCGGCCACAGGACGTGCGGCCGGTCGCTGGCGTCATCCTCACGGCCGCGGCCGCCATGAGCGGGGCGCCCGCCGGGACGGCCGCGCTGCTCACCGCCGTGGGGGCGGCTGTCCCGGTTGTCCTGGTAACGGTTTTCCAGGGCCCGGTAGTTGGGTCGGAAATCGCTGTCCGGGCGCTCATAATCATGATGCGCCGGACGGTAGGGCGCGTCGCCGCGAGACTGGCGGCGCTCCCCGAACTCCTGGTCCGGCTGGCGGTCGCCCCGGTCGAAGCGACCGGTGTCACGATCGGCGTGGCCGCCGCTGCGGCTGCGTACCGGCGCAGGGGCCCGTTCCAGGACGACGACGCGTTTTGTTGCGCCGCGGTCACCGACGGTGCCGCGCTGCGCGGCGTCGAGAGTCAGTTTAGTTTCAAAGCCCAGCGGCTTCTTGAGAGATAAAGTTGTCATGGCATCCATCCCGGCTCAAGGCAACGATACCAGCTTTTTGCTGCGGTGCCGCAACCAGAAAGTCAGTTCCAAGCCCTCGTTTGGTGCAGCCTTGATTTAACCAGCGTGCATGACCCGAGCCTTCGCGTGCCAAGGTCGTGCCATCCGGTCGCCATCCACCCCAACCGCAGGGGCGGAGGCGGACGAAAACATTAATGAAACCGGAGACGAAACGAATAATGGCATGGAAGCGGCTGGTGGCGACCCCTGTTCGGTATCGTCGTGCCCCATGACCATCACTATCTGCCCCAGCGGTTAAGGAAAGTTTTACAAGGCTCACGTGTAACGGCAGGCCCCCACAGTCTTCCTGTTTTCTGCCTGCATGTCCGCTGCGCGCGCGTTGCAGGGCGGGCAATGGTCCCTAGCCTTGGTCAGCCCTTTGCGCAAGCCGGGCGAAGACATCAGCCAGGACGGCGACTCCAAACAAAAAGCCGGAGGATGACGGTCGCGTCATCCTCCGGCTTCTTCAATTGATCCGCACCGTGGATGGTTCCGAACCATGCCGCAATGCAAAACGGATAGGCTCAACGGCCTTTGAGGGCCGCCTTTGGCATCAGCCGTTATGGTTGGCCAGCGACTTGGCCAAGGCCATGATGCTGTCGCGCACCGAGCTTTCGGTGATACGGGAATAGGCCCGCACCAGTTCCAGGGTCTCGCGCCGCTCACTGGGCGGACGGCCGCCTTCCACCGCCGCCTCGATGGCCGGCGCCGGGATTTGGCCCTGGGGGCCCAGGCCGTCGAAGAAGAAGCTGATGGGAACGTCCAGCACTTGGGCGATCTTGTGCAGCATGGAGGCCGAGATGCGGTTGGCGCCGCGCTCGTACTTCTGCACCTGCTGGAAGGTCAGTCCGATGGCCTCGCCCAGCTTCTCCTGGCTCATGCCGATAAGGGTGCGGCGCAGGCGCACGCGCCCGCCGACATAACTGTCCACGCTGGTGCCAGTCTCTTCCTCGGCCGCCAGCATGGTGCGCTTGCGGGTCTTGCCCCGGCCGGTGTTCGGCTTGTCCGTCGTCGTCATTTCCTAAATCCTATCTCTCGTGAGGGGGCGAGGCAGTCTCCCCAGGATATCCACGGGAATTGTGGCCATCTTGGGGACTTGGCCTCTCTGACCACCGCCATCAAGGGCCGATACACGGCACCCCCAGCACGGGATCGTCGCCAATTCCGCCGCCCAGGTCCGCCACCCGCGTCTGGTATCCGCGCTCAACCATCAGGGAAGGCGACGCCGCGAATAAAGAAAGGGGCCGAACCAGGGCAGTCCATATAAGGACATCGTAAACAAGTTTACATACGGTAAATAAGGGAATTCCCTTATTCCTGATAGACTACAAAGTAGGGGATAGGGTTGCTGCCGGCATCCCTGTCCTGCAGAGGTAGTTCTTTCCCCCGCCGGCTGCGGGTCCCCTGGTCCCACCCCCGCCAAAAAGGTGCAGCACATCGCCGCGCGTGCGCGGGCAAAGGGTATAGGCCCCGCCGAACGCGCCGGGCGCCGAACGGTCCCCAAACGCCAACGGGGCGCGACCTTGGCCGCGCCCCGTCCCGACTCGCAAGATATGAGGTGATGCCGCCCTGCGGGGCGGCTATGGCTCAGGCCGCGACGATGGCCGACAGGAAGTCGGATACGGCGCGTTGCAACTCCTTGGCCTGCACCGACAGGTCGCTGCTGGCGGTGAACACCTGGTTGGTGGCCAGGCCCGTGTCGTTCGCGGCGCGGGCCACGGTGCCGATATCGCCGCCGACGCGGGTGACGCCCTGTGCCGCGTCCGTCATGGTGACGGCGATGGCCTGGGTGGCGCGTGCCTGGTCGGTGATGGTGCGGGCGATGCCGTCGTTCACCTGGTCGATGCGCATCACCGCCGCCACGATCTCACGGAAAGCCTGAACCGCCTGGGCGATGGCGGCCTGCATGGCGGCGATTTCCTGCTGGATGTCCTGCGTGGCCTGGGCCGTCTGGCCGGCCAGGCCCTTGACCTCACTGGCCACCACGGCGAAGCCGCGGCCAGCTTCGCCGGCACGCGCCGCCTCGATGGTGGCGTTCAGCGCCAGCAGGTTGGTCTGGCCAGCGATGGTCTGGATCAGGGCCACGACGTCGGTGATGCGGCGCGAGGCCGCCGTCAGCCGCTCGATCAGCTCGCTGGTGCCCTTGGTGCTGTCGGCGGTGGTACGGGCCAATTTGGCGGCCTCGGCCACGCTTTCCAGCACGTCGGCCGTGGTGGCGCGCAGCTGCTCGGCCGCGCTCACGGCCCCCTGAATGGTGCCGTTGGCCGATTGGGCGGCCGTCTCGGCGGCGCTGGCGGCGGTGGAGGCGCCGGCGGCGGTGCGCGACACGGCCCGCGCCGTTTCCACCAGGCCATGAGCGGCCTCGGTGACCGAGCCCAGGATGCGGCCGGCCTTGGTCTCGAAGGTGTGGGCCGTGTCCTCCAGGGCGCGGCGGCGCATTTCCTCGGCCCGCGCGCGTTCCTGGTCCCGCTCCACGTTCAGGCGCTCCACGGCGCGGGCGTTGTCACGAAAGACGGACAGGCTGTCCACCATCTCCCCAATCTCATCCTTGCGGGCGGCGGGCAAGGCCACGTCCAGCTGGCCGCCCGCCAGGTCCCGGGTGGCCCCGGCCACGGCCAGCAGGGGGGAAAGCACGCCGCGCATCAGGAACAGGGCCGCCAGACCACACAGGATCAAGCCGAGCGCCGTGCTGGCCTGAATGCCGTGGTTCAGATCATCGATGACGCCCAGGGCCGTCTGATTGCCCGCGCGCACCTGGGCCTGGTCGCCTTTGGCCACCAGCTTCATCGCCTCCGCCATGCGGTCCAGATGGTCGTTCAGCCCGTCAACCTGGGCCGAAAGCTTCAACAGCTGGTCCGCCGGGGCGACGGTTTTGCCTGCCAGCGGCTTCAACGCCATGGCGGTTTCCTGCAGGGCGTCGAACTGGGTCTTGGCCATCTGCACCTTGGTGGCCACGTCCCCCAGCGGGTTGTTCTCAGCAGTGCCGCCCGCGCGCTCCCGCGCGGCTACGCGGCGCACCTCTTCCAGGCCGGCGGCGTAGGTGGTGGCGATGGCCCGTAGGGAGTTGTTCAGCTCCGCCGGTTCCGCCACGGAGAGGGTCCCCATCAGCGTCTGGGTCAGCAGCACCTGCACCTGCATGTTCTTCAGGGTGGCGGCCAAGCCCAGGTCGGCCATGGCGCCATCGGTCTGGGCAGTGGTGCCTTCCAGGATGGCGCGGGACTGACGGGCGATGCCGATGCCGATGGCGCTTTGCAGCAGGACCAGGAAAAGCAGCGTGCCGCCCACGGCCATGAACTTGGACCGCAGCCGCGTGGGGCGTGGCACCAGGCGGCCCAGCAGCCGCCAGAAACCCGCCAGGACGGGGGCCACGGCCGCGCCAGCCCGGCTATTCAGCGCGCGGGACAGGCGGGCGCGCAGGGCGATCCGAAGGGCCGAGAGGCGGGTGACAAGGAAGGCAAGGCGGGCGGGGGGCGTCTGGCGCATGGGGGCGGCCATCCTGGCAGGGGCAAGGGTGCCCAAAGGCCGGGGAAGGGCCTGGGCGGGACCACCTTACAAACCGCCCCGGTCACCGGATAATCACAGCTCTGTTAAATTTGGGTTTAAACTTTGCGACAGACGAAGAAAGTTTTCAGAAAAAGCAATCCTATCTTGAGGATAGCTTATCCAATGATCAGGCCTGCGCCGGTTGTGTCTGGCTTTGCGTCTGCACCTCACCAGTCTCCAGGGCGATCTTGGATGGCGGTGGCAGGCGTTTGAGACCGAACCATGGCCGCAAGAAATTGACACGGCGGACGATCTCATAAGTGGCGAAGCATCCGGCGAAGGTGATGACGACCAGGATGGCCGCCTCCAGCCCCTGCGGCAGGCCCAGGGGCGCCAGGTTATGCCCCGCCACCACGGTGATGGTCTGGTGGACCAGGTAGAAGGGGAAGACGGCCTGCACCAGGTACCGCAACACGGGACCGTCACGGTTCAGGTGGCGGGCACCAAAGCCCAGCGCGGCGACGATGGCGCCCCATTGCTGGGCGGCATAGACGAGGCGCATCGCGGCGCGCATGCCCAGCGGGGCGGGCGGCGCGCCGAAGGGGTAGACCCAGGTGTAATAGGCCACCACGGCGTAGGCGGGCACGGCCAGGGCCAGCCCCCACCAGCGCCAACGGATGAAACCGTCCCGCAGGGGGAGGGACTTGGCGATCAGGAAGCCGAAAAGGAAGGCGGTGAACGACAGGACATGATTGTACCAGTCGTGCAGCATCCAGTGGGTGATGGCGAAGCGCAGCTGAAGCATGTCCAGCGCACACAGCGCCAGGAAGGGCAGGACCATCAGCCGCCAGCCCACCAGCCGCGCCTCCAGCTGGGTCCCCGCCGCCCGCAGCCGATCCCCCGCCAGCCCCAGCAGCACCGACAGCCCCAGGCTGTAGGCCAGCAGATAGGACACGAACCACATATGGTTATAGGTGGGGGTCGTCAGGCAATCATTGACCCGGCACCAGTGGCCCGTGCCGCTGAGGTACTTCAGGTAAAAGGCCGGATAGTAGGTCTCAACCGGCGTCACTGCCTGCTCGATCACCTGGTAGTAGGTCTGCGGCGGCACCAGGACCAGCACGGCGAAGACCAAGGGCGGCACGAGACGGGCCAGCCGCGCCTTGGTCAGGGCGGCCACCGTCATCTTGTCGGCCATGAAACGGGTCGCGGCCCCCGATACGAGGAACAACAGGCTGAGACGCCAGGGGCTGGTCGCCATCAGCACCGGCGCCATGGCCGGCACTTCGTGCGGGCTTTTCACATGCCATTCCCAAGGCCCGTAGAACATGCCCACGTGGAACACGATCAAGGTGAAGAACGCCAGAACCCGGATCCAGTCCAAGTCGGGACGGCGGGTGACGGCTGGCGCAGGACGGGAAGGCATCATGTTCTTTCGGCCCCTGGTCGTAAGACATGTGGCGGCTGCCCGCGCCACTGCCCTAGGCTGACCTTAAGGAGGGGAGCTGACCATTTCCCTGACGCGAGCGGCGGGCTTTCCGGGGCCGATGGGGACGGATGGTTGGCCGGCAGGGCCAAGCGGATGAAAAAATGAGACCGGCGGTGGATCGTTTGTCAGTCTTCTGGAGTACGCCCAGCCTGAAAGCCTGGGCCCTCGTGTGGTTGGGTTTCGCCTTTCTCCCCACCACCATCAACGCCTTCGCGCTGTTGACGGAATATCAGCGGACGAACCAGGACATCCCCGCCTGGGAACCCTTCCTGCGGGAGTATTCCAGCGGCGTGGCCCTGCTGCTGGTGCTGCCCCTGGTGCGCTGGTCCATCAACCACACGCCGGGCTGGGCGGAGGCGCCGCTGCGCTGCGCGGTCCAGTTCCTGGGTACGGCCCTGGCCTTCAGCACGCTGCACCTGGCGGCGATGACCGTGCTGCGCATGGCCGCCTATGGCGCGCTGGGGCAAAGCTACGCCGTGGACGACCTGCGGGACGACCTGCCGTATGAGTTCCGCAAGGATCTGCTGACCTATCTGCTGATCGTGCTGGTGGTGGTGGGTGTGCGCCACCTGATCCGCCTGTCGCGGTCGCTGGCCCTGGTGGAGGCGGCGGCGGCAAGCGCGGCGGCCCAGACCATGGAAGGACAGGCCCCACCAGCAACGGCGGCGGAACCGGCGCGCATAGAGCTGAAGGTGGGATCGCGACGGGTGTACCTGGCACCGGCGGACATCCTGGTGGTGCGCTCGGCCGGCAATTACATCGAGGTGGTGACCGCCGGGACCGTCCACCTGGTGCGCCGTACGCTGGCGGATTTCCAGGCGGAATTGCCGCCACCGGACTTCGCGCGGGTTCATCGCTCCCATGTGGTGAACCGGGGCGCCATCGTCCGTATCGATAGCCGGCCCTCCGGCGACATGGACTTGACGTTGACCAACGGCGCCACCATCCCGGCCAGCCGCCGCTATAAATCAGAGTTATTCTAGAATAGATGTATGTCCAAGCGATTATCTGCCGCAGCACCGCGCCAGCCGGGGGTATAGGTCTAAGGTCCGTTTGAAGTGCGGCCATCCATTGGGCCAGACTGCCGACGTCGACGGGGACCCTACTTTTCTAGCGGGTTTCACACCTTCCTCAAAAGTGTCCACGGCGACGGGCGCCCGAAATCCGGCCCAGCCGGCGTTGGTCGGCGTTAACCTTGTTTTTGGGTTGGTTGGAGGCACTGCCGACCGATGGAAGCCTTGTCCCCGCACGCCATTCTGGCCGCGATCGTCGACTCGTCGGACGACGCCATCATCAGCAAGACGCTGGACGGCACCGTCACCAGTTGGAACGCGGCGGCGGAGCGTCTGTTCGGCTACACCGCCGATGAAATGATCGGCCGCAACATCGCGGTGCTGGCCCCCCCTGGGCGCGAGGCGGAGATGCCCAGCATCCTCGCCCGCCTGAAACAGGGGGAGCGCGTCAGCCATTTTGAGACGCTGCGCCGTCACAAGGATGGCCACACGCTGGAAATCTCGCTGACCGTCTCGCCTTTGCGCGACGCTGACGGCAACCTGATCGGCGCGTCCAAGATCGCCCGCGACATCTCGCAGCATCGCCGCTCTGAACGCCAGATCTCCTTCCTGATGCAGGAGGTCGACCATCGCGCCAAGAACGCGCTGGCGGTGGTGCAATCCATCCTGCGGCTGACGCGGGCGGACTCGGTGGACGACTTCGTCGCCCTGGTGGAGGGACGCATCTCCGCGCTCGCCGCCATACACAGCCAGGTGGCCAGCCGCCAGTGGGTGGGCACCGACATGGACAGCCTGGCCCACATCTCCTTCGATCCCTTCGATCCCAGCGGCGCCCGCGTCACCCGGAGCGGACCGCAGACGGTGCTGGGCCCGCAGGCCTCGCAGGCGCTGGGCCTGGCGCTGTACGAACTGGCGGGCAACGCCGCCCGCTATGGCGCCCTGAATCATCCGGACGGCCACGTCGATCTGTCGTGGCAGAGCGACGACAACGCGCTGTCGGTCAACTGGCGCGAATGGGGCCTGCATGACATCCGCCCACCGATGCGCAAGGGCTTCGGCCTGACCGTGTGCCAGCTGTTGCTGGCGGGGCAGTTGGGCGGGCGTCTGGACTTCGACTGGCAGGAGGGCGGTCTGGCCCTGGGCATCAGCCTGCCGCGCGCCAACCTGATGAACTGACGTTCCCGGGTCGGGCCTCAGGCCGCCTGCGCTTGTGCCTCCAAGCGCACGGCCGGCCGGGGCTTCAGCCCGAACCAGGGCCGCAGCGGGTTCACCCTCCGCACCGCCTCGTAAACCGCAAGGCAGGTGGCGAAGGTGCCCAGAATCAGCAGGGGCGCCTCCAGCCCCTGGGGCAGGCCCGCCTTGGCCAAGTAATGGCCCAGGACGACGGTCGCCGTCTGATGCACCAGATAGAAAGGGAACACGGCCGGCACCAGATAGCGCAGGGCGGCGCTGTCGCGGGTCAGATGGCGGGCGCCGAAACCCAGCACGGCGGCGATGGCGGCCCATTGATCCGCCGCATAGACGAAGCGCATGACGGCGCGCAAGGCCTCGGGCGGCACCGCATCGTCCGCGCGGTAGGCCCAGGCATAGGTGGCGAAGACGGCGTAGGCGGGCAGGGCCACCAGCAGCGCCGGCCAGCGCAGGCGTAAGAAGCCCTGACGCAGCGTTTCCGACTTCGCCATCAAGAAGCCGAACAGGAAGGCGCTGAACGACAGGGCGTGGTCGTACCAGTCGTTGACGATCCAGTGCGTCATGGGAAAGCGGTCCAACAGGGCATAACGGATCAGGCCCAGGAACAGGAGGGGCAGCACCAGCAGGCGCCAGCCACCCAAGGCCAATTCCATGCCACGCTCCAGCCGCCTCAGCAGTTCCCTCCCGACAGCCAGCAGGCCGCACAGCACCAGGGTGTAGGCCAGCAGATAGGCCACAAACCACATGTGGTTATAGGTCGGGGTCGCCAGGCAGTCCGTCCCCCGGCACCAATGGCCGCTGCCGGTGACGTATTTCAGGTAAAAGGCCGCGTAGGGCAGGGCCTGATCCGGCACCTTCTCCACGATCTCGAAAAAGCTCTGCGGCGGCACGATGACGAAGATGGCCAGCAGCAGGGGCGGCAGCAGCCGGGCCACCCGGGCCCGGGTCAGCGCCCCCACCGCCATCTTGTCGGCTATGACCATCTTGTCCGCCAGGAAACGTGTCGCAGCACCCGAGACCAGGAACAGCAGCGTCAACCGCCATGGGCTGGTCAGCATCATGATGGGTTCCAGCGCCGGAACCGTATGCGGGCTTTTCACGTGCCAGTCCCACGGCACGTAGAACATGCCCACGTGATAGAGGATCAGCAGGAAGAAGGCGATGACGCGGATCCAGTCCAGGTCATACCGGCGTGTCGAGAGGGGTGAAGGGGCGGAAACGGACATCGGCGTCGCATCCTCATGATCAGGCTGGCCGGGGCACCGGCGATGGCGCTACGCTGCCATCCGGCCGCCGGCGCCCCCAAGAGGCGAGGGCGCGGGCGGCGGGATAAAGGGCGCGGATGGGGATTGAACGGCGATGTCCACGGCACCAGCGGCGGAAAGGGCGGCGCAGGCGGTGATGCTGCCGGGATGGCGGCTGTCGGCGCGCGCCACCTGGGCGCTGGTGTGGCTGGTCTTCTATTTCCTGCCCACCACCATCAACGTGCTGTCCGTCCTGTCGGAGCATAAGCGGGACGGCCGCCCCATCGCCGCGTGGGAGCCGATGTGCTGGGAATATTCCAGCGCGTTGGGTGGCCTGGCGGCGCTGCCGCTGGTCTATCTCGGGATCAGGCGGGCGCCGGGTTGGGCGCGGGCGCCGCTGCGCACCCTGGGCCTGCATCTGCTGCTGATGATCGCCTATGGCGTCGTACACATCAGCCTGATGATGGGCATTCGTGTCATCGTGTATGCCCTGGTGGGCGGCCACTATCATAGCGCCGGCAGTTGGGCCGACATCTTCCTCTACGAGGTCCGCAAGGACGCGCTGACGTATCTGATCGCCGCCGCCATCCTGACCATGGGGCGGCAGTTGGTGCGGCTGTCGCGCGTGGTGGCGCTGGTGGAGGCGCAGCAGGCCGCGGCGGTTTCAGCGCCAGCGGCTGCGCCGGCCGCTGTAGAACCTCCGGCCCGCCTGGAATTGAAGGTCGGCACCCGCCGGGTGTTCGTGGCACCGGAGGAGATCATCCAGGTCAGCGCCGCCGGCAAGTATGTCGAGGTCATGACGGCGGAGCGGGTGCATTTGGTCCGCCGTTCCCTGGCCGACATCCAGGCCGACCTGCCGCCCCGCCTGTTCGTGCGCGTCCACCGCTCCCGCCTGCTGAATCGCGCCACCATCCAGCGCGTGGACAGCCGCCCCTCCGGCGACCTGGACATCACCCTGACCACCGGCCTGACGGTAACCGCCAGCCGGCGCTACAAGGCGGAACTGCTGGAGGTTTGACCTACTGCCCATTCCCCCGCACGAAGCGGACAATAGCGCTGGTGATTCCGGGGTTGATGGCCAGGCCGGGATCGGTGTAGGTGGCCAGGTTGCCGGCGCGGTCGTTCAGGGGCGCGTTCTTCATCATGTGGTTCACCCCCTCCAGCCGCTCCAGCCGCACGCCCTGGCGGGCCTGGGACAGGCGGACGGCGTCCGACATGTCGATCTGAATGTCGTTGGTTCCCTGCAACACCAGCACGGGCTGGCTGGTGCGGGCCAGTTCCGCTGCCGGATCGATGGTCAGTTCCGAGATCAGGTAGGGTTGGATGCTGGGGCGGAACAGGCTCATCAACGGCGGCGGCACCTTGGCCACCGGCCGGCCTTGCTCCAGCTGGGTGATGGCGTCCAACGCTGCCCGCTGTACGTCCAGAGCCAAGTCCGTACGCGGCAGCTGCTGGCGCATCATGTCGCCGTACGTGCGGCCGGGGGTGGCCACCAGGATCAGGCCCGCCACCGGCACCTCCTCGGCCAGCAGGATGGCGGTCAGCCCGCCCTCGCTATGGCCCAGCAGGAAGAGGGGGCCAATGCCTGGCTGCGCGCGCAGGAAGGCCAGCCACTGGCCGGTGTCCTGCACATAGGTGTTCAGCCGCAGGTCCTCTTCCCGCATCAGGGCGGCCTTGCTGGCGCCCACGCCGCGCTTGTCGATGCGCAGGCTGGCGATGCCCTTCAGGGCCAGGGATTGGGCCAACTGGCGCAGGGCGTCGGTGCGCAGCGACGGGCCGTTGCCGTTGCGGTCCACCGGACCGGAGGCGGGCACCATCAGTACGGCGGGGATGGGCCCGGGCGGTGCCGTGTCCGGCATCTGCAACGTGCCGGCCAATGGGCCCGGGCCGCCGTTGATCGTGACCTCCTGCTCCATCGCGCCGGCCCGGCCCGTGGCGAGCAGGGCGACCAGCAGCAGAACCCGTTTCCAACGCCGCGCGCGCATCCTCCGTCCTCCGCTTACAGTCCGCCATCCCGGCGCGGGACCGGCACCGGGGTTACCAGGCCCAGGTAAAGGTCGCGCATGCGCCGGCCCACCTCGGCCTCACCGAACTCCGGATCCACCACGCCACGGCTGGCCAGGCCCAACCGGCGGCGCAGGGCCGCGTCCTGCGCCAAGCGGGCCAGCACGGCCGCCAGCGCCTCCGGATCGCGGGGCGGGGCCAGCAGGGCGTTGCGCCCCTCCACCGCCACCTCGCGACTGCCCGGCACGTCGGTCGCCACGATGGCACGGCCGCAGGCCGCCGCCTCCAGCAGGCTTTTGGGCACGCCTTCGCCGCCCCGTGAGGCCAGCACGGCGATGCCGGCGCGGGCCCAGACGGTGCGCACGTCGCTGACAGCGCCCAGCCATTCTATGCCGGGCTCTGCCGCCCAGGTGTCCAGGGTCGCCTGGGGGATGGCGGCCGGGCTGTCGGTGTCGGGCGCGCCCGCCAGGATCAGACGCAGGTCGGTGCCCTGGGCACGCGCGAGACGCACGGCGGCCACCAGATCCTCCACCCCCTTCAGGGTCAGCATGCGCGAGACCTGGGCGCAGGTAACGGGCCCCAGGGGTTCCGCCAGTTCCTCATAATGCGTCAGGTCGACACCTGACCCGCGGATCAGGCGCGACGCCGGCGGCCGGGGCCAGCCGGCGGCCAGCAGGGCGGCGTCGTCGCTGTTCTGCACCACCAGAGCCTGGCCCCGGCGCCAACCGGCGGCGTTCAGCGCCAGGCGCAAGAGCACCCGGCCCAAGGCCGCCTTGGTTCCCGTGCCCGACAGGCCCAGGCCCAGCCCGGCCAGGGTGGCGACCACCCGGGTGTCGCGCAGGCCGGCCAGGAACAGCGCGAAGCCGCCCAGCACCGTGGGCTTCACCGCAATGTGGTGGATGATGGTGGGTCGTTCCCGGCGGTAGAGCCGCGCCAGGCGGCGAATGTCGCCCAGGGCGCTCAAGGGGTTGAAACTGCCGCGCCGCCAGGGCAGGGGGATGACGCGAAACCCCTCCGCCGCGATGGCCGGCCCATCCTTGGCCACCCGGCAAGCCACGGCGACGTCGAACCCGGCGTCGCGGGCCGCCCGCGCTGTCGGCAGACGGTGGGACCGGAAATACCAGTCTTCCGTCACGACGAACAGCAAAGTGGGGCGGGGGGCGTCAGGCATGATGACCAAGGCGGCGTCCACTCAGGTAATGGCAGGGAACAGGGGGCGAGTTCTACCGGTTTTCCGACTGCCTGTCGTATACGTCCTATCGGATAATGAACCCGTCTCGGGTAGGGCACACGACGGGCGCTGGTTCGCCCGCGCCTTGGGACTGACCACCGGCCCGGCCTGATGTACTATTTTGCCGGCAGGGACGGTATGTGCCGCATCGACGCCACGGTGCCGGATACACCAACCTGAAGCGATATCTAACGTGAGACTCACCGAACAAACTGATGGTTTTATTCTATAATAATCAATCTTAAGAAAGTGGATGAAGATGACGCAGCGCCCACGTTTCCACCTGGCCTTCCCCGTTCATGACCTGGCCGCCGCCCGCGCCTTCTATGGGGAGCTGCTGGGCTGCCCCGAGGGGCGCAGCTCGCCGGAATGGGTGGATTTCGACCTCTACGGTCATCAGATCGTGGCCCACCTGGTGCCGGGCAAGGCGGCGGCGCCCAGCGACGATCACAACCCGGTGGACGGCCACGAGGTACCGGTGCCCCACTTCGGCCTGATCCTGGCCTGGGACGACTGGACCGCCCTGGCCGATCGCCTGCGCGACGGCGGGCAGACCTTCGTCATCGAGCCTTATGTCCGCTTCAAGGGCCAGGTGGGGGAGCAAGGCACCATGTTCCTGTACGACCCCAGCGGCAATGCCTTGGAATTCAAGGCGTTTCGTGATGAATCTCTGATCTTCGCCAAGTAACCACCCGTAACAAGTAACCGCCCGTAACCGGCGGCGGCCTTTGTTGCAGGGCCGGGGAAAATTGCTACGGCATTGCAACACTTGCGTTTCTTGGGCTTCCCGGTCCCGCCGCCCCATGGTGTCCTGTCCCCACACGGCCTTTCTTAAGGTGGGGAGCGAACATGAGACGGACGTTGTGGGGGGTGCCGGTGATGGCCGCCGCCCTGGCCCTGGGCGGCAGCGCCCTGGCGGCGGAGCCCAAAGACATCCGGGCGGCCCTGGACCAGGCGGTCCCCGGCTTGTTGGCCGGCGCCAAGGTGCCCAGCGTTTCCATCGCCGAGATCGAGGATGGCAAGGTCGCGCTGACCGCCGCCTATGGCGAGCAAAGTCCCGGCGTGCGCGCCACGCCGGCCACGCTGTACAACATCGCCTCGCTGACCAAGCCCATAACGGCGGAGGTGGTGCTGCGCCTGGCCGCGCGGAAGACGGTGTCGCTGGACGCGCCCATGGCCGACTACTGGACCGATCCCGACATCGCCAATGACGACCGCCGGCAGCTGCTGACCCCGCGCCTGGCGCTCAGCCACCAGACGGGATTCCCCAACTGGCGGGGGCAAGGCAAGCCGCTGGCCTTCCAGTTCACGCCCGGCACCTCCTACGGCTATTCGGGGGAGGGCTACCAGTACGTCGCCCGCTATGTGGAGAAGAAGACGGGGCAGGATTTCGAGAGCCTGGCCCAGGCCGTCCTGTTCAAGCCGGCAGGCATGAACGACACCGCCAGCGGGCACAAGTCTTGGTTCGACGGCCGCGTCGCCGTGCCCACGGACGCGTCCGGCAAGGCGCTGGAGCCGGGCTACGCCACCACGTACAATGCCGCCGACCTGATCTACACCACCGCTGGCGACTACGCCCGCTTCATCACCAGCGTGATGAGGGACCAGGATTTGACCACAAGCCTGGCCGCCGACCGCCGCCACATCCAGGTCAGCCAGAGGACGGAGATGTGCGCCGGCGCGAAGGCCGCCACCTGCCCGGCCGAGGCCGGCTTCGGCCTGGGCTGGCAGGTGCTGGAGTTCAACGGCGAGACCGTGATGATGCACACCGGCCGGGACGAGGGGGTTGCCACCTTCGCGTGGTACAGCCCGACCACCCGCAAGGGGGCGGTGTTCCTGACCAACAGCGACAACGGTTTCCAACTGGTGCTGCCGGTGTTCGAGGCCCTGGGCGCCAGCCCTACCTTCCTGGCCTACCTGCGCGGGCAGTCTTGACCGGTACGGGGTCTTAGGTCGGCATTACACCGAAGATTTTTCCGGCGGCGGTGTCGGATCCGGGCATACTCGGCCGTCCTGGGGAAGAACCGGTTTCAAACCGGCCGTCCCGCCGCTGGAGGATCACCCATGCTGTACGCCATCCTGTGCTATCACCGCGAAGACGTCGTCGGTTCCTGGACCAAGGAGGAGGATGACGCCGTGATGGCCAAGCTGTCGGTGGTGCATGAGAAACTGGCGCGCGAGGGCCGCCTGGGCCCTGTGGCCCGGCTGCTGCCCACGACGGCCGCCACCACGTTGCGCAAGGATAGCGACCCGCCGCTGGTGATCGACGGCCCCTTCGCCGAAACCAAGGAACAGCTGCTGGGCTTCTACCTGGTGGAAGGCGAGACGCTGGAGCAAGTCCTGGACACGGCCCGCGAGCTGGGCCGCGCCAACCCCGGCGGCAGCTACGAGATCCGTCCGGTGGGCCTTTACCATCCGGCGCCGGCCCCCACTGCCACTGCCACCGGGGCGTGAGATCATGGCCGAGGGCGCGGACATGGCCTGGATCAACACCGCGCTGACGGCCGCCCGGCCCCAGGCGATGGGGGCCTTGCTGCGCTATTTCCGCGACCTGGACACGGCGGAGGAAGCCTTCCAGGAGGCCTCCCTGCGCGCCTTGAAAGCCTGGCCGCGCAACGGTCCGCCGCGCGATCCCGCCGCCTGGCTGATCTTCGTCGGACGGAACGCCGCCCTGGACACGGTGCGCCGCCTGGCGCGCCAGCAGCCCCTGCCGGACGAGGACACGCTGACCGACGGCGATGGCGGCGAGGAGGATGCCGAGGCCGAACTGGCGGAACGCCTGGACGGCGCGGGCTACCGGGACGACATCCTGCGCCTGCTGTTCATCTGCTGCCCGCCGGACCTGCCGGCCACGCAGCAGATCGCCGTGGCCCTGCGCATCGTCTCCGGCCTCAGCGTGGCGGAGATCGCGCGTGCCTTCCTGGTCAGCGACAGCGCCATGGAACAGCGCATCACCCGGGCCAAGGCGCGCATCACCCGATCGGGCGTGCCGTTCGAGACCCCCGGCGCACCGGAGCGGGCGGCGCGGCTGGGTGCCGTCGCCGCCATGCTCTACCTGCTGTTCAACGAGGGCTATTCCGCCGGCGGCGATACGACGGAACGCCGGGCACCCCTGGCGCATGAAGCCATCCGCCTGGCCCGCCTGCTGCTGCGCCTGTTCCCGTCGGAACCGGAGATCATGGGCCTGCTGGCGCTGATGCTGCTGCAACAGGCGCGATCCGCCGCCCGCTTCGACGGCGAGGGCAACCTGGTACTGCTGGAGGACCAGGACCGCGGCCGCTGGAACGCCCCCATGATCGCGGAGGGCCTGGCCCTGATCGACAAGGCCATGCGCCACGGCCAGCCCACGCCCTATCTGGTGCAAGCGGCCATCTCCGCCCTGCATGCCCGGGCGGCCACGGCGGCCGAGACGGACTGGACGCAGATCGACCTGTTGTACGCCACGCTGGAACACATCCAGCCCTCGCCGGTGGTGACGCTGAACCGTTCAGTCGCCACGGCCAAGGTGCGGGGACCGGCGGCGGCCCTGGCCATGATCGAGCCCCTGGGCGAGCGGCTGGCGGGTTACTTCCACTTCTTCGGGGTAAAGGGTGCCTATCTGACCCAGCTGGGCCGCACGGCGGAGGCGCGGGTAGCCTTCGATCGCGCCATCGCCCTGGCCCATACGCCGGCGGAGGCGGCCCACATCCGCCAGCATCTGGATCGGCTGGTACGCGACGCCGCGCCAATTTGAGAAAAAATGCCGGTCCCCTGTCGGCACGGGAATGCGGCCACCGTCCTTGGGGCAAGCCCGCGTCCCCGCGTGGCCCACACAGTTAAAAATGGGAGAGCACAACCATGTCCGATACCGTTCAGCCCATTCAGCAGGGCGTCATCCCCCATTTGGTGGTCCGCGACGCCAAGGCGGCGCTGGCCTTCTACGTCCAGGGCCTGGGCGCGGAGGAGGTGTTCCGCATGCCGGCCGAAGACGGCGAGCGCCTGCTGCATGCGGAGATCCGCGTGAATGGCGCCCGCCTGTTCCTGCGCGACGACTTTCCCGAATACCGGGCGGAGCACGGCGGCACCAGCGCCCCGCCGGATCTGTTGAAGGGCACCAGCGCGGTCCTGCACCTGGAGGTGCCCAACTGCGACGCCGCCATGGAGCGAGCGGTGGCGGCCGGCGCCACGGTCACCATGCCGGCCATGGACGCCTTCTGGGGCGCCCGCTACGGCCAGGTGGCCGACCCCTTCGGCCATCTGTGGAGCTTCGCCCATCCGTTGGCAGCGCCCGGTGAGCCGTGCCCGCTGGCCGCCGGCCAAGCCGGCTGATACCCGACACACGACAGCAGAAGGACCCGGCACCATGACCGAGACCCCCGAATTCCGCCTGTCCCGCCGCTTCGCCGCCAACCCCTGCCTGCTGTGGTCAGCCTATACCGAGCCGGAGAGGCTGCGCCTGTGGTGGGGGCCCAAGGGTTTCACCTGGGTGCGCGGCGACCTGGACCTGCGGCCCGGCGGGACCTTCTTCTATGGCATGAAGCCGCCGGCCGGGGCCGGTGACTTCACCATGTGGGGCAAGTGGACCTTCCGCGAGATCACCGCCCCCACACCATCGACGCCGGGCCTGATGTCCTTCCTCGTCTCCTTCACCGACGCCGAGGGCATGCCGGTGCGCCACCCCATGAGCCCAACTTGGCCGCTGGAGGTGCTGAGCACCACCGCCTTCGTCGCCGACGGCGGCGCCACCCACCTGGACTGCACCGCCGTGCCGGTCAACGCCACGGCGGAGGAGGAGGCCACTTTCGCCGCCGGCATGGACAGCATGCGCCAGGGCTGGGGCGGCACGCTGGATCAACTGGATGACTACCTGGCGCGGGCGCAGGCGGCCGAGGTCCAGCCGGCGGCGCCCCAATAGGCGGGGAACCGTGGGGGCGGGCGGGGGTTGTTCGCCCGACTCTCCGCCCCCCAGCAAAAGGAACGCCAGTTATGGCCGACATCCACGACGCCCGCATCCTGATCCTGGCCGCCAACGGCTTTGAGCAATCCGAACTGACCGTCCCCCGGGATGAGCTGCGCAAAGCCGGCGCCAAGGTTGACGTGGCCACCCCGGACGGCAAGCCCATCCGCGGCTGGGACCACACCGACTGGGGCGAGACGGTAGAGGCCGACTTGCGCATCGCCGACACCAAGGTGGAGGATTACCACGCCGTGGTGTTGCCTGGAGGTCAGATCAATCCTGACCTGCTGCGGGTGAATCCGGACGCCATGAGCCGCGTGACGGGCTTTCTGGACAGCGGCAAGGTAGTGGCCGCCATTTGTCACGGCCCTTGGTTGCTGGTGGAGGCCGATGCCCTGCACGGCCGTCGCGTCACCTCCTACAAGTCCATACGCAAGGACGTTGAGAACGCCGGCGGCGACTGGGTGGACGAAGAGGTGGTGGTGGACAACGGCGTCATCACCAGCCGGTCCCCGGATGACCTGCCGGCCTTCGTCGCCAAGATCATCGAGGAGGTGGGCGAGGGCCGGCACGCGCGCTGAGCCGGCCTGATACCCCAACATGAAAAGGCCGGTACCCGCAACGGGACCGGCCTTTTCGGTGTTCAGGCGCCGCCGGGGTAACGGACGGCTTAATTCAGCAGGGTTTTCCCCTGCAAGTGAGCGAGCAGGGCATGGATCTCGGGGGGCAGGGGCTCGGCAACAGCGTCACAGAACATCTCCCGGATCCGTTCATCCACCGCGTCTTGGACGATGTCGAAGGGGGTGGCATAGGCCGCCGCCGTCGAATAGCCCGCCGCCACAACGGGCGTCAGAGCCGGAGTGCGCTGAAACTCAATGCTTTTCTGCCGCTTGGTCATGACATCCTTCCCAAAAGCCCGGGCTATGCCCTTCGCACCATGACTAAAGCGGCCAGCGGCGGCTTTGTTCCACGGCGGCAACGGTATAGCCGCCCTTACCGTGTAAGCCGGCCGGCAGGGGACTGCGGCGATGGGCGTAGGGCAGGGGCCGGCCGGTACCGCAAAATTTCCCTTCCCCTCCTTTGAACAGACTAGCCCTGCGCTTGTCGCGGCGGCATGCCGGATAATCGGATGGTCATAGTCCATCCGTTAAATAGACCGAATAAATACAGCGATAAACCTAGGGATTTTCCCGAAATATGGAGAGACGCTGGCAGCGGCGTTTGCTTATAGTAACCCAAGAAGACAGACGAATTCGGGGAATTACCGAACCCATTATCGCCCGCATCCACTTGCGATTTCTTTAACAAGAATAAAATCGCAGCGGGCTTTCACAAAAAGGTGTGACCCATGCCATCCGCTGAGACATCGCCCACCTTTCGTGACGAACTGGTCAAGCTGATCCCCGCCATGCGGGCCTTCGCACGGTCGCTGACCAACAACGCCGCCGACACCGACGACTTGGTGCAGGATGCCATCGTCCGCGCTTGGTCCCATGCGGGCCAGTTCACCCCAGGGACCAATTTGCGCGCCTGGCTCTTCACCATCCTGCGCAACCGGTACTACTCCGTCGCCAAACACCAGCAGCGCGAGGTGGGCGACCCGGACGGTGTCCACACCGCGCGGCTGACCATCAGCCCCGCGCAGGAATGGGGCATCGCCGGCCGTGAGCTGAAGGCGGCGCTGATGAAGCTGCCCGTGGAACAGCGCGAGGCGCTGGTCCTGGTGGGCGGCGCCGGCGCCAGCTATGAGGAGGCGGCCGAGATCTGCGGCTGCGCCCTGGGCACCATCAAAAGCCGCGTGAACCGTGGGCGAGCCCGGCTGGCCGACATCATGGGCATGGACCCGGGCGATACCGGCCTCGGCGCCCCCACGGGCATGGCCACATCCAGCGCCTGGGATGCCAGCCATCCGGTGAGCAGCCACTGACCTGACGAAGCGAAATCAATCACCTGGCATAAGGATTTAGGTGAAGTGCCTGACAGGAAACCTTGGTCGCGGGACGCCAACCAGTGGAAACGAATGTCCACGCAATGGCTGACGGCCCAGCGACACGCCCCCATCCGCCTGGCCGATCGCCGTGCGCATGCCGAACCGATCGGGGACGGAGCCGGGGAGGGCGATTATGCGCCCACGCCGCGTCCAGCACTTCCCCTAGAGGTCTCGGCACCTTCTATCGCCGCCTGACGGACATGCCCGCGGCAAGACGGGCAAAAACAGTCCATCCCCAACGGAGGATCACCCCATGCTCGGCACCATCCTGCTTGTTGTCCTGGTCCTGTTGCTGCTGGGGGCCATTCCCAGCTGGCCCTACAGCCGCGGCTGGGGCTACGGCCCCAGTGGCCTGTTGAGCATCGTGCTCATCGTCGTCCTGGTGCTGGTGCTGACCGGCAGGGTGTAGCCGGCCGGATATCCTCACAGGCCTTGAAAGGAGACGCATCATGACCGCCGTACATGAGGCCCTTCCGGACATCGACACGCTGCTGGGCGACGTGTCCCGTTATTTCGAGACGCCGCACGACCTGGTCGTCACCGACCGCCTGAACCGGGCGGAAAAGATCCTGCTGCTGCGCCATTGGGAACATGACCTGCAGCTGCTCATGGTGGCGAGCGAGGAGAACATGACCACCGACCTGCCGCCGACGACAGCCCACCAACTGTCCGAAGTCAAGTCTGCCCTGGCGGCGCTAGGCGACGTGTCCGTACCCTCGGGGCCGGCCAAGGTCGGCTAAGCCCGCCTCATAAGGATCATCCCATGTCCAACCGCAATGAAGGCGAGGGCAACCGTACCGCGACCCGTGCCTACGACAAGCACGCCCGCGATTTCGTAGCGACGGGGCAGGTGGCGGAAAAGGCCCGTGCGGCGGCCGACGCCGTCGATGGCCCGGAAGGCCGCGACCTGGAACAGGCCGAGGCGCGCGGCAAAGCCCACGCCCGAGAAGAAGACAGGCTGCTGCGCCCCAGCGCTTCCAAGCACGATTCCGAACGCTAACGGTGCCAGCCGATGAACGACCAAAGACGCCGGTCATGGAGGCCGGCGCCTTTGGCCTGTCGGCTCATCACCACCCAGCCCATCACCAACCTCCCAGCTGGCACCACCCAACCGGAAGACTGACACTTCTATTTTGCTCAGGACTGACATTTTAACTTTGCGGGTGGGCTCAAGTCGAAGCGCGACAAGGCTTTTTCATCCTAACCAACCGCCCCAAGTTCCGCGAGCTTGGCGTGGAAGACCTCCGCCGGCGTTCGGTAGTTAAGGCATCGGCGAGGCGTCGCATTGAGGCGCTCGCACAGAGCCGACAGTGCGCCGGGGGATCGATCCCCCGGCGCACTGTC